>NZ_AUCY01000024.1 GCF_000430005.1 Desulfovibrio cuneatus DSM 11391
GTTTCTTGCGGCGAAGCGGGAATATGCACCCACTCGGCCTTGTTGTCAACATCTTTTTTTTAATTTCTTAAAAAACTTTTTCGACAACCTGCTGGAATCACTCCCGGCCCGCCACCCGTTTCCGTGCGGCGAAGGGGAGTTATGTCTCTTTTCACTCCCGGTGTCAATCACTTTTTTAAAAAAGTTTTAACACCCCGCCGGACCCCGTCCTGGCCCGCCACCTGCTTCCAAATGGCGAAGGGGGTTTATGCACCCTTTCCTACCCAGAGTCAACTGATTTTAACGAGAAAATCACTGTTTTTCAAATTACTTTTTTGCCTGTACACTGGCAGAACAGCTTCCGCACCACAGCCCGGCATTCCTCCTGTACCTTAAGGGATACCCAACAGTGGCTTCATACCGTATACTCCCATTGAGCGTTGCCCTGGGCTGCTCGCTGGAGAGCCCGTAAAAGAAGAGGCCCACAAAATTTACAGTGAAACAATATAATGATACATCTGTGCCCTTGCCCTGCCTTGCCTGGATATTGTAATACATGCCTGCACGGCACCTGGGCACTTGCGCACTGCCCTTTTACATAGCACACAAAGGAGCTTTCATGAAAACAACAGCCAGCCTTACCCTTTTTCTTTGCCTTATGTGTTCTGCCGCATTGGCCGCTGAACCCACCACAAAGCTTGATGACGGTTCCATGAAAGCAGTCATGGGTGACCTTTTGAACACCGGAAAGGGCATCCTTTCTGAATTAGACAAGAACCTTGGCAATACCAAGCAAGACCCCCCAGCCCCAGACAACATGACAGTGGTGGCCACCAATGAAGAGTTTGCCAAGGTCGCCAAAGTTTCTGTGCTCAAAGTGGAAGAACCCACACGCGGGCAAGTAACGGCAACCCTTGCCATTGCCAATGAAACAGACGCACCCATTCGCATCACCAACCTTTCCCAACTGGGCGCAGTCATTCTGCTTGATAGCGACAGCTTTGCTTACCCTCTGAGCGAACCTTCACTGGCAGAAGACGTGGTGGTTCTGCCACAGTCAAAAACACGGGCTCGCTTCACCTTTACGGGAATTGAAGGCAAGCCCGCAAGGGTTCGCTTTATGGGGGCAGAAGCCAAAATTTAAGAATCGTTCGCCTCCTTTACTTCCATAAGCAAACGAACACAGCTTCAGTTTTCTCCTCTTCTTCCTTCCACAGAAAAACCCCTTGCAAGGATATCTCCCTGCAAGGGGTTTTGTTGCTTTGCATACAGGCACAGCGTGCGGGTACGCCCCGCGAAGAGTATGAACACATTGCCTGGTAGCCTAGCTCACCCTACTGCTTGCTGTTTTTCCGGGCTTCATCTTTAAGGAGAGCGCGGGCAACGTTTGCATCGTACAAATCAAGGGGGGTGCTATGCCCTTTTTCTTCCTTATACAATCCTGCGGCTGCTTCAATAATGGCAAAAGAAAGCCAGCCGTGCTTTTCCCACACTTCCGGATGGGTGCTGCGCCACAGGCGGAACTCTATGCCATTTGTGCCTTCCCGCACATAAACACGGGTTTGCAGGTCTGTGGGGTCTGGGTGATAATACAGTCCATTTGCGTCTTTCATGGCCATACCTTGCTTGAGTTATTGCGTAAATAATTTTTTGTTCCCGCAACATAGGCTTGAAAGGGGCAACAGGTCAACGCCTGCGCAGCCCATAGTTTAGTTGCGTAGCTTCCCCACCAAAGCAACTCATACCTTGACAAAATCATCATTTGCTTCTAGCCTATTGACTGCGGACTTTACTCCGCGAATATTCTGCGATTTTTCATTTTTCATTATCGGCTGAAGCACCCTTGGGCATGCATGCGCCGCCCAGGGTTGGAACGTAAAACCATAGTGGAGGTAACCCAATGGCGAAACACGCAACTCCCAAGCTCGACCAGCTTGAGTCTGGGCCGTGGCCCAGCTTTGTGTCTGACATCAAGTGGGAGGCTGAAAACCGGGCTAAGAATGCAGACAAGGTAAATTACCAGATTCCTGTAGACTGCCCAGCAGACTTGCTTGGTGTACTTGAACTTTCCTACAACGACGGGGAAACCCACTGGAAACACGGCGGTATCGTTGGTGTGTTCGGTTACGGCGGCGGTGTTATTGGCCGTTACTGTGACCAGCCCCAAGCTTTCCCCGGTGTTGCTCACTTCCACACGGTTCGCGTGAACCAACCTGCTGCGAAGTACTATTCCTCCGAATTTCTGCGCCAGATTTGTGACCTTTGGGACATGCGCGGCTCCGGCCTGACCAACATGCACGGCTCCACCGGCGACATCGTGCTGCTTGGTACCCAAACCGCCCAGCTTGAAGAAATCTTCTTTGAACTGACCCACAAGTATAACACTGACCTTGGTGGCTCCGGCTCCAACTTGCGTACACCGGAAAGCTGCCTTGGCACTTCCCGTTGCGAATACGCATGCTACGACACCCAGGACGTGTGCTACCAACTTACCCTGGACTACCAGGATGAACTGCACCGCCCTGCGTTCCCCTACAAGTTCAAGTTCAAGTTTGACGGTTGCCCCAACGGTTGCGTAGCTGCCATTGCACGCTCCGACTTTTCCGTTATTGGCACCTGGAAAGACGACATCAAAATTGACCAGGCAGCTGTAAAAGGCTACGTGGGCGGCGAGTTTGCTCCTAACGCAGGTGCACACTCCGGCCGCGACTGGGGCAAGTTTGACATTCAGGCAGAAGTTGTTGACCTGTGCCCAACAAAGTGCATGAAGTGGGACGGCTCCAAGCTTTCCATTAACAACAGAGAATGCACACGTTGCATGCACTGTATTAACACCATGCCCCGCGCCCTGCACATTGGTGACGAACGCGGTGCTTCCATTCTGGTAGGCGCAAAAGCCCCCGTACTTGACGGCGCACAAATGGGTTCCCTGCTTGTGCCTTTCATTGAAGTAAACCAGCCCTATGATGAAATCAAAGAAGTCATCGAAAAGATTTGGGACTGGTGGATGGAAGACGGCAAAAACCGTGAGCGCCTGGGTGAAACCATTCGCCGCCTCTCCTTCCAGCGTTTGCTTGAAGTGACAGAAATAGCGCCACAGGCTGTACACGTGAAAGAACCCCGCCACAACCCCTACATCTTCTGGAAAGAAGAAGAGGTTCCTGGCGGCTTTGACCGTGACATCGAAGCTTACCGCACAAGACACCAGAGATAAGGGGGGAGGAGAACTATGGCATTCGTATCTTCCGGGTACAATCCCGACAAGCCCATGGAGAACCGCATTACTGACATCGGTCCTCGCAAATATGATCAGTTCTACCCGCCCTTTATTGCCAAAAACAAGGGCAAGTGGCTGTACCACGAAATCCTTGAGCCCGGCGTGCTTATGCACGTGGCAGAAAGCGGCGACAAAGTATACACCGTGCGTTGCGGTACTGCACGCCTCATGAGCGTTTCCCTGATTCGCGAAATGTGCGACATTGCAGACAAGTATTGCCAGGGCTTCCTGCGCTTTACTACCCGCAGCAACGTTGAATTCATGACTGACAATGCAGACACCTTGAAGGCCCTGAAGGCCGACCTAGCTGGACGCAAATTCAGCGCGGGTTCCAACAAGTTCCCCGTGGGTGGTACCGGCGCCGGTATTACCAACATCATTCACACCCAGGGCTGGGTACACTGCCACACCCCCGCAACCGACGCTTCCGGCCCGGTTAAGGCTGTGATGGACGAAGTGTTCGCAGACTTCCAGGCACACCGCATGCCTGCCCCCCTGCGCATTTCCCTGGCTTGCTGCATTAACATGTGTGGTGCTGTGCACTGCTCTGACATCGGCCTGGTGGGCATTCACAGAAAGCCCCCCATGATCGACCACGAGTGGGCTGACCGCCTGTGTGAAATTCCGCTGGCTGTTTCTGCTTGCCCCACCGCAGCAGTACGCCCCACAAAAGTGGATTACAAAGGCGAAAAGCACAACTCCATTGCTATTAAAAACGAACGCTGCATGTACTGCGGTAACTGCTACACCATGTGCCCAGCCCTGCCCATTTCCGATGGCGAAGGCGACGGCGTTGCTATCATGGTAGGCGGCAAGGTTTCCAACCGCATCAGCATGCCCAAGTTCTCCAAGGTTGTTGTGGCATACATTCCCAACGAAACTCCACGCTGGCCTACACTGACCAAGACCGTGAAGCACATTGTTGAAGTGTACGCTGCCAACGCCAACAAGTATGAACGCCTGGGCGAATGGGCAGAACGCATTGGTTGGGAGCGTTTCTTCTCCCTTACCGGCCTTACGTTTACCCACCACCTCATCGACGACTTCCGCGAACCCGCGTACTACACCTGGCGTCAAAGCACCCAGTTCAAGTTCTAGGCGCATACAGTAATTCCCCCGGGTGCCATGCGCCCGGGGGGCCTGCGCAAAGGGGATTTATCATGAATGAAGAACAACAAATTGTTGTCGATTTTCTCACAGGGAAAACCGGCAAAAGCAAATTCTACTTTAACGACTTTCTGCCCCTTTTCCCCGGAAAAGGCCCCCGCGATGTGAAGAAAATTCTCACATCTCTGGTGAATGCAGAAAAACTTGAATTCTGGTCTTCTGGCAGCACCACCATGTATGGTTTGAAAGGTGCTGGCAAGCCGGATACGGACGCTTAAGCCAGGCTTTGCCTTTGGCTTGCAGCGCACAGTGGTTACCATCTGTGCGCTTTTTTTTTCGCTTTATCACATCACACACTACAGCAGCTTCACTTTAAAAATCTACATTGAATTTCCATGCAGCACATGAGTTTTTCAAAGTACCAAACTGTTCTACTATCATTAAACGACACGCTCCGCGGGTGTCCGCGTTGCGTCCACCGAGCAATTTCAAAGTGAAATTGCTCTAGCACACACTGAAGGTTTCCATGTCTTTTCCGCGCCTTGTTATAGCTGGCCTTTCGGGCGGTTCTGGCAAAACCCTTGTCAGCCTTGGGGTAACCCGTGCCCTTTGCCAAACCGGGCACCGTGTTAAAACGTTTAAGAAAGGCCCGGATTATATTGATTCCGCATGGCTTGCCAGCGCCGCAGGCACAGCCCAGGGCAACCTGGACCCCTACTTTTGCCCGCCAGAGCAGCTTGTGGCCCTGTTCATGGCCGGGGCACAGGGGCACGACATAAGCCTGATTGAAGGCAACCGTGGCCTGTTCGACGGTGTGGATACAGCAGGCACCGCTTCCACCTCTGCCCTGGCCCGCTCCCTGGGGGCCCCGGTGGTGCTGGTAATGGACTGCACAAAAATGACCCGCACGGCAGCCGCCATTGTTCTTGGCTGTACAATGCTGGAGCCAGAACTGCATTTGGCAGGGGTAATTCTGAACCGCACAGGCACGGAAAGGCAGCGCACCCTCATCACCCAGGCCGTGGAAACCCTTACAGGTGTGCCCGTACTGGGGGCCTTGCCCCGGCATACCCTGTTTCACATTGAAGAGCGCCACATGGGCCTGGCCTATATGGAAGAAGAAGCCGCTGCCGTGCGCCTGGACGCCTTGGCAGAGTTGCTGGCAACCCATGTGAACATGCCGCAACTGCTGGAAATTGCCCGTAACGCCCCTGCCCTTTGCCCTGCTTGGGAACCAAAAGAAGCTGCCCAGAGTGGGGCCGAACCACAGCAGACAATTACCGTTGCTTCAAAAGCATTCTCCGTCATGCAGCCACGCATTGGCTATGTGCATGATTCTGCCCTGTGGTTCTACTACCAGGAAAATTTTGATGCCCTCAAGGCAGCAGGGGCACAGCTCGTTCCCTTGAGCATTCTGGACGAAACCCCGTGGCCCAGCCTTGACGGGCTGTACCTTGGTGGTGGCGTGCCGGAACAATATGCGGCCCAACTGGCCCAGGCCAAGAGCATTCGTGCCCATGTATATACCCTGGCCAGCCAGGGAATGCCCATATACGCAGAATGCGGTGGGTTCATGTACCTGTGCAGCACCTTGCACACCCAAGAAGGGGCCTTCCCCATGGCTGGAGTTTTCCCCGGCTCCGTAACAATGAGTCCGCGCCCCAACGGCCTTGGCTATGTGGAAGCAACCGTTTCTGGCTACACCCCCTTCTTTCCGGCAGGACTTTCTTTCAAGGGCCATGAATTCCACTTTTCCAGTTACACCCCCGCAGCACAAGAAGCACCTGCCCATATCGTTACCCTGCACAAAGGCAAAGGCATGACGGGTGGGCACCCCGCCGGGGCTGATGGCCTGTGCCGCTGGCAAACGCATGCAGGCTATACCCATATTTATGCCCCGGCAGTGCCCTGCTGGGCGCCCAATTTTGTGCACATGGCCCATACTTGGGGCACACAGCAGCGCAAGGGGCGCTAATGCAACAACTCACTCTTTCCCCCCTGGCACAACAAAAGCGCGCCACGTATTGCTTACCAGCCCACTCCCCAGCCTGGCTGCACCCACTCTTTGATGCGTATGCCACGCTGGAGGCTGCCCAGGAACAGCAACTGGCCCAAACACCACGCACCCCCGCCTGCCATAAAGGCTGCACCGCCTGTTGCACCCACCTTATTCCTGCCCTCCCTGCAGAAATTCTGGGCATTCGCTTTTACCTGAACCATGGTATACCTGCGGAACTACGCCATACATTGCGCAACAATTTGAACCACGTTCCCGAAGGCACTTGCCCCTTCCTGCACCTGGGGGGGTGTAGCATTTATACGATAAGGCCTATGGTGTGCCGCCGCTACCTTGTTTTTTCCCAGCCCTGTGCCCCCGGAGAACACCCAGAACACACACGCCCAGATGATATTTTCCAGGCATCTCCTGCCCATTACCTTTCCGCCCTTGCCCACACCTTTCCCATTTACCAGTCCTTGGGTTTGGCCGCTCCAGGCGACACCCCGACCCTGCCGTTTTTTTTACAACAAACCGTTTTGCTTGCCTCGCTTGACTGGCATGAATCCATAAGCGCATAGGCTAGCTCTTTTGCACAGCGCCAGACCTGGGCCTGTTATGACATTTAACAAGACTGTTTTACTCAATTTTCGCACTGTACAACACCTCAATTCTTGTAAAGCATGGTACAGCAACCATGCGGCCATGTAGTTATCCACTAAATTTCACAAAGTATTTTACGAGCCATCGCACCTATTCATCTCAAAGCATTAAATATGACCATCAATCATAGATTATATTGCCGACTCAACTTTATTGTGATTTTTTTAACATAAGCTTGTCATATTGAATGCCATCATGTATTATACGGCACCTAACATCTAAGGAGGAAGATATGCAGTTAACTTACTCTTCTATGCAAGAAACCCTTATGCGTGAATTACGGTTATACCATCACCCCATTGCCGTGTACTTCCTGACTTCTGACGAAATGGTCGAGCAATTTAAAAAGAACACAGACTACTCCATTCCCGTAAAACCCCTCACATACTGCCAGTGGGAAATTGCTGCCCGTATGCAGGCAAAAACCATTCTTGGCACCAAGGAACACCTGGGCTGCACAAACGGTCAAGTGAGTTTTGGCTGGCGTGAAATTGATGATAAGGAAGTAAAATCTCAAAGCAAATACTGTGTTGACCAGGCACAGGCCGAGCGTTTTTTGCGTTCCAAGCCCAAAATGCCTTTGAATAGCGTGAAGGCAGTGGCCATTGGCCCCCTGGGTACAGCCCCCATGCAGCCTGATGTGGTACATTTTTATTGCGACAACTTACAGTCGTACCACCTGGCTGTAGACTACATGGCCGGAACAGACACCCACCCCCTGCGCCCCATGGTAACCATGAGCTCTTCGGCGTGCGGCGGTTCTGTATTTAGCCACCTGGAACAAACGTTCAACATGTGCCCGGCTTGCTCTGGCAGCTACAATGCAGGCAAAACAGAGCGCGGTGAAGTGAACGTATTCATTCCTGGCCCACATATTGAAGCCACGGTTAAGCGCTTGCTACAGCGCATTCACAACAGCGGCTCCAGCTCCATTACACGACCTGGCGACCCATTCCCCGGCGCAGACATTTGCAAAAACTGCCCCATTATCATCTTCAAGAAAGAAGGCGATACCCCTGAGGAATGCGCTGGCTGTACCAAACAATGATTTACAAATTCCGATTTTTCTTGCATCATCCCGCTAGTGAAATATTTGGTTTAACCCCGGTTTGGAGTACCAAGCCGGGGTTTGGTTCATTACCATACTCCCCGCTTGAACAGGAGAACGACACATGACCTTTTTTTTAGGCAAGCACCGGAAACTCGCGGCCATAGCCCTTACCCTTGTGCTTTCACTTACAAGTGTGGCTGCGCTTGCGCAAAATGGCACACAACCTGAGGCGACTGCACCCATGACTGAAGCCGCAGCACCCCAGGCTACGGCACAACCTGCTACGGCCCAACCCGTTGCAGCCAAAGAACAGCCCGCCGACAGGCTGGGTGCAGCTATTGCTGCCGCTGCCAAAGAGGGCAAACTGGACATGACAGCCGAACCCGGCTTTCTTGGTATTCCCGGTGCCCCCCATGTGAACCCTGTTCTGGCATTTGCCTGGGCCTTGTGGGTAGGCTGGATATTCTCCACTGTAGGTGCATTTGGCGGCGTTATGGCAGGCGTGGGCCACATGTCTGTGTTCGGCCTTGGGCATTATGCCAGCTCTTTTGGCAAAGGGGCCCCCCTGAACAAAGTTGTTACCGACTCCCTGCGCGTTTCCAACCAGTGGCTGGTGGGTTGCTCAGGCGCGGTTTCTTCCTTCAAGTATGCAAAGCTCGGCCGCATTGTATTCCCCCTGGCCATTGCCCTTGGCATTGGTTCCATTGTGGGTTCATGGCTCGTGCCCACCCTGACACAGGGCAAAATTTCCTTTAAAGAATACCAGGGCTTTTTCGGCTTGTTCGTGTTGGCCCTTGGTTGCTACCTGTTTTATGAAACAACCCCCGCAGGCCAGTCCAAAAAGAAGAAAGCAGGCGAGGCTGTTAAAGCCTTTGAAGCAGCCGTGAAATCTGGCGGCAGCCAAGCACAGACCGGCGTGAAGGTTATCAGCATCAGCGCAAGCCGCGTTGTGTTTACCTTCTGCGGTGTGGAATTTGCATTTTCCACCCTGCTACCCATTATCGGCGGTTTTATCATCGCCTCTGTTGCGGCCTTCCTCGGTGTGGGCGGCGGCTTCCTGTTGGTGCCCTTCCTTACCAGCATTTCCCAGCTTCCCATGTACCTGGCTGCGGGCACCTCTGCCCTGGCTGTGCTCATTGGCATGATTACGTCCATCTCTACCTTCATGATGGGCGGCACTCCTGTTGACTGGTCTTTGGTAGGCCTTGAACTGGTGGGTATTGTTATTGGCTCCTGGGTTGGCCCCATGACAGCCAAATACCTTTCAGACAAGTGGCTGAAGCGTATTTTCATTATTCTTGCCCTGTATGTGGGCATTGATTACGTACTGCAAGGGTTCTTCCACATTAAAATGTTGTAGAAACCCCGGGTTATTCGGTCAGGACAAGGACACCTTGCTCCTGATGCTTGCACAAGCAAAGGGGCATAGGCAGGACTACCTGCATATGCCCCTTCATTGCACCAGAGCTTGACCAACGCATACTCTTCCTCCTGTGCCCCAAACGGCGTGTATTACCACCCGCATAGCGTAACCTACCACCCCTCACTACCCATGGCACACTACCTTCCCGTATGGCTTGATGCATTCCTTCTTGCCCCGTTTACCTGGCTGGCATCTCCCCTGGCTTCCTTCTGGCTTGGCTCTGCCCTGCTGGCTGCCTATGCAACCCTTATGGGCGAAATTGTGGCGGGCTTGCTGTTCATGACCCATAAAAGCTATTATTTGGAATTACAGGATAAAATGATTCACATGCACAATGTTTCTGTGGACGCCCTGCACCAAAGTGACAAAGAAAGTTACCTGGCAGCCAACAACCTGGCACAGGAAGCCTTTGGCAAAACATTTTTTTCCGAAGCCACGGTGGGCATGGCCTCTATCTTGCCCGTGCCCTTTGCCCTGGCCTGGCTTTCACTGCGCTTCACTGGCATTCCCCTGCTTACTGTACCCGTGCTTGGCACAGAACTTGGCTACCCATTTGTTTTTTTACTACTCTACATTACCCTGCGCATTCTTTTTGCCAAGTGGAAAACGCACCTGCCTTTCTTCCGCACTATTCATTCCATTAAGCAAAAAGCCAAGGCAGCACGCGGCCCCATGCGCCGGTTTATTCCTGAAGCCCACGGAAACGACAAACCATAGCGCTTCATCTACCAAAATGTTGTGAATGCTAAAACCAAAAAAGCACTGCTCACCCAGTGCTTTTTTCTAACCCAAAAAACGGTATGCCTAGTACCGTTGTAAAACCCAGGCCACGCGCCCGATAATGTGCTCTTCATGTTGTTCCAAAGGCACAGTAAACTCCGGGTGAGCGGGGTTAGCAGATTTAAGGATAAGGGAACCGGACTGAGCATCCACAAAGGTACGCTTCAGCACAATACCTTCATAGGGCAGTTGCACGCCATACAGTTCGCCAGAAGCGACACGGCGCTGGGTGGTGTCAATGCCAACAAAGGCCCCTTTCAGAATGTAGGGTTCCATATTGGCAGTATCAATGCGAACCACATGAATACCAGGGGTAGCAAAAGACTGTGGCAGGCTTAAACGCCCCACCATGGCCCCTTGCTGGCCGGCTTGTTCCTGGCCTGCATAGGTGCTGTGCACATTCACAACAGCGCTTTTGGAGTCTGCGCCATTATATTTGCCGGGTTCTTCCATCACTGCGCCCATAGCAGGGGCATCCACAGGGGCATAGCCTTGCTCGGTACGCAGGTACATAGGTCCAGAGCCTTTTTTCAGCCAGTCAGGGTTCAACCCAAACTGTTCAAAAAGCTTCATATACCAGTCGGAAGGAACAGAATTTCTTCTTTTGGCATCTGAAATACTGGATTGCCTGATATCAAGAACCTCAGCAAGTTCTACCTGAGTTCTTGTACCCGTTGCGGCCTTAATTCTCTCAAAAACTTCGTCAAAATTGATCACTCTCACTACTCCTCATTAATGTGTTCTGCAAGTCGACTACTATGAAGTAATTCGTACTCGTTTTATCTGAATAACATTTAAGCTCTATCCAGAAAAATGCAAGATGAATCGTCTGTTTTTGCGTAATCTATAATACCAAGCGGATATTTATTGGAAATAACGCAGCAAAGGATCATCCGTAGATAAAATAATCTTGCTGTTTGCGCCAAAAGCCTTTCGATATATTTCAAGACTTTTTGAAAACATAAAAAACTCAGGGGCCTGTGAAATTGCCCGAGAAAATGTTTGCAGCGCCTGGGCATCTGCCTGGCCCCGAATAGTCAGGGCTTCGCGTTCTGCCTCAGCAAGAATTGTATCACGATCAAGCTCTGCCTTGGACCGAATATCACGGGCAACAGACTCTCCACCAAATCGATATTCATTGGCCATACGCTTGCGTTCTGCATTCATGCGGTCAAAAATGGCCTGCCTGTTGGGCAGGTCTGCCCGCTTAATTCGTATGTCCACAAAGGTCACACCATAGCCGGAAGCCTGCTTGTTAGATTCACGCAGTACATCTTCCATGATTACGTTACGAGAACTGCCAACTATTTCTCCTAACGTTTTGCCGCCAATAGCCGCCCTGAGCTGTGAAAAGACAATAACGCGCAAGCGTTCAGTCGCTTCGCTTTCAGTTCTCAGGGTACGAATAAATGCAAGGGGGTTCGATATACGCCAACACACATAATTGTCAATATCAAAACTTTTGATATCCGAAGTAAATGATGCGTGCTTGTCGATGGTAAACATCATCAGTCTGTTATCAAGCAAGACCACACTTTGAATAAAGGGAATACGAAAATGCATGCCTGGGCTGCGCACCATGTTCTGGGGTTCACCCAGTTGCAGCACCACGGCCCGGCTAGATTCTGGAACAAAAAACACACTCTGGCTCAGGGCAAACAACCCAAGAACAGCCACAATGAGCAATGTAACCATTTTGTTATTCATGGCAGGCTCACTTCCCGGAAGGCGTTTTGGGTGAAGCAGAAATAGCTGGTTCTTGCACTGCCTTCACCCCACCAGGGTTTACCTGGAACAGGGGCAACACACTGCCTTGCACTTTTTTAGAGAAAATAACTTTTTCCAGCCCTTGCGATGCAAAAATTTCTTCCATGGCTTGCAGGTAAAGCTGCTTGCGTGTTGCGTCTTCTTCCTTATGGAAGGTTTCCGCCAACACGGTAAAGCGCGCGGCTTCCCCTTCAGCCCGTTTGGTCACCGTTTGCTGGTAGGCTTTTGCCCCGTTTACAATGCTGGTAGCAGTACCTGTGGCCACGGGCACAATTTCCGCCCGGTACGCTTCGGCCTGGTTTTCAATGGTTACCTTGGCTTCACGGGCGCTTGCTACGTCAATAAAGGCTTGGCGCACTTCTGCCGGGGGGTACACGTCGCCCAGTTGCACAGCGTGCAGGCGCACGCCCATGTCATAGGAAACAAGAAGTGCTTCAAGAATGGCCAACGCCCTCACTTGCACTTCTTCCCGGCCTTGGGTAAGAATGGACTCCACCTTCTTGTTGCCCACCACTTCACGCATGGCGGCTTCGGCAGCATTTTCAATCACAGCAGCAGGGTTCTTGACCTTAAACAAAAATTTGGAAAGATTGCTAATGCTGTACTGTACAGAAAAGTGCATGTGCACTATGTTTTCGTCGCCAGTAAACATGCTGGACTGCGCCACCTTAATAGGCTGCGCAGCACGCAGGTTTGCCTCAGCAACGCCCACATCCACAAGGCGCAACATTTGGGTATTTTCCACAATGTGCGTTTCAAAGGGGAAAGGCATGCGGTAGTGCGGGCCGCCACCCACAGTGCGGGTGTATTGCCCGAAACGTAAAACAACCGCTTCTTCACCGGGGTTGACAATGAAAATGCCAGAGGCTAGCCATAGCAAAGCGCCAATGGCAAACACAGGCCACACAGGAAACCCTGTGCGCATTCCTTTTGCAAAAAAGGAACCCGGATCAAAGTTAAATGGTTTTCCACTTTCAGGACCCTCTTTGGGGGGAGGTGTGCCCTCTTGCCTCTGCCGTTTTTCTTGTAATTTTTCCCAGTCCCAGTTCATAGAAACAATTCTACGGCATAGCCTGCAACAGGTCAAGCGTTATTGCGGAACGGTGCAACTAATTATATGATATTAAAGAATTTTTTAAAACTTCCCCCTGCCCCGCCTTCAAACGAAAGCCCCCGGCAAAAGGCCTTGCGCCGCACCCTTGGGTTTACCCTTATGGCGTTTGTATTTTGGTGGTATTGGCAAAGCGGTGAACAACCCACCCAAAACAGTGCTTCACAAACGCAGGCCATTTTGGACCAAACGGGCTTGCTTGAAAAATATCACGCCGAGAAACTTGAACAATTTGCCAAGGAATTTCACACAACCTATGGCATTCCTCTCATGGTTCATATTTACAAGCACGGCACCCCTGCCCCCTGCATACCTGATTCCGTATGCATTCGTCTTTTCCCGTACAAGGGGCAAAGCGATTTTCACGCCCCGCCCCTTGTACTTTCCCTGCTGGGCAAAGATGCAGTGAATGACTTGCAATATACCCACTTTCCCCCTTATCTTGCCGGTGGCACCTGGCCGGAAGGTTTGGCTGCGGCACTGCGCACAATAACAACGCGCTTGGACGCTGCCCTTGCGCCCCAGCCCAAAAAATCAGGTCTTGCACCCTCTAACTAATACCCAACGAGCACCCCGTGTCTGTACATTCCGTTGTCATCCATACAGATGGCTCTTGCCTTGGCAACCCCGGCCCTGGCGGCTGGGCTGCCCGCCTTGCCTGCAATGGCACCGTCAAAACCCTTTCCGGGGGCTTTGCCCTGACCACCAATAACCGCATGGAAATTTACGCCGCTGTCATGGCCCTTGAGGCACTTACCAGCCCCTGCACCGTGAGCCTGCATACTGATTCACGCTATGTGTGCGACGCGGTGGAAAAACGCTGGCTTGCCAACTGGCAGCGCAAAAACTGGAGAAAGGCCGACGGCAAGCCCGTGCTGAACCAGGACATGTGGGAACTGCTCCTGAAAGAGCTTGCCCGCCACAAGGTGCGTTTTCATTGGGTTGAAGGCCACGCCGGCCACCAGGAAAATGAAGAGGTTGACACCCTTGCCCGCCTCGCGGCAACACGCCCAGGGTTGCCGCAAGACACCGGCTTTTCCCGTTCATGATGGAATTTTTCACCACCACTTTTTTTTCAGCCGAATTTTGGCACGCCGTGCCCCAGGTGCTGTGGCCCCTGTGCCGCCTTATTCTTTCCATGATGGTGGCGCTGTTTGCTGCCAACATGCTGGAAGCGTTGAACTGGACACACACCATGGCCCGCCTTGCCGCCCCATTTGTGCGCTGGGGCCACCTGCGGGGGGAAGCCGGGGCCTCTTTTTCCATGGCCTTTGTTTCCCCTGCGGCTGCCAACGCCCTGCTGGCAGATGCCTACGAGTCCCAAAAAATCAGCCGCCGTGAACTGGTGCTGGCCAATCTGTTCAACAGTACCCCCACGTACCTTGTGCACCTGCCCACCCTGTTTTCCCTGGTGTTCGCCTTTTTGGGGGCAACGGCCTTTGTGTATGTGGGGTTAACCCTGCTTGCGGCCCTGCTGCGCAGCACAGGCACCATGCTGTGCGCCCGCCTGCTGCTGCCCCTGCCCGCACAGGAAGTGGATGCTGCCTTGCTGGAAAAAACGCCCTTTTCCTGGAAAAAAGCTTTTGAAACCAGCATCAAGCGCTTCCGCAGACGCATTATGAAGCTCATCTTTTTCACCGTACCCTGTTATCTGGCAGTGTATGCCATGCAAAAAGCCGGGTGGTTTACCCTTGCCGAGCAATTCATGGCCAGCCACACCTCCTTTTTACCTGTTATCCGGCCGGAAGCATTTGGCATTGTGGCCTTGTACCTTGCTGCGGAATCTGGCGCAGCCATGTCTGCGGCGGCTTCCCTTGCCCACACCGGGGCCCTCAGCTCCCCGGAAATTATTCTGGCACTTATGGTGGGTAATATCATTTCATCCCCCATGCGGGCCTTTCGCCACCAGTTTCCTTCCTACGCCGGGTTCTTTGCCCCTGGCCTGGCCCTGCAACTGGTTATTGCCAACCAAGCCTTGCGTGCCGTGAGTTTGGCTGTGGTGACGGCTGGTTATGCCTGGTACGTTTTCTAGCTAAACGCTCATTAAATCGCATTTAGGAAACGCTCAGTTATTTCGTTTGGCAAGGCACGAACTTTTTTTGAAACAGGAGTGGACTCTTCCGTCCTCGACTGTTTCAAAAAAAGTGAAATAACGCCGCCAAACGGAATAAATCAGCGTTTCTACTCTCTTGCCAGAACAAGCCGGAAGCGTTAGGCTGACCACCTCGGAAAAACCCCGAATGGCCAACCGCCCAACCGCCGTAAAAGAGAAGCCCATGCCGGAAACACTATCCTTTGAGCCAAACTTTGCCAAAGCAGGGGGACTGCTGCCTGTAGTTGCCCAATGCGCGCACACAGGCGAAGTGCTCATGCTTGCCTACATGAATGAAGAAGCGTTTGCCGCAACCCTGCGCACAGGAGAAGCCCATTACTATAGCCGCAGCCGCAACAGCTTGTGGCACAAGGGGGGCACTTCCGGCCACGTGCAAAAAGTGCACGCCATGCGCCTGGACTGCGACAACGACGCCCTGGTTCTGCTCATCGACCAGGTGGGCGGCGCAGCCTGCCACACAGGCTACCGCACGTGTTTTTATAAAGAACTGAAGAATGGCACAGTGAGCGTGTGCGCCCCATTCGTTTTTGACCCTCAGGAGGTATATAAGTAATGGCTGATATATTGAAGGTTGGCATACCCAAGGGTTCGCTTGAAGAACCCACCCTGGCACTGTTCGCCAAGTCTGGCTGGAAAATTAGTATGCGCCACAGAAACTATTTTCCTGAAGTAAACGATGACGAACTCACCGTGCGCCTGTGCCGCCCCCAGGAAGTGCCCCACTACGTGGGCGATGGCGTGCTGGACGTGGGCCTTACAGGCAAAGACTGGATTCTGGAAAGCCAGAAAGATGTTCATGTAGTTTCCGACCTTGTGTACTCCAAAAGCAGCAACCGCCCTGCCCGGTGGGTGCTTGCCGTCGCAGGCGACTCCCCCTTCCATAAGCCGCAAGACCTTGCAGGCAAGCGGGTTGCCACGGAAATTATGGGCCTTACCCAGCGCTATTTTGAAAAGCTGGGCATTCCTGTTAAAGTGGAGTACTCTTGGGGTGCCACGGAAGCAAAAGTGGTGGAAGGCCTGGCAGACGCCATTGTGGAAGTGACCGAAACGGGCACCACCATAAAGGCCCACGGCCTGCGCATTATTGATGAAGTACTGCTTACCAACACCCAGCTTATTGCCAGCAAGGCTGCCTGGGCAGACCCCTGGAAGCGGGCCAAAATCGAACAGATTAACCTGCTCCTGCAAGGAGCTTTGAAGGCAGAATCACTTGTAGGCCTGAAAATGAACGTGCCCTCCAGCAACCTGGACGCCGTGCTGGCCCTTGTGCCTGCCCTGAATTCCCCCACCATTGCCCATTTGCAAGACAGCCGCTGGATTTCCCTTGAAATTGTAGTAAGCACTAGCATTGTACGCGACCTGCTGCCTAAACTGGTGCAAGCCGGGGCAGAAGGCATTATTGAATACCCCCTCAACAAGGTTCTGGCATAGCCCAGGGGCAACGCCTTGCCCCTGCAAGGCGTTGCCCACCACCAAATGGCATTCCATGGCACTGAAAAGAACAAAAGAACAGCCTCGCAGCTCCCGCAGCAAAAAAATTCGCCGCCCCAAATTGCACTTACGCTGGGGCAGAATACTTATGGCTTTTTCCCTTATTTCCCTTTGCAGCGCAGGTGTATGGCTTATTGCCCTGCGTGAACCAGCCGCCCCGGAGGCAAGCCCTCCTGCCGCTTCTGCCGTGCAAACAGCCAACCCACAGCCCGGGGGCAACAAAACCCTGCCTGGCGATATTTTTGTAGACAAAGCCCCCCCTTCAGCCCCGGCAGACCCTCTTTTAGCCAAAGCCGTGCAAGAGCGTGACGCCGCCCTGAACGCTGCCCGCGCTGGCAACGCCACCCAGGGAAACCAGCCCACGAACCAAGGCGCAAGCCAGCCCCCTGCGGCAAAGCAGGCCCAGCCCACAGCCAGCAACCTGTATGCGGGTAAAGACTTGCGCATAGTAACGGCTGAACTTGCCACCCACAAATTCATTGGCAATTCCCCTGAAACATGGGGTGAACACATTGCCGGCACCACAAACATGCTCAGCCATGTGTGGGAAAGCCGCCAGCACCCGGCCGCAGGCAACTATACCCTTACCCCGCAAAAAACAGCCGGACCAGTGCCCCAAAGCAAAGGCACCGTGGCCCTTACCCTGGACGCATGCGGTGGGCCAAAAGGGTCTGGCTACGATGAAGAACTTATTGATTTTCTCCGTGAGCAGCACATTCCTGCCACCCTGTTCCTGACCTCTTCCTGGATTCATAAAAACCCGCTGGTGGCCCGGCAACTGGCAGCAGACCCCCTGTTTGAAGTGGCTGCCCACGGAACAGCCCACAAGCCTGCTTCCATCAATGGTCGATCTGTTTACGGAATCAAAGGCACTGCAAACCTTGCGGCCCTGGTAAAAGAAGTGGAAGGCAATGCCCGCGACATTGAGGCAGTTACCGGTAAGCGCCCCCGCTGGTACCGTTCCGGCACGGCGTATTATGACGACATTGCCGCTGCTGTTATCCGGCAATTGGGCATTGGCATTGCAGGCTACAGCATTGCAGGCGATGAAGGGGCCACCCTCAATGCCAGCCAGGTGGAAGCCAAGGTACTTGGCGCACAAGATGGCGACATTCTACTGCTGCATATGAACAGACCGCAAAGCGGCACCCGTGAAGGGCTTATGCAAGCCCTGCCCAAACTGCGGGAAAAAGGCATGGGCTTTACCCGGCTATCCCAATAAATTCTTGTGGCTAGACCCTGTAAATCTCAATCCATTATTCACAATACCAAAGGGGGCCACACACAGTGCGGCCCCCTTTGCTTATTTTCCTATGCAAAACGAAGAAAATATCCTGTCCAGTAACTCATCTTGCGAAGCATTGCCCGTTACATCGTCCAGGGCATGAATTACGCCGTCCAGATGCACGCTCAATATGTCCGGCGGCAACCCCGTGGGCAGGTCGCGCTGGAACGCCAGCAAACCTTCCCTGGCTTCACGTAGCAGGGCAGATTGGCGCAAGTTAGGGGCAATGTCCCCTTCTGCCAGTTCCCCCGGCCCAGCGCCCCCCCTGCAACGGGCTGCCAGGGCAATGCCCTGGGCCAAAGCGTCCAGGCCTTGGCCTGTTTTGGCGGAAACACCAAACACCGGGCACCCCTGCCACAGAATGGGGTCTGGCAAGGTGTGGGCCAATTCCTGTTTATTCAGCACCACCAATAGGCTCCCTGCTTTCGCTTGCTGGGCATATTGCTGCACAAACCCCTTTTCTTCCGTAAAGTCATGCTTGCTGGCATCTGCCACCAGCACAATAACATCTGCCTGTTCCGCCAAAGAGCGGGAAAGGGCAATGCCCTCCATTTCTACTACATCTTCCCCGGCGCGCAAGCCTGCGGTGTCCAGCAAACGCACAGGCAGACCACCCAAATTAATGGACTCCTCAATATAGTCGCGGGTAGTACCGGGCATGGCGGAAACAATGGCCCTGTGCCTGCCAAGCAGGCTGTTAAACAGGCTCGATTTCCCTGCGTTCACGCACCCGGCCAGCACCACGCTGGCCCCTTCCCGCCACAGCCTTGCCCGCTCATAAGCCAGCAGCAAGCCCTGCATGGCCTCCAAAGCGTCAGCCACCGTGCGCTGGAACATGGCCGGGTCCAGGAGTTCTGCTTCATCATCCGGAAAGTCCACAGCAAGCGTCAACTGAATGCGCAAAGCATCCAGCCCGGCCCGAATGGCAGCAATCTTATCCCCAAACACGCCGGAAAGCTTCGCTGCGGCAAGGCGGGCTCCTTCTGCCGTGGGGGCGCCAATCATTTCAGCCACCGCTTCAGCCTGGGTCAGGTTCATGCGGCCATTCAAAAATGCCCGTCTCGTAAATTCACCCGCTGTGGCAAGGCGCACGCCCTGGCCGCAAGCCGCTTCCAGCACTGCCATGGCAACCCCCGGCCCACCGTGGCAATGCAGTTCCGCCACATCTTCCCCAGTGGCAGAATGCGGCCCAGGCATATACACGGCAAGACCTTCATCCAGCACATGCCCGCTGGCATCCAGCAAATGCCCATAATGCATATACCGCGGCTTGGGCTCAAAACCCGCCACAGGCGAGCGGAACAACGCAAGCAACACCTGCCGCGCCCGTGGCCCGCTTACCCGAATTATGGCTATGCCCCCATGCCCGGCCGGGGTGGCTATGGCCGCTATGGTTTCATCACTCTGTGCCAGCATGGCATGCTCCTGGAGTAGAATAGTAGTAATAGTAATAGAGTTTTTGCTTGGGGGACGCTGTCCCCCAGCCCCCTGCAAGGGACGTGACGCCCCTTGACCCCCATATTCGCGCTTGCCTTCTCGCAAAGCGGGAAAGCAAGCGCTGATAGGGGTTCCAAGGGCATCATGCCCTTGGCGGAGGGGTTTGGGGAGGCAGAGCCTCACCAATAAATATATAGTAATAGAAAAAACAACGCGGCAAGCCCTCTTGTGCAAAGGCTTGCCGCAACGTAATTCTCTGGCTGGTAAGCAACCAGGGGCTATTCTTCGCCTTCCACGTCAAACTGTTCGTCGGCTTCGTCGAAGCCTTCATCTGCCTGGGCGGTGGCATCGGGCTTGGCACCGCGCCGGGCTTGAATCACCACTCGGCGGTGCGGGCCTTCGCCTTTGCTGTGGGTTTGCAGGTCGGTGTCGCCTTCCAGGGCAAGGTGAATAATGCGTCGCTGGTAGGCGCTCAAGGGGCGTGTTACCTGCACTCGGCGTGTTTTTTTGGCTTTATCCCCAAGGAAAAGTGCCATTTCACGCAGGCGTTCGTCCTGGCGCTCCCGGTAGTTCCCCACATCAATTTGCAGGCGCACGGCACCGCCAAGCTGCTTGGCCACCAGGCGGGAGGCAAGGTACTGGATGGAAGCCAGGGTCTGGCCTTCACGGCCCACAAGAATACCTACCGATTCGCCACAATCCAGCATAAGGCGCAAGCGTTCGTCCTGCACTTCTGCCTCGCAGGGCACCTCACCTACTATGGGCTGCACCAGTTGCAGCACAACATTGCAGGCAACCGTGCATGCTTTTTGGGCCATTTCCCCTTCAAGAACCACAAAATTGCTTTCGCGCTCTCCTTCCTCGAACCCTTCAGGCCGTGCAGAACCTTGCACGCGCGGGGTAAAATCGGCCGGTTCTTGCCTGCGGGGGCGGGGGGCATGGCGTTGCTCTGGCTGCCCATTTTGCCCACGTGGCCCACGCCCTGGGCGTTCCTTACTTTGGGCATATGGCCTACCCTGACCCTGTGCCTGGGGCTGGGCAGCGGGCTGATCAGGGGCAGCGGCAACAGGGGGCGTGTACCGCTCTGGCTCCGCCGGGGCAGGGGCAGGCTCATGGGGCTGCTGGCGGGGGTGTTCCCCGCGGGAAGATGGGGCAGGGCCTTTTATGGGGCGCTGCGGGGCAGCGGGTTTGCGGCCCCCGGCATCTCTTGCGGGGGTGGCAGGAGCGGCTGTTTCTTCCAGCGATTCCATCAGGGCAGGGGTATTTACCCGGCAGGCACGTACAGTGGCCTTTTTGGCACCCACCAGCCCGAAAATTCCAGTTTTTGCATCATTAACAATGTCAATTTCCAGTTTGTCACGGCCAACACCATAATAGGAGCAGGCTTCCGAAATGGCCTCATCAAGGTTTTTCCCTTGAAATTCTTTAAAGTTTGTCATGCGTTCCTCATATACGAAAGCGGCGCAGGTGCGCCGCTTGTAGGGACAAGAAGGCACATGGGGTACGGAACACGTTCCGCACCCCTGCATGCTTGCCCCTGTGGCAGACTATTTGGGTTGGGCCGTAGTTTTACGGCGCTGGGTCCACTGCTGGAAGATAGAGATAACGTTGTTCACCAGCCAGTACACCACCAGGCCGGAAGGGAACCCAAGGAACAGCACTGTGAAAATAAGCGGCATAAACAGCATTATTTTCTGCTGGGTGGGGTCGCCTGCCGGGGGGGCCATTTTTTGCTGCAAGAACATGGTGGCACCCATAATAAGCGGAGTTATCATGTACGGATCGGGTGCGGAAAGGTCGTTCAACCAGGGCAGGTTGGTGAACGGCAGATATTCAATGAACACGGCGTGGCGCAGTTCTATGGAGTTGAGCAGCGCCTGATACAAGCCGAAGAACACAGGAATTTGGATCACAATGGGCAAACACCCGCCAGCAGGGTTTACCTTATGGCTGCGGTAAAGCTGCATGATCTCTTTGTTCATGGCTTCTTTGTCGTCTGCGTAGCGTTCCCGAATTTTTACAATTTCAGGCTGTAAACGCTTCATTTCTTCCATAGACTTGTAGCTTTTCTGGGAAAGCGGCCAAAAGAGAAGCTTGATGAGCACAGTCATGAGGATAATGGCAACACCATAGTTGCCCACATACCCATACAGGAATTGCAACAAGGCCACCAGGGGCTTGGCAATAATGGTGAACATGCCGTAGTGCAGTGTTTTGCCAAGGTCGTTGGGGGCAGCAGCCAAAGCACTGGTAGATTTGGGACCAAGGTAATAGTCGGCTTCCAGAATTTGGGTCTGGCCAGGGGCCACTGTCAATTCGGGGTTGCCAAGGCTTACCTGGAACACGCCATTGCCGTGGCGGCTGAACAGGGAAGTTTCCTTGGAAGGCTTCATGCTTACGGCAGCTACAAAGTAGTTGTTCATAACGGCGCCCCAGGCAACCAGGCCCTGCACCTTTTTGCCTTCATCCAGGGTGGAAAGGGAACCTTCTTCGTGGAAAGAACCGTCTTGGAACCAGGCTACGCGGGTAGTGTTATACTGGCTTTCACCGGGTTTGGGCTTTTCCCCGCCAAACACGGCATGCTTTGCCGTGGCAATAAAGGAAGGTGGAGAATCTTCCGTAAGGGCGGCAGCAGCCATGGTGAAAGCGGGGCGCAGTTCACGGCTGGCGTCAGACTGCACTTCTGTTTTTTCCGCAATCACATAGGTGTCGCCGGAAAAGGTAAATTCGCGGGTTACGCGCATGCCGTCCACAAGCCCCACAAAGCGCAGGGTGCCTGTTTTACCCGGCTCAAGCTGCACGTCGCCACCGTCAAAAGACCACTGGCCCTGGGTGGCGGTGTTATACCCTGCCAGCATAAGCGCCATGGGGGTTTTATCTGCTGCGCCGCCGTTCACAAGGGTCACTGTTTCCGGGGCATACAGATTGCGCTGGTAACCCTTAATGGAGAATTTGCGCAGCACGCCGCCCTGGCTGTGGAACACCGCAGTGTACAAGGGCGTATCCACCCGCACTTCCTGCCCTTGGGTGGGCACAAATTCCGGGGCTACTTTCTGGGGTGCAGCAAAGCTGCCTTCAGGCTGGGCACCGGCTGTGGCGTTGGCCGCAGGGACGGTTTGGGTAACAGCAACAGGCGGGGCAGGAGTTATCCAGCCCATTTTCAGGGCAAGCCAGTTCCAGCCGAGAAAGATGGCTACCGAAAGGGCAATGGCCAGGAAAAGTCGTTTGTTTTCCATAGAAAGTCTCAGTCATCCTTCGCGTGAAGGGGCTTGGCATGAGGGGGAACAGGATCATAGCCACCAGGGGTAAACGGGTGACAACGCAATATACGCCATAAAGCAAGAGCCCCGCCTTTAAGAATACCGTGGCGCTGAATGGCCAGAATGGCATAAGCGGAGCAAGAAGGATAAAACCGGCACCGCGCCGGCATAAGCGGTGAGATGCAGAGCTGATAAAATCGGATGGGCGCAACGGCTATTGTGCGCAACACAGGCATGTTACACCTCGCCGTGTTTTTCTGATTGCCTGCCAAGTGCCTGAAACAAAGGCAGCATTTGCTGCTCTAGATGGACAAGCTTCAGGGTTTCCGGGGCAATGCCCCGCTTGGGCACCACAACAAAGTCGTGCCCAGGGGTAATAACCCGCTGGTGCAGGCGAAAGCATTCCCGAACAAGCCGCTTGACGCGGTTACGGCGCACTGCCGTACCAATTTTTTTGGTAACCGCCACCCCAAGCCGCCAGGGCGCGCCGGCTTCTTCGCGCCTTTTGACGAATACAATAAATTGATTAGTGAATCGTTTTTTGCCGTGGTCATAGCACTGCACAAAATCCGACCGCACAAGAAGCCGGTGAGAAGGGGGGAATGTTAGGCCGCTAATCTCTTCCGTCCTTTGGCACGTCTGCGGGCCAAAATAAGGCGACCTGAGGGGGTTGCCATGCGGGCACGGAAACCGTGTACACGCTTGCGGCGGGTATTGCTGGGCTGGTAAGTACGTTTACTCATCTTTGTTCTCCTTATCAAGAATCTGAACGGCATTGTTTAGCGTGTCTGCCCCCCCGCGTCAAGGCTTTTCCGCACCAGCCCATGTGTTTGCCACACAAACCCGCACGCCTGCCCCCCCCACCTGCAACCAAATGCCGGGTTTGTGCAATCATTCTTGACCGTACCCCACTGAACGGATACACTTCCCAAGCATTTCCAGGGACCACAGATGAATTGGCAATAACCAGCTCCATGCCCTGACACGCGCACAATTGCCTACTTGAAAAATCACTTAACCCACTCTTTTCACAGAAATAGTGAACTTTCTGTATGGGTGGATGATGTTTTTTTACTGCGTAAAAAGTCAAGGGCAGCATGTAATCGGTTTTTTACCCAGTGTCCGGTTCTCTCTTGAGTTTCTGGCAAATATTTCGTCAACAATGAGAGTCAAACAGAGGTAATTGTACAAGCAAACAACACGCTCCCCGCAGCCATTTTGCTCGCACAATTGCCCCAATGCTTCCCCATTTTTTAAGCCGCACAGCATTGCCACCCAAACTAACACGCTGTTGCCCGTGTTTATGTTTTTTCCATCTGTGCGCAAAGCGGCACCACACGTTGAAACGTTTGTTAATGCCCCCATGCGGTCAGGCAACGCACGTTTCCCACAAACCTGCTGTTCGGAAAACCACCATGCCACACATCACGACCCTGCCTCTTATTGCCCCGGAACTGCTGCCCCAACACCTTGCGGTTATTATGGACGGCAATGGCCGCTGGGCCACCCAAAAAGGGCTGCCCCGCACGGAAGGGCACAAGGCCGGGGTGGCAAGTGCCCGTTTGGTGGTGGAAGAATGCCAGCGCCTTGGCATTGGCTTCCTCACATTATATACCTTTTCCCAAGAAAACTGGAAGCGCCCGAAATCGGAAGTGGCTTTTCTGTTTGATCTTTTGGTGGACTTTATTACGCGTGAGCTGCCAGTTCTGGAAAAACGCGGGGTTCGCCTTGCCGTGCTGGGCCATTTTGCCGAGCTGCCCTTTACCACCCGCAAGGTGCTGCAACACGCCATGGAACGTACCGCCCATGGTACTGCCATGACCCTGAACCTGGCCCTGAACTATTCGGGCCGGCAGGAAATTGTAGATGCCTGCACCGCCTACCATGCGGCCCACGGCAGCATGAAAGGCCTTACTCCGGAAACACTGGCCAATTACCTGTATACCGCAGGCCAGCCAGACCCGGACATGGTGCTGCGTACCAGCGGCGAACTGCGCCTGAGCAATTTTTTACCGTATCAAAGTGCCTACAGTGAACTGTATTTTACGGAAACCCTGTGGCCGGACTTTACCCCGGCGCACCTGCACGAAGCCTTGGGTGCCTTTGCCCACCGCCAGCGCCGTTTTGGGGGGCTGGCGGAGCAAGGGAAACACTAATTACGTGTTTCCCGACGGCTTTTTACCCAGTAATAAGCCCATAACCCACCAATAAGGATGTATTTTATGATAACTCTTCCCCCTTCACGCCAGCGCCTTATCACCGGTTTTGCCCTGGCGGGCATTCTGCTTGTGGCTGTACTCCTTGGTGGATGGTTTTTGCATGTGCTGGTGCTTGGTGCGGTGCTTTTAGGCCTGTGGGAATTTTACTGTCTTTTCTGGCCGGGCAATAGCCAACTGGTGCAAAAATGCTTGGGGTTTATTCTGGCCGGGGGGTTTGTGCTCAGCACGTCCCTTACCCCTGAATGGCCCATTTTGTTCGTGTCCCTTGCCCTGTGCGCCAGTGCCCTTATGTTTCTTGCCCGGTTCGGTTCCCACCACCCGGAAACGCGCATAACCGACTACACCGTACTGCCTTTTGGTCTTTTGTACATTGCGTTGCCCCTTTCCCTTGCCCTGCACATGCACCCGGCAGAACAGATTTTTGTGGTGCTGGTGAGCACCGCCACAGACTGTGGTGGCTATTACGCAGGCATGCTGTTTGGCCGCCATAAAATGTGGCCCAGCGTGAGCCCCAAAAAAACGTGGCAAGGCGCTGCCGGGGGCATGGTCGCCAGCATTGCCGTGTGCCTGGTGGCCGGGCACCTTGCTTCGCGCAATGCATCCCTGGGCCTGCCTGTTATGTCGTTCTGGCTGTGGCTGACCATGGGTATTTTACTTAACGCCGCAGCCCAACTGGGCGATTTTTTTGAATCTGCCCTCAAGCGTTCCTTGAATGTAAAAGACAGCGGCACCATTTTGCCGGGGCACGGCGGGGTGCTGGACCGCATAGACAGCCTGCTGTTTTTGCTGCCCCTGTATTTTGTCTTCCGGGCCCTGTATACTGCGGTGGCCCTGCTTAGTGCCCCGCTTCCCACACCGGGTGCTTAGGCACCACCTACACGAGTGTCTTTTTGCCCCTGCTTACGTCAATTATCGCCTGCTTTTTCAGTCGAATACCGTAAGAGTATGCTCCTTCAAAGCAGGCGCAACTTCCTTGGCAAAGAACAAAAATCCATCTCGTGTAGGTACTGCCTAGGGAAACGCTAATTACCCCCGCGTCCCCATAATATCCTTTACTCACTGTTTCCCTAGCCACTACTGCAAGGCCTTATGAGCAACTACATTACGTCCCTTCCAACTGCTGCATGGCAAAATACGTGGCCCCGTCAGGTGGCAGTGCTGGGCAGCACAGGTTCCATTGGCTGCTCTGCCCTGACTTTTTTGCGCCTGCACCCCCAGCGTTTTCAGGTGGCAGCCCTGGCCGGGGCACGCAACATAGCTTTACTGGCTGCCCAGGCCGCAGAATTTCGGCCCCCGGTGCTGGCAGTGCTGGAAGAAGCGGCAGCACCCGCCTTGCGGGCCTTGCTGCCCGCAGGGTATAGCCCGGAGATTTTAGTGGGCCAGAAAGGGTATGAAACGGTTGCCGCCCTGGAAAACGCCCAGGTGGTTCTTTCCGCCCAGGTGGGTGCCGCTGGCCTGCGGGGCACATGGGCTGCCGTACAGGCAGGAAAGGTGGTGGCCCTTGCCAATAAAGAATCTCTTGTGCTGGCGGGCGGGCTTATGCGGGCCGCCGCAGCCCGCACCAAGGCCGTTATGCTGCCTGTGGATTCCGAACACAACGCCCTGTTCCAGTGTCTGTGCGGGCAAGCCCCGGAAAGTGTGCGCGGCCTTATTCTTACCGCTTCCGGCGGGCCATTCCGGGAATTTACCCCGGCGGCTCTGGCAAAAGTCACCCCTGCCCAGGCCTTGAAACACCCAAACTGGAGCATGGGGGCCAAAATCAGCATTGATTCCGCCACACTCATGAACAAGGGGCTGGAGCTGATTGAGGCGCATCATCTTTTTGGCGTTGCCCTGGAACATATCGACGTAGTTGTACATGCTGAATCCATTGTGCATTCCCTGGTGGAATTTCACGACGGCTCCCAACTTGCCCAACTCGGCACGCCTGATATGCGCACAGCCATAGCCTATGCCCTGGCCTATCCCTTACGCCTTGACACCGGGGTACCAAGGCTTACTTTACCCCAGTGCGGCAGCCTGCACTTTACCCCCCCAAGGGAAGAAGCCTTCCCCTGCCTTAGCCTTGCCCGCCAGGCTCTTTTAGACGGAGCAGAAGCCTGCGTGGCCCTGAATGCCGCCAATGAAGTGGCGGTGGAAGCGTTTTTACAAGAGCGTCTTTCCTTCCCCGGCATTGCTGCCGTAGTGGCCAAAACCCTGGACGCCCTGCCCCGGCTTGCCCCGCAAGGCGGCGTGCACAGCATAGACGATGTGCTCGCCCTTGACGCCCTGTGCCGCACCGCGGCCACCAAAGCAGTGGCCACGGCATAGCGCCAGAGCTGCCCTGGATATGGTTTTTCTTTACTTTTCTTGGGGGACGCTGTCCCCTAGCCCCCTGCAAGGGGAATGATTCCCCTTGACCCCCATTAGCGTTGAGCATTTCGCAAAGTGGAAGGCTGAACGCTAATGAGGGGTTCCAAGAGGACAATTGTGCAGGAAGCACAATTGGGAACCGCCCGCAGGGCGGGAGCCGAAGGTCGAGGCCCAGGACGGGCCGAGTCAATCATGCCCTTGGCGGAAGGGTTTGGGGAGGCAGAACCTCCCCAAATAAAAAACAACAATATTCATTTATAACTTCGTGGTATTCTCCACACAAACGAGCAACGCATGTTTGATTCTTTTTTCCAATCGATTCTCGTTGTTGCCGTGTTTGGCGGCCTGATTTTTTTTCATGAGCTGGGTCACTTTCTGGGGGCCCGGCTGTTTTCCATTGGGGTAAAAACCTTTTCCCTTGGCTTTGGGCCTGTGCTTGTGGCCCGCACCTTTGGCAAAACCCGCTGCCAAATTGCAGCCATCCCTTTGGGCGGCTATGTTGCCCTGGTGGGTGAAACCCCGGATGCCGACATTCCCGAGCCCTTTACCCAAGAAGAAAGCTTTGCCTTGCGCCCTGCCTGGCAGCGTTTTGTGGTTATTGTGGCAGGCCCTGTGTTCAACCTGGCCCTGGCCTGGTTTTTATGCTGGGGGCTGCTGTTTGCCACAGGCAAAGTTGAACTGCCCCCGGTGGTGGGTTCTGTACGGGCGGAAGCCCCGGCGGCCTTGGCAGGCCTTGCCCCTGGCGACCGCATTGTGAAAATAAACGAAACCACCATTACCCGGTGGGAGCAAATTCCCCAGTTCATGCAACTGAACCAGAGCGCCCCCATTGCCGTAACCTTTGAACGCGCGGACCTTGGCACCAGCACTGTGCAGGTTGCCCCGGCCCAAATGGAACAAACCCTTCCTTCCGGCGAGAAAATTACCTCCTGGGTGCTGGGCATTACCTCCGGCAAACCCATACACACCCCCCTTGGGTTTATGGAAGCGGGCGCTGCCGGCATTGAAAAGGCCGGGCACATGCTGCGCCTTACCTGGGACGGCCTGAAAGGGCTTATTACCCGCTCCATTCCGGCAAGTTCCATGGGTGGCCCCATTGGCATTGCCCAAATCATTTACAAACAGGCGGAACACGGCGCAACAGATGTTATTTTGCTGGCAGCCCTCATCAGCGTCAACCTTGGCATGCTTAACCTGCTGCCCATTCCTGTGCTGGACGGCGGGCACCTGATGTTTCTTTCCTTTGAAATGATTACGGGCAAAGCCGTGCCCCTGCTGGTACAACACAAGGCCACCATGGTCGGCCTTGCCCTGCTGCTGGGCCTTATGCTGTTTGCCACCTTCAACGATCTCTTGCGCATATTCAGCTAGCCCATGCATACTGCACAAGAACCCACCCACACCCTGGTGCTTAACGCGGCCGAAGGCATTATCCAGTTTTTGCTGGCCCGGCAGGAAGCGCCAGAACAAGGCAGCGCCCAGCACCTTACCCCCCGGTGTTTTCAGGGGTGGCACGCCCAGGGCCAGGGGGCCGAACTGCTGTGCCCTGCCCTGGAAAACGCACTGGCCCTGCTGCGTGTTCCTGTGCCTTCAGTACAGCGCATTGCCTGCGTGCAGGGGCCCGGCAGTTTCACGGGCATTCGCCTTGCCCTTGGCACAGCGGCTGGCCTTGCCCGGGCAACCGGGGCAACCCTGGCTGGCCTTGATTACACCGTTCTTCTGGCGCAGGCAGCCCTGCGCCGCCTGAGTGTGGGCAGCACCGTGCCCACTTCCCTGCTGGTGGCCACCCATGCCCGGCGGGGCCTTGTGCATGCCCGGTTATTTCAGGTGGCAGGCAACACAACCACGCCCTGCGGCCCGGTGCAGGCCCTTTCTTTAGAAGCTGCCGCCAACGCAGCAAAAGCAGCCACTGCAAGTGCAATGGCCGCCACAACGACGCAAGCCTCAACCACTAGCCCCACCGGGCACACCCTTCCACAGTATATGGCGGTGCTTGGCAGTGGCCTGACGCGCAACAAATTATTTTGGGAAGAAGTATGCGCCGCCACCCCCGGGGTGTGCCTGCTGCCCCCCTGGTTTGACCACCCGGAAGAAGCCGACTTGCTACACGCGGCCCAAGAGGCCAGCTATGGCCGACAAGATATTGACCCTGTGTATGTGCGCCCGAGCGACGCAGAAGAAAACCTGGAAGGCATTGCCCAAAAACTGGGACTGAACCCGGCGGAGGCACGCACCAGCCTGGAATTGCTCACGACGGAATCTACCAGAATACCCAAGTAGAAAATAGCACATAATACATAAGAAACTTTTGGGGAAGGCCCTGCCCAAAAATAATAAATTCATCACTGTCTACCTCAGGGCTTTGGCCCCGGCACCCTGGGGGGCAACTGCGGCCCAAACAGCATACGGGCAAGCACCTTGGCCTGTTCCAGGTGTGCGCTCACAGTCATATATTCATCACTCTGGTTACGCAGGTTGTGCAACATGCCCCACACGGCTACGGGGTAGCCCTTGGCCCGAATGGCGGTGGCCAGGCTAGCGCCATCAATACCTGTTACGGTAGGCCACAAGCCACATTGCTGCATCACCGCCCGTTGCAGGGCAACCACTACCGGGGTCTTTTCCGAGGTGGGCGGGGCAGGAGCTGTGGCAACCATCTGTTCCACCGCAACATGCACACCGTGCTTTGCTTCTATGGTAGTGGCAAGGGCCAGCACCGCATTTTTGGGGGCATCCTTGGGGTAGGCCGGGTCAATGCGCACATCCACATAAAAGCTGAATATGCCTGGAATATGGTTGCCATCTACCGTATTGTCTTCCACTCTTGTGGGGGCAAATAACGCCGTGCCATGAAACATGGGGCTGGTATCGGGAAAACGTTCCTGCAAGCCGGGCAGCCCCTGGGCCAGTTCCATGCCAGCGGCAAGGGCATTGGTTGCCATTTCCGGGTAACCTGCATACCCCTGCTTGCCTATTACGGTAATTTTCAGCCACTGGTTTACTTTTTCTGCCACCTCAATAACGCTGCCATCTGGCTTACCGTAGTGCAACAATAAAAACATATCTTTTTCATGAAATAAATCAGCCCTATCTTCTAAAATTCGTTCAATTCCTACGGAAAAATCAACCAATGCACCAGGAACCAGCACCAAGCCAAAGCCCATGGGCGGCTCTATGGTATGGCGGTGCATGGCATCCAACAGCAACAGGCCCGTAACAATTGCCTGGTTGTTATCTTCCACCCCCCGGCCATACAGCGTGTCGTTGCACACGCGCAGGGTAAATGGTGGGCTTGCCCAAAATAAATCTGGCCCGGCCGGGGGCACATCCAGTCGGGCAAAAAGCCACAGCATAGGCTTTTTTTCATGGGTTCGCTTGTGGGGGTATTGCACTACAAGAGTAGGGCGTACATTGCTTTCCACCCGTTTATCCAGATAATCCATCTCTTCCAGAGATAAGATACCCCGTTCACGCAACCAGTTTGCTATCCAACGGGATTTTTTAGCTTCCCCCTGGCCCCCGTGCTCGGGGTTAAGGGCAGCAAAGGCCACCAGTTCCCGCTGCAAGCCAATAACCTGGCCTTGCTGCCGGGAAAGGTCCTCCAGCAGAACGCCCAACATTTCCGGCACGCTGGTGGATTGGTCTGCAAGCTGCAAGGGCGCCGCTAGCCCTTTGTGCCCCAAGGGCAACAACAGACAACACAGAAGCACCGCCGCACAAAAAATATGCCAACACCCTGATACTTTTTTCTTTGATGTGCGCATCATAATGGTACTGGTCTCCGGGTTCTGGTGGGTAACTCGCTTTTGGCCCGTTGTATAAGCGGTAACTCTTGCTTGAGTTCTTAACGTGGAGATGCGGCATGCTTTGTGTTTTGTTTTGGGCGCGGCACGTTGGTAAAACTAGCCTTTTTCGCGCATGCTATGTTGGCGGCAGTCGCGAGCGTAGCGAGCCGTTGGGGGAATGCTGAGAATTTCGTTTGGCTAGGCGCGAAGTTTTTTTAAAGGGGGGTCTTTACCCCTACCCAAAAACCTTCCCTAAAGCCGACGGCAGTCGCGAGCGTAGCGAGCCGTGGAGCGAGGGCGGAGGGTGCGGGCAGCTTTGCTGACCCGCACATAGTAACGACGCCCGAGCGGAGAAAGGACGCCAAACGGAATAAATCAGCATTCCACCCAGCATTACCCCCGAGACTTGGCCGCCAACTGCCCACACGCCGCATCAATATCCTGCCCCTTACTTTTGCGAATAATCACCGTGATGTGCCGCTCCACCAGAAAATCCACAAAGGCCTGCACAGTGTGCGGGGCCGGGGCCTGGTATTCTGCCCCGTCAGCCGGGTTATACACAATAATATTGAGCTTGCTTTTCACATTGGAAAGCAGACGGGCCAGTTCTTTGGCATGTTGCAACGTATCGTTCACCCCGCCAAGGAGCAGGTATTCAAACGTCACCCGTTCCCGCGTTTTCAGGGGGTAGGTTTTCAGCACCCGCATCATGTCTTCCAGGGGCCAGCGGGCGGCTTTGGGCATTATGCGGGCACGCAGTTCCTGGTTGGGCGCATGCAGGGAAACCGCCAAAAAGGCCAGCCCGGAATCCCCCAGGGTTTGCAGCCCTTCGGCAATGCCGCAGGTGGAAACGGTAATGCGCCGGGGGGAAAACCCGAGCCCCTGGTCATTGTTCAATGTTTCCAGGCTGCGCAGCATGTGCTTCAAATTGAGCAACGGTTCCCCCATGCCCATAAACACAAGGTTGCGCAGCAGCGGGTCGTGCAGGTCGTCCTTCACTTCTTCCCTGGCAATAAGCACCTGCCCCAGAATTTCCGACATGGTCATGTTACGCTGAAAGCCCAAAGCCCCTGTGCTGCAAAAAGTACAGCCCATGGCACACCCCACCTGGCATGAAAGGCACTGGGTCAGGCGCAGCCTGCCCTCACGCGAGTGGGAAGGAATAAGCACGGTTTCCACAAGGGCACCATCGTGCAATTGCAATAATAGCTTGCGGGTGCCGTCTTTGCTTTCCTGGCGTTCCACCACTTCAGGCCACACAATGTGGGCCGCTTCCGCAAGGCGGGTACGGGTGGTTTTGGAAATATTGGTCATTTCTTCAATGCTGCGGGCGCGCTTGCGCCACAGCCACTGCCATATCTGGCTGGTACGGTAGGCATTTTCGCCAAGGCCGCTAACAAATTCGGCAAGCTCGGCATAAGTCAGGTCAAGCAAATTTATCATGAGTTTTGGCGCCTGTCTTCCACGCGCTTGGCCTTGCCTTCGGTCACAGGAAGGGAGTTCATTTGTACCAGGTCTATTTTGGGGGTTACCAGAATTTCATCACGCAGGCGGTGGGCAATGGCTTTTTGCAGACCCACCAGCGCGCGCATGTCTTCCACAAAATAATCGGGCCTAATTTCCACTTGCACCCGAAGCTGCTCCATGTTGTCTACATGCTCAAGAATAATCAGGTAGTTATCCCCCACTTCCGGGAAGGCCATAAGGGCCTGCTCAATTTGCATGGGGTAAATGTTGCACCCCTTCACAATGAACAGGTCGTCGGAACGCCCACTAATGCGGTCAATGCGGCGGTGCTTTCTGCCGCACAGGCATTCCCCCGGCAAGAAGCGTGTAATGTCCCGCGTGCGGTAGCGAATAATGGGCATACCCCGGCGGGTAAGAGTGGTCATTACCAGTTCGCCAAACTCCCCTTCCGGCACGGGTGCCCCTGTTTCCGGGTCCACAATTTCAGCAATAAAGGCATCTTCCCACACGTGCAGGCCATTTTGAGCAAGGCATTCAAAAGCCACGCCCGGCCCGTTCATTTCGGAAAGGCCGTACGAGTTATAGGCCTTCACACCCAAAAGATATTCAATGCGTTGGCGTATTTCTTCGGAATGCGGTTCTGCCCCAATAAGGGCAATGCGCGGGGGCAAGGAACGCGGGTCAACCCCTTCATCAATAAGCATATTGCCAAGGTACAGGGCATAGGAAGGCAGAATGTGCACGGCAGTCACACTCAGGTCGCGTATAAGCTTGAGCTGGCGGCGGGTATTGCCTGCCCCGGCAGGAATGGTGAGGCAGCCAAGGCGTTCTGCCCCGTAGTGAATGCCAAGCCCCCCAGTGAACAGGCCGTACCCGGACATATTTTGAAACACATCGCTTTTGCGTATGCCCACCATGTGCATGCACCGGGCCATAAGGTCTGCCCAGGCGTTAATGTCGTCCTGGGTGTGGCACACAATAACAGGGGAACCTGTGGTACCACTGGAAGCGTGCAGGCGCACCAGTTCTGACTGGGGCACGGCCACAAACCCTGTGGGGTACGCCCCGCGCAGGTCGTCTTTAGTGGTAAACGGAAGTTTCTGTACATCTTCCGGCCCGGCAATAGTCCCTGGGGTAATGCCCAGGCGGCCCAGGCGTTCCTTATAAAATGGGGAACGCAAGGCCTGCTCAATGGTCATGCGCAAGCGCGTTGTTTGGGCTGCGGCAATGGCATCCTGGCTCCAGGCTTCTTCCGGCGCAAAGCAATCCATGGCGTTCTCGGTTGGGCTAAAAGGTGAAGAAAAATTATGGAGAACAGGAGTGCCAAAAATGAAGACCACTGCAAAACTGCGTATGGGAACGTTATCCTTGTGGGGTGCTACTGTAAGACTATTGCACAATAGTCTCAATTTGCTCCCTGTGCAAATCGCTTGGCATGCCATTTTCTTAGCAACTCAGGCCCAAGGTGGCAAGGGGCAATTTTGCAAGCAATATCGCCCAACTGCTACCCGGCATTTTTGCCGCACAACAGAGATAAAAAAGGTTGCTATGCGTTAATAATACGGTATATAATGAAGGATACACACTTTACTTTTGATGTTTCCACGAAGGAGCTTTGCATGAAATTCGGCATGTTCGTTTATTCCCTGGTTCTGTGCGGTGCCTTAGCCGTTGCCCCCCTTGCTACAGCGCATGCAGCAGCAGCAAAAAGCACACCCGCCCAGGCCCCACAACAAATTGACCCGGCCACCCAGGAAACGCTGAAAAAAGCAGCAGATGCTTTTGAAGCAAAAGATTTTGAAGGGGCCAAGAAGTTGCTGAAACCCCTTGCAGAAAAAGGCGACATCATGGCTACCTATGCCATGGGCCTTATGGCTGCCCGCGGTGAAGGCGGCGAAAAAAACATGAAGGAAGCGGAAAGCTGGTGGATTAAGTCTGCCAATGCAGGCAACCCCCAGGCCCAGTTCTACCTTGGCGTGCTGTATGCCGGCGACGACCTTGGCCCCCGCGACCTGACCAAAACCCGCCAGTGGTGGACAAAAGCTGCGGGCATGAAGCATGCAGATGCCATTTACAACCTTGGCATTCTGATGTTTGAAGGCGAAGGCGGCCCCAAAGATGAAGCAGGAGCCGTTAAACGCTTCCGCGAAGCCGCCAACATGAAGCACCCTGGTGCCCAGTTTACCATGGGCCGCCTGTATGCTGAAGGCAAAGGCGTGGGCAAAGACCTGAAACAGGCTAAAGAATGGTTCACCAAAGCTGCCGCAGCCGGCGTACCTGCCGCCAAGGAAGCTCTGGATGCACTGAGCAAGTCTGCCCCGGAAGCAGCCCCCAAAGCCAAGAAAAAGTAACCTTCGTTTTCCATATCCGCCGCATGCTTTTATTGTAAGGTATGCGGCGGTTTATTGTTTCTTTTCCTTGCGGCCTGACATCTCTTTTGTTTGCCACGGCCTTGCCTGCTTTTTTTGCTACGCCTCACAAGAGGCGTTTTTTCATTCACTTTTTGCGACTTTTTAGCACTATGACCACACCAATTCTGTTTTGTAATGCTGTCACATTTGGCTATGAGCCCGAAAAGCCCGTGGTGCGCTCCCTTAGCCTTGGGCTGGAAGAAGGGAGCTATTCACTGCTTGTGGGGCCTTCCGGCGAAGGGAAATCCAGCCTGTTCCGGCTGCTGGTGCGCCTTGAAGAACCTACCAGTGGCGACATTTTGTTTCAGGGGCAACCCATTGCCGCCCTTGCCCCGGCGGAACTGCGCCGCCAAGTGGGGCTTTTGGGGCAAACCCCGGCCCTTGTGCCCGGCACAGTGAAAGAGAACCTGCTCTTGCCATTTTCCTTTGCGGCGCACCGCGCGCGCCCACTTCCTTCCGAGCAGGAACTGCACACATGGCTATTGCGCCTTGGCCTTGGCACCGTGCCCCTTACCCAGGAAGCAAGCGCCCTTAGCGTGGGCCAACGCCAACGCCTGTGCCTTATTCGCCTTTTGCTTCTGCGCCCCAAGGTGCTGCTGCTTGATGAACCCACAAGCGCCCTGGACGCTGAAAGCCGGGGCACCCTGCTTGCCCTGGTGGAAGAGTTGTGGCGCAGTGAAGGGCTGACGGTGGTGCAAATTGACCACTCCGGGTATAGCCCCACCTTCCCTCACGCCGTGCTGGCCTTACGTGGCGGGCACATGGAGCAAACCCATGTGGCATAATGTACAGGCATTTTTCCAGCAACTAATGGCAGAAGTGCAAACCACCGCTACGCCGCAAGGGGCAGACTACATTGCCATAGACCTGTGGCAACTGGCCCTGGCCCTGGGTTTTGTGCTACTGGCTGGCGCATTTTCCCGCATGTACCACCTGCGCCTTGAGCGCGACCTGTTTTTCGGCACTATCCGCCTTTTTACCCAGCTCCTTGCCGTGGGCTACGTCTTGCACATTGTGTTTGCCATGCAGTCCTTGTGGCTGGTGCTTGGCATGTACACCATAACAGCCTGGGTAGCGGCTTCCCTTGCGGCACGCCGGGTGCGCGGGCGCGGCATTCCCGTGCTGTTGCCCACCTTTGCCGCGTTGTTCTGTACCTGTTTTGGCGTTACCCTTGTGGTGGCCATTGTCATTTTGCAGGCCACCCCCTGGTGGAAGCCCCAATACTTTATTCCCATTGGCGGCATGGTGGCAGGCAATGCCATGAACGCCGTAGCCATTGCCCTGGAACGGTTTTTTAATGAGCTGCACCTGCGTAAAGGCGAAACAGAAGCCCTGCTGTGCCTGGGGGCCTCCCCTGCGGAAGCAACGGCAGACATGTTCCGCGTTGCCATGCGCGCAGGCATGATTAACCCCATTAATGCCATGATGGGCGTGGGCATTGTTTCCCTGCCCGGCATGATGACAGGCCAGATTCTGGCGGGGGTCTCTCCTATTCAGGCCGTGCGCTACCAGGTGGTGGTACTGCTTATGGTCACCGCCGCCGCAGCCCTCAGTTCCTTCATTTCCCTGCGCCTGGTGCGCGGCAGGTGCTTCACCCCCGGTGGGGCGTTGCGTGCCATGGGGAAAGGAATGCCGTAGTAGGAAACCGCTGAGTTTTGAGGAAATGAGAAGAGCTGTGCGGCGTGCCGCCGCCCCAGCTTGTGGGTTCTTTTTATTCATCCGCTCCGCTTGGGTTAGGGGGCCCTTGTGCGGCCCCCTAACAACCCCACACCCACGGGGTTGCACCCCGTGACCCCGCTAAGCCTGTGGTCCGCGCTCAGTAGATTTGTTCCGCTAACTCGCTGCGCTCGTGGCGCTACACAAATATATTCGCGCGGGAGATACACCGTGCAAAACATGAGCAAGGGGCACTTACCGGTTGCTTGCTGCATTAATAAGCTGTGCCTCATAAAGTAATTCACTTACAGTAGGGAAGCGGCAACCAAAAAACGCACTTCGATTGAGTAAGCGGGCGCAACAAAGCGCACACACGCTGGTGAGACTGTGGGTAATTTCGTCTGAGGCGGGGAGCAGTAAATGGAAGCTGTGCCTCATAAAGTAAGTGACTTACTGTAGGGAAGCGGCGGCGAAACCACCGCACTTTGGTTGAGTAAGCGGGCGCAGCAAAGCGCATGTATGCTGGTGGGGCTATGGGTAAACTCGTATGATTCGGGGAGTCTGTAATTATCAATATGTGCCACAGAAGATGAATGCTTCACTGGCGAGAAGTGGAAGTGAAAGAGAAAACCCCATATCCGGGAACGTGTGTGAAAAGAACTCTTCGGCGTCTTCGCCGCACCGTACAGGTAATTCTCAGCGTTTCCCCCAGCCAACGCGCGCTTTGCTGCGCCCGGCCACTCATGCGGAGTGCGGTAATTATGTTGACGCTTGTTTGAGGGGAGGCAATTCACTTCTGTGGAACAGCATATTATTCCGATAAGCCAACGATAAGCCCCTTCACCCGCACTTGCCACGGTGATTTCCCCGCGCGATTCTATTTGTTTGCGCCCCGAGCGCAGCGAGGTAGGAAACAAATAGCCCAAGCGCGGGCCGTAACCTAAACGGGGTCTTGGGGCGGAGCCCCAAGCGCCTGGGGTTGTTAGGGGGCCGGGCGAAGGCCCCCTGACCCAAGCGGAGCGGATGAAATAAAAAAAAACCACAAACTGGTGTGGCGCAGAGCGCCGCAAAAGACAATGCTACACCACTCTTACAAAGCTGGCGCGGCGGCACGCCGCAAACCTTTCCTCTATTTCTTCGCTGACTTTGCCACCCCCACCCCAACCCGCGGGCACCAGGGGGAAAATTCGCAGGCCGTGCACAGGGGCTTGCGGGCTTCGCACACATGGCGGCCAAACCACACCAGCCTATGGTTCACATTACCCCACTCTTCCTGGGGGAACAGGGCCATCAGTTCCTTTTCCACTTTTTCCGGCTCTGGCCCCACGCAAAGCCCAAGGCGCTGGGTTATGCGCGAAACATGGGTGTCCACCGCAATGCCCTCATTCTTGCCATAGGCTGTCCACAGCACCACATTGGCTGTTTTGCGGGCCACACCGGGCAATGAAAGCAAGTCTTGCATGGTGGCGGGCACCTCCCCACCGAACACGCCGCTTACCCGCTGGGCCGATGCCACAATGTTCTTGGCCTTGTTGCGGAAAAAGCCCGTGGAACGAATGCACGCTTCCACTTCTTCCAGGGGGGCCCCAGCCAAATGGGCCGGGGTGGGCCAGCGCCGGAACAATTCTGGCGTAACCTTGTTCACACGTTCATCCGTACATTGGGCGGAAAGAATAACCGCAACCAGTAGTTCCCAGGGGGAGTTGGCATACAAGTGCGTTTCCGGGGTAGGATAACGCCGGGCGAGCAAAGCCACCACCTGGCGGGCCAATTCCTGCACAGCGGCTTTATGAGTGGCTGGGCATGAGGGGATGTTTTTCACTTTCGTATTGGTTGGCATGGGGTACCTTTCAAGCACGCTGAGTCATTCTCAAAAGTGCCCTATATTCAACGGATTTTATATTTGTGCGGCTTTCTTCCCAAGGGCAAGGAGAACACGTTGTGTTGCGGGAACAGAGGGCGTTTTACCTGGGAAAAGTCGGCATGGGTCTATTACACAAGCCCCTTACACAAGAATAAGCCTGCCCGACTTTTTTTATTTGTCAGAGCAGGCTATTATGCCTTATAGTGGGTAATAGCAACTGTCACCACACTGCGCCACCAAAGGCGCCCCCCCACGGGGCCAAGAATTCTGTATTCGCAAAAAATTAAAAAGTACGCAAACCAAGGCAAGAAGGCAGGCCTTGCCATTGCCTTTAGCCGTTTTCTTTGCCAATATACCGCGCTACTGCGCGTGGGAGGCTACCGTGCACCCCCAGCAAACGCTTTTTGTGTATGTTACCATCGGCTCAGCCCCGGAAGCAGGAACCCTGGCCCGCACGTTAGTGCAGGAACGTCTCCTTGCTTGTGCCAACATAATTCCCGCCATCCATTCCATTTACTGGTGGCAGGGAAAAATGGAAGAAAGCAATGAAGCTGTACTTGTGGGCAAAACAACACAGCACCGCTACCCGGCACTTGAAGCACGGGTACGCCAGCTTCATCCTTATGAAACACCCTGCATTACTGCCCTGCCCATAACTGCCGGGTTTGCCCCGTTTTTGCAGTGGGTGGCCCACGAAACACAACCACATCAGGAATAAGGAGTGCCTCTTGTCCATTTACCTTACAGGCTCACTGGCATACGACAGGCTCATGCGTTTTTCCGGTAAATTTGCGGATTCCATTTTGCCTGAACAAATAGAGTCACTCAGCGTCTCCTTCTTTATCGACCACTTTGAAGAAAAGCTTGGGGGTAATGCAGGAAATATCGCATATTCTTTGTACCTGCTGGGGGAAAAACCCATTATTGTGGCTTCCGCAGGGAAAGATTTTGGCCCCTACAAAAGTATGCTGGAAGAATGGGGCCTGCCCACACACGGCATTACCGTGCATGAAAACCAGCTCACAGCGGGCTGTTACATTACTACCGACCTTGTGAACAACCAAATAGCCGCCTTCCATGCGGCAGCCCTGATGGAACCAAGCACGTTTGTGTTCCCGGCCATGAACGCGGCCACAGACATTGGCATTATTTGCCCTTCCAACCCCAACGACATGACCACCCACCCAAGGGAATACAAAGAGCAGGGGGTTGCCTATATTTACGACCCCGCCCAGCAATTGCCTATTCTGAGCAGGGAAGATGTGCTTGCCAGTGTAGAGGGTGCCCTGCTGCTTATGGGCAACGACTATGAAATTAAGCTGGTTATGGAAAAAACTGGGCGCACCCTGGCAGAACTGCTGCAACTGACAACCCAGGGCATTATTGCCACCATGGGGGAAAAGGGTTCTGTGCTGTACCACAAAGACGGCAGCCAAACCCATGTGGAGGCTGTGCCTGTGGCTGAAGTGCGCGACCCAACAGGCGCAGGCGACGCCTACCGCGCAGGCCTGCTCAAGGGCCTTACCCAGGGCAGCACCTTGCTTGAAGCCGCCCGCCTTGGTGCGGTATGTGCCGCGTTTTGTATTGAAGTTTCCGGCCCCCAGGCCCACGTATTCACCCAGGGCACATTTAAAAAACGCTACAACAGCGCTTTCCCGGCCTAAGGGAACCACGGCGAATACCTTCCCCAGCGTCTGGGCCCAAACTAACGTGGACAATAGTGTCCGGCTCTCTTTTTGTCCTCTGCCACGCATTGCAATGAAGCAAAGAGAGAAGAAGAGGTATTGTAAAGGCAAACGACACGCTACGCGGTGCAATTTTGCCAGCAAAATTACACCAATACTTCCCGGCTTATGAGCCGGACAGCACTGAAACGAGGACAACATGTCATACACAACAAAAGATTATGAATTTTTGGGAAAACAAGTGGCAGAGGGCAAGTTTGTTGCCCGCACCACATTTTTTCTGAGCATTGCCCTGGCCGTGGCCCTGGGAGTTATGGTGGGCTACTTTGCAGGGGGGTCAGGTTCTTCCGGCGGCTTTGCCAGCGGGGAACAGCAGCAGCCCCTGGGGCAAAACGCCCCAAGCATTTCCGCCAACACAATGAATGCAGACCGGATAGCCGCCATTCTGGAACATGAACAGCAAGCCCAAAAAGACCCCATGGATGCTTCCAACTGGGAACACCTTGGCAACCTGTATTATGACAATAATGAACCGGCCAAAGCCATTAAAGCCTACGAAAAACACCTGGCGCTGAACCCCAATAACCTCAGTGTGCTGGTGGATTGCGGCGTTATGTACCGTGAAGTGAAGAATTACGACAAGGCCCTGGAACTGTTCACCAAAGCTTTGAGCATTGACCCAAAGCACGAAGTGGCCATGTTCAATACAGGCGTGGTGCTTTACAATGACTTGGACAAAAAAGAAGAAGGCAAAGCCGTTTGGCAAAAACTTCTTTCCATAAATCCAGGGGCAAAAGCACCCAGTGGTGCGCTTGTTTCCGACATTTTGAAGACGCTGTAAACGAGGTAGCCTTATGTTAAAGCGTGCCCTGGTATTATGCTTTTTCTGGGTGTGTGCAAGCACCAGTGCTTTTGCCATTCCGCTGGTAGTAGATAATGTAACCAGCATGCAGCCCCTGCTGCCTGAACTGCTGTGGCAGGCAGACCCGGATGGGCAGCAAACCATTGAAAGCATAAGCACCCCGGAAGCGCAAGCAGGCTTTGCCTCTTTGCGTAACGGCTTTCCATTGCGCGCCACAGGCCCGGTGTGGCTCAAGCTTTCCTTGCTTAAGGCCCAGCGTTCCGCCTTAACCCCCGCCCCCCAGGGGGGCACCCCGCTTGTTAGCATTAACCTTGGCAGGTTTAACGGGGGCAATGCCCAGGTTTTCCTGCGTGAAACAGGTGAAGGCGTGGTGGCCCACACCCGCTGGACACGTACAGACGTTGGCCCCAGTGAAAACCTTGTTATTCCTGCCTTTGGCGCAACGCCCCAAACCATTTTTATGCGCCTGCCCGAAGTGCCCGGCCTGTGGTTTCAACCCACGGTACAACCGCAAGAAAACGTAACCGCCCCCCTGTTGCCGCCAGACCAGCTTTTGCCAGGGCTGGTGGTGCTGGCCTGCCTTGTGTGCCTGCTGCGTGCCTTGAAGGAGCGCTCCGCATGGCGCTTCTGGGCAGCGGTTTTTCTTGGGTTTGTCCTGGCAGACATCATGCTGCCCCTGCCCCTGCTGCATGAAACATTATCATACGCCCAACTGCCCGCCATGCTGGCCCCCGGCCTTTCCCTGCTACTGCTCCCACACCTGGGGCGTGCCATGCTGGGCACCAATAAATCAGCCCCGGTGCAAGACATACTCCTTTCAGGATTTTCCCTAGTGGGCATTGCAGCAGCCCTTATGCCCCTGGTGCCTGGCTACCAGTGGCTTACCCGGCTGTTTCCCCTGTGGCCCCTGCTGCTTTTCCCCTTGTTGCCCGTGTGTTTTTGGGCACTGCAAGACAAACGCCGTGGTGCCCTTGCCTTTACCGGTATTTGCATAATGCCCTTTATTGGCGCAGTCCTTTCTTTTTGGGCAATGGAAGCAACCCTGCCAAGCCCCATGGCAGTGCAAGGCAGCATGTGGGGGCTTGCCATTGGTGGCCTGAGCCTAGCCCTTGTGCGCGGTCCGCATACAGCACGTTCCGCGGCCCAGCACACCCTTGGCTCGTCCTTCCCCCTGTTGCAGGAAGTGGAAGAAGGCGCAAGTGGTGCCCCTTCCCTGTTGCCGCAAAACAACCCATTCCCCTTGCTGCCCACGGCAAACAACCAAAATGCCCCTGCCCAGCCAGGCCAAAGCCCTGCTGACAACACTAGCCAGGAAGACCAGGAAGATGCCGACCACATGCCCGGTGCCTCCCTTGAAGCGGCATTTTCCGCAACCCTTGCGGAACAGCAGGCTGCCCTTGCCCGCGCAAACACACCACAAGAACAAACCACCCCTGGCCACAACACAGGCAATGCCCCTGCACCCAGTGCAGAGGCTTCTGCCAGCGCAGGCGCTACCCAGGAAACCATTCTTTTTCCCCTGCCGGAAGACGTGCCCGCAGCACCCGAAGAAACGGGTACTTTTGCCCCCAAGGTTGCCTCAACACCTACCGCTGCCATGGCTTCTGCTGCGCCCAGCGCAACAACACAGGCAAGCGCCCTGCCTGCTTCCACACCCCTGGGGGACACCAGCGCCGTGCAGCCCCGGCCTGTTGCGGCAACCCCCAAACAGCCCGCCCAGGCCAACAGGCATGAAGACAACACCCTTACCCTGGCCCAGGCGGCAAGCCATGCCAGCCTTGGCAGCCTTTTGGGGGACGAACCCTTAAGCATGGGCGCGGCCACACATGAAGCATCGCCTGAAGCTTCCCCAGCCTTGGGGTTACTGGGCTCGTCCCTTTCCATGCCAGCCTCCACCAATACCCGCACAGCCAAAAAATCGCCTGCCCAACCCGCTGCGGGGCAGCAAGGGCTGCACCTTGCCCCCAGTAACCAGCCGCTGCGCAAAACCCCACCCGCAGTTGTGGCCACCAGCACACCACTTTCCCAAAATGCCGACCACGCCAGGAAAGAGGCACTGCCAACACACGCATTGCCCCCCTTGGAAATGGCTGCCCCGCATAAGCCTGCTACAAATACCCCAGATGCAGAAAAATCTGGACAGAAAAAGCCTCCCCTGGAACTTCCAGCCCTGGACCTGCCACCCGCAGGAGCTTCCCGCAGTGCGGCAGGTTCCACCACAACGGAACGTTTGATGCAGGCCAAAGGCTTGACCCCCAAGGAGTACACTCCCAGCGGCCTGCAGGAAGACACCCTTTCCCCTGGCTTTGGCAGCGTTGGTGCCCTGCTAACCCCCAAGGCACCCCCACCCGCGCAGGCCCACAAGCCTGCCGCCACTGGTGCTGCAAAGGCGCAAGGGGCAGCACCAGTGCCAGCCCCTGCCAACGCCCCTGTGGCCCAGCAGCCAAGCAAAGAAGCTGCCCCCCAGCATACCCCTGCCTTGAGTATTTTTAACCTTACCAACATTATCAGGCGGGTAGACCATTCCCTTGAGCCACGCATCAAGCAAAAAGGCGTCATCTTTTCCTGGGTGCTGGACCCGCGCCTGCCAACATTGCTCAAAGGTGACGCCTTTGGGCTCTACTCCACCCTTTCCGGCCTGCTTTCCGACTCCATTGACGCCACAGACGCAGGCTTTGTGCAGCTTGCGGTGCGCCACATACATACCGAAAGCAACGGCCCGCTCATTCTTTCCTTCAGCATTACCGACACAGGCACGGAAAAGCGGCAGCTTGCCCACCAAGGCCAGGGGCAACACTTTGCCACAGCCAATGGCGGCAGCTTTACCGTGGAATACAGCCCCACCCACGGCCCCCTTATTACCATGACAGCCCAGTTTGAACTGCCCACAGCCCTGGTGGAAACGCCGGGGAATAACGCGGTATCAATGAAAGCAGACACCAAAGAAACACCAGTACCTGCCGCAGCGCAAGCTCGGGAAAAAACCGCAGCACAAGGGCCTGCACCAAGTGTGGGCAAAGTGCCTCTTTCAAAGCGGCTGGCCAATGCTGCCCAGGCCAGGCAGGCTGCCTCGGAAACCACACCTTCCGCAACAGCACAGGCGGAAGCAAACACCCCTGCGCCAGAAAATACCAAGGCAGAGCCACAGGCAGAGGCCAAGGCAGCCCCGGAAGCCACGCCACACAAGGCACCCCCTGTTGCACAGCCTGAAGCAATAACAAAGGCAACAGTTGAGCCGGAAACTGAACCCAAACCCAAGAAAGGGGCAGCGCCCAAGCCCGAACAAAAGGCCATGCCACAAAAAGCGGTAACGCCCCGGACAACGGCACAGCAGAAGCCAACAAGCGAGACAGAGACGGTAGACGACGCACAGCCTGCACCACAGGCCTCTGCGCAGGTTGTAGTGCAGCCAGCTTCCCCTGTTGCACTGGCGCAGGAGCCACTACAACATCCCGCAACGGCACGGGTGGTGCAACTTGCCAGCGTTAAGGCCGGGCAAGAAGCACAAGCGGCTGCCAGCAATGGGGCACAGCACAGCGCACCCCCAGACGGAACAGCGACTGGTAATGTGGAGGCAACAGCTACCGTACAGGTACAGATTCTTGTTTCGGATATGACCACAAGTAACCTGCGCCTTATTTCCCATTACCTGAACCAGCACAGTTTGCCGCACACGGAATGCAAAGGCGTGCAGGCCCTTGTGAACGCCTGCACCAATGAACCGGCAAACCTCATAATTGTCGATGCAGACATGCCGGAAGACGACCTGCAAAAAATGCTGCACAAGGTGCACAGCGTGGAAGCCGACAACAACTGGCCCCCCGCCGCCGTGCTTGCCCTTATCAGCCACCAGGGGCAAGAAGAACGCATGCGCGCCATAGGCTGCAACCACATTTTGCAAAAGCCGTTTGGCAAGGATGAATTTGTAAACATGGTACACAAGGCTGTTCCAACCTTGCATAATGGTACCGTGAACAAAAATACATCCACAGCGCCACAATCCACGGCCACCCCTGGGCCAGACATGCCCACCCACTCTACTGAACCGTACATACAGCGCCTGCTTGCTGGCGGCATGGCCGAAGCCCACCCCAACAGCACCCATGAACCAGCCAAGGAAACAGCAAAAGGCTTAAGCACCCGTGCTGCCATTGCCGGTGTGCTGGAACGGACAGGTGCTATTTCACCCGGTTCTGGCCATGCGGAAACAGCGGCAGCGGCAGCGGCAATGACAGCCAGTAAAATAGCCCAGCAAAGGGAAAAAAAGCTGGAAGCGTTGCACAAGGGCCGCACCAAAAGCAACAGCCCGGCAGTGCGTAAAATTACGGTAGTACAAAAAACCAATTCCCCGGAACACAGCACACCGCGCCCAGGGGCTGTGCGCGTGCAACGCAACACCACACCAGTCCAGCCGAAAAGCGCGGCAATTCCCCTGCCGGGCATTGAAGGGGCCACCATGAACGCCCAGATGCTGCCCCTGGTGCCAGGGCTTATCCTTTCCCTGCGCGACGCCCTGAGCATGTGCGAAAAAGCTGCCCAGGACAATGCCATGCCCGCCATGCAGGAAGCCATGGAAACCATCCGCCAGAAGGCAGCGGTGTTCCAACTGGAGAAACTGGAGAAAATGGCTTCTTGCGTACAGCGTGCCGCAGCAGCCAATGATAGTGAAGCTGTGACCACACTCATGGACGACATGCGCTCTTTTGCGTTACGCCACATTACGGCTGTGGAAGAATGCTTTAAAAACTATCTGGCAGAAACAGCGGAAGGCGCCAATGGGTAACCCCGGCACAACAGAACGTAGCGGCCCCCCCCACACACAGCCACGGGTTGCCCATGGCATCATTCCTGCCCGGTTTGCGTCTTCACGCCTGCCGGGCAAGCCCCTGCTTTCCCTGCACGGCAAACCCATGTTCTGGCATGTGTGGCAACGGGCAAGCCGCTGCCCACAGCTTACGTCCGTTACCCTTGCCACAGACGACACCCGCATTGCAGAAGCGGCCAAAGCACTGGGCGTGCCCTGCGTGATGACCCACGACCGCCACCCAAGTGGCACAGACCGTGTGTTTGAAGCGGCCACCACCCTTGGCCTGCCCCCCCAGGCCATTGTGGTTAATATTCAGGGCGATGAACCCGCCCTTGACCCCAGTATGCTCACCACTTTATTGCATACCTTTGCAGACCCCACGGTGTGCGCCGCCACCCTTGCCCACCCCATGCCCCAGGGCCAGGCCACCGGGCCAGACAAAGTAAAGGTGGTGGTGGCGGCAAACGGTAACGCCCTGTACTTTTCCCGCGCGGGCATCCCTTTTGCCCGTGACCCGCAGGAAAGCCCTGCCCCCTGCCTTGGGCACATCGGGCTTTACGCCTTCACCATGGCAACGTTGCAACAGTTTGTCAGCCTGCCCCCTTCCCCCCTGGAACGCACGGAAAAGCTGGAACAGCTTCGGCTGCTGGAAAATGGCATTGCCCTGCGCGTTGCCATAACCCCCCAGCCAAGCCGCGGGGTAGACACAGAGGAAGACATTGCCCCGGTGCTGCACCTAATGCAGCAAGGCCACCCTTGAGAAATGTTCTCAGGCAGGCTTACCCTTACGCACTTCTCAGCCCAGCCCAAGCAGCCAGAATAGAGGTACATACCACCCTCTTGCGCGTAGGCCCGTTTCAGTTTACTAATAAACAAGATAGAGATTGAAGCATTTGCTCCACGGCAACAAGCAGGCTTACACGTGTTTCTTAGCAAGGTTTTTCATGTAATACCTTTGCAAAGCAACAACACTACAGCCTTAGCTTGCTCCCCCCAGCATTACTATGAAGCATTACCCATTTTTGTTTTCATGTTCTGCGCCAGTAAAATGTTTTACTGCGTAACGCACAGGTCAATCCACTATTACTGAGGAGGCGAATCTGATGTCTTTCAAGAAACTGTTGGCAGCCACTGGCATGCTGCTGTGCATGGGCATTGCTGCCCAAGCTGCAGAGCCCATTAAAATTGGTGTGTACCTTCCCCTGACCGGCCAGAACGCATTTGGCGGCCAGCTTGAACTGGAAGGCGTACAGCTTGCCCACAAGGAAATGTCCCAAGTGCTGGGCCGCCCTGTGGAGCTGGTCATTGTAGACAACAAGTCTGACAAGGTGGAAGCAGCCAACGCCGTTACCCGCCTTACCGCAAAAGACAAGGTAACAGGCATTATTGGTACATACGGCTCTTCCCTTGCCATGTCTGGTGGTGAAGTGGCTGAAAAAGCCAAAACCCCTGTTATTGCGACTTCCGCCACCAACCCCCTGGTAACCAAAGACAAAAAATACTACTTCCGTGCCTGCTTCATTGACCCCTACCAGGGCGCTGGCGCTGCTACTTATGTAATGCAGAACCTTGGCTTCAAGCGCGCTGCCGTGCTGAAAGACGTTGCCAACGACTACGCCGTAGGCCTTGCCAACTTCTTTGCCTCTTCCTTCAAAAAGCAGGGCGGCGAAATTGTAGTGAACCTGAACTACAACTCCGGCGACCAGGACTTTACCCCCCAGCTTACCCAGATTATTTCCCAAAAACCCGACGTCCTGTTCATTCCCGCCTACTTTGCTGAAGGCGCTATTATCATGAAGCAGGCACGTGAACTGGGCGCAACCTTCCGTATTATTGGTGGCGACGCCATGGATAACCCGGAAACCGTAAAGATTGGTGGACAGGCTGTTGAAGGCTTCCTGCACACCACCTTCCCTTACGACATGTCCATGCCCAACATGAACCCAGCTGCCAAGAAGTTTACTGAGAACTGGAAAGTTGCCTTCCCTGGCAAAGACCCCAACGTAAACGCCGCCCTTGGCTACACCAGCTACATGATGTTCATGGAAGCCATTAAAAAAGCCAACAGCACCGACCGTGAAGCCGTAACCAAGGCCCTTGCGGAACTGAAAGACTTCCCCGCCGTTACTGGCACACTCACCATTAACGCCACCCACGACGCTGAAATGCCCATCGGCATTATCGAAATTAAAGACGGTAAGCGCGTGTACAAAGGCGAAATTACGCCCAAGATGTAACAGCCTTCCAGCCCGCCAGGTTTTCCCAAACTTGGCGGGCTTTCTGGCTTGATTTAAACCAATTCTTCTTGGGGCATGGCTGCCGCCGCTTGCTGGTGCAACGCATGCCACCCCATTGCAAGCCCAAAGCCACCCCACGGGGTAACCGCATGGGCTTTTGTAAGGCACAACCCCGTTTATGAAGGCTACACAATTATGATGTTAACCCCAGAGCTGTTCATACAGCATTTTTTTAATGCCCTGGCGCTTGGCTCGCTGTATGGCCTTATCGCCATTGGCTACACGATGGTGTATGGCATTTTACGCCTCATCAACTTCGCCCATGGCGATATTTTCATGCTGGGTGCGTATTTTGTGTTTTTCTCCACCATTGCCTTCATGCCTGCCTGGCTGGCAGCCCTGTTGGTGGCCATTGCCCTGCTGATTATGTTCACTACATTCAGGGATAAAAGCAAGGCTACCCCCGCATGGTACTGGGGGGCGCAAGCACTGCTGCTTGGCCTTGCTGGCTATTACGGGTTTATTTCCCCGGTGGAATTCCAGCCCCCCTGGGTGCTGGCTGTATTTTTTGCCATTGCGGTAACCAGCGCCTGTGGCATTGTGGTAGACAGGGTTGCCTACCAGCCCCTGCGCGACGCCCCGCGCATTTCCGCCCTTATCAGCGCCATTGGTATTTCCTTTCTTATTGAAAACCTGGGCGTGGTAGTGTTCAGCGGGCTGCCACGGGCCGTGCGCCAGCCAGACATGCTGGTTAAGCCCATCATTGCCAATATTTCAGCCATAACAGGCAACGCAGACAGTGTGGTACGCATTTCCCCCATGGCCCTTATTGTGCCCAGCGTTTCCCTGCTGCTGGTTTCCGGCCTGCTCTGGATTATCTACCGCACCAAGCCCGGCCTTGCCATGCGCTCCATTTCCAAAGACATTGAAACAACCCGCCTCATGGGTGTTTCTGTGAACAAGGTAATTGCCCTTACCTTTGCCCTGGGTTCGGCCCTGGCGGCCGCTTCCGGCATTATGTGGGCCTTGCGTTACCCGCAAATTCACCCTTACATGGGCGTGCTCCCCGGTTTCAAGGCGTTCATTGCGGCTGTGTTCGGCGGCATTGGCTCCATTCACGGGGCCATGCTGGGGGGCCTTATTCTGGGCTTCATTGAAGTATTCATTACCGCCACATTCCCTGCCCTTTCCGGCTACCGCGACGCCTTCGCCTTCGTACTGCTTATTGTGATTCTGCTATGGAAGCCCACAGGCATTATGGGTGCCAGAACGGAGGAAAAAATATGAACAACTCCGCCATGCACCGCGCCTACACCCTGTGTGCTGTTGTCCTGCTATTTGCCATATTATTTTATGCGGAAAATAACCTGGACACCTACAGCATCCAAATTTTGAACCTTGTGGCCATTAACGCCATTCTTGCCGTTTCTTTGAACCTTATTTACGGGTTCACGGGCATGTTTTCTTTGGGACATGCCGGGTTTATGGCCATTGGTGCCTATGTATGCACCGTGCTCATTCTTACCCCGGAACAAAAGGAAAGCATGTGGATTCTGGAAGCCATCCACCCCTGGCTTGCCAACCTTTCCCTGCCCTTCCTGCTGGCTGTTGTGGTAGGGGGCATTGCTGCTTCCCTGGTGGGGCTGATTATTGCCATACCTGTGCTGCGCCTTGGCGGCGACTACCTGGGCATTGCCACCCTTGGCTTTGCCGAAATTATTCGCGTGGTCATTACCAACGCAGCCCCCTTTACCAACGGCTCCCTTGGCATCAAGGGCATTCCGCAGTATGCCAACCTGTGGTGCAACTATGGCTGGCTGGTGGTTACCGTGTATGTCATTGTTCGCTTGCTGCGCAGCAACGTGGGCAACGTGTTCAAGGCCATACGCGACGACGAAATAGCCGCACGCACCATGGGTGTAAACACGTTTTATTACCGGGTGCTTTCCTTTTGCGTCGGGGCATTTTTTGCTGGCGTGGGCGGGGCCCTTACAGCAGCGCTCATTTCCACCATTGACCCGAAAATGTTCACCTTCATGCTCACCTTCAACATTCTCATGATTGTTGTGGCAGGGGGCCTTGGCAGCATTACCGGCAGCATTGTGGGCAGCATTATCATTACTTTTATGCTGGAATGGCTGCGCATTGTGGAAAACCCCATTTCCCTTGGGGACTTTGAAATTCCCGGTATTCCCGGCATGCGCATGGTTATTTTCTCCGTCATGCTCATGTGCATTATTCTGTTCCGGCGTGAAGGCCTTTTGGGCATGCGCGAATTTTCGTGGGACGCACTGGCCCGTTTTGTAAAAAACCCGGTGCGCTTTTTCAGCCGCGCTTCGCGCTCAACTTCCGGCGCATCAGGAAAATAGCCATGAACCAGCCAACCACTTCCCTTGAGCTTGTCAACGCCACCCGGCGTTTTGGCGGCATTGTTGCGGTAAACGACCTTTCCTTCAAGGTGCCCCAGGGCACTATATGCGGCCTTATTGGCCCCAACGGTGCCGGAAAGACCACAGTGTTCAACCTGATTAGCGGGTTCTACACCCCCACTTCCGGGAAAATTCTGTTTGAAGGGGAAGACATTACCGGCAACCCGCCCCACATTGTGTGCCGCAAGGGCATTGCCCGCACGTTCCAGAACATTCGTCTGTTCAGTTCGGCTTCTTCCCTGCAAAACGTCATGGTGGGGGCGCATTTACGCCAAAAAAACCCCTGGTGGTTTCCCATTGTACCTTTTTTGGCAGATAAAGAAGAAAAAATGGTGCACGACCGTGCCCACACCCTGCTGGAACGCCTTGGCCTTGCCGATGTAGCAAACGCCCCGGCAGGTTCCCTGCCATACGGGGCACAGCGCCGCCTTGAAATTGCCCGCGCCCTGGCCACCAACCCCCGCTTTTTGCTGCTGGACGAACCCGCTGCGGGCATGAACCCCCACGAAAGTTCAGACCTCATGGAGTTTATCAAAAACATCCGGGCAGACTTTGACCTGACCATTCTGCTGATTGAGCATGACATGAAGGTGGTTATGGGCATTTGTTCCCATATTTGGGTGGTGGAATATGGGCAGTGTATAGCGGAAGGCGACGCCGATGCCATACGCAATAACCCCAAGGTTATTGAAGCCTACCTTGGCGAGGAGTATTTGCAATATGCTTAGCATTGCCGACCTGCACGTGTATTACGGCGGCATTCATGCCGTAAAAGGCATTAGCCTGGACATTGCCAAGGGCCAAATTGTCACCCTGGTGGGTGCCAACGGGGCTGGCAAAAGCAGCACGGTGCGGGCCGTTTCCGGCCTGGTCAAGTCGTGCACGGGCAGCATAACCTATGAAGGGCACGGCAACATTCTGGGCAAAGCCCCGGAAGAAATTGTACGTACTGGCATTGCCCTTAGCCCGGAAGGCAGGCGCATTCTGCCCCACCTGACTGTGGAAGAAAACCTGCAACTGGGTGCCTATATTCGTAACGACACCCAAGGCATAGCCAAAGACAAAGAATGGGTTTACAGCCTGTTCCCCCGCCTGAAAGAGCGGGCCTGGCAAGCTGGTGGCACCCTTTCCGGCGGCGAACAGCAAATGCTGGCCGTAGGCCGTGCCCTTATGAGCAACCCGGATATTGTAATGCTGGATGAACCTTCCCTGGGGCTTGCCCCCAAGCTGGTGAACGAGATTTTTGCCATCATCAAGCACATCAACTCCCTGGGTAAAACCATTTTGCTGATTGAGCAAAACGCCTTTGCGGCTCTTTCCATTGCCCACAAGGCCTATATTCTGGAAACTGGCACCGTGGTGCTGGAAGGCACCGGGCAGGAATTGCTGCATAACCCAGAAGTGAAAAAGGCCTACCTTGGCGGCTGATAATGCCCTGCGTTACCTGCACAGCAAGGGCAACTGCCCCCTGTGCCCCAAGGAAGCGCGCAATGCGTAGCTGGCTGAAAGATGCATTTTTCTGCTGCCTGTTTTTTGCAGCGGTAGCCCTGCTTGTGGTACGTGGTGCCATGGGCAGCGGCTACCACTGGCAATGGGAACGGGCCCTGCCCTTCTTTTTTACCCCTGCCCCCCAATCCGTATTCGGCTTCCACCTTGGCCCCTTGCTGGCCAACGGCCTTGTTACCACCTTGCGCATAAGTGCCTGCTCCCTTGCCCTTGCCCTGCTCACCGGGCTGGTACTGGCCGTGCTGCGTTTGGCAGGAGGGCCTGTTTCGCGCAACTTCGCCCTGGGCACGGTACAAACGGTGCGCAACATGCCCCTTATGGTGCTTTTGCTGGGGGTGTACATGTTTGTACCTGCCAGTTGGAACCTTTCAGCCGAGGCCATTGCCATTCTCGTCCTTGGCCTGTTTGAAGGGGCCTACATGGCGGAAATTTTCCGGGCCGGTATTTTGGGTGTGCCCACAGGCCAGTGGGAAGCTGCCATGTGCCTTGGCCTTTCTCCTTGGCAGGCATGGCGGCTGGTGGCCCTGCCCCAGGCTGCGCGCCAGTCTTTGCCCCCCATTGTCAGCCAAAGTGTGAGCCTGGTGAAGGACAGCTCCCTTGCCAGTATTATTGCCGTGAGCGAGCTAAGCCAGCAAAGCGGCATCATTGCTTCCGACACCTTCCTCCCCTTTGAAATATGGCTGCCTGTGGCAGGTATTTACCTGTTACTGGCCCTGTGCCTGGCTGGCCTTGCCAAGCGCCTGGAAGTGTCCCTTTCCAAAGGGCATATGGCACGCACTGCCAAGGCACGGGCTATTTAGGGAAACGCTGAGTTTTCCGTTGGTCTTTTCAAGCCCCCCATCTGGCAAATCCCTCCTCCACTTGCTTTATTCCCTATTCCGTGGAACAATTGTGTTTCATGTCACAATGTGGGAATTACTTCCCTTTCTCATTCTTCTCTGTCTCGTTCTTTTTCCCCTATCACATACCGCCCCATTAGGGGGCGTTCACCAAGGAGGCACCATGCGCCTGCTTTTTGCTACACTCACCCTATTTGCCCTGTTTGCCACCCCCAACTACGCCCGTGCTGCCGCCCAGCCGGAAATGCTGGATGCCGCCATACAGCGCGGTACATTACGGGTGGGCTTTTCCACCTTTGTGCCCTGGGCCATGCAAGATAAAAACGGCGGTTTCATTGGCTTTGAAATTGACGTAGCCCGAAAACTGGCCACGGACATGGGCCTGAAAGTAGAATTCATTCCCACAAAATGGTCTGGCATCATTCCCGCCCTGCTCACCGGGCAATTCGACATTATTATTGCCGGCATGACCATTACCCCGGAACGTCAGGAAAAAGCCGACTTCACCATTCCCTACGACTTTTCCGGCATGGACCTGGTGGCCAGCAAAACAAAAGCTGCCGGGCTAACCACCCTTGCCCAGTTTAACAGCCAGGATGTTATTCTTACCGCCCGCACAGGCGGTTCTGCCAAGGCTGCCATTGAAGCCCACCTGCCCAAAGCCACGGTGCGGTATTTCGACGAAGAAGGGCAAGCCCTGCGCGAAGTACTTGTGGGCAAGGCCCATGCCTTTGTTTCCAGCGCGCCCCTGCCTGCCCTGCAGGCTGCCCGCAACCCGGAAAAGCTGTTCCGCCCCCTGGCTGAACCCTTTACCAAAGAACCCATTGGCTTTGCGGTAAAAAAGGGCAACCCCGAAACAGTAAAACGCCTCAACGCCTGGATTGAAGAAAACACCAAAAATGGCTGGCTAAAGCAACGCAACACCTACTGGTTTCAAGGTGTTGAGTGGGAAAAGAATATAAAGTAAGGCTGTAACAATGCCTTAAAGGAGTACCACAGGCTGCCGTGCGCAGTGGGCTACCGCCCCATTGCGCCATTCCTACGGCAGCCTGTGAACGCCCTCATGATGGTATTTTCACGGCGCACCTCGCTGTTTTTTGACGCACTTATCCTGCTTGTTCTGGGCGGCCTGGTTTTACACCTTGTGGCCCATAGTGCAGAGAATGTCACCTCCCCCTGGGAATGGCAGGCCTTATGGCGTGCTTTTTTCCACACCAGCCCGGAGCACGGCGGCCTGGTGCCTGGGCCGTTGGGGCTTGGGCTTATAAACACCCTGCGCCTGGCTTGCGTGACCATTATTACTGCGGGCATTGTGGGGCATATTCTGGGGCTGCTGCGTTCTTCCCGCGTGCGGCTGGCCCGCATGGTGGGCATGGTGTGGGTAAACCTAACCCGCAACATGCCCCCCCTGGTACTGGTGTTTATTGTGCACTTCTTTTTGGGCGACACGCTTTCAGCCCACATTCCCTGGGAGGCCATTACTCGCCTGCCCTTGGCAGAATACCTGCTGCCCCCGGCCAGCCGTATGCCTGTGTTCTTCTCCGCTGTGATCACCTTAAGCTTGTATGAAGGGGCCTATGTGGGGGAAATAATTCGCGCAGGCATTAACAGCGTGCCCGCAGGGCAGTGGGAAGCGGCCGCAAGCTTGGGTTTTTCACGCTTCCAGCGCATGCGGTTGATTATTTTTCCCCAGGCATTGCGGTTTATTATGCCCCCACTGACAGCCCAAGGGGCGTCTCTTATTAAAGATTCCGCCATTGTGAGCGTTATTTCCGTGCAGGAGTTGACCTTCCAGGGCACGGAATACATGACGTCCAGTGGACTGATGGGGGAAGTGTGGCTGGCGGTGGCTGGGTGCTATTTGGTGATGTGCTTAGTATTGAGTGGGGTGGGGCAAGTAATGGAGAGGAGAGTGACGAGGTTCGTGAGGGGATGAATGGCGGCAGGTGTCGCCATTTTTTTTGTTTGTGAAAAAAGAGAGAGAACATTGCGGCGCAAGCGCCACACCATTCCTCTTTTCTCTTCATTCATCCGCTCCGCTAGGGTTAGGGGGCCCTCGCCCGGCCCCCTAACAACCCCAGGCTCACGGGGTTGCACCCCGTGTCCCCGCTAGGCTGCGGCACGCGCTCAGTAGATTTGTTCCGCTCACTCGAAGACTCGTACGCTGCACAAATATATTCGCGCGGGAGGACGCCGTGTAGGGTGTGAGAGAGGTAACTTGCCGTTAGCCTTGCGCACTAATCACTTGTGCCACAAAGAGAAATTTCCTCACAGACAGAAAGTGGCAACCAAACAACCGCACTCCGCATGAGTGAGCGGGCGCAACAAAGCGCACGTTGGATGGTGGGGCTATGGGTAGGCTCGTCTGATGAGAGAAGAGGAAACTCAAAGGCTTTGCCGCTTAAGGGAATCGGCTTGTAGTGAGGGAGGGGAGAGAATGTACATTAAGTATAAAAAGGCACGATGCCACTTACATATTGCAGCACAATAGAAAATAGTTGGCACCGTCGCCCCTGCGCAGGCAGAGGGCCAGTATTGTGTTTTTTGCTTTTACCCATTTCCACTTGCTACACGCATAAGACAGCCTAACATGCTAAGAATACTGGATTCCTGCCTGCGCAGGAATGACAGTGCTTAGGGTGGTGGGGCTATGGGTAGGCTCGTCTGATGAG
>NZ_AUCY01000025.1 GCF_000430005.1 Desulfovibrio cuneatus DSM 11391
TGCTGTCGCAAACCTTCGGGTAGTTGTTCCACCCCTTTCCCATCAATGGTCTTTGGTATTTCCCCTACTGCGCTTTCTCCATGAGGGGCACCAAAGGGGTGCGAAATGCCTTTATGTGAAGCGCCGCCAGAGCTTGCCTCGGCCGCAGTAAATTCCAACCCCTGCGGGTCAATACAACTTACGGGGTCATCCACACAGTAGTCGTACAAATCAGCATCGCCGCGCAAGTCGCGGGCAGGGTCTTGGGCGGTGAAGCGTCCGGTTTGCGGGTCATAGTCGCGGTAGCCGAAGCGCACGAAGCCCGTGTGTTCATCCACCAGCCCACCCGCAAAACCGAGGGGAAACGACAGTTGCGGGAAGGAGTCACGCAGGACGTTACCAAAGCTATCGTAGGTAATTTCCTTCACCATGCGCCCGTCTTCCGTGCTTAAGGTGCGGATGCTGCCCACCTGGTCGGCCCCGATGTGCAAAAATAGGGAGTCTGTGGCCCCTTGTGCTTGGAACATTGGGGAATACTGATCCAGATTGCCGCGTTGAAAGCGCTCCTTAATGAAGGCCGCCCCCGTACCACTAATATTTACCCCGGTGGGAGCACGTTGGCCCTTGTACTGGAATGTGTAGCGGGTTTTCTATGGGTGTACGAAGTTTTTTGCGGCGTGCCGTCGCGTCCTACCTCTTTTCTTCATTAGTTTGCCGCTCCGCTAGGGTTAGGGGGCCCTTGTGCGGCCCCCTAACAACCCCACACCCACGGGGCTGCACCCCGTGACCCCGCTGGGCCAGTGGCCCGCGCTCAGGTAGATTTGTTCCGCTCACTCGAAGACTCGTACGCTGCACAAATATATTCGCGCGGGAGGGCACCGTGCTGCCTATAAGTAGGCTCGTCTAAGGTGGTGAAGCGGTACAGAGATGGCTAGTGCCACATAAGGTCATTGCCACGCAGGCAGGGAGTGCTGCAAAAGCGTTCCACACTCCGTATGAGTGGGCGGGCGCAGCAAAGCGCGCGTAGGGTGGGGGTGACTCGAAGAATTACCTGTAAGGTGCGGCGAGGACGCCGCGATTTTACATACATACTGGGCAATTTCCCAGGATAGGAAAGTTTTTTGTACAATCAGATAATTTACTCTTGGAGAAGTAATAAGCGTTGCAACTGCAATTGAACGTTGGTGACAATTTTTTGCTCTAATTCTTGGCGAGTAATAAGAAAATCTTTTAATTCAAAATCGATATTTTTCTTTGCATAGATATGTTCAACTAATTCATTACTCATTGCAGTTGCTTTTCCATACAAAACATCAACTTCCTTTGAAAGATCACTATCGAGCAATGGCTTAATTAATTTATACTTTTTTTCAATTTTGTTAAATCGTTCTGACACTTTGCTTACAGTATCTTTTTCACGCTTTGAATCAGAGAGATCAAAAGTTACGTCCTCTAGATTGGTTATTTCTGATAAGTTGGCGTGCAGTGTTGTATATCTATATTTAATCAAATCATTAATTGCCTTTTGGCTTTCGATTTTGCGTATATTACGGTTGTTGCTAAATGAAATTATTACATTAAATATACCTGTTAGCGCGGCTACAATTACAGCAGAAGAAATCAGTATGTTAAATATTGTATTTTCCATGCATTCACTCCGTTTTGTTTCTGTCTTTCAATAGTCAGAAGTGAAAGAAAAAGGCAACCTTTCTGATGTATCAAGATGTACGGATGTATGAAGCGCCTTCGGCAAATATGTGTACAAAATCAGTGAGTACTCGACACCTTTCCTCGTCATGCAGAATTGCCCGCATGCCCACTTATGCTAATTGCGATTATTAAATTAACACTTCCATGCTTTTTGAGAATGAACTTCTGTGGCAATTCCCATTGCTCCTTCGCCACCCTTATCAGACGAGCCTACCCATAGCCCCCCCTAGCCCACGCGCGCTTTGCTGCGCCCGCCCGCCCATACGGGGTGCGGTAGTTTTGGTGTTGCTAGCCAGATTCGAAGCAATTACCTTTTGTGGCACAGCAATTAATTGCAGCAAGCAACCGATAAGCGCCATTACTCATTTCCAGCAGGGTGTACTCTCCGCGCGAATATATTTGTGCAGCGTACGAGTCTTCGAGTGAGCGGAACAAATCTATCTGAGCGCGGGCCTCAGGCTTAGCGGGGTCACGGGGTGCAGCCCCGTGGGTGTGGGGTTGTTAGGGAGCCGCACAAGGGCCCCCTGACCCAAGCGGAGCGGAAGAATAAAGAGAAAAGAGGAATGGTGTGGCGCTTGCGCCGCAAAAAATTAGCCTAACATCCTAAGAATACTGGATCCCTGCCTTCGCAGGGATGACAGTGCTTAGGCTGGGGTGGCGGCACGCCGTACAAAACTACGCGCTATCATATTGAAAATACTGGATCCATGCCTTTGCAGGGATGACGGCGGCTGGTGTGGCGGCACGCCGCACTCTCTCACCCCCTCCCCCCTCTAAACCAAAAAAGGGAGGGGAGGCCCCGCCTCCCCATTCCCCCATTCTCTTATTGCCCCTGCGCTTCCGCATGTGTTTTATGCTTCAAGCTGGTGCCTTCCACCATAAAATACGCATGTTCCGCAATGTTGGCCGCACGGCCATAAATCCTCGTTAACGCCCGCGCCACCAGCAATTGATGCATGGTATGCAATTGTCTGCCATAGCTGTTTGGTTCTGCGCTTTCCGGGCTTGGCAAGCTGTCATGCAGCAGCCGCACTTCCAGTTGTGTTACGTCGGCACTGCCCCTGCTTACCTGCAAGGCCAGTGGCATGTCTTCCTGCTGGAAGGCGGTAAGGGCGCTTTGCAGGGCACGCCGGGCCACCTGCATAAGCTCGCGCAGTTGCGGGCTGGTGCATTGGTCTTTGTCTTGTTGTATAAGCAACGCGCGTTCCGCAATGCTTACCGCTTCATCCCCAATGCGTTCCAAATCTACTGCCATGCGCAGGGTGCTTACCAGAAAGCGCAAATCCCGTGCCACGGGCTGGGCGCGGGCCAGAATGGAAAGGGCAAGGCTGTCAATTTCATTTTCCAGGGCATTAATGGTGTGGTCGTGGTCAATAACCTGAACCGCCAGGGGGGTGTTGCCCTCTTCAAGGGCGATGCAGGCGCGTTCCACCGCTTCGCGTGCTTCTGCGCACATCACAAGCAGGCGGGTGCGCAGGTGGGTAAGCTGGGTGTGCAGGTGTGTGTCGTGTGCTGTCATGTGGTTACCCGAACCTTCCTGTAATGTAGTCTTCAGTTTGTTTTTTCGCGGGGCGCGTGAACAGGGTGTCGGTTTCGCCGTGTTCCACCAACGTGCCCATGTAGAAAAAGGCTGTGTAGTCGGAAACACGCGCGGCCTGCTGCATGTTGTGCGTTACAATGATAATGGTCAAGTGGCTTTTCAGTTCGTGAATGCTTTCTTCAATTTTTTGCGTGGCAATGGGGTCAAGGGCGCTGGCTGGTTCGTCCATAAGCAGTACTTCTGGTTCCACGGCCAGGGCGCGGGCAATGCACAGGCGTTGCTGCTGCCCGCCGGAAAGCCCCAGGGCGGAAGCGTCCAGCCTGTCTTTTACTTCTTGCCAAATGGCGGCGCGTTTCAGCGCGGCTTCTACCCTGTCGCCTATTTCCGTTTGGTTTGCAAGGCCGTTTACCCGCAGGCCATAGGCCACATTTTCAAAAATGGTTTTGGGGAAGGGGTTGGGCCGCTGGAACACCATGCCCACCCGGCGGCGCAACTCCACCACATCCAGGGAGGATGCATAAATATCTTGCCCGTCCAGCAGGATGCTGCCTTCCACCCGCGTGCCGGGAATAAGGTCGTTCATTCTGTTGAGGCAGCGCAAAAAAGTACTTTTGCCGCAACCGGAAGGGCCAATGAGGGCTGTTACCTTATTGGAAGGAAAATCAAGGGAAACATCATGCAAGGCATGATGCTTGCTGTAATAAAATTGTACATTTTTTGTTGTAATGCCAGTGTTTGATTGTGTGGTCATATGGCTCCGCTCCCGATTAGGGGAAGTGTAAATAAAAATGCGGTGGCGGCGTTTTGGCTTGGGCTTTCCACCCAAATGCGCCCGTGCAGCCGCTCAACACTGTGCTTGCAAATGGCAAGGCCAAGGCCGCTGCCACCACCCCGGTGCTTTTCCACCCGGTAGAAACGTTCAAAAATACGGGGCTGGTCAGCCAGGGGAATGCCGGGGCCATTATCAGCCACCATAAACAGGGCGTGGTCCCCGTGGGCTTGGCCTGTAACGGTTATGGTGCTGCCTTGGGGGGCATAGCGGCAGGCGTTTTCCAGGAGATTACGGAAAATTTGCTCCAGCAGTTGCTTGTCTGCCTGCACTTGTACACCAGGGGAAAACGTAGCGGTTACCTGAAGGTCATTGGCCTGTATGGGGGCTTGCAGCATATTTAGTGCCGCATCAAATGCTTCTTGCGGGGCAATGGCTTCCTGGGCCGGGGCAAATGTTTCTGCCTCCAGCCGGGAAAGGGCCAGCAGCTCGTTCACCATGCTGCTAATAACCGTGCTGTGTTTATGAATAATGGTGGCAAAGCGTTTGCCGTCTTCCGGCATGTTTTCCATGTCTCTAAGGGTTTCCGCATAGCCTTGCAGGGCCGTGAGGGGGGTGCGCAGTTCGTGGGAAACATTGGCTACAAAGTCGCGGCGTATGGTTTCCAGGCGTTTAAGTTCTGTTACGTCATGGAACACTGCCACAAGCCCCAATGAGGCAGCCGCCTGCTGGGCCGGGCGGGCCAGCAGCACCATAAACACGCTGCCATTGTGGGCGCGTACCTGCACCGTTTGGTTGGTACCGTAATTTCCTGCGGTGGCCAGCAGGGCAGTCACGGCTTCCTGCAATTCCCGGCAGGGCACTGCTTCAATAATCTGCTTGCCATCGCAACGCTGGGCCGCAGGGAACAGGTGGGAAAATGCCCCGTTCATGCGGCGAATGCCCCCTGCCGGGGCAAGCACCAGCACCCCTTCGGCCATGGTTTCCAGAATGGCGTTTAACTGGGCTGTTTGGTCGGCCTCTGCCTGCACAAATTCTTCCAGCGACTGGGCCATGCGGTTTACAGCGTGGGCCAGGGGCATAAATTCCTGCCCAGGCAGCTTGTGCAGGCGGCGGGAAAATTTACCCTGTGAAATACCTTCAACAATGTGCACCATACCGGAAAGGGATTTTTCCAGCCGGGCGGAGAACACCCAGGCCAGCAGCAGGGAAAGGGCCACAATGCCCCCGGCAGCCAGGGAAAGGCCCTGTAACTGCCCTTCCACCTGTTGGCTTACCCCGGCAAAAGGCGTGGCAAGGCGCACAATGGTGCCATCTTTTTGCAGGAAGGCGGCATACACCAATTCTGTTTGCAGGGTATTGCTAAAGCGCGTGGCAAAGCCTTGCCCTTGCTGCACTGCCTGAATGACTTCCGGGCGGTCTGCGTGGTTGTCTGTTTCACGGGTATTTTTGGCGTCGGAGTCGGCCAGCACTGCCCCGGTGGCATCCAGCAGGGTAAGGCGAATGTGGGTACGCACCACCGCTTCCAGTGCTGCATTTTTACTGTCTTTGGTGTGCAGCAGGGCTTCCACCAGCAGGGCTTCCTGGGCAAGGCGGTTGTATGCTTCCTGCAACAGGGCCTCATGCAGCATGGGGCGTATGTACAGCAGGGGGAACAAAAGCCCCACTGCGGCTACCGCAAGAAAACAGCTAAATAGCCGGAACCGGAATGAGCGGAATTTCATTGGATTTCCTTATTTTTCTTTAAAGCGGTAGCCAACACCACGAACAGTTTCCAGCAGTTCTGCCGCTTCTCCCAGTTTGGCCCGCAGGCGGCGCATGTGGGTATCAACGGTGCGGGCATAGCCTTCAAACTGGTAGCCCCACACGCTGTTGAGCAATTGTTCCCGGCTGCAAACTTGCCCTGCGTGGCGCATAAGGTATTCAAGCAGGCGAAATTCTGTTACAGTAATGTCAAGGGGAACCCCATTGAAGTGGGCTGTGTGCGCTTCCGGGTGCAGGGCAAGGCCATGGCGTTCCAGTGCCCCGGTGGGTGCTTCGGCTGTGTGGCGTTGCAGTACATTGCGCACCCGCAGTAGCAGTTCACGCACGCTGAAGGGCTTTACCACATAATCTGCCGCGCCCAGTTCAAGCCCCACAACCCTGTCCATTTCCTCGCCTTTGGCCGTTAGCATAATAACAGGGGTGGCGGCAACTTCCGGCTTTTGGGCCAGTGCCTTGAGCACGCCAAAACCATCCAGCCCCGGCAGCATCACATCAAGTAACACCAGGTGCGGCTTGCGCTGCTGTACAAGGGCAAGTCCTTTTTTTCCATCTTCGGCACTTATGGTGGCATACCCGGCTTTTTGCAGGTTGTAGGCCAACAGTTCCCGAATGTCGTTTTCGTCTTCAATAATACAAACCAGTTGCTTTTCCATGCTATGGCTCCATGCAAACACGTGGGCGGTGAACGGTTCCACTTGTTAGGCTAAGGCAACATTTAGGACGTGTTTGCGACAATCTTGTGAAGGCAGTGTGTCATTTCTGTTACAACTATCGTATTTTTTTTGTCACACAACAGTACGTTTTTTGTCACCGTTTTGCCACATTCAAATCGCATATATTTCTCACATGCAGCAAATACCGCTGTACATCACTTGTAAAAAATTCAAAGGGAGTTCTGTATGTCACTACAATCTTTCATGAAAAAGACGCTGTTCACCCTGCTTTTGGGGGCTACTACCCTGGCAACCCCCGCTTTTGCCAAAGAAGAAATTGTGATTAACGGTTCTACCACCGTGCTGCCAGTTATGCAAAAGGCTGCGGAAAGCTACATGGCCATTAATAATGATGTGGACCTGGTGATTTCCGGTGGCGGTTCTGGCAACGGCATTAAAGCCCTTACCGATGGCCTGTGCCAGATTGCCATGTCTTCCCGCGATATGAAAGATAACGAGCGTGAGCTTGCCAAGAAAAAGGGTGTAGACCCGGTGCGTATTGCTGTGGCAGTGGATGCCCTGTTGCCTGTGGTGCACCCCTCCAACCCGGTGAAGTCCCTTACCCTTGAACAACTGCGCGGCATGTATGCTGGTGAAATTACCAACTGGAAGCAAGTGGGCGGGCCAGACAAGACCATTGCCGTGATTTCCCGCGACACCTCTTCCGGCACGTACGAATCATGGAACGATTTGGTCATGAACAAGGTGAAAGTAGCGCCTTCTGCCCTGCTTCAGGCTTCCAACGGGGCTGTTGTGCAGGCTGTTTCCAAAAACCCTAACGCCATTGGCTACATTGGTTTTGGCTACCTGGATAAAAGCGTGAAAGGGCTGGATATTGGCAGCATCAAGGCCACTGCGGAAACCGCCCTGGCCCGCCAATGGCCTGTGGCACGTGAACTGTTCCTGTTCACCAACGGGCAGCCCACCGGCAATACCCAAAAGTTCATTGAATACCTGCTTGACCCGCAAAAAGGCCAAAAGGCCGTGGCTGAAGTGGGCTTTATTCCCCTGCCCAAGAAGTAGCCCGCTGTTTGGTGGTATTCTAAGAAAAGAGCATTATGCACGGGTTTTACTTGCTTTCATTGGGGACGCTGTCCCCTAGCCCCTGCAAGGGGCGTGACGCCCCTTGACCCCCATTTGCGCTTACGATCCAGCGTTGCGGGAAAGTAAGCGCTGATGCGGGTTCCAAGGGCATCATGCCCTTGGCGGAGGGGGCTGGGGAGGCAGAGCCCCCCCAAGTAAAAAGAGTAATAGCACTAGGCTAATTGGCCCAAAAAGGATTTCCCATGGGTTCTTCCTCATCACTCAGCGCCCTGCACAGGGAAAAAGCCGCCCACTGGTTACTGGCAGGGGTGGCTTGTACTGCCTTGTGCGTGCTGTGCGCCATTATGATTTTTCTGTTTGCCGAAGGGCTGCCCCTGTTTTTTGAATACAGTCCGGTGCAGTTTTTTGGTGGCAAGTTCTGGTACCCCACCTCTGAACCACCGGAGTTCGGTATTCTTGCCCTGCTGGCAGGTTCTGTAAGCGTTATGCTGCTTGCCACCGCCATTGCCGCGCCGTTGGGGGTGCTTACCGCAGCCTACCTTACGGAAATAGCCCGGCCCGCAGTGCGCCGCGTGGTAAAGCCCTTTGTGGAACTGCTGGCCGCGCTGCCTTCCGTGGTTATTGGCTTTTTCGGTATGGTGGTGGTTGCCCCGTGGATGCAGGAAACCTTTGGCCTGAACACCGGGCTGAACCTGCTGAACGCCGCCCTGATGCTGGCGTTTATGAGTGTGCCCACCATTTGCTCCATTGCGGAAGATGCGCTGTTCGCCGTGCCCCGGTCCTTGCGGGAAGCTTCCCTGGCGCTGGGGGCCACCCGGTGGGAAACCACGTTCCGGGTGGTGCTGCCTGCGGCCCTTTCCGGCATTGGCACGGCCCTTATGCTGGGCATGTCCCGTGCCATTGGGGAAACCATGGTGGTACTTATGGTGGCAGGCGGTGCAGCCATGCTGCCGGGTTCCATTTTCGACCCGGTGCGCCCTATGCCTGCTTCCATTGCGGCTGAAATGGCGGAAGCCCCGTTCCGGGGGGAACATTACCACGCCCTGTTTGCCATTGGCCTGGTGCTGTTCCTGTTTACCCTGTGTTTTAACCTGGCTGCCAGCTTTATTGCTGAACGCTACAAGCAAACCGGGAGTTCTGCCCTGTGAGTATAAGCACCGCACGAAACCGCCACCGCACAGAATTTTTGATGTTTGGTGTGCTGCGCCTGAGCGCCCTTATTAATATTGCGGCCCTGCTGGGCATTTGCGTTTTTTTGGTGGTGCAGGGTGCCCCTGCCATTACCTGGGAATTTTTAAGCCAGCCGCCGCGCCGTATGATGACAGCCGGGGGCGTGTGGCCCTGCATTGTGGGTACCTTGCTGCTAAGCTGCGGTGCCTTGCTGGTGGCTTTTCCCACCGGGGTGGCCACGGCGGTGTATTTGCATGAATATGCTGGCAGAAGTCCCTTTGCCCGTGTTATTCGCCTTGGGGTGGCCAACCTTGCCGGGGTGCCTTCCGTTGTGTTCGGCCTGTTTGGCCTGGCATTTTTTGTGACGTGGTGCGGCTTTGGGGTGAGTATTCTTTCCGGCATTTTAACTTTGGCAGCCCTTACCTTGCCAGTGGTTATTGGTACGGCGGAAGAAGCCCTGCGCCAGGTGCCGGATACCTACAGGGAAGCTTCCCTGGCCCTGGGGGCCACCAAGTGGCAAACCATAGGCCGGGTGGTGTTGCCTTCCGCCTTGCCGGGTATGCTCACTGGGGCCATTCTTGGGGTGGCCCGCGCCGCAGGGGAAACAGCCGCCATTATGTTTACGGCAGCGGTGTTCTACACCCCCAAAACGCCGGATTCCATTTTCAGCGCCGTTATGGCCCTGCCGTACCATATGTATGTGCTGGCTACTGCCGGAACAGATATTGAAAAAACACGGCCCCTGCAATACGGCACGGCCCTGGTGCTTATTGTGCTGGTGCTGGGCATGAACATTGGGGCTATTGTGCTGCGCGACAGGTTACGGGTGGAGTAGGGGGTACACTCTGCCATTTTGCCCTCTCACTGCGTCAGATTTCGCCGCGTATTTCAGTCGAGTACCGTAAGAGTACACTCCTTCATACGCGACTCATCTTTTTTGTGAGAGAACAAAATTGCTAGAGTGTACATGGGCAGTGAGAGAAGGGTAGAGGAATGGTATATACCCTTGCCTTGCTGTGCGCAGCAGCTTGGGCAATAGGATTTAGCTTTTCTTCAGTTGCTCAATCTCCACAAGGTTGTAGAGGTTTAGAATTACTTCAATAACACTCTGGCTGGCGTTATGTGCTACAGATTAAAATTTTGCCTATGGGTTTGGCGCAAACCAGTCAGTTTTTCGATAAGAAGCGTAAACATGCTTAAGGGCAGCAACGAATGCAAAAACGCTACTAATCTTGTGTCTGCGCCAGATCTGTAACGCATCCTCCACGTGTTTTCTGTTGCTGCTTGATAGATTGTTCTTGCACTCACATTCGGCATAAATCCTTTCTCTATATTTTTTAACAAGGATTTGTACGATGCTCTGAAATTTTCTACATAATCGGTGTGAATAGTGTCATTAACACCAGTAAGCGTGTCATATAAAGACGTTTTTACAACTCCTGGCTCAACGATTTTCACTTTAATATTTAGTGGTTTAAGTTCATATTGAAGCGATTCTGACAAGCCTTCCAGCCCCCACTTACTGGCATGGTAAATTGTCTGGAACGGAAAGGTGGTAAACCCCGCTATGGATGAAATATTAATTATAGTGCCAGACATTTTTTTTCTAAAATGTGGCAATACAGATTGTGTGCAGGTAATGACACCTTTGATGTTGGTATCAAGTATATCCGCGACTTCACCTTCTGACATGGATTCGAGCGGCTTGGTGTTATAAATACCGGCATTATTTACCAGAACATCTATTTCTCCGAAAGTTTCCAGAGCGATTGCAAACGCTTTTTTTACACTTTCCGGTTCTTTCACATCGCACCGAACTTGAATAATGTTATCAAAAACACACGATTCCATATCATTTTCAGGATTATGCATTGCCGCAATGACATTCCATCCTTTGGTGGCAAAAATTTTTACAGCTTCTTTGCCGATTCCAGATGATGCTCCAGTGATAAAGACTGTTTTCATGATTCTCTCGTTGTTGTTAAATTAATTTTTTGACCTGTAGATTTGATAAATCGACAAGCATCGAATTGTTATTTGAATTTTTTTTGTTCCCTCACTATTTATGAAAGACCAACTGAAATACCTCCTCTACGATGTCTTGGTTGACTCGGCAAATCAAAAGTTTACCTTTTTTTTCAGTTTCGATGAGCCCAGCATTTACAAGTTCCTTTATGTGGTGCGAGATTGTAGGAGCGCCAATACTGAAAGAGTTCATAATATTAATAAGAAAACATTCGCAACCAGCATCAAATTCGGATTCATGGCACTCCATTATTTTCAGGTAAAGCTCAAGCCTATTCGGGTTTGACAATGCCTTAAAAATTTTCGCAGCTTTTTTAGGTTCCACGCCATCATCCTTTATGTTTTGATAGTTGTCGAAACGTAAATTAATAATTCCTGCGTGTCAATTGTTATTGATTATGCTCAGAGTAATCCTCTTTACCATTTTGACGGATGGCTACTTGCCTCTCTTGCATTGCACAACCCAGTCCACTAATGTTCAATCCTGCCCACAAAAAATGCTGGTATGAATGCTGGTACAATTCCCGTTCGCTTTCTGTTTATCCATATTTATCGAGCACATAAAACTGCTTGACGAACAAGGCGGAAGAGCGACCAGTAAAACCACATGCCCGCAGAAATAGTGGGTAGCCCCAGCATGCCTGCGCCAATAGACGTGCCCGCAATAATCATGGAGCCGCCAAGGATACTGTTTTTCCGTCCTGGATCTGTCATGTTGCACGCTCCTTGTGAAAAGAGGGGAGCAAAGCCCCCCTCTCTAGTAGACAAGTTTAACTTTGAGAAGTTACACCCTGTTGCCGTGAAGCGCGTGAGATGCTCTATGTAACACATGGAGATATATAATAAAATGACACGCTTCGCGAGTGTCCGCTATGCGTCCACTGAACAATTTCAAAGTGAAATTGCTCTATCCACTGGTTATGATAACGGCTCAAATCTGGCAGTAAAGAACCGCAACACTTTGGGTTCATACACCATTTTCAGGCCCTTGATGTTGTTGCGATGTTTGTACAATTCAATACATGCCTCTGCCACTACGTCAAGGTGGGCATAGGTATATACGCGGCGCGGAATGGTAAGGCGCACCAGTTCAAGCTTGGGCCGGTTGTGTTCGCCTGTGTCTTTGTTGCGGCCTGAGGAAATAATGCCGCGCTCCATGCTGCGCACGCCGGATTCAATATAAAGCTGGGCTGCCAGCATTTGGGCCGGGAATTCTTCTTGCGCAATGTGGGGCAAAAAGGCCCGTGCGTCCAGGAACACGGCATGCCCGCCAATGGGGCGCACCACGGGCACGCCAGCTTCAATGAGCTTATCCCCCAGGTAACGGCACTGGGCAATGCGGTGGCTGATGTAGGCGTCGTTTACAGATTCCTTGATGCCCTGGGCCATGGCTTCCATGTCGCGCCCGGCAAGGCCGCCATAGCTGGGCATGCCTTCATACAGCACCACCAGCTCTGTGGCTTTCTGGTATAGCTCGTCGTCGTTCATGCACAAAAAGCCGCCAATGTTCACCAAACAGTCTTTTTTACCGCTCATGGTGCAGCCGTCGGCATAGCTCATCATTTCTTTGAGAATGGCGCGCACAGGGGTGTTGGCATAGCCTTCTTCCTGTTCCTGAATGAAAAAGGCGTTTTCCACACAGCGGGTGGCGTCATACATGACCTTGATGCCGTACTTGCTGCACAGCTCCTTCACCGCGCGCATGTTGGCCATGCTCACGGGCTGGCCGCCCGCCAGGTTTACGGTGACTGCCAAACACACATAAGGAATCCGTTCCGGGCCCACTTCATCAATAAGGGCTTGCAGCTTTTTCAGGTCAATGTTGCCTTTAAAGGGCACGTCAAGCTGGGCGTTGTGGGCTTCATCAATAATAATATCGCGGAAAGTGGCCCCGTTGAGTTCCTGGTGGGCTCTGGTGGTGGTAAAATACATGTTGCCGGGTACATAGTCCCCTGGTTTGATGCAAATGGAGGAAAGCAGGTTTTCCGCACCGCGGCCCTGGTGAGTGGGCACAATGTGCTTGAACCCGTAGTATTCACGCACTGTTTCTTGTAAGTGCATGAAGTTGATGCTTCCTGCATAGGCTTCATCCCCCAGCATCATGCATGCCCACTGTTTGTCGCTCATGGCGGTGGTGCCGCTGTCGGTGAGCAGGTCAATGTACACTTGGGAAGATTCCAGCAGGAACGTGTTGTACCCGGCTTTCTTGATGTATTCCTCCCGCTCTTTCTGGGTGGTCATGGTAATGGTTTCCACAGCCTTAATCTTGTAGGGTTCTGCCTGATACTTTTTCATGACGACCTCCAGTCGCGGTTGCAAATACGTGACAATTATGACCCTGTGGCACACCTGTGCAGCAAGGGAAGTTTCTGTTCCGTGATGCCACCATAAACAAAATGCACAGGGCATGCCTGTAGCCGCAACTACAGAAAAGCGAGTTTCTTCGATTTGCATGGAGTAAGCGCCAAGGGCACAGGGCAGGAAAACGGCCTGTGCAGCAGTTGCAATAGCAATTTTATTGGAAAAAGGGGGGCGGATAGCGTTGGACAAATAAAAAGGCTGCACTCTAAGTTTATTCAGAGTGCAGCCTTTTTGCGCCCATTGCTGGGCGAAAAACTGGTAGCCGGGGAGAGATTCGAACTCTCATGACCGTTGGCCGTCGCATTTTGAGTGCGATGCGTATACCATTTCGCCACCCGGCCAGGTGGGAAGTGCATTTACGAAGATGCGGAATCTATTTGCCACAGCTTAAGGGGATTGGCAAGCCTTTTCTGGTGGTGGCCAGCAGGAAGCCGCCATGGGTCTTTTTTGCTATGAAATAAATCAGCGTTTTCCTGCCGCTACTGTGGAGCGCCTTTCAGGACAGGCACTTCCGAAGGCAAGCCAACTGGGGCAACAAATTTGGCAAAACCTGTACTGTTCCAGCGAAAGAACACCCGGTTGGCCACAGGCACCTGCACCATGCCTTCCTTGCCCCAAAAACTTGGTTTTGCTTCAAGCTGTGCCCCTTCCAGGCAAATTTTGGTGGTGTACGTTATGCCGGGGGCCAGCAGCACATTGGGGGAAAGAAAGTCCTGCACCGGGGGGTCTTCCGGGTTTTGCAGGGGCACAATGCGGCCGGAAGCGTCAAAATTCCACAGTTCTGCCGCGCAGTTGTCCTGGGCGCGGGCGCCAATGGCCACCACGCCCCCCCCGGCGTTGCGGAACACATGCACAGCCACGTCGGCAAATTCACCCTTGATGGTGGAAATGAACAGGGTGTCTGCGTCGCTATGGGAAACGGCCCAGGTGGCGCTGTAACCACATTCCAGAATCAGTTCTTTTTCTTCTTCTGTAATGGAACTGGGGGTGTTGTCAAAAATACTGGGAGGAATTTGCATGAACAACTGTTTTGGCGTTAATTGGCGGGTGGTTTCTGCTGCATGGGCCGTTGTGGGCAGGTTTATAACCAGCAGGGCAGCCAGGGCAAACGCCGCAACAAAAGGGAGCACAGGGGGACAGAAGCAAAAATGGAACCGCATATTCCACTCCTTACGCATTGCGCGCAGATTCGTTGTATTCTGAAATGTCGTCATGCACTTACTATACGCGTAAAAGCGGAAATTGTCATGCCCGGGAAGCGTGTATTATGGTGTTTTTGGAAGGAAAAAGGTTCCTGCTTGCATTCCTGGCACGGCAGGTATACCGTGCCAAGGTGCAAACCGCATTGTAGCCTTCTGTGCGAAAAGGATGCCGAATATGATTCTTCCCATTGGTTCCCTGATAAATGCCACGGCAATTGTGGTGGGTGCGGGCATTGGCATGTTGCTGGGCGACAGGCTGCCCGGACGCATGCGTGAAAGTGTGTTCCAGGGGCTTGGGCTGTGCACCATGGCCATTGGCATGAGCATGACCTTGAAGACGCAAAACCCCCTGTACGTTATCGGCAGTATTTTGGTGGGTATTATTATTGGGGAAGCCCTGGACCTTGAAGGCCGCATTAACCGGGGGGGCGAAGCGCTGAAAAGAATTTTGCGTTCTCGTAACGGTGGTTTTACAGAAGGCTTTGTTTCCGCTTCCCTGCTGTTTTGCATAGGCTCCATGGCTATTATTGGCCCACTGAATGAAGGACTTTCCGGCGACAAAAGCATTGTGCTGACCAAGACAATGCTGGACTTTTTCGCCTCCATAGCCTTTGGTGCCGTGTATGGTTCCGGGGTAATGGCATCGGCCCTGCCCTTGCTCATTTACCAAGGCAGTATTACCTTGTTCGCTGAAGGCATTCGCCCTTACCTTAACGACCACATTCGGGCAGAACTGGAAGCCACAGGTGGTATTGCCATTATGGGCATCGGGCTCAACCTGCTTGGGCTGCTTAAAATACGGCTCTCCAACTTTTTGCCAGCCTTGCTGGTGGTGGTGTTGCTGTGCCTTCTCATTGGCTCCCTTATTTAGAGAAATTAACGAATGAAATGAGTCAATTGCTCTAGGGAAACACTGATTACATGATATTTTAGAAACGCGCAGTTATTTCGTTTGGCAAGGCGCGAGCTTTTTTTGAAGCAGGAGTGGACTCTTCCGTCCTCGACTGTTTCAAAAAAAGTGATGCAACGCCGCCAAACGGAATAAATCAGCGTTTCCCCTTACTATACGGGGGAAGCGTTGCCTCTTTCCCCTTTCCTCCTTTTACCCACACTGAACATAACGATAATGAGCGATACAAACAGCACCCAGCGTAAAAACAGCATTTATATTGAAGGCGCCCGCCAACATAACCTGAAAAACCTTACCCTGCATATTCCGCGTGAAGAACTGGTGGTTATTTGCGGGCCTTCCGGCTCTGGCAAGTCTACCCTGGCCTTTGACCTTGTGTACGCGGAAGGGCAGCGCCGCTATGTGGAATCGCTTTCCGCCTATGCCCGCCAGTTTTTACCGCAAATGGACAAGCCCGCCGTAGATAAAATTGAAGGGCTTTCCCCTGCCATTTCCCTGGAACAGCAAACCACAGGCCGTAACCCGCGTTCCACCGTGGGCACGGTAACGGAAGTATACGACTTTTTACGGGTGTTTTTTGCCCGGCTTGGGCGCATGCATTGCCCCAAGTGCGGCAAGCCCATTGAATCGCGTGCGCCCGACGAAATTATTGCCGATATTCTGGCCCTGCCGGAAGGCACGCGCTTTCTGGTGCTGGCCCCCCTGGTGGAATTGCAAAAAGGCACCCATGTGGACCGCCTGAAAAAGCTGCGGGCCGAAGGCTTTGCCAGGGTGCGGGTGAACGGGGAAGTGTATGCCCTGGAAGAGGTGCCTGCCCTTGATAAAAATAAAAAGCACCGCATTGACCTGGTGGTAGACCGCCTTGTGCTGCGCGAAGGCGTGCGCGGGCGGCTGGCCGATTCTGTGGAACTTGCCCTGCGTTATGGTGAAGGGCGGCTCACCGTGGTGGAACTGGATAAGGACGGGAAGGAAGAGCGGGAAACCATTCACAGCACGCTTTCTGCCTGTGCCAGTTGTAAAATCAGCCTGCCTGCCCTTTCCCCCCAGCTTTTCTCCTTTAACAGTCCGCAAGGAGCTTGTTCACGTTGCCTTGGCCTTGGCACGGTGGAGTATTTTGAGCCGGCCCTGATAGCGCCCAACCGGGGGGAAAGCCTTTCCACCGGGGGGCTTTTACCTTGGAAAAACCCCAAAGTGGCGGCGAAGTATGCCGATGAACTGCGCGCCCTGGGCAAGCGGTTTGGTTTTACCCTGGAAACGCCCCTGAAAGAATTTTCAGCCGATGCCCTGGACGCGCTGTTTTATGGGGAAGAAGAGCCCGGCACCCCCCGGCGCGCAGCGGAAAGTAACTTGCGGCGCAACTGGATGGGTGGTTCTGTAGAACGCGCAGGCAAGCGCGGGGCGGCTGGCGGGTGGCCCGGTGTGCTGGCCATTCTGGAGCGCGGCATGGCCTATGGCGACGCCTGGCGCGACGAACTTTCCCGCTACCGCCAAACCACACACTGCCCTGAATGCGGCGGTGCCCGCCTGAACCCCACGGCCTGTTCTGTGCGCGTGGGGGATGTGAGCATTGTGGATTTTTGCAATCTTTCCATTGAGCGTGCCCACGCCTGGGTGACAGAGCGTGAGTTTACGGGCAGGCAAGTGCTGGTGGCAGAACCACTGGTGAAGGAAGTGGGGCACCGCTTGCAGTTTATGGTAAGCGTGGGCCTTGGCTACATTTCCCTTGGGCGGAACATGGCCACCCTTTCCGGCGGGGAAGCGCAGCGCATTCGCCTTGCCTCTCAACTGGGTTCCGGCCTGGTGGGGGTAACCTATGTGCTGGACGAACCCTCTATTGGTCTGCACCCGCGCGACAACCTGCGCCTGATTGAAACCCTACGCAGCCTGCAACGGCGTGGTAATTCCGTGCTGGTGGTAGAACATGACGAAGCCACCATACGTGAGGCCGATAACGTTATTGAACTTGGTCCTGGTTCAGGCGAACTGGGCGGGGAAATTGTCTTTCAGGGAACTGTGCCGGAACTTTTGGCTTCCTCTTCCCTTACTGCCAAGTATTTGCGCGGCGACATGAGTGTACCGCGGCCTGAAAAGCGGCGGGAAGCCAAGGGCGAGTTATTAATGCAAGGCGTGACCACCAACAACTTGCGCAACATTGATTGCCGCATTCCCCTTGGGGTGTTTGTGTGCGTTACCGGGGTGTCTGGTTCGGGCAAAAGTTCCCTGGTGGTAGATACGCTGTACAAGCACCTGGCCCTTTCCCAGGGGCTGAAGGTGGAAAACCCCGGCACCATTGCAGGCTTTACCGGGGCAGAAGCCATTGAGCGCATTATTGCCATTGACCAAACCCCCATTGGCCGCACCCCGCGTTCCAACCCGGCTACCTATACCAAAATATTCGATGAAATTCGCACCATTTTTGCAGGCACGCCAGACGCCAAAAAACGGGGCTATACCCCTGGGCGGTTCAGCTTTAACGTGAAGGGCGGGCGGTGCGAGGCATGCAGCGGCGACGGGCAAATTCGGGTGGAAATGCACTTTTTGCCAGACGTGTTTGTGCAGTGCGATGTGTGCCAGGGCAAGCGCTATAACCATGAAACCCTGGAAGTGCGCTATAAAGGGCTGAACATTGCGGAGGTGCTGGATTTAACTGTGCATCAGGCCCGTGAGTTTTTTACAAACTACCCCATTCTGGAACGCCGCCTTGTGTTGCTTGAAGAAGTGGGCCTGGACTATTTGCGCCTGGGGCAACCTGCCACCACCCTTTCCGGTGGTGAAGCGCAACGCATTAAGGTTTCCCGCGAGCTGGGAAAACGCAACCTGCCCGGTACCATATATATTCTGGATGAACCCACCACAGGCCTGCATATGCATGAGGTGGGCAAACTGATAACCGTGCTGCACCAGTTGGTGGAACGCGGTGCCAGCGTTGTGGTTATTGAACATAACACCGACGTGATTATGTGTGCCGACCATGTTATTGACCTTGGCCCTGGGGGCGGGGAAAATGGCGGGCTAATTGTGGCCCAGGGCACGCCGGAAGAACTTCTGGAAGATGCTCAGTCTGTAACCGGAAGTTTTTTGAAAAATAATGGGTGATGTTTCTGATTACTTCCAGACGTTGGCGAACATTTGCGAGCTTATAGCCTTGCCAACGCTGTAGCGATTTCCCCCTGTTTCTAGGATTGAAAACTCTTTAGGTGGCTTCCCGCAGGGGAAACGTGCCAAAATGCATGAATAAAGGAAATAATTTCCCCTGTAAGATGAGTTTTTTTTGTGATTTAGGCCCTATTTCGCCCTGCCTGCGCAGAGCGGAATAGGGCGGGAAAAGTACGCAGAGCGCAAGCTGGCATTGCTCTTATTGCAGGCTGGGGGGCAAAAAAGACATTAGGTAGCCTATATGCTTGCTGTACTTTTCTTGAGAAAACCGTTATCATGGTTGTCAGGTGTTGTCATGCTGTGGTATGAGGTGAGTATGCACAGTGTTTTATATACTGTTGTGCACTCAGGTGTATTGGAATTGATGGCTTTTTTGTGGAAAGCAACGCTCTAGACAAAATAAATGACCATTACACGTGCAGCATCTTCTGTAGAGACCCATTGATTAATTATTATTAATCAACTCTATGCCCAAACAAACGAAAACCCGTTTGCTTGGTAACGTTACAGAGCCCGCATATTATACAGGAAAAGTGACTTCTCCTTATTCTTGGATTCTGGTCTTTTTATTACGTAAAAAGACACAGGGCAACACGTAAGCAGTGTTTTCCTTACTGCGCACAGGGAACTGCATTCCCTTTATTCGTGCCTGTTGGGTACCTTTCTTGCGGAAACCGCCATAAGGCTATGTTGTTATAGGCTTGTTTTGGAATTCTCTTCGCTGTTGGTGATAGTGGAGGAGAAAATAGTGAAAAAACCGTTTTAATTTAGGGTATTTACGAATGGAATGAGTTAGTTGCTCTATAAGGGTTTTTCGTAAAATCCTCGCCGCGACAATTCTGCAGGACAACGGAATTGGACGGGGGACCAACGTGACCCCGGCGTAAGGCGAGCCACAGGATGTGGCGAGTCAAATAGACGCAGCCTAGCTTTGCTTACTGTTCAGCGACTATTTCAAGGGCTACATGTTTCAGGGGGACTGGCTGTAAAAAAGAAGTATCCCAAGATGCTTGAAAGAGATACTGGACTAGAAACAAAGCGTTTATGCCGAATCTCCTATTAATGGGATTGCATAAATGGCGTTTTTGAGTATAAAATACCTCTCTTGCAGTGTACCGGCATGTACGGCTTTTTCGCTTCACTTTTTTCATGTTTCAGGAGTTTTTCATGGGACGTTTTCACAGCATTGATGAAGTCTACAGTGCACTTTTTGTAGACTTTGATAATATTTTTGCACGCCTTACTGAGCAGGACCCAGCGTTGGCACGCACTTTTGGTTCCTACCCTCAGCGTTGGCTGCGCTGGATTGAAAGCCATGCCTTGCGTATGATGTATGGCGACAACGTTCGGCGCCGCATTTTGAAAAAGGTGTGTTATTTAAACCCGCAGCGTTTTCTTGAATTCCGACCTTATTTTGTACGTACTGGCTTTCATGTGGTAGATTGCGCCGCCCATTCCAGCAATGGCCGTGCCAACACCAGCGTTCACGTTACCCTGGACTGTCTTGACGTGCTGAACCACTCTGTGCGCTATGACGAAGTTATCCTTCTTTCAGGCGATGCAGACCTGACTCCGCTTCTGCTCAGGGTGCAGGAACATGCAAAACGCAGCCTTGTGCTTGCCATTGGGTACACCCCGCCCGCGTTTTCTGCTGCCTGTTCCTGGCGCATTCGGGAAGACTGGTTTATTACTCAAGCCCTTGAAGAATCTCGTTTTGAAGACAGCGAGGCACCTGGGGGGGAGCGTGTAGCCGAAGCGCGTCATGAAGAGGCCCGCGACCTTCGGCCTGCTGAACCCAAGGCCTTGGCCCCGGTGGAAGCTCCTGCGCCTGCTGCCCCTAAATATGCCCCTGCCCCACATGCGCCAGCACCCAGCGCACCCCCTGCTGTGCAGCCTGCACAGCTGAAAAGAAACGTACGGCAAAAAGAAAAAACGGTGGAATTGAATATTCCTGTTTCCCGCCGTATTCGCCTTGTGGAAGTCATCAAGCAGTTGGTGCTTGAATCCAATGTGCCCATTCCGCTGCCTTCCATTGCCCAGGTGTTGCAGCATGAACAGGAATCTACCCCCGACTGGTTTGGGGCAGGTACCCTGCGCGAGCTTTTGGACCTTCTCGACCTTACCCCCCTGGCTTTTTCCCATGCCGGGCAAGGGTTTGTATACGACCCGCAACGCCATGAAAAGCCTGATAATGCCAGCATCCGCAGTGTGTTCAAGCAAAGTCACCCGGAACTGTATGATTTTGCCCTGCGCGTAAATCAACTGACAGATGTGCCCATGCTCAAGCCGGAATTGTATGCCCAGCTACTGCAAATGCTTTCAGAAGAATTGGCCGTGAACGGGTATTCCCGCAAGCACACTGTGCAGAATATTGAAGACCGCTGCTACGATGAAAGTGTGGGCGTGGATTCAGAACAACTCGGCTTTATTCTGGATGCTATTCAGCAAGGCGGGGCCACATTGCCCCCCCGCGCTGCTACGGTAACGGTTGACGTTTTGGAAACAGCCCTTTTGGAACGCGCTACCCAGCTTTGCAGGCAAGCCATGTTGCCGTGCGGTAAAGACGAAATGCGCCTGTTGCAACAGTGGCTTACCAGCCAGCCTGTTGCCCCAAAACCTGTGCGCCGCCGGACGACTCGCCCGTAACATACTGTATTTAATACCTATGCACGCAGCCCCATGGTGTGTGCTTATGCAAGGCATTTGCTGGCACTGGCTGGCAGGTGCCTTGTTGCTTTTGCAGGGGTGGGGCATGGGTAAGGCAGTTGCAGTCGGTATTATTTTCGTCCTGTTTTTTTAAAACCAATGCAGAATCAGGGGATTTTAGTAAAATATTCAGTGATTTCAGGCGAATGATATTTTCTTTGAAACGCTGGGGAAATAGGGTACTATGCAGGGCGCGGCGGTGCAGTTGGGCTTTATCTGCTGCTCGGTTCTTCTTTTCTACAACATCATGCCACCAGGTATTTTGCGTATATGACAACACCTTCTTCTCCTCTTGGGCAATCCTCTCCTTTTGGGCGTAAGCGCAGAATAGTATTATACGGTATCATTGCTTTGCTGGCCTTTGTTGGGTTCGGCGTGGGCGGCTATATGTATTATGCTGCCAACTACGACCTGGACAGCCCCGCAGTGGACCCTTCTGTGCTGTATTCGGAACAAACCAACAGTACCGCTGGCGCCACGGTAGACGAAGATTTGGCCCAAACAGAAGAACCTGCTGCCGAAGAACCCCCCACCAATGTGCAGCGCGGGGTTGTGGGCAAGGGTACCACCGCTGGCAACCTGTTGCAGGAGTGGCTGCCCCCGGCAGACGTGCAGTCGGTTCTTTCTGCCTCGCAAAAAGTGCATTCCCTCAGCAATATCCGTGTGGGGCAGCCCTTTGAGGTAACCCAAGAAAACGGTGGGCTGACCAAATTTGAATATGAAATTGATGACGACAAAAAACTAGTTGTTTCAAAGGATGAAAATGATGAATTCAGCGCATGCGTATTGCCCATTGAATACGACGTGCTGCTGGACAGGGTGGAAGGCACCATTGATTCCAGCCTGTTTGAATCCATGGCGGCCCTGGGGGAAACCCCTGTGCTGGCGGTGAACCTGGCAGAAATTTTTGCCTGGGAAGTGAACTTTATTCGCGATATCCAGCCCGGCGACAGCTTTAAGGTGCTGGTGGAAAAGCGTTTTCGCGATGGAGAATTCAAGGGCTACGGCAAGCTGCTGGCTGCGGAATTTGTGAACCAGGGCAAAAAGTTTGAAGCCTTTTCCTACAAAGATCAGTTTGGCAAAATAGTGTATTATAATACCAAAGGGGAAAGTGTGCGCCGGGCCTTTTTGAAGGCTCCCCTTTCCTTTTCCCGCATTACCTCGCGCTTTACCAACAGGCGCTTTCACCCTGTGTTGCAAACCTGGAAGGCACACCCCGCCGTGGATTATGCCGCCCCAACGGGCACCCCGGTAAAAGCCATTGGCAATGGGCTGGTGGTGTATTCCGGCTGGGGCACAGGGGCTGGTAACTATATCACCCTGAAGCACTCAGGCGGGTATGAATCCATGTATTTGCACCTTTCCGGGTTTGCCAGGGGGCTGAAAAAAGGGAAAAAGGTTTCACAGGGTGAGGTTATCGGGTTTGTGGGTAGCACAGGCTATTCCACTGGGCCGCATCTGGACTTTCGTATGAAACAAAACGGAAAATTCCTGAACCCGGAAAAAAGCCTTTCCCCACGGGCAGAGCCCATTACAGGCAAAGCGTTGCAGACCTTTCAGGCCCGCAGTGAACGCCTGCGCGGCTATATTTCTGGCACAAAAAGTTTGACCGAATACAACCGCGAGAAGGATTCTTTGTAACCATGAGCAACGAACTACTGACGCATAAAGCCCTTGCAGAATTACTTGGCGTTTCGGAAACCACGGTAAAAAGTTATCGCCGCAAGTTTCCTGGCTGTATTCCCGTTGCCAACCAGGGTAAGCCCATTCGTTTTACGTCGGAAGCAGCCGCGGTGGCCTTGCGCATACGCGACCTGTTTTCCACAGGCATGAGTGTGGAAGAGGTGCGCCGCCGCCTTGCTTCAGAATTTGCCTGGATTCAGGCCGAAGCGCCTGAAGACAGCCCCCCCCAGGCCGCCAGTGCCCTTGCCAGTGCAGCCATTGCCCCGGAGCTGACCTTGGGCGTGAGCAACATGGCAAAAAGCATGGTTACCATAACGGGGCAGCAAAAAACTATTCTTGAACGGGTGAAGGGCATTGAATCTGCCCTGGAAGATATGGGAGTTGCCGGCGTTGCTGTGAGCGAGGAAGAACGCCGCAAAAAAGCCGATGCCGCCCGGTTGAAGGAGGAACGCCTGGAAGCACGCCTGACCCAGCTTGATGCCGTTACCCAGGATTTGGCTGGCAGCCTTGCCGTGCTGGCAGACCAGTTTGGCAAGTTTGTGGTAAAGCAACAGGTTCCAAGCCAAGTAGCCTTTGCGGCTGCGCCTGCGGCCCCTGCTCATGGTACAGAAGCCGTGCCCCGTGCTGCCACAGAGGCGGCTGTGATAATAGCAGAAGACGCTACCGGCGAGAGAACCCCCACCACGTTGGCCGGAGCCAACCCGGAAACCCCAGGGCCAGAAACGTTGCGTCCGCTGCCTATGGAAGAAGCTGTTGCTGCAGAAGAACCGGCACGGTCATTTTTTTCCTTGCGTCTTATTGTACGCTTGCCAGACGGAAGCTATTCCAGTGTGGGGGGCCGCAGCCGGGGGCGTTTTTCCCTGGAAGATTTCAAGGCCCTACTGGCCCACCGGTACCCCGCAACCCGGCTTGCCCCCCTGCGTTTTACGGCGGAGAATAATTTTTGGCGTATGCAGGCCACCTTGCCCGAAGAAGAAGCCCCGGTGCAGCTAGAACTGCTGCTGGAAGAACGCATGACCCACAAAGGCTTTGCCGTGGTGGAAGTGGCTGAACTGAAAATAAGCAACCGGGCTGTGCATCCTTCGGAAGTGTGCAATCTTATTGACACCCTTGTGGGGTGAGCTCTGTAAAAGCTTTTTCCGTAATGGTAATAAAAAATGGGCCAGCACTGCAAAGTGTTGGCCCATTGTGCAATGGTCTTAATACTGGCTGCTGCCTGCGTGAAAAACGTTACTGCTGCTCCAGCCATTGCCGCATTGCAGCAATGTGGGCATCCGGGGTGGAAGCCCCGGCGGTAAGCCCCACCACGCTTGCCCCGTGCAGCACATCAGGGGGCATGTCTGCCACTTGTTCCACGTGCACAGTGGCGGCGCCCTGGGCCTTGGCCACTTCTGCCAGGCGGCGGGTGTTGCCGCTGTTCAGGCCGCCCACCACCACCATAAAATCCACCTGGTTTGCCAGGGCTAGCACTTCCTGCTGGCGTTCACGCGTGGCATTGCAAATGGTATGCAGCACAGGGGGGTTGCCCCCGCATTGTTTTTTGACCCAAGCGGCTATTTCTGTAAACGCTTCCTCGTCTTGCGTGGTTTGAGCGGCCAAAAAATAGCGTTTGCCTTGGGCCAGGGGTAAGCGTTCCAACTCGGTGAGGGACCCAAACACATGGGCGTTGTGCCCGGCATAGCTCACAAGGCCTTGCACTTCCGGGTGGTCTTCTTCACCATACAAAAGCAGGGTACGGTTTTTGGCAGCTTCTTTGGCAATGGCAAGCTGAGCTTTTTTCACCTTGGGGCAGGTGGCGTCAATAATGGTGGCCCCAGAAGCTTGCAGTTCTTCCTCCACTTCTTTGGGAATGCCATGGGCACGAATAACCACCCTGTCGCCAGGTTGCACTTGTGTTGCCGTGTTCAGGCAAAGAACGCCCTGTTCCTGGTAAGCCTGCATAACCAGCGGGTTGTGAATGATGGGGCCAAGGGTAATGAGCCTGCCAGGGACGTTCTTTCCCTCTGCCAGAGTCTTGTCCAATTTTTTCAGAGCAAGGCTTACCCCAAGGCAGAAGCCTGCGGTTTTAGCCTGGAGTACTTTCATAGTGCTTCTCCTGCCAGTTGCGTTGTGCGGAAGAATCGTTGCATAATGGCTTCAAAGGCTTCCCAGCTTTCACATTGGGTCAGTTCCTGGCGTAAAGCCCGTGCCCCGGACAATTGCTTCACATAGCGCGGCACAGCGGTGCGCATTTTTACCAGGGCAGGGGAAAGGCCACTGCGCCCCGGCTTGCCTGTGCTGTGCAATTGGGCCAGGGTGGCATGGCGGCGAATAATGGTTTCCAGTTCCTTGGGCTGCATGGCAGGTGGCGCTGCACCAGTGGTCAAAGCTGCTGTATATTGCTGGAAAATTGCCGGGTTGGCCAAAGCCCCACGGGCAAACATAACGCCGTTTACCCCGGTTTGGGCCACGCAGTGCACGGCATCTTGGGCGGTAAACAAATCGCCACTGGCAATAACAGGAATACGCAGTTCTGTGCGTAGGGTTGCCAGGGCGTCCCACTGGGCCACACCGGTAAACGCCTGTTTGGCAGAGCGCGGGTGCAGGGTTACCCAGGCTGCACCCATGGCTTCCAGTTCTTTTGCCAGGGCAAGAAATACCTGTTCCCCATCACGCCAGCCAAGGCGCAGTTTAAAGCCCACGCTGCCAGGTTCTGCTGCCTGCACCATGGCCTTTGCCACCTGCAAGGCGTTGGGAATGTCTTGGAGCATGGCAGAACCAGCCCCGGTTTTGGTGACCTTGGGTACAGAGCAGCCCATGTTCAGGTCAAAGTAGCGATAGCCCCTGGCCCGCAATTCTTCCACGGCAGGGCCAAGAAACGCCGCCTCATTACCAAAAAGCTGCACCACCAGGGGCGTGTCTTGGGGCAAGGTCTGCAACAACGCTTCCGTGCCGGAAAGGGCCGCTTCACGCGCTTTTGCTCCCTTGGCTTGCAGTCCGTATATAAGGCCCTTGGCGCTGACCATTTCCGTGCAGGTAATGGCGGCCCCCAGTTCCCGGCACAGCAGGCGAAAAGGCAGGTCGGTGTACCCGGCCAACGGGGCCAGCCAGGGCAGGCCAGGGGCAATGGTCAGGCCAGCGGCAGTGGTGCAGGATTGGGAGAGTAGGGGGGACGTATGGCTTGTGGCTGGTGATGTCATTGTGTATAAAATGAGTCTGGGTTGTTCTGTGCAGATGCATGCGCGGGCGCTGTGCAGAAAAAGCACATGGAGGGTTTTCTTGATTTATAACGGGCTGCGCGCTATGAAGCTGCACTGCCAACAAGAAGGGAAGAAGGGCACACCGTTGTGTGATCTTCCTTTCACAAGGGAATACATGGGCTTTTTCAGCCTGCAAGTCAACAGGTGGGCAGGCAACTGCTTGCTGCATTTCACCCTATTTCACTGTTTTTAGCCATGCTATACGCAGTGCTACCAGCACTGCCACAGGATATTTATGAGCCGTCTTTCATTTAATTATGCCCAGGAACGTTGCGTGCGCCTTGCAGGCAAGGCCATGCAATCAACAGATATGATATACCCTGGTGCGCGCATTGGCGTGGCGGTTTCAGGCGGGGTGGATAGCTGGGTGCTGTTGCAAGTGCTCAAAATTCGGCAGCGCATTGTGCCGTTCCATTTTGATATTATGGCCCTGCACGTAAACCCCGGCTTTGATGTTACCAGCCATGCCCCCCTGTTACCCTGGGTGCAGGCCAATGGCGTTGCCGCCCACGTGGAAGTGACAGACCATGGCCCGCGCGGGCACAGCCCGGAAAACCGCAACCGCTCGGCCTGTTTTTATTGCGCCATGCTGCGGCGCAAGCGTCTTTTTGGCCTGTGCACCCATTATGGCCTTACCCACCTGGCCTTTGGGCACAATGCAGATGATTTGGTTTCCACCTTTTTCATGAACATGTTCCAGGGTGGCCGGGTGGACGGCATGAGCATGAAGGAGCCGTTTTTTGGCGGGGCGCTTATGGTTATTCGCCCCCTGATGCTGGTGGAAAAAAAGCTCATTATTAAGGCGGCCAAAACGTGGGAGTTGCCCGTGTGGAGCAACCCTTGCCCTTCCGCCATGAATGGCACGCGGCGCAGCAGCGTACTGGAAGATGTGGAGAATTTGTGCCGGGAGCATAAGGAACGCAAGAAAAATATTTTCAATGCCCTGTGCCGCTGGCAGCATGGCCTGCACCTGGCTGCGGGTAAGCAGGCCGGGCCAGAGGCAGAGGAAGAGTAGTTCCTGTCTTTTATCGGGGAGGGCGCTGTCCCCCAGTCCTTCTGCACGGGACATGACGCCCTTTGCCCCCCATTTGTGCAGAAGACAAAATTGGGCATTGCGGTGCCTTGGGCGGTGAGCACACCATAAAAAAACCCCTGCAAGCAGGGGTTTTTGAAAAGCATGTACTGCGAAAGTCTTATACGCAGCCAGTGGGCTTGGGCAGGCCAGCCATTTTACAGGCGCCTTTACCAGGACCAGAGGGGAACAGCTCGTACACTTCTTTCAGCTTAAAGCCAGTGTTCTTGGAAAGGATACGCACCATAGGAGCGATGCCGTTCTTCTTGTAGTAATCTTGCAGGAAGTCCAAGATTTTCTGGTGATCAGGGGAGATTTCGCTGATGCCTTCGGAGTCTTTTACATACTCCATCCACTCTGGGCACCAGTCGTCGAAACGCAACAGGAAACCGTCTTCATCCACTTCGAACGATTTACCCTTGTAGGATACATCTGCCATCGTGTCCTCCTTGGACTAGTATAGCGGTGCGTTATACATACATGGCCTGGGGCCGAAAGGCACCAAGCATCTTTCCAGCAGCACGACACTGCTTGCTTTTCTATTATGGCGTGCCACCACAAACCCTGTTCCCATGCCCACACAGTGTGCATGGCTGCCCTTTTGGCAGTGGCCGTTCTAGCACCCCACAAAAAAGTGGAGCGTGTCTGCACACCCCTTCTTCAGTAAGGCGTTACCGAGACTATCTATACCCCATGCCTGCTGAATTTGCAAGGGGAGGCATAAGGAAATACGCAGGCTTTATGGAGTGTTTTTTACCCAGCTCCTAATTTTGGCGCTTGTATGCTACTGCCTGTGTACTGTGCCATAAAAAACTGGCGTACCCTGGTAAGCGCCTTTCCCCGCCCATGCTGCGGCCGGGGCCGTTATTCCATGGAAATGCCCTTTTCCCAATAAATGAGTGGGAAGCGTTGCCCCATGGAACCAATAACGGCGTCGCGCTTGGCAGGTTCCAGCGGGCGCAGGCGAATATATACCCGGCGGCTGGGGGCATCCTGGCTGTTTTGGGAGGTCAGCACAGAAACAGTGCTGACTTCCAGTTCGCGCAGGGCGTCCATTATGGGGCGCAGCGTGCCTGGCTTGTTGGCAATTTCAAAGGCAAGCTGAATGCCGCCGCTTTCTGCCCCGGTAATGTTCAGCAGCAGTTTAAAAATATCGGAATCAGTAATAATACCGCAAACTTTTCCTTCTTCATCCACCACGGGCACGCCACCAAAGCGTTTGGTCACCATGAGCCGGGCAATGCCTTCCACAGAATCGTCTTTTGCTGCCTTTTCCGGGTTTTTGGTCATAATTTCTTTGACCTTCATTTCCGAGAGCAGGTAGTACAGCTCGTGCATGTCTAGTGTGGTGGCCTTGGAAGGGGAGGCGTCTTTAATGTCCCTGTCGGAAACAATGCCCACAAGCTTTCCGTTGTCGTCCACAACAGGCAGCCTGCGTATACGGTTGTCTTTCATCATGCGCGAAGCCTTCATAACAGAGACTTCAGGGGTAACGGTAAGTACTTTTTGTGTCATCCATTCTTGAACAAGCATGCAACCTCCGAAGGTATGTAACGCACCACTTGGGTGTTGCGGTTATGGAACCGCGGATTAAGGAAACGTTGTGGAGTCCGTTAGGCACGCACGATTTTTTCAAGCGGCAGCCATCATGCACAGGGCATGGTATATTGTGGCAGTATCTGTTTTCTCTATTTCTGCCAGTATCTGATTTTTTTATTAGTATATGCTTTTTCGGTTTGGGGAACAAGCCACTACTCGCTTTCTTTTTTGCTTTTTGGTATATAGCCAAAAGGGGCAAAATTGGCCACATGTTGCAGTAGGTATGTTACACAATGCAATGCTGATGGTTGCGAACATTCAGCCGCCCCATAAGGAATTTCAATATGCAAAAATCATTCTCCCCCAACAGTCCTGCCAGCATTGCCTGGAACATGATGCTGTTGACAGTGGGCGCCCTTTTGTTTTCATTTGGTGTTAAATGCATTGCCCAGCCCCACGGCTTTGTTGCCGGGGGTATTTTTGGCACATCCCTTCTTATTTCCTACATAGACGATCGCTTGAGTGTGGGTGTGCTGTACGCCCTGCTCAACATTCCTGTGCTGCTTTTGGGGTGGTGCTTCCTCAGCCGTCGCTTTATTTTGTATACCATTTACAGTATTACCGTGGCCTCCATTGCCAGTGAACTGCTCACCTTCAATGCTGGGGTAACACAGCCCATTCTGGCGGCTGTGGCTGCGGGCATTGTGTGCGGGGCGGGTTCCGGCATTGCGGTGCGTTCCCTTGGTAGCGACGGCGGACTTACCGTTATTTCTTTGATTTTACACGATAAATACAACCTGAATGTGGGTACATTCAATACGGCCTTTAACGCGGTGCTGTTTTTGGTGGCCTTGCCCATTATTAAGGTAGATAACGTTATTTATTCCATGATCATTACCTACCTGACCTCTACGTTAATGAGCTATTTCATGGGAATGTTTGATGAACGCAAGCTCATGTTCATTATTTCCGACCAGTATGAATTGATAGCCAGCAATATTTTGAAGTACCTTGGCCGTGGCTGCACCATGCTACATGGGCGCGGGGCCTTTACCATGCAGGAACGTGAAGTGCTTATGACCGTGGTGAACAACTACCAGTTGCGCCGGGTGGAAGAAATTGTGTTTGCCGCAGACCCTTCTGCCTTCGTGATTATTGAAAATACCCAGCAGGTGTTGGGGAAAGGGTTTTCTTCGCGCAAGCGGTATTAAGGAAGCGCAGATATATTTCATCAGGGACGCAAACAACGCGCCCGGCTTCCTTGAGGGGAAACCGGGCGCGTTGTTATGGTGTGTGTTGTATTATGGGGAGTGCGTTCTGCCTGTTCTGTGCTCTTTATCCGCTCGGGCTTCGGCTCCCGCCCTGCGGGCGGTTCTCAATTCCGCTTATTTCCCTTTCTGGGCCATAATTCTATACAGTGTGGCAAGGCTTATGCCCAGCTCTTTGGCTGCAGCCCGTTTGCCGGGAACAGATTTGCCATGTTTCACGAGCATAGCTTGCACCATGGTTGTGGTTATGCCGGAACGCGGCTGGTGCTGGGGTGTTTGTACAGGTGTTCCTTCTTGTGGAAGCAGGTCATACGGCGTTTCAAAACGCGGTGCCAGGTCTTCCCAGGTAATGCGCCCGTTCTTGCTGAAGGCAATGCCGTATTCCATGAAGTTTTTCAGTTCGCGCACGTTGCCGGGCCAGTGGTATTCCATGAACTTGGCCATAAGCACAGGGTCCACCACCACGGTATGCGAGCCAACGGCCCTGCATTCACGGGTGATGAAGTGCATGATAAGGGGGCGGATATCTTCCTTGCGTTCACGCAGGGGGGCCAAATACAAGGGCATAACGTTGAGTCGGAAGTACAGGTCTTCGCGAAATGAGCCCTGGCGCACCATGTGGCGCAGGTCTTTGTTGGTGGCCGCAATAATGCGGGTGGGCACGTGGGTGAGTTTGGCATCTCCCACCTTGCGCACCATGCCGTCTTGCAGAATACGCAGCAGTTTTACCTGCAACAGCATGGGCAGTTCGCCAATTTCATCCAAAAACAGGGTGCCCCCGGCGGCCTGTTCCCACAGCCCTTGCTTGCCTGCGGCATTGGCCCCGGAAAAGGCCCCAGCCGCATAGCCGAACAGTTCGCTTTCCATAAGCGCTTCCGGCAACGCTCCGCAATTTATCGGTACGAAAGGGCCGGCAGCGCAGGCGCTGTTTGTATGAATGGCCTGGGCGGCAAGTTCCTTGCCTGTGCCAGATTCGCCAAACAGGAGCACTGGGGCCGTGGTGGGGGCTACGCGAATAATGTGTTCTTTCAGGGTGGCAAGGGCCAGGGAATGTCCCACCAGGGCGTCCAGGCTGTTGCGGCCTTCCGCATTTTCTGCCCGTGTTTCCAGGGGTAAGGCCCCGGTGCGGTGCAAAAGGTCCACAAGCTGGCGCACCAACATAAAGGCCCGTTCCGCGCATTCCAGCAAGGCCATGCGCTGGCCCTGGTCGAAGGTGACTATTTGCACAGCTCCGGCAATGCGCCCTTCCAGCAACAGGGGGGCCGTGTAGTTTGCCTGATCTTTGCACTGGGCGTTTTGCGAACAGTGCAGGCATGTGCCTTCTTCCCTGGGGCGCAGCATAACAGTTTGCACGCCGCTGTGAATACTTTCCGCAAGGCGGGTGTCTTTGGGCGCTGCCAGGCCAATACCCAACTTGTAAGGGCCTGTACCGGCAACGCAAATACAGTGGGCGTCAATTACTACGACCTCCACTGAAAAAAGGCCCGTGAGAATTTCCAGAAATGACTGCAACGGCTCCCAGTGTTTTGTTTGCGCCATATGGCGCTTGCCTTTGCTGTTGCTGACCCAGGCCGGAGAACCTTTGTGTATGCTGTCTGGTGACATACTCACCTGCTGTGCAAAAAGATTATGTTGCTATGAAACGCGGAGTTATTCCGTTTGGCGGCGTTACTTCATTTTTTTTTGAAACAGTCGAGGACGGAAGAGTCAACTCCTGCTTCAAAAAAACTCGTGCCTTGCCAAATGAAAAACTGAGCGTTTCCTAAAAAACGATGTACCCAGTGGTTCCCTCAACGCGAAAAGGAAAATCCGAACAAAATCGTTGTGTTACTTCGTTGGTTTGTGCTCTGCCTCGGACTTCTGGAGCATCATGGTGGCCATGTACTGGTCAATAACCTGGAACAGCCCGTGGGAGAATTTGTCCAGAATTTCTCCGGTTTCATGCAGGGAAGTGGCACTCAGGCCCTGGTTTTCCCGCAGGCCGCCACCGTGAATGGCCAGGGAGGCTGCATTCCAGGCTTCCGCTGCGGCAGTACCCACTTTCAGGCTGCACGTTTCCTTGGCACCATCGCACAGCATGCCCAGCAAGCTGGCTACAAACGTTACCACGGCCCGTTCTGCCTGTTCGGCTGTGCCGCCCTGCAAGCGCACAAGCCCTGCCGCCGCCCCTGCCCCGGCTGCCACGGCGCACCCACACACAGGGGTAAGGCGCCCGGTGTGGGCTTTAAGGAAGCCACACACAAGGTGGCTTAAAGCAAGGGATTCAGCCAGTTGCCTTTCACTGCATTTCAGGCTGCGGGCCGCCACCACAATGGGCACAATGGCTGTAATGCCGTGGTTGCCGCTGCCTGCGCTGCTCATTACCGGAAAGTCGCCACCGCTCATGCGCACTTCTGAAGCCCCTGCCGCGGCGTTACGAATTTGATCTGCCAAGGAGGCGTGCCCGTCTTCATCCAAAAGGCCGGAGCCCATGCCCCAGTCTTCATGCTGGCTGGCGTCTGCCACCACCATGTTCATGCGTGCCCCTTCCAGCAGCAGCACTTCATCGACAGCGTCCACGGAAGTAGCAAATTGCCACAGGTCTTGGATGGAGAACTGGCGAATTTCTTCATACAAAGCGTCTACGCTTTGGGCAGCGGCAGGGGGTGCCTGGAACAGGCAAACATCGTCCCGGTACAGTTCTTCAATGCGGTCGTGGCGGTGGGCAATGGTGCAGTGTGCGGTGTGCCCGCCCCCATGCACCGTAACCCGCACCCACACCGGGGGCACGTCAGGCGTAATGGATTCTGTTACCTTGCCCGTATCAAGAAGAGCCTGGGCCTTGGCAATAACAGCATCGCTAATGCCGTGCAGCACCATAAGGCCCTGGTCCGGGTTGCCCCCAAGGGCACCCAGGGCGGCAGCCATTACGTTGCCGCGCAGGTTGGGCAGGCCGGGCAAGCCTACGGAGCGGCCATTTTTGAAGACGTTCAGGGAAAGCGCAATTTCCATATGTTCCACAGGCAGTTCCAGCGCCTTGGCGGCTTTGCCCGCTGCAAGGGCAACTGCCCCTGGTTCTGTGCATCCAAATGAAGGCTTCACTTCCTGAGCTAAAAAATTCTTCATGTCCATTGTGGGCTCCTTGTACGCTTGCCAGGGCGTGATGTTTCTTTTAGTTTAGCATCTTTTATGCCAAAGCACCAAAGTATTGTGCCCCTGTGATTATTCCGACTTGCTCCCTGCCGCAGCATGAGAAATTATCGCAAACAAATGAGGATTTCTCAAGTGAGAATACTGAGACCCCCCCAGGGCGTGCCTGCAAGGGCTGCTTTGAGGGTGTGTGGCTGGGAATATGGGGATGGTGGCTATAGACATTCCTCTCTTTTCAAGACAAAAAAAGGGAACGTACCTGCGTACGTTCCCTTTGGGAAAATCTGGTCGGGATGAGAGGATTCGAACCTCCGGCCCCATACACCCCATGCATGTGCGCTACCAAGCTGCGCTACATCCCGACGAGGCAGATATCTACCCCAGGCGGCGGCGTGAGTCAACCCTTTGTGGCGGCTTTTTGCAAGAAAATGCAAATTTGTGGGTGCTCAGCAGTGGGTTGACAACCCTGGCGTTGGCGGGCAAGTTGACTGATCGTTTTTGGCAGCAACGGCTGGCGTTCTTTTGTCCATGAACTACCCTTTTTGCAGGAAGACCATGATAAGTGCATACCTAAGCGGCTTTGCCACAGGGGCCAGCTTGATAATAGCCATTGGCGCGCAAAATGCCTTTGTGCTGGTGCAGGGCATTCGCCGGGAATACCACATTATATGCGCCGCCCTGTGCGCTACTTTGGATGCGTTGCTTATAGCCGCCGGGGTGTTGGGGGTAGGCACGTTTGTGGCTTCCAACCCTTACCTGCGCCTTGGTTCCGGCATTGGCGGGGCGCTGTTTTTGGCCTGGTTTGGGGCTGGTGCGTTGCGTTCTGCCATACATGCGGGGAAAATGGACGTTTCCACCCAGCAGGCCGGGGGCAGGGGGCTGCGCCAAACGGTGCTGGCCCTGCTGGCTGTTTCCCTGCTCAACCCCCATGTATACCTGGACACGGTGGTGCTGCTGGGGGCCATAAGCGGCAACTACGCAGGCGATGGGCGCTATTTTTTTGGGGCAGGGGCCATAACCGCTTCTGTGGTGTGGTTTTTCTGCCTGGCGCTTGGGGGTGCGTTGCTGGCCCCGGTGTTTGCACGGCCCCTGGCCTGGCGTGTGCTCTACCTTATTGTGTGCGGCATGGTGTGGCTTGTGGCGGCTGGCCTTGCTGTGGATGTGTGGGGGCAGGTGATTTTGTTACAAGGATAATAGTTTTGCTACAGAATAATAAACAGCCGTGCAGCACGCTTTTGGGTGCTGCACGGCTGTTTGTTTGTGGGCATAATTTACTGGTTAAGCGCCTGCTTGTTCTGGCTTGAACGCAAGGTTATGTGGGTAATTTCAGCAGGTACACCAAAGCGGCCAGGGAAGCCGCTCCAAAGCCCTACGCCGTTATTCACGTACAGCAGCATGTCGCCCACCTGGTACTGCCCGGAAACAAAGCCCTGGTTAAACATGGCGATAATGCTGTCCAGCCCGGTAATAATTCCACCGTGGGTGTGTCCGGAAAGTTGCAGGTGTGCGCCTGCCGGGGCATTTTCCAGCGCCCCTGCTGGGCGGTGGTCTAACATAATGGTGAATGTGCCCGGTGTAATGCCCTGCATGGCCTGCTGTGGGTTGGGCGTTATCAGGCCATACCGGCTTGCGGCTGGGTCGGAAACACCCGCAATGGCTACCGGGCCACCGGGCAGGGGCACAAGTTTGTGGCTGTTTTCCAGCACAGGCAGGCCCAACGCTTCATACCCCTTACGCCAGGGGGAGTAACCGGAATAGTATTCATGGTTGCCAAATACGGCAAATATTCCGTGGGTGGCCTGTAAGCGGGTAAGGGCAGCCATGTCTCCTAAGCGTTGTTCTGGGGTGCCATCCACCAGGTCGCCTGTAAGCAAAATAAGGTCAGGGTGCAAGGCATTGACTATTTCCACCACAGCTTCCACGCGGGGGGCGCGCAGCATGGCACTGGCATGCAGGTCACTCAGTTGTACCAGGGTCAGGCCGTCCAGGCTTGGGGGCAAGGTGGGCAGGGTAATTTCCATCGTGCGCACATCCGGCACCCGAATGCCTTCCCACATGGCATAGGTGGAAAGAAGCATGGCAAGGCCAACCGTGGCCGTTGCCATGCGCGGCGTGTTGGGCAGGGGGCGCGTGTGCAGGCCAGCCTTGCGGGCCATAAACAGCACAAGGGAGGTAATGTCACGCAGGAGCAGCAACACCACCAAAAAGAATAACCCCATGAACAGCCAGCCCATAAGGAAAAGCGCAGGTCCGGGCACGTTTGCCAACACAATGGAGCCAAAAAAAAGGCGCAGCCACATGAGTTTTTGGGCAATAATAAGCAGGCTCAGGCCTGCCAGCCATTTTACCCACCTGGGGGCTGGCAATGGCAGCACAAAGCGGAACAAGGGGTAAAGGAACAGGACCAAGCCGTAATAAAGAATCATGTATGCTCCTGGCAAAAGCAGGGGAATGGTGTTGCCTTATAGGTCTGATTGGGTATGAAAGGGCGCACGGATTCTGTGATTGCCCAACTTGACATATTGTACTGTTCTTGCCCGTTGTCAATGGCAGTGCCAGTACAAACGCCGGGTGAGCCCGTGTGAGCCAACCCGGCGCAATCCCGTTGCTGAACGTTTGTGTCCTGGGGGTAATGTATTATAAAACGCCCAGCGCTTTCAAACAGGCTTTGCCCAACTCCACCCGGTTGGGAGCATTGGGGGTGGGCATGTCTATGTTCAGGGCGAAAGCATAAATTTTTCCGTCTTTTTGTACCCAGCCAACCCACCAGCCAATGTTGGGGTCTTCAGCATCGGCAGTGCCCGTTTTGCCATGCAGTTCCCAGTTGGCCCCTTTTTCCAGAAGCGTAATTTCACGGGTGGCGGCCTGGGCTTCTGCTGAAATAGGCAGGGTGCCCTTGGCAAGGGCGGCCATGAACCGGGCCTGTTCAAGCGCACTAATGGCAAGGGGACCCTTCAGCCAGAAGGTGTCTGCCACGGTGCCGGGGTTTGCGTTGCCGTATTCCATGGCGTCCAGCATTTCTTTGTACGGCTGCAAACCCACGCGGCGGGCCAGTTCCTGGTATACTGGCACGTTGGAAACCGTAATGGCTTCACGCAGGCTCATGTCTTTTTCCCATTCCTTGCGTGGCTGTGGCTTGCCGCCATAGGGCAGTACCTCGTCCACACTTTTCACCGCCCCGGTGGCAAGGCCAATAAGGGTGTTGGGAATTTTAAAAGTGGAGGCAGGAATAAAGCGCTCTTCTGCCCGCAGGCGGTTGTAGCCTGTGTACACACCGTGCTCCACATCGTACAGCACAAAGGTGCCAATAACACCATTCTTGGCAAATACATTGGCAGCTTCCTGGCTGTCGCGCCACTCAGCAGCCACGGCAGGCATACACAACAAAAGAGCAACGGCAAAGCTCAACAGGCGGGTGATGGAGCGCATGGGAAACCTCCAGGGGAATGACTTTTGATGAGCAGTACGATTGGGAAGGCTCTGCCTCCCCAAGCCCCCTGCAAGGGGAATCATTCCCCTTGCAGGGGGCTTGGGGGACAGCGTCCCCCAAAGTATAGCAGGCTACTTCTTTTCTTCTTCGCGTAATTTCAAGTGGAGTTCCCGCAACTGGCGGGCGCTTACGGGGGAGGGGGCATCTGTCATGAGGCAGGTGCCTTTTTGTGTTTTGGGGAAGGCGATAACGTCGCGAATGGAGCTGCTGTTGGTCAGCAGCATCACCAGGCGGTCAAGGCCAAAGGCAATGCCGCCGTGTGGTGGCGCGCCAAATTCCAGGGCGTTGAGCAAAAAGCCGAACTGGGTTTCTGCTTCTTCCTGGGTAAAGCCGAGGGCTTCAAACATATCACGCTGAATGTGCCCTGCGTGGTTGCGTATGGAGCCGCCCCCCACTTCACTGCCGTTAAGCACCATGTCGTAGGCACGGGCCAAGGCGTTGGCAGGGTCGGTGCGCACAAGGTCCATGCTTTCCACTTCAGGGGAGGTGAAGGGGTGGTGGCAGGCCACATACCGCTTTTCTTCCGGGTTGTATTCAAACAGCGGGAAGCGGGTTACCCACAAAAAGTTGAAGCTGTTTTCATCAATAAGCCCAAGGTGGTGCCCAAGCTTTACGCGTAGGTTGCCAAGGGCGGCGTTGACCATGTCTGGTTCGCCAGCCTGGAAGAACACAATGTCGCCCACTTGCAGGCCAAGGGCTGCGGTAAGGCCAGCGCGTTCGTCCTCAGAAAGGAACTTGGCAATGGGAGACTGCCATTCATCTTCGCGGATTTTGATCCAGGCAAGGCCTTGTGCCCCGTAAATTTTCACAAACTCGGTGAAGTCGTCAATTTCTTTGCGGGTCAGGCTTTCCCCGCCGGGTACGCGCATGGCTTTTACCAGCTTTGCCGTGGCAAACAGGCGGAAGCCAGAACCGGATACAATGCTGGTAACGTCCTGCAAGGGCAGGTCAAAGCGGGTGTCGGGTTTGTCCACACCGTAGCGGCCCATGGCCTCGGCATAGGGCATGCGGGGGAAGGGGGTGGTAATGTCCAGCCCTTTCACTTCCTTGAACACGCGGGCCATAAGCCCTTCAGCCATGCTCATAACCGCTTCTTCATTCACAAAGGACATTTCAATGTCTACCTGGGTGAATTCCGGCTGGCGGTCTGCGCGCAGGTCTTCGTCACGAAAACAGCGGGCCACCTGGAAGTAGCGGTCAAGGCCGCTCACCATAAGGAGCTGCTTGAACAACTGGGGGCTTTGGGGCAGGGCGTAAAATTCCCCTTCGTTGGTGCGGCTGGGCACCAGGAAGTCGCGGGCCCCTTCCGGGGTGGACTTGGTGAGGAACGGGGTTTCCACTTCCACAAACTCGAGTTCGTCCAGGTAGCGGCGCACGCTTTGGCTCACCCTGTGGCGCAGCATCAGGTTTTGGGTCATGCGCGGGCGGCGCAAATCCAGGTAGCGGTATTCCAGGCGCAGGTTTTCGTTGGGGTCGGCGCGGTCTTCCACCACAAAAGGCGTGGTTTTGGAGGTGTTCAGCAGCTTCCATTCTGTTACGACCACTTCAATGCCGCCAGTGACCATGGAAGGGTTGGCCATGCCTTCAGGCCGGGCCCGCACAGTGCCCGTAATGGCCAGCACGTATTCAGAACGAATGATGTGGGCCTGCTCGTGGGCTGCGGGGGCAACTTCCGGGCTGAATACCACCTGGGTCAGGCCAGCACGGTCGCGCAGGTCAATAAAAATAAGGCCGCCGTGGTCGCGGCGAAACTGCACCCAGCCAGCCAGGTTGACTTCGGCTCCAATATTATTGGTGGTAAGCTGCCCGCAGGAATGGCTGCGAGTGAACGCACCAAGGGGTTGAATGAACTGCTGATGCTCTTCCTGAACTGAATGTTGTGAAGGTTGTTGGCTCATGTGTGGTCCTTGTATTTCACCGGATAGCGAATGGTGTGGCAACTCAACGTAAGTATTGGGGAATGCTGTCCCTGCTCAATAAAATGAACAATGCAATGACTAGCTGGCATTTTGGAAACGCGCAGTTATTTCGTTTGGCAAGGCGCAAGCTTTTTTTGAAGCAGGAGTGGACTCTTCCGTCCATGACTGTTTCAAAAAAAGTGAAGCAACGCCGCCAAACGGAATAAATCAGCGTTTCCTTAGGAAACACTTTGCGCCCAGGCCGGCAACGCATCAAACGCAACAGAAACCTGCTCGCTGGTGTCCATATTTTTAATGGTGACGCTGTGTTCCTGCAACTCAGTTTCCCCCAGCAGCAGGCAAAAGCGGGCAGCGTTTTTGGAAGCCAGGCGCATTTGGCTTTTCAGGCTTTTGGCTGCAAAGGAAAGTTCCCCGGCAAGGCCGCTTTCACGCAGGCGCTGGGCCAGGCGCACTGCCGTTGCCGGAGCTTCCGGCGCTTGGCAGGCAATGTAAAAGTCCGGGCGCTGTACGGGCTGTTCTTTTTCTTGCAGCATCAGGGCAAGGCGTTCCATGCCGCAGGCAAAGCCGATACCGGGCATATCAGGCCCGCCAAGCTGGGAGACAAGACCGTCGTAGCGGCCACCACCAGCCACAGAGCCTTGTGCCCCAATGCTGCTTGAAATCACCTCAAACGTGGTGCGCATGTAATAATCCAGCCCGCGCACCAGGCGTGAGTTGAGCTCGTAAGGGACATTTTCCGCGTCCAGCAGGCTTTTTACGGAGCCAAAATGTTCGCGGCACGGTTCGCACACGCTTTCGCCAATGGTGGGAGCGTTTTCGGTTAAGGCCTTGCACCCCGGTTCTTTGCAGTCCAGCACGCGCAAGGGGTTGGTGGCCATGCGGCGGCGGCAGTTTTCACATAATTTGTCTGTGTCCAGCCCTTCCAGATACCGGGTGAGGCTTTCGCGGTAGGCAGGGCGGCATTCCCGGCAACCCAGGGTGTTCAGTTCCAGGCGCAGGCCTTCCAGCCCTGCTTCCTGCAAAAAGCGCATGAGCATGAAAATAACTTCTGCATCTGCTTGCGGCTCATGGGCACCAAGGCATTCACAGTCTAGCTGGTGAAACTGGCGCATACGTCCTTTTTGAGGACGTTCATAACGGAACATGGGGCCGTAAGAAAAAAGTTTGCTCACCCCTTCACGGTTGGGGCAGCCCCCTTCAATGTAGGCCCGCATAATGCCTGCGGTGGCTTCCGGGCGCATGGTAAGCATACGGCCCTTGCGGTCGGGGAAGGTGAACATTTCTTTTTGTACCACGTCTGTTTCCGTGCCAATGGAACGGCAGAACAGGTCGGTGTATTCAAGAATGGGCACGCGCAGTTCTTTATAGCCGTAGCTTCCAAACACGCGCAGGGCTGTTTGTTCCAGCATGCTGAACACGGTGCTGTCGGGCTCAAAGAGGTCTGCAAATCCCTTGATGGTAGAAAACTTGGTCATTGAATATTGTCCTTAAAAAGAAGAAACTTGGTGGAAGTTATTTGGCTATCATAACGCGCAGCATGTCAGCGCAGTCTTCAACACTGTGGCTCATGACAAGCAACTTTTCCACAAAGTGAATAAGCTGGTAAATGTCTTTAAAATCCATTTTAGAATTGTAAAAACGCGAGCGCAGGTCATGGGCCAGTTTGCTCACTACTTTGTGCTGCTGCCGAACGTTGCGGTACAGTATTTTTACTTCACTGCGTTCAATGCCTTCATCATGCACCCAGGCCACCGTCCCTTCCAGGGCAGGCTTGAGCAGTTGGACGCACTTGGAAACTTCATCAATAAAAATAAGAACATCACGCTGGAATTCTTCGGGCACTGTAACGTCGCGCATGGCAATCCATTGCAGGCTGTCTTGCGCGGCGTCCAGAATATCGTCTTGGGTACGGGTGTAAGTAAAAAACAGGTGCTTATCCACAGGGAAAAAGATGCCGGAAGGCAAATGGTTGCGGATATAGCGCTTAATGGTGTCGGCATGTTCTTCCACAGCATTCAGCTCGTTTTGCAACATACTGAATTCCTGGCAGGCGTGGCCGTCGCTGGTAATGTAGCACTCCATGGAACCTTCAATAAGTTCCATGCCTTTGGCTATTTGTTCGTAATGCTCCAGCAGGCCCAGCATGGGAGAACGCAAGGAAATAAGCCCAAAAAAAGGAATGCGCATTGCCATAAAAACCTCTCTACCTGAACCAGTTCAGGCCGCCGGGCAAGCATGGTACCTGCCGGGTAAGAATGCCGCAAGGGCGGCTAGTGTATTGTTGTCTAAAACAGGGTACCCGGCATGGTCCAGGATGAGACCCTAAATGGAGAAAATGGCCCGGAGTATCTGAAAAATAACGAGGCAGCTAAACCCTGCAATGGGTACGGTAAGCACCCAGTATAATAAAATTTTGCCCAGCACGCGAAAATCAACCGCCTGGAAGCCCCGCGCAAGGCCCACACCCACTACAGAACCCACCGCCGCATGGGTGGTGGAAACAGGCAACCCCAGGTTGGAAGCCATAAGCACCGTTGTGGCAGAAGAAAAAGCCACGGAAAAGCCACGGGTGTTGTTCATTTTGGTAATGCGTTCACCCACTGTGCCCATAACCTTGTGCCCCATAACCATAATGCCAAAGGCAATGCCAATGCCCCCCAGCACGAGAATCCATAGGGGAATGGGGGCGTTGGCGGCAAGTGCCCCCTGGGTGGCAATGTAATAAATGGCAATAACAGGGCCAATGGCGTTGGCAACGTCGTTGGCACCCTGGGAAAGGGCCACATAGCACGCCGTGCCCACCTGCATACGCTTGAACACTTCTTCCACCTGTTCCCCCGGCTTGAGATGGCTGGGTAAAAAGCGGTGCAGCACCCTGTTGCAGGCAATGCGCGTAATAATAAACAGGGTAACGGCAATGCCTATGCCATGCTTCCAGTTCAGGCCCAGGCTTTTGCCAATGGGTGTTTTAAAGCAGAAGGAAAGCACCACCAGAATAAGGGTGAGGGATATCCACACAGGTACCCAGCGTTTGGTGGCGGCAACCCTGTCGTTACTGTGGATAATGGTGCGCCGTATATGCATGAATACCATGTAGGCGATAAGTGCCCCAAAGAAAGGGGAAACCACCCAGGAAAGAACAATTTCAAACATGCGCGACCAGTACACCACTTCATAGCCGCCTGTGGCCAGGCCAAAACCCACAATGCTGCCTACAATGGAGTGGGTGGAAGACACAGGCAGGGCGGTGTAGGTGGCAACAAGCACCCACAGGCCGGAAGAAAGCAGAGCCGCAAACATGCCCAGCATAAGCACTTGGGGGGGGATGAGTTCTGCGTTGATAATGCCCTTGTAAATGGTGGAAGCAACGTGCGAACCTAAAAATACGGCACCGGCAAAGTTCAGTACGCTGGCAATAAGAATGGCCTGGCGCACGGTAATGGCCTTGGCCCCCACGGCTGAAGCCATGGAGTTTGCCACATCGTTTGCACCCAGGCTGAAAGCCATTAAAAAGCCGCCAAAGGCTGCGGCAATGAGAATTATATACGAGATGTCCATGCAAGGTCCAGGTTGGTGATAAATGCTAAATCTCATGTGAAAAAATCACATCGGCGTACCATACCTGCCCTCATGCCATTTGTCAAAAAAAGCTTGTTTTGTCTGGTGCTGCGGGCTGCCATTGGGGGAATACGCACTGTTCTGCATTGCCTGCAATGAGGGCATGGTCGGCATTGACCACATGTGCCCGAGCCGCGTGTGCTAGCCCTGGGCTACAGGGTAAATGCGGCAAAAAACAGGGCAACCCCAAGGGCCATGGCAGTTTCGTGCCGGGGCAGGGGGGGCAGGGTCAGCCATGCGCTGTTGGTGTCCAGCCCCCGGCTGGCAATGGCCATGGCTTGCTGCATGGTGCGGCTGTACAGCAGGCGAAACAGGTGGGGCAGGGCGTTTTTCCAATAGGCAAAGCCCTGTTCCGGCAGGCCGCGTACCCTGGCGGCAAGGCGCACGGCGTGGGCTGCGCTGTGTATGGCAGGCAGGTAATGCACCATAAGGGCAAGGCTCAGGGCAGGCTTCCAGGCGTTTTGGCGCAGCAATGGAGCCACAAACCATACTGCGGCCCGTCCTAATGCGTGGGGGGAAAGATGCAGGGTAAGGCTAAGGGCAAAGGCCATAAGCAGGGCAAGGCGGCACAGCAGCAGGGCAGCGCCGGGCAAGGTAGCCCATAAGGCAGGGGGCAGCGCTATGCGCAGTGCATGGGGAAGGGTGGCAATGTCCCCCCAGTGCATGGGGGGCAACACTTCACTTAAGGTAAAGGCCCAGGTAATGGTTGCCCAGAACAGGGAAAAACGCACGGTGCGGGCCATGGTGCCCTGGGGGGCGAGTTGGCATGTGCCTGCCCGGTGCCATACATATAGCAGGGCTGCGGCATAGGCACACAGCCCTGCCCACCCGGCGTGCCACACGCACAGGCTGGCAGCAAGGGTTAGCCCCAGGGCCAGGCGCGGGTCGCGCAGGGGGCGGGGCAAGGCCGCGCCACGGGATGGGGGCGTGGTGTTAGCGCACAAGGGTGTAAAGCATTTGAGTGGCTACCACATACAGCAGTAGGGCAAAATAGCGCTTGAGCTTGGGAATGGGCAGCGTGTGGGCAAGTTTGGCCCCAAACGGTGCGGTGCATACGCTGGCTACTGTAATGCCAGCCAGGGCCGGCAGGTAAATAAAGCCCAGGGTGTAGGCTGGCAGGGCTTCTTTACCAAGGCCGTTGAACACGTACCCCGCTGCCCCCGCAATGGCAATAGGAAAGCCAATGGCGGCTGAAGTGCCAATGGCGGTACGCATGGGCACGTTGCACCATGTCATGTACGGCACGGAAAGGGTACCCCCGCCAATGCCCACCAAACTGGAAACAAACCCGATAACGCTGCCTGCCAGAGAGTTGCCCACAATGCCGGGAATGGTGCGCGAGCCGCTGGGCTTGATGTTCAGCACCATTTGGGTGGCAACGTAATATAAAAAAACAATGAAAAAGCCTTTCAGCCACACAATGGGCATAAGGGTTGCCACTTTGCTGCCCACAAATGTGCCCACAAGAATGCCCATAGTGACCTGGCGTACAATGTGCCATTGCACGGCTTTGTTCCGGTGGTGGGCCATAAAGCTGGAAACAGAGGTAAACATGATGCTGGCAAGGGAAGTGCCAAGGGCAATGTGGTGGCTGTATGGGGTGGAAATGCCCTGTAAGGCCATGGCGTAGGTTATCATGGGGACAATAACCAGGCCGCCGCCCACGCCAAGCAGGCCGGCAAGCAGCCCGGCAATGGCGCCAACACACATATACACAACGATAGCCGTAAGCATGGTGCCTTCTTGTGGGTTAAGGATGCACGAAAAAAAATAGCTTGCGCCCCCCTGGCAAGGGGAAGCGTGGTGCTGCGGACAACGCAGCCCAGCGTAACTGCCTTGGGGCATTTAAGTTTTGCCTGTGAAAACAGCGCACCATAGGCACGTGCCGTTGAAGCTGGTCAATCTTTTCGGCAATGCCTGGGGAAAGATTGGCAGGTGGCCAGTACGCCTGTGTGGTGAATTTCAAGGAAAAACACGTTGCCGTTGCGCCGTCAGCATTACACCCGCCCATGGCTTTCGGCAAGTTTTATATGAAAGCAAGGGGTATAAAAAAGAGTGCTTGCGAAGAGGCCCCATTGCTTTTTCAGGAAAACTGGGTATATAAAATACAAGTGCACCGAGCCTTCTTTTGGGCAATTTCATGCTCCATGGCAAAGGCTTTGGTGCCTATGAATGCAAAATAATATGCCGGACAGTATTGTTCTGGCGTCATGGTTTCTGGTGTTGTCAATACCCATAAGGCAGAAAGGGCTTGCGCGGGCTTGCCGTTTATTGTTTTATGTTACAAGAAAAATGGGGCATGTGCAGGGTGGGTGTGCTGGCAGCACTGCCAGGCCAATTGCCAGAACTGCCAGGAGTAAATTTGATGATGAGCAATGTAGAAATAGCAAAGCCCTTTGTTGTGGCAACGCGCGATATTCTTCAAACAATGGCCAGCATGACAGTGGAAGCCGGTGCCCCGTATGTAAAGCAGAGCATGGTGGCCAATGGCGATGTTTCTGCCCTGGTGGGGGTAACAGGGGACAAAAAGGGCACCATTGCTGTTTCCTTCAGCAAGGCATGTGCTGTTGCCCTGGTTAAGGCCCTGCTGGGAGAAGATATTCAAGACCTGATGCAAGACGTGCAGGATGCTGTGGGTGAATTTACCAATATGGTTTCCGGGCAGGCCCGGGCCAGCCTGGCTGCCAAGGGGCTTACCCTGCATGGCTCCACCCCCACAGTGGTTATGGGCACAAACCATATTCTACGCCACACCGCAACTGGCCCGGTGGTGGTTATTCCCTTCACCTCCAGCGCTGGTTCGTTTACCGTGGAATTTTGCTTTGAATAGCTGCCAGAACAACGCGTAACGAAAGACACAGGCTGTGTATACCAAACAAAAAGCCCCCACATGGGGGCTTTTTGTTTGGCTGGTGCCATGCAGGGCAGTGGCGTTATTTTATTTCGCCTTGGGGGCGGAAAATTGCCACAGCTCTTTGGCGCTTGGGTTCACGCTGCCTACCCCTGGGCGCGGCTGGGCAGGGGAACTGGCATTTTGCCCTGTTGGGGCTTCAGCTGGTGCGCCCCCTTGGGCATTGGCACCAGGGGTGCCTTCCGGGGTGGCATCGTCTGCATCGCGCATACGGCCCTCAGGCAGTTGCCCGGTGTGTTGCATGTCTTGCGGTGTGCCAGCCTGCTGTGCTGCCGGGGGTTGTTCACTGGCAAGGGTGGGGTCGCCCCCTGGTTGCAGGGCCGGGGGCACGGGCGTTGCCACTGGCGGGGGGGCTGTTGGTGGTGCTGGTGGTGCTATTGTTGGGAGTGCTGCTGGGGGTGCCGGGGGTGGCCAGTGGGTTACATTGCCTTTTCCCCATGCATCGGCAAAGTCGGCAAGGTTTCCAGGTGCCCCGTGTGCGGCTGCATTGATGAATAACATGGCAAAAAAACTTGCAAGGGCAATTGGGCGCATGGGCTCTCCTTCCTGTTTCTTGTTTCATACCTTTTGGGGCAGGCTTAGGCAAGGGGGGGGAATGGTGGGCCGTTTTCCCCGCGGCGGAACAGGGCAAGAAGACAGAAATAAAATATAATTTTTGGGTGAATTTGGTGTGTTTGCTGCCCTGTGCAGGGGGCAGAAGGAGAAAATCGAATGTGGGGGCTATTTTTGTGTTGTATTTAGGGGGGGGCTCTGGTATAGAAGGCGAACCCAAATTTTGGGAATTTTTTTTGGTTGGAGAACGTGTATGGCAACAAATGCGGAACTGGAAATGGGCCTTGATGGCGATTTGTGCTTTGAAAGCGCCCTGGAGAACTACCTTAACCCTGATTTTGGCGACCTTGAAGAAGGTTCCATTGTAAAAGGGGAAGTAGTACGGATTGATGACGACCACATTCTTGTGGACGTGAACTTCAAGTCTGAAGGGCAGATTCCCGCTGGGGAATTTCGCGACGCTTCCGGCGTAGTGAACGTAAGCGTGGGCGACAAGGTGGATGTCTTTGTTGTGCGTAAGAACGAAAGCGAAGGCACCATCGTTCTTTCCTACGAAAAGGCAAAGCGCATGCAGCTGTTCGACCAGCTGGAAAACGTGCAGGAAAAGAACGGCATTTGTACTGGCCGTATTCAGCGCCGCATCAAGGGCGGCTACACAGTGGACCTTGGTGGCGTGGAAGCATTCCTGCCCGGTTCACATGTGGACCTGCGCCCCGTGCCCGATATGGACGCCCTGGTAAACCAGGAGTTCGAGTTCCGTGTTCTGAAAATCAACCGTCGCCGCAGCAACGTTATCGTTTCCCGGCGCGTGCTGCTTGAGGAAGAAAGAGATGCCAAGCGTCATGATTTGCTTGGCACCCTCGAGGAAAACCAGATCGTCAAAGGCCGCGTGAAGAACATCACCGAATACGGTGTGTTTGTGGACCTTGGCGGCCTCGATGGTCTCCTGCACATTACCGACATGTCCTGGAAGCGCATCCGTCACCCCAAGGAAATGGTTACCATGGGTCAGGAACTGGAACTGCGCGTTCTGGCTTTCGACCGCGACAACCAGAAAGTTTCCCTTGGTCTGAAGCAGCTTGTTGCAGACCCATGGCAGGATATTACTGCCAAGTTCCCAGCCGGTGCCCGCTTTAATGGCAAGGTAACCAACCTGGTGGACTACGGCGCATTTGTGGAACTGGAGCCCGGCGTTGAAGGCCTGGTACACATTTCCGAAATGTCCTGGACCCGCAAACTGCGTCATCCTTCCCAAATGGTGAAGGTGGGCGAAGAAGTGGAAGTGGTTATTCTGGGCGTTGACCAGGATAAAAAGCGCATTTCCCTTGGCATGAAGCAAGTAAAGCCCAACCCTTGGGAACTTGTGGCCGAGAAATTCCCCGAAGGCACAGTTATTGAAGGTGCTATCAAGAACATTACCGAGTTCGGCATTTTCATTGGCATTGAAGACGGCATTGACGGCCTGATTCATGTTTCCGACATCAGCTGGACCAAGAAAATCCGTCATCCCAACGAAGTGTATCAGGTTGGCGACATCGTTCAGGCCAAAGTGCTTACCGTTGACCAGGAAGCTGAAAAGTTCACCCTGGGCATCAAGCAGCTGACCGAAGACCCATGGAGCTACGTGCCAGACAAGTACCCCGTGGGCGGCATGGTGGAAGGTGTTGTGACCAACATCACCGACTTTGGTGTGTTTGTTGAAGTGGAAGAAGGCATTGAAGGCCTGATTCACGTTTCCGAAATCAGCAGCAAAAAGGTGAAAACCCCTGCTGAAATGTTCAAGGAAGGCGTGGTTATTCAGGCAAAAGTGATTCATGTTTCCGCTGAAGAACGCCGCCTTGGTCTTTCCATCAAGCAAATGAAAGAAGAAGAAGAGCGCAAGAAGCCCAAAGACTTCCGCACCGGTGGCGACACTGGTGGGCAAAGCCTGGGCGACCTGCTCAAAGCAGCCAGCGAAGACGCACAGGCTACCGAAGAGTAAGCGCTTCCACGATATGCGGCCTTGCCCGTGGCTTTCCCCCTTGGGGGCCACAGGCAAGGCAAGTTTACAAAACGGGCTTTTTCAGGCATTCCCTGAAATAGCCCGTTTTTGTATTTTTTCTTCAATGCTCGTGCAAGGCGTAATGCCATTACCCAGCCCCACAACCCCTGCTTGCAAAGGAACGTTATGGAATACCATATTCAGTTTACGCCTGAAGTGCCCGCCCTGTTGTTGCTTGACCAGCGTTTTTTGCCCAGCCGGGAAGAATTTTTTACCTGCCGCACTGTGCAGGACGTAGTGTATGCCTTGCAGGAAATGGTGGTACGCGGTGCCCCTGCCATTGGCGTTACTGCCGGGTTTGGTTGCGTTCTGGCGGCCCATGAAGTGGCAGGTACGGAAGACTGGCACGCCCGGTTAGACGAGCTGTTGACCTCCCTTGCCGCCGCCCGCCCCACAGCCGTGAACTTGGCCTGGGCCGTACTGCGCATGCGCAGTGTATGGCGCACGCTTGCCCTGCCCAGCCTGGAAACACTTACCGCTACCTGGCTGGCAGAAGCCCTGGCCATGCAGGCGGAAGATGTGGCCATTAACCGCCGCATGGGGGCCCATGGCGCTGCATTGATTGCCGATGGCGATACCGTTATGACCCACTGCAACGCAGGTGCCCTGGCTACTGCCGGGTTTGGCACCGCCCTTGGGGTTATTTACGCCGCCGTGGAAGCGGGCAAGAAAGTTCATGTTATTGCCAATGAAACGCGGCCCTTTTTGCAAGGGGCTCGCCTCACCGCCTTTGAACTGCACAAGCACGGTGTGCCCGTGACCATTGCCTGCGACAATGCCTGCGCCCTGCTTATGCACCAGGGCCGGGTGAACAAGGTAGTGGTAGGGGCAGACCGCATTGCCGCCAATGGCGATGCAGCCAATAAAATTGGTACCTTTGGCGTGGCCCTGCTGGCAAAGCATTTTGGCATTCCCTTTTATATCGCTGCACCTCTTTCCACCATAGACCGCAGCACTGCCACCGGGGCTGATATTCCCATAGAGCAGCGCACCCCGCGGGAAGTAACCCACGTGGGCGAAACGTGCATCACCCCCGAAGGTGTACCTGTGTTCAACTTCGCCTTTGACGTGACCCCCGCAAGCCTCATTGCGGGCATCATTACCGAAAAAGGCGTGGTGCCTGCCAACCAGCAGGCCATTGCCGAGCTGTTTGTGGAATAGCATAGAATTTGGTGAGGCTCTGCCTCCCCAACCCCCACCGCCAAGGGCATGATGCCCTTGGAACCCCGCATCAGCGTTCATCTTTTCGCCTTGCAAAAAGATGAACGCAAATGGGGGTCAAGGGGTATCATGCCCCTTGCAGGGGGGCTGGGGGACAGCGTCCCCCAGAAAAAAACGAGGTTTATTATGAACTACCAGTGGCTTGATGCGTATTGTACAGGAAAGAAAGGTTGTGAGAGTGACTATAAGGAAGAGTGGGGTGCGCGGCGCTACATGCTGTTTGGCAAAATGTTTGCCATGCAGGGGAGCGACAAGGAAGGCAACGCTATTATTACGTTGAAGATAGAGCCCAGCTATGGGGCGCAGCTTCGGCAAGAGCATGAAGACATTGTGCCGGGTTACTACATGAATAAGCTGCACTGGAATTCTGTGCGCCTCAACGGGGTCGTGCCGGAAGCGTTGCTGAAAGAAATGATTGATGAGTCGTATGATATATTGCGGCTGTCGTTGCCCAAGAAGCAGCAAAAAGAGCTGGAATAGCGGCGGGGGGGTGCACCGTGGGCAATGCGATGCGCGGAAGCGAGTATTACTATACACAGGGCGGCAGGGCAGAGGTTGTGCTTTCCGGCGGGAAAGCGCAGCACTTTCCGTGGCATATGCACATGCAGCATTGGACAGTGGGTGTGGTGCTGGCTGGCGCAGTGGTGCTTGGTCAGGCGCAAGAACAGCACACATTTGCGCCAGGGCAACATTTTGTTTTGCGCCCCTGTGTGTCGCACTGCCTGACGCTGGATTCCCAGGCGCAAATGCTGACAATGTGCATACCCTGCGGCAGTGAACCAGATGAAGTAAGGGAAAGCCTTGGCTGGTTGCTGCAACGTGCGTGCGGTACTGCTGGTGTACATGTTCCTGCGGGATATGAGCAGAGGGTGGCAGTACTGCTGGAAAAGAGTATTATCTTTTCTGCTGCACGGGATGGTTCCCAAAGAAATGACCACAGGCCGTGTGCGGGCTTTTCCGTGGCGCAGGCCATTGTGCAGCGGATTCTGGAGGCACCGGAGCAGCCATTCTCTCTTGTGCAAATGGCGCAAGAAGCAGGGTACAGCCCATGGCACTTTTTGCGTATGTTCCAGCGGCTTATGGGGCTAACGCCCCATGCCTTGATAAAAAATCGGTAAACCCCAGGCTCTGCCTGGGGACTCCCAAAGTTTGACTTTTCCAGAAATAGAAGAGACCTCCGTTGTTGAACCGCTCAAAGTTCATCAACAGGAGGCCCCAAATGGATGGAGCCTTGAGTTTAAGTCACTCCAAATGGGTTTGCAAGTACCATGTGGTTTGGATTCCAAAGTACCGCAAGAAAAAGCTTTTTGAAGGTTTGAGAAAGCAGCTTGGTGATGTCTTCCACGCTCTTGCCCAACAGAAGGAATGCAGGATTTTGGAAGGGCATTTGCTCACAGACCATGTGCACATTCTTATCTCAATTCCACCAAAGATGGCAGTTTCTTCTGCTGTT
>NZ_AUCY01000026.1 GCF_000430005.1 Desulfovibrio cuneatus DSM 11391
CACGCTGTTTTTTATTCAGTACCCCAAAATGGGGTGGAGGAGGGTGGGGGTGTGGGGGAGGGAACCAGAAGGGCTTCAAGCCCTTGGGGTTCCCTCCCCCACATTCTTATCTCTTTCTTCCCCGTCCACCGTTACATCAATGGCCCCTTGGTGCAGGGTCACGTGCAGGTGCTGGCCGGGGGTTACGGCATTGGCGCTGCGTATGAACTGGCCTTGGCTGTTTTGCACCAGGGCATAGCCGCGGGCCAGGGGTGCGTGCGGGTTCACGGCTTCCAGGCGCAGGCTAAGGCGTTCCACGCGGTGCAGGGCTTCCATAACGCGCATGTCGCCGCTGTGGGCAAGGCGCTGGGTAAGGGAAGCAAGTCGGGCCTGTTCACGGGGCAGGCGCTGTGCAGCGCGGCCAAGGCCTACGTGCAGCCGGGCCAACTGGGCAGCCTGGGTGGCAATATTCTGGGGTGGGGAGCGGCGCAGGGCTTCGGTAAGGTTTTGCAAGCGCTGCCCCCACAGGGCCAGCTTGCGCTGGGGGCTTTGCCAGTGCAGGGCCTGGGTATAATGGATAAGGACCCCGGCACGTTGGGTAAGCTGGCGGGTGCCTGCGGCGTGCAGCTTGGTGTGCAGGGTATGTAGCCGCTCATACAGGGCGGTGCGTTCCGGCCAGAGTAATTGGGCAGCATGGGTGGGGGTGGCGGCGCGCACGTCTGCCGTGAGGTCTGCCAGGGTAAAGTCCACCTCGTGGCCAATGCCTGCCAGCACGGGTACCGGGGCTTCAAACACGGCCTTGGCAACCCGTTCATCGTTAAAGGCCCACAAATCTTCCAGGGAACCACCACCGCGTACCAGCACAATAACGTCTGCCTGCCCTTGCTGGCGAATACGTGTTATGGCCCGCAAAATGGCTTCCGGCGCTTCTGCCCCTTGCACTTGCACAGGGTACAGGCGCACGGTGCTGCCGTGGCCCCGTGTTTCGGCAATGCGTAAAAAGTCGTACACCGCTGCCCCGTGGGGGGAGGTGATAAGGGCAATATTCTTGGGGTGGCTGGGCAGGGGGCGCTTGCGTTCCAGGTTGAAGTAGCCCAGCTCATACAGCTTGGCCCGCAGGCGGTCAAATTCTGCCTGCAAACTGCCAATGCCTGCTTCTTCCGCCAGCTCCACCACCATTTGGTAGGAGCCACGGGGGCCGTATACCGTAAGGCGGCCCGCACAAATAATTTCCTGCCCGTTGGCCAGGGTTTGGGCCAGGTTGGGGCGGGTGCCTTCTTCAAACACTTCCCCGGTCAGGGGGTCGAACTGCTGGGCACGGGTTTGCTGTTGCTTGAACCACACGGCAGCCAGGGTATTTTCCGCATCGCGCAGGGAAAAATAGAGGTGCCCGGAGGCAGGCCGGGAAACGTTGGTGACCTGCCCGCGCACCCACACAAACGGAAACGCGCCCTCAAGCCGGGCCTTAATGGCCCGGGTGAGGGCGGTAACGGAAAGGATTTGTCCTTCCCCTGCCATGGGGCTACATACCCCAACTGGCGTAAACGCTGTTTTTCCAGGTGACAAAGGCTTCCATAAACCCTTGGGCGGGCAGTTCCACCTTTTCTCCGGTTTTACGGTTTTTGGCTTCCACTACGCCACGGGCAAGGCCTTTGGCCCCCACCACAAGCTGCATGGGCGCGCCAATAAGGTCGGCATCGTTAAACTTCACGCCGGGGCGCTCTTCACGGTCGTCCAGCAGTATGTCCAGCCCAAGTTCCTGAATTTGGCGGTACATTTCTTCTGCCGGGCCAAATACCGCTTCATTGGCAGGGTCAAGGCACAGCAGCACCACTTCCATGGGGGCCATGGGCGGGGGGAACACAATGCCTTTATCATCATGGTTCTGTTCAATACAGGAAGCCACCACACGGGTTACCCCAATGCCGTAACAGCCCATAATCATATCTTTTTCCGCGCCCGTTTCGTCAAGGAACACAGCCTTCATGGCTTTGGAATATTTGGTGCCCAGCTTGAACACGTGGCCCACTTCAATGCCCCGTGCTGTACCCAGCATTGCGCCGCAGCGCACGCAGGTATCGCCTTCTGCCACAGTGCGCAGGTCCACATAGGCGGTTATTTTGGCGTCGCGGCGCAGGCTCACGTTGGTCAGGTGGCTATCTGCCTTGTTGGCACCAGCCACCCAGCCTTCACGCTGTTCCAGCTCAAGGTCTGCCAGAATGGTGGGCACTTCAAGTGCTACTGGTCCGGCAAAGCCCACAGGGGCTTTCGTCCATTGCTGCACCTGTTCTGGGGTAGCAAGGTGCACTTCGTCGGCATTGAGGTGGTTTTTCACCTTGATTTCGTTCAGTTCCCTGTCGCCGCGTACCAAAGCTGCCACGGGCTTGCCGTCTACATCCAGCAAAATGGTTTTTACAATGTGGAAGGCTGGCACTTGCAGGAAGGCCGAAATTTCTTCCACCGAATGTTGGGCCGGGGTAAACACTTCAGCACAGGGGGGGCAGTCTACGCTGCTGGGGGTATACGCTACCTTGGCCACGGCGCGTTCCAGGTTGGCGGCATAGTCGCACCCGGTGCAGGACACCACGGTGTCTTCCCCGGTTTGGGCAAGTACCATGAATTCATGGGAAAAGCTGCCGCCAATGGAGCCGGAATCGGCCTCCACCGGGCGAAACTTCAAAGCAAGGCGGCTGAAAATGCGGTTGTAGGCGTCGTACATGGCGCGATAGCTGATGTCTGCGCCCTGGTCGTCCTTATCAAAAGAATAGCCATCTTTCATAATAAATTCACGCCCGCGCATAAGGCCGAAGCGGGGGCGAATTTCGTCGCGAAACTTGGTTTGAATCTGGTACAGGGAAAGGGGAAGCTGGCGGTAGGAGCGCACTTCGCCGCGCACCAGGTCGGTCATCACTTCTTCATGGGTGGGGCCAAGGCAGTAGTGGCGGTCGTGGCGGTCGGTAAAGCGCAGCAGTTCCTTGCCGTATAATTCCCAGCGGCCAGACTCAACCCACAAATCGCCGGGCTGTACGGCGGGCAGCAGCACTTCCTGCGAGCCTGCACGGTTCATTTCTTCCCGCACAATGTTGGAAACCTTGGCAATGGCCCGCAGGCCAAGGGGCAGGTAGTTGTAAATGCCCGCCGCCAGCTTGCGGATCATGCCAGCACGGGTCATAAGCTGGTGGCTTATGACTTCTGCATCAGCAGGGGCTTCTTTCAGGGTGGGAATGTAGGATCGGCTCCAGCGCATGGTATTTCTCCGTAATATAATTAGTGTTGGTCGTGTTCAGTTATGATTTGGGGGACGCTGTCCCCCAATCCCCCTGCAAGGGACGTGACGCCCCTTGACCCCCATTTGCGTGCAGCTTTTCGCAAAACGAAAAGCTGCACGCTGAGGTGGGGTTCCAAGAGGACAATTGTGCAGGAAGCACAATTGGGAACTGCCCACAGGGCAGGAGCCGAAGGCCGAGGCCCAGGAAGGGCCGAGTCAATCATGCCCTTGGCGGAGGGGGACAGCGTCCCCCAATTAGCGTTCTTGTAAAAAAGCCTCAATTTCTTGCATCAGGGCATTGAGTAATTCCTGTTGGCCTCCGGTAACAGAGCCCACCACCTGTCCTTTGCGGAACAGGATGCCTTTGCCCCTGCCGCCAGCAATGCCCACATCGGCTTCGCGTGCTTCGCCGGGGCCGTTCACCACGCAGCCCATAACGGCCACGGTGAACGTTTGGGAAACATGGGCGAGGCGTTCTTCCACCGCTTGTGCAAGGCCAATAAGGTCAATTTCCGTGCGGCCGCAGGTGGGGCAGGAAATTATCTCCGGGCCACGCTGGCGCAGCCCAAGGGAGCGCAGAATTTGCCAGGCCACTTCCACTTCCCGCACGGGGTCGTGGGTGAGGGAAACGCGGATAGTATCACCGAGGCCTTCAGACAGCAATATGCCAATACCTACAGCCGATTTTACTGCCCCGCGTAGCAGGGTGCCTGCCTCGGTAATGCCTGTGTGCAGGGGGTAGGGGCAACGGCTGGCCAGCAGGCGGTACGCGGCTAAAGTGTCTGGCACAGAAGACGATTTCAGGGAAATCTTGATGGCCTCAAACCCGCGCTTTTCCAACAGGGCCACATGGCTCATGGCACTTTCCACCAGTGCTTCCGGGGTGGGGCCGTGGAAGCGGTGCAGCAGTTCTTTTTCCAGTGAACCTGCGTTTACCCCAATGCGAATGGGGGCCTTGTGAGCCTTGGCAGCGTCCACCACCATGTCTACCTTGGCAGGGCCGCCAATGTTGCCGGGGTTAATGCGCAAGGCTGCGGCGCCCCCTTCCAGGCTAGCCACGGCAAGGCGGGCGTCAAAATGGATGTCTGCCACCACAGGCAGGGGGGAGGCAGCACACAGGGCGGGCATGGCTTTGGCGGCGGTGTCGTCTGGCACGGCAACACGCACAATTTCACACCCGGCGGCAGCAAGGCGCTCTATCTGGGCCAGGGTGGCGGGCACGTCCCGCGTGTCTGTGTTGGTCATGCTTTGCACAACCACAGGGGCACCGCCCCCAATGGGAACAGAACCTATGTGAATTTGCCGGGTGGTGTGGTTGTTCATCTATGCCTCATCATTATGCTGTATGAGAGAATACTATTGATTTTATTTGGGAAGGCTCTGCCTCCCCAAACCCCTCCGCCAAGGGCATGATTGACTCGGCCCTTCCTGGGCCTCGGCCTTCGGCTCCTGCCCTGTGGGCAGTTCCCAATTGTGCTTCCTGCACAATTGTCCCCCTGCAAGGGGCGTCACGTCCCTTGCAGGGGGATTGGGGGACAGCGTCCCCCAACAAAAATCAGCACTTCCTATTTTTGCCGTAATTGGCGGGCGTCACCAACGCGGACTGTTAGGCGTATGGTGTCGAAGTGTTCCAATAGGGCTACAAGAAACTTGCGTGAAAGTCCTGTTACTTCTTTCAGGCCTGCCAGGTCAATGCTTTGGTGTGTGTCGAACCAGCGTACGGTTTTCTCTTTCAGGCTATCAAGGGCTTTGGTTTCGTACCAAATGCCATCAGCCACCTTCACAATTTCGCCATCGTCCTGCATAAGCTTGATAACCGCTGCTGCGTCCTTGGGGTCTGTTTGCAGGGCTTCCAGCACATCTTTCATGTTGGGTGGGGTAATGCCCCCCTGGGTGTGGGCTTGTAGAATGGCGGCCCGCAGTTTGCCCTGGTCGGAAGCAAGGCTTACCTTGTGCCCCGGCAGGTGCAGCACGTCGCCTGCCAGTACTAGTGTTCCTTGGCGCACAAGGCGCTCCATAATAAAATGGGCCAGCTTGGGGGGCAGGCTTTTTCCCCAGCCGGAAAGCATTTCGTTGCGGCCTGGCCCCTGCTTCATGGGGTTTGCCTTGTGGTGGGCAGTTACAGCGGCAAGGCAGGTTTCGGAAAGGTGCCCAATGGCCCCTTCCCCCAGGTAGCGGCGTTCTTCTTTGTCTACACAAAAAGCAAGTTGCTTTGCCCCAAGGTGGGCCAAAAGCTTTTCCAGGGGCTTGGCCCCGGCACTGGTAAGCACCGCCAGTTCTTGGAAGGTTGCCCCTGCTTCCCCGGCAAGGTCAAGGGCGGCAATGGCTTGCAAGGCGTCGGGCTGCTGTTCCGGGGGGAGTGATTGTTTTTTAGCCCCTTTACCTTCCGGCTCGCCTGCTGCCTGCTGTGGTGGCGCAGTGGGGGCAATGGTGGTGGCAAGACGGTGCAGGGCAGCGCACTGGCTGGCAAAATGGCTGCTTTTGCGGCGCAGGCCAAGGCCCAGAGGGTGCAATAGCACGCCCCCTGCCACAGTGCGCAAGGGAGAAAAAGAGCGTAGCACGCAGCGGTCGCCAAACACGCCCACCATGGGCTCGGTAAAGCGGGCCTCGCACAGGGCGGTTTCCCCTGGGCCAAGCTGGTCTACTTCCGGGAAATAGAGCTGGGCCTGCACACTTTTGGCTCCGTGGTGCAGGTGCACGGTGGTGCGCTGCTTCAGGGGCCGGGGGGAAGAAGAGAGGCAGGTGAGCTCCAGCAAAAACCGTTGGCTGGGGAACAGGGTGCCGGGGTGGGCCAACACGTCGCCCCTGTGAATGTCTTCCACGGCAAGGTTTTGCAGGTTAATGGCAGTGCGCTGCCCGGCAGGGCTGCTTTGGGCGGTGCTGCCGTGGCTTTGCAGGCTGCGCACACGGCTGGGCAGCAGGCGCGGGTATAAGGTTACGTCTTCTCCCACGGCGGCTGTGCCGGAAATCATGGTGCCGGTGACCACTGTGCCGTGCCCTTTCATGGTGAACACGCGGTCTACGGGCAGGCGGAACAGGTCGGCCCGGCGCTTGGGGGCCAGGGTGGTGGCCAGTTCTTCCAAAAAGGCCACCAGCGGCTCCATGCCTTGCCCGGTGTGGGCTGAAAGGGGAAACACAGGGGCGTTTTCCATGAACGTGCCATGCAAAAAGGCGGCAATGTCTTCCTGGGCAAGCTCCAGCAGTTCTTCGTCTACCATGTCTGTTTTGGTAATGACCACGGCCCCGCGCCCAATGCCAAGCAGGGAACATATTTCCAGGTGCTCGCGGGTTTGGGGCATAACGCCTTCGTCCGCGGCAATCACCAGCAGCACAAAGTCGATGCCAGAAGCGCCCGCCACCATGGTGTGCACAAACTTTTCGTGGCCGGGTACGTCCACAATGGAAAGACGCCCCCCGCCGGAAAGGGGCAAGTGGGCAAACCCCAGTTCAATGGTAATGCCACGGGTTTTTTCTTCAAGCAGTCTGTCGCAATCTGTGCCGGTAAGGCGGCGCACAAGGCTTGTTTTGCCGTGGTCAATGTGGCCTGCTGTTCCTACTACCAAAGGCATGAAGGCTCCTTTTGGAAAAAATTGCGCATGACTTTTCTTGATTTTTATTGGGGGACGCTGTCCCCCAGCCCCTGCAAGGGGAATGATTCCCCTTGACCCCCATTTGCGTTCAGCTTTTCGCCATGCGAAAAACTGAATGCTGATGTGGGGTTCCAAGAGGACAATTGTGCAGGAAGCACAATTGGGAACTGCCCACAGGGCAGGAGCCGAAGGCCGAGGCCCAGGAAGGGCCGAGTCAATCATGCCCTTGGCGGAGGGGTTTGGGGAGGCAGAGCCTTCCCAAATAAAATAGAGTAGTTTTCAGTTGCAACGGGCGTTTCAGCCCTTATTCATCCCGCAAGGCGCGGTTCATCAGTTCCCCCACCACCCGGCGCGGGCTGGCCCCTTCCTGAACAATGCGGCGCACTGCCTGGGCAACGGGCAGGTCTACCCCCAGTTGTGCCCCCAGGGTACAGGCGGCGTCGGTGGTTTTTACGCCTTCTGCCACGTTACGCATGCTGGCAGTAATATGCTCCATGCTTTCCCCCCTGCCAAGGCGCAGGCCCACTTGCCTGTTGCGGGAAAGGTCCCCGGTGCAGGTAAGGACCAAGTCGCCCATGCCGGAAAGCCCCATAAAGGTAGGGGCTTGCGCCCCAAGGGAAACCCCAAGGCGGCTCATTTCGGCAAGGCTGCGGGTGATGAGGGCGGCGCGGGCGCTGTGCCCCAGTTCCAGGCCGTCGCACAGGCCTGCGGCAATGGCCATGACGTTTTTCAGGGCACCGCCAAGCTCCACCCCGGTCACGTCCGGGCTGGAATACACCCGGAACAGGGAAGAAGAAAGGGCTTCACGCAGGGTGGCCCGCAGGGCTTGTGGGCCGCACCCCAGCACCACGGCAGTGGGTTTGCCTTCCGTTACTTCATGGGCAAAGGAAGGGCCGGATAAAATGGCATAATTGGTGGCCTGGGTGGGCCACACGGCTTCTACTACGTGCTGCATGGTGCAGGCGTTGGCCACTTCAATGCCTTTGCTGGTGCAAATGGGAATGGCACTGTGGGGCACCAGGGGGGCAAGGGGGGCAAGGGTTGCCCGCATGTGTTGGCAGGGCACGGCCAAAAGGCAAATTTCAGCCTTGTGCAGGGCAGCTTCCGGGCTGGTGGTGGCGGCAAGGGCAGGGTGCAGGGCAAGCCCTGGTAAGTACCGCGGGTTTTCATGCTGCCGGGTAATGGCGGTTGCCTGTTCTTCACTACGCAGCAACATGGTCACGTTGTGGCCCTGGCCTGCAAACAGGTGCCCAAGTGCCGTGCCCCAACTGCCACCCCCAATAACCGCAATGTGCATAGTCATTCCTTCAAAAAAGCAAAAAGATTCTGGAAAGAGCGTTGCTGCCAGGCCTGCTACCAGAGCGGGTTTTTGTTGCAAATAGCAAAGAAGCACCTGCCACTGCCATTATGGCAGATAAACCAACGCCTGAAAAGGCTGGGATGAGGCTTTTTATGGGCAGAGGGCTGTTTTTCCTGTGCCGTTGGGGGAATGGGTGCATCTTTAGCACGCTGTTGCGTGGTGCTGAGAAAAAACTGTGTCATGAGGAAGGCGTAGCGTAGCCTGCGGGCAATGCCTTTGTCCCGGTGGGTAATAGTTGGTGGAAGCAAGACCCCTTTTCTGCAGTACAGGAATGACCATTGGCAAGGGCCCAGGAGGCGAGTGGAAATAAAAGGACATGTAATTTGACAATTAGATAGAGAGGTGTTCTATATTGAAGATGCCGATTTTCCAGACTTTGGCACGTTGGTGACGTGCCTGTGGAAGCAGTGCTGCCCTGTGTGCAGGGCTGTTGGTAAAGGCTGGGAAGGGAGGCTGGCATTATTCATGCCAGCTTGGCACATAACCAGTGGAGGTTGCAGGTATGAAAATGTTGGCTGCAGTGCTTTATGAACAGGGTGGGCAGTTTGTTTTTGAGGAAGTGGACCTGGCAGAACCTAAAGAAAATGAGGTACTGGTTAAAGTTGTTGCTGTAGGCGTGTGCCATACTGATGAAGGTGGCCGCCAGTGGATGATTGAGCCGCCTGTGGTGTTGGGGCATGAAGGTTCCGGCATTGTTGAACGCGTAGGGGCTGGGGTAAAAAACTTTCAGCCGGGCGACCATGTAGTGATAACCGTTGCTTCCTGCGGCACTTGCAACTACTGCACCAAAGGCATGCCATTTGCCTGCCCGCATATGGGGGCGTTGAACATTGGCGGTAAAATGCAGGATGGCACCAGCCGAATTTCCAAAAATGGTAAGGAAATTAAAAACTTTTTTGGTCAGTCTACTTTTGCGCAATATGCTGTGGTCAATGCCACCAGCCTTGTAAAGGTTGATAAGACGGTCGATATCGCCATGTTGGGGCCATTGGGGTGCGGCTTTCAAACCGGGGCAGGCACTGTGCTTGGTTGCCTGAAAGCGGGGCCAGAAGACAGCCTGGTTATTTTTGGTTGTGGTTCGCTGGGGTTAACCGGGGTAATGGCGGCAAAAATAGCTGGCTGCAAGCATATTATTGCAGTGGGCGGTACGCCGGACAAACTGAAACTTGCCTTGGAACTGGGCGCAACCCACACCATTAACAGGAAGGAAGTGGCAGACGTGCCTGCCGAAGTTACCCGTATTTGCGGCAGGGGGGCAAGCCTTGCCTTTGAAACTACAGGAGCCCCGGCCATGTTTACCATAGCCCTGGCAAGCCTTGGTGCCCTTGGGAAAGTGGCCCTGTGTGGTGTGGGCAATAAATTTACATTCGACCCCATGGACCTGATTATTGGCAGCAAAACCATTGTGGGGAGCAATGAAGGTAACCTTTCCTACCACACCTTCATTCCGCAAATGGTGGAATATTACAAACAAGGTAAATTCCCCTTTGATAAACTCATTAAGTATTACGATTTTAAAGATATAGAGCAGGCGTTTCAAGATTCGCACAAGGGGCTTACCGTAAAGCCAGTGCTCCGGCTGCCTTAGTTGCCGGTGTTTTTTCCTCCTAGGTTTTGTTGAGATGTGTTGTGGGGCACCCCCCCGCACATCTCAACCTGCTTTGGTTCCCTCAAGGGGCGGGGGAGTTTGCCCTTGTCTTTTCAAAAAAGCTGTTCAAACAAAAAGGCCGCATTGCGGCCTTTTTGTTTGAACAGTCTACCTCCTGCCTCCGAGCAATTTCAAAGTGAAATTGCCCCTGGGGGAGAGGCTGCTGTATTATATGCTCGTTATGATACTTTTGAAGGGCGAATAGTCAGCACGGGAATGGAGGCGCTTTTCACCACCCGTTCAGCAACAGAGCCGAACAGGATGCGGTCAAAGCCCTTGCGCCCGTGGGTGCCCATAATGATCATGTCTGCCCCGCTGGCCTTGGCCGTTTCAATAATTTCTTCTGCCGGGTAACCATGCACCACCACACCCTTTGTTTTTACTTCCTTAAAGGTGGCGGTTACAAATTCTTCCATACTTTTTTCAGCCCCGGCAACAATTTTTTGCACCGTGCCTTCAAGGGAGCTGGGGGGCACATGCAGGCCAACATACTGGGCAAGATCTGGTGCGGCATATACCACAATGATTTCTGCCCCCAAGGCTTTGGCAAAGGTTGTGGCGTAAGAAGCAACTTCTTCGCTGTGCTGGGAAAGGTCGACTGCACACAGAATTTTGGAAATCTTTTTCATGGCTCGTTCCTTATGTACCCTATGTTCTTGCCCTGTTGCCAGGCAGGTGGGTATGAACCCTCTGGCGGCGTTGCCCTGCTGTTCAGGGCGTGCGTACATTTTGCTGCATTGGTAGCTACGGCTTGTATGCTTGTCGCATCAGTCATCGTATGAAAAACATGCACACTTTGTGGAAAGACGTATGTATAGTTTAGTGCTTTTTTATGATAGAGTCGAGTGAAAATTGTGCTTTTTTTCACCCGAGTAAATTTACATTGAAAATTCCTTGGTTTATGTTACGTATTTCTCACTGTCTGTTGGCTTTGAGAGCATTTGTATGATAAAATTGCTTTGTAGACGCTTTGCGGGCACCCATGAAGCGTGTCGTTGTATTTTATCATAACACGCTGTTATATAAAATCCTTCACGCGCTTAACTGCAAATGGAGAGAGCTTTTTAACGGTAAAATTCTCTAGGGGGGCAGGCAATTCTTGCCGCGCCAAGGGGCCGGGTGGGTTTTTTTCGGTGCAAAAGGGGCACTGCCAGGCAACGGGTGTTGCAGCAAGGAAAAAAATGCCGAGCCTTGAAATTTTTTGTTCAATAATATTTGGTAGGTAAGAATTTGCCGTTGCTTGGCAACTTTTTTGCATAGCAATTTGCAATCAATGACTTTGGAGGCGTTATGAAAATAACCAACGAACAGTTGGCTGCCCTGCAAGAGCTGGAACCACGCCGTAAAAAGGCAGATGCCCCTGTGGGGTTTGAAGCCCTTATGGCAGAACAGCTAAGTGCCACGGTGGCTCCTGGTGTTGCCTCTGAAGCAAGTGCGGAAACGGCAAGGGTTCAGGGCATACTGGCCCCAAACCTTATGGGCCAAGTAGACTTAGGGTATGCAGCCCAACCGGAACAACCCGTGCTTGCCGGGGCAGGCGCGCGGCTTGAGGATATTTTTTCATCGTTTGAAGCCTATGCTGGCGAACTTGGCAATGAAGCTGAGGGAAACTTGCGTTCCGCTTACAGCGCGCTTGAAAAAATGACTCAGGACATTGCTGCTTTCAAGCAAGAGTATCCAAACCTGGCACAAAGTCAGCCGGGCCTTGCCTCTGTTTTGAATGAACTGGATGTGCTTGCCACAACTGAAACGTTCAAGTTTAACCGGGGCGACTACTTGTAGAAGGCAGTTCTATTGCTGTACTGGAATGCAGATGTTCCTGTAGAGTACGTGTTACAAATAATCCCCTTGCAAGGCAAACACCTTGCAAGGGGATTATTGTTTTATGGGTATTTGTGGGGGGGCTAATAACTCAGCGACTTCTTAGGGAGCACTAGTTACATTGCAATTGGGAAACGCTCAGTTTTTTCGTTTGGCAAGGCGCGAGCGATTTTTGCAAGGGGGCTGGACTCTTTTGTCCTGCCCCCTTGCAAAAATCGAGAAACAACGCAGCCAAACGGAAAAAATGAGCGTTTCCCTTAAAAGCCTTTTTGGGCCATCAGGTCAATCAAATCTGCCACCCGGCAGGAATAGCCCCATTCGTTGTCGTACCACGCCACTACTTTTGCCACGTTGCCGCCAGTAATGTTGGTGTATTCTGCTTCCACAATGGAAGAGCGCGGGTCGCCTTTAAAGTCGCTGGAAACCAGTGGCTCTTCACTGTAGCCCAGAATGCCTTTCATGGGGCCTTCGGCTGCTGCCTTCAGCACATTTTGCAGTGTTTCCGTATCTGTGCTTTTTTCCAGAATGGCGGTGAAGTCCACCACTGAAACAGTGGGGGTGGGCACCCGCAATGAATAGCCTGTAAACTTGCCTTTAAGCGCCGGAATAACCTTGGCCACAGCCTGGGCAGCCCCGGTGGAGGTGGGAATTATGTTGCACCCGGCAGCGCGGGCACGGCGCAGGTCTTTGTGGGGCAGGTCCAGAATGCGCTGGTCGTTGGTGTAGGCGTGAATGGTGGTCATAACCCCGGTTTGAATGCCAAAGGCATTATGCATAATAAGGGCCACCGGGGCCAGGCAGTTTGTGGTGCATGAGGCATTGGAAACCACGTGGTGGCGCGCGGGGTCGTATTCCAGGTGGTTAACACCCAGCACAATGGTCAGGTCTTCTTCCTTGGCAGGGGCGGTAATAATGACCTTTTTTGCGCCGTTTTCGCGGTGTACTGCCGCTTGCAGGGCGGTGCGGAAAATGCCGGTAGATTCCACCACCACGTCCACGTCCAGTTCACCCCAGGGCAACAGTTTTGGGTCGCGCTCGGCAAGGCTGCGCACGTGCCAGTCGCCCACGGTAACATTTTCGCCTTCCACCACAGGGGTGAATGGGGCAGGGCCGTAGTTTGTGTCGTGGGCCAGTAAATGGAAGTTGGTGTGGGCGTCGAACAAATCGTTCACGGCCACCACTTCCACCTTGCTGCCATACATGGCGTACAGGGCGCGGAACACCTGGCGGCCAATGCGGCCAAAGCCGTTAATGGCAATACGGGTTCTTCTCATATGGGTAATTCCTTATTTGCTGATTCGCTTTGGGATTTCGTAGTGTAAATGTAATGAGTTTTGAGATAAGCAGCACTTAGAGAGCTTCGGAAACGCTGCATTTTTTCGTTTGGCAAGGCATGAGCTTTTTTTGACGCGGAATTGGGAACCGCACACAGTGCGGGAGCCGAAGGCCGAGGCCCAGGACGGGCCGGGTCAACTCTTCTGTCCTTGACTGTTTCAAAAAAAGCGAAGTAACGCCGCCAAACGGAATACATCAGCGTTTCCTTAGTCTTCAAATACCTGGTAGTTGTACTGCGTTAATAACTCATAGTTTGACTTCAGCGCTTCATGCAGCCGGGCATTTTCAATGGCAATGGCGGCAATGTGGGAAACTGCCAGCAAAAAGTTTTTCTCTTCTTCGGTAAACTGGCGCTCTTCTGCGGCATACACACGCAAGGCGCCAATGGCCTTTTGGTCCACCAGAAGCGGTGCGGCAAGAATGGAAACAAGCCCTTCCGACATGGCAGAAGAAGGGTACTGGAAGCGTGGGTCCACCTGGGCGTTGTTAATGTATACAGGCTTGCCAGTGCTCAGCAGCACAGCGTCGAGCTGGCTTTTTTCCACTTCAATAAAGCCTTTGCGCATGTAGCCCTTGCTCAGGCCATAACTTGCGCTGGCAAGCAGCAACTTGCCCGTGCGGTCTAACAGGCGCAGGGTGCAGGCTTTGGCGTTCAAGGCCTTGGCCACTTCTTCTGTTACTTTTTGGAGCACCGTTTGGGTGTCCAGGCTGGAATTGATAACAGAGGCGACTTCATACAGCGGGGTAAAAAAACAAACAGGCTGGGGAACCATGACTCCTCCCTGGTTGTAGCGTGGGGTATAGTAACCATTGTGGGAAACACGGTGCAAAAAGCACGTGCCGTGCCCAATGTGAAAAGCTCGGTTTTCTCGACACTGCTCATGCGCAGTTCGTGAATTTATGATGCATATTATCCGGTTCTTTCCAAAAGGACAAGCGGGCCTATGCTTTTGCGGGTTTACGAGTAATAATTGTATAATCCATTTGGTTTCGGTGCGAGATTACGCTTTGGGTTGTGGTAATAAATACAGGCTACTTAGTACAAACGCCGACCATTTTCCGTGTTTGCAGGTCTTTTGTTTCCCGGTGAAGCCTGCTATAGTGCTTTTACCCCACTGGCGCTACCTGCAGGAGTTCTCATGCCCAAGCTTTCTTCTTCTCAGCCGGAAGCCGCAAAAAACTTGTTGGCCCGTTGGCAGGCCCCGCCGCCTGTTACCCGCATTTTGGACACTTCCTTCGTGCCCCAGCAAGTGTTTGCCATTCCCCCGTTGTTTGCCCCCATGTTGCGAAAGGTGCTGCGCATCGACGCGCTCATGGACATATTCAACCAAGTTCCTGTACGCGGGGGGGCGTTTGCATTTGCCGAAGACGCCCTGCGTGTTATGGACGTGCGCTTGCAGTGTGACGAAGGCTTTGCCGAGGCCATTCCCAAGGAAGGCCCGCTGGTTATTGTTAGCAACCACCCCTTTGGCGGCATCGACGGCCTGGCCCTGATGCTGGCCCTGCTGCCCCACCGGCCTGACGTAAAGGTGTTGGTGAACTCCATTTTGGGCATTTTTCCTGAACTGCGCCAGTGTTGCCTGCCCCTGGATATTCTTTCCGGCACGGCAGAAGCCTTTGCGGTGAACACTTCCTCCTTGCGTAATGCTAGCAGTCATTTGCAACAAGGCGGGGCCGTGGCCTTTTTCCCATCTGGTACTGTTTCCCACTGGCAGCGCGGCAAGGGCGTGGTAGACCCGGAATGGCAAATGGCTGCCGCTCGCTTGGCCAAGCGCCACAAGGCCCCTGTGCTGCCCCTGTTTTTTCATGGGGGCAACAGCCTGTTGTTTCAAGCCATGGGTTGCCTGCACCCCATGCTGCGCACCCTGATGCTGCCGCGCGAATTTGCCCGCATGCCGGGCAAAACCTTGCGCCTTAGCCACGGCAGGCTGGTGGAACCTAGCGCCATGAACCTGCTGCAAACGCCGGAATCCATTACCGCTTACCTGCGCATGCGCTCCTACGCCCTGGCCGAACGTGACGCTCCCAAAAAGGCTGCCAAGGTGGCGCAAGAAGAGCGCCCCATGGAACCTGTTGCCGAAGCCCACCACCCGGATGCCATTGCTGCCGCGTTTGCCGCCTTGCCCCCGGAAAACCTGCTGGTGCAGGAAGGCGATTACGCCGTGTACGCCATTCGCGGGGGGGAGTCCCCCCTGCTGCTGGAAGAGCTGGGGTCCCTGCGGGAAGGCACATTCCGCCTTGTGGGGGAAGGTTCTGGCAAGGCCCGCGACCTGGATATTTACGACCATAAATACTACCACCTGCTGTTGTGGCACGTGAAAGACCAATGCCTTGTGGGGGCCTACCGCCTTGGCAAGGTGCAGGAAATTCTCACCCAGGAAGGGCCGCAAGGCCTGTACACCACTACCTTGTTCCGCATGAGCCCGGAATTTTTCAGGCGCTATGAGCATTCTTTGGAACTGGGCCGCGCCGTGGTGCACCCCGCCTACCAGCGCGAATACCACCCCTTGATGATGCTGTGGAAGGGCATTGGCCGCTTTTTGTTGCACCACGACGACATACACTGCCTGTTCGGCCCTGTAAGCCTGAGCCTGGATTATACCCCGGCTTCGCTGGGTACTGTGGTGGGCTACTTGCGTACCCAGTGCGGCAGTTCCGAACTGGCAGAACTGGTGCGTGGGCGCACCGTGCCGGATAAACTGCTGAGCCGTGGCAAAGATATGCCCCTGCCTGACACCTTGAACTACAACGGTGTGGTGGCCCTGGTGAAAGATATTGAAGGCGGCAAGGGTATTCCTGTGCTGTTTAAACATTACCTGAAACTGGGCGGCAAAATTGGGGCTTTCCACATTGATACCAGCTTTAATACTTTGGACGCCTTCCTGCTTATGGACCTTGTGCATTCGCCCCTGACAATGCTGGAACGGTATATGACGCCGGAGGGGGCGCGGGCTTTCCTTTCCCGCTGGAGTTAGGAAACGCTCATTTTGTCCGTTTGGCGGCGTGATTTCTCTCCGCTCCTGCGGCGGGTTACATGCTTCGGCGGCAAAGCCACCTGCGCCCCGCCTTGTCGCTTCACAGCTCGCTAACGCTCGCGACTGCCGTCGGCTTTAGGGTCGGGGGGTAGGGCCAAAGAGCCCAGCCCGCCCTTGCAAAAACGCTTCGCGCCTTGCCAAACGAAAAAACTTCGTGTTTCCACCCAAGCGGAGCGGATGAATGAAGAAAAAAGAGGAATGGTGTGGCGCTAGCGCCGCAAAAATCTACACAACACCACCTCTTACACACGCAATGGCAGCGGCACGCCGCACAAAACAAACCTCTTGGTGCCTGATGAAAAAGGCGCTATACTTACCATTCACGCCAAAGGCGCATCTTCGCGCCTGGCAAAGAGCAAATAAAACCGCCAACACGTCTGCTTGTTTCCCTGCACCTCAGGGCCAGGCCGCTGGCAAGGCGGTTTCCTTATTGACACCCTATGCGTATAATTGCTGGAATGTATAAAGGCCGTGCCTTAAAAAGCACCACAGGGCCAGGGTTTCGCCCTGCCATGGGTGCTGTTCGTGAAGCGTTGTTTTCCATGCTGGAATCACGCGATATTGTGTGGGAAGAAACCCGTATTCTTGACCTGTTTGCTGGCAGTGGCAGCCTGGGGTTTGAAGCCTTAAGCCGCGGGGCTGCCCATGTATGCTTTGTGGATGCTGCCGCTTATGCTGCCAAAGTTATTACCGCCAATGCGGAAACCTTTGGGGTCAGCCCGGAGCGTTATAATGTGGTGCAAAGCCAAACAGGCAAAATGCTGGGCAAGCGGGCCCCTGCCCCCTATGACCTTGTGTTCATAGACCCCCCTTACAAGGACACAGTGCTGGCCTACACTGTGAAAAAGTTACTTGCCAATGGCTGGGTAAAGCCGGGTGCGCTGGTAAATGCGGAAATTGAAGCCCGCCAGCGTATTGCACCGGAAGCCGTTCACCCGGAACTTGTGTTGCATGCAGACCGTTCATACGGGCAAACAAGGGTGCTGATATGGGAAGTGAGCCGACCGTAGCAATTTACCCCGGCACGTTTGACCCGCTTACCAGCGGGCACGTGAGCCTTATTCGCCGGGCATGCGAAATTTTTGACCACGTGGTGGTGGCTGTTGCCAACGACACCCCTAAAAGCCCGTTGTTTACCATTGAAGAACGGGTGAACATGGCGGCAGAGGTGTTTACGGGCAACACGCAGGTTACGGTGGAACCGTTTTCCGGCCTGCTGGTAGACTATGTAGACCGCAAGGGCGCGCGCGTTATTGTGCGCGGGCTGCGGGCTGTTTCCGACTTTGAGTATGAATTCCAGCTTGCCCTGATGAACCGCAAGCTGAAACGCCACGTGCAAACCGTGTTCCTGATGACCGATTACCAGTGGCTGTACATTAGTTCCACCATTGTAAAAGCCGCCGCAAAACTGGGGGGGGATATACGCGAACTTGTGCCAGACCCGGTGTACCGCCGGTTGCGCCAAAAGTTTGGGTACCCTTACCCGTTACACACCTCGTGTGAATCCTGATTTCCATGATGACACAATCTGCTCCTTCATCCTCTTCTGCCCTGCTTGTGCCGTGTCTTCTTGGCCCTACAGGTGCCGGTAAAACATCCCTTGCCCTGGAACTTGCCCGGCGCTGGCCTGTGAGCATTATCAATGCAGACTCACGGCAAGTGTACCACGATTTCCCCATTATCACTGCCCAGCCCACAGCGGAAGAACAGGCCGCCTGCCCGCATTTTTTGTATGGTTTTCTGGAAAGCCAGGGGAAAATCAGTGCAGGTGCTTATGCCCGCATGGCCCGTGAACGCATTCTGGAAGAAGCCGCTAAAGGCCGCCTGCCTGTACTGGTGGGGGGGACTGGCCTGTATATTCAAACCCTGTTTGACGGCATTGCCCCCATCCCCCCTGTTTCCCCAGCCATTGCTGCCCACTGGCAAGTACGCTGCAAGGAAGAAGGCAGCCATGCCCTGCACGCGGAACTGGCCACGGTAGACCCGGACTACGCCGCCAAAATTCACCCCAACGACAGGCAACGCATCACTCGCGGGCTGGAAGTGTGGCAGGCCACAGGCAAACCACTTAGCTGGTGGCACAGCCAGCATGTGCGCCCCACAGACTTTACCCCGGTGAAAATTGGCCTGACCTTGCCCCTGGCAGAGCTGGAACCCATTCTGGAAAAGCGCATTACCCTGATGCTGGAAGCCGGGGCGCTGGACGAAGCCAAAAACGCCCTTACGCTGTGCGACGACCCCGAAGCTCCAGGGTGGTCGGGCATTGGCTGCCGGGAACTGTACGACCACATTATCGGGCACACCACCCTGGAAGAATGCCGCGCCCTGTGGCTGAAAAACACACGGGCCTATGCCAAACGGCAAATGACCTGGTTCCGCCGGGAAGAAGATGTGCGCTGGTTTGCCCCAGGCCAAGTGGAAGCCGCAGTGATGTACGCTGCCAATTGCCTTGCGGCAGCGGAAAAGGGGAATGGGTAGGCACGCTGATTTTTTCCGTTTGGCCACGTTACTCGCTTTATTTGGGGAAGGTGTTTCCCAAGAGTAATCAATACTCCCTATTGCACAATGGTCTCAATTCGGGGCGGGAACATGCTGCACTGCAAAGCACTTTCGGCGGACGCACGGCTTTTGGAGGCCCTGCACCAAAGGCAGGCCACAGGAGTGGTGTTAAGCGTGTTTACGCGGGCTATGAACGTGCTGTGGACACATGACGGCGTTACAGCACCCGACGCCCTGGTGGCTCTTGTGGGTGCGCAGGGCGAACTTGGCCCCAATGTGGTACAGGTGGATGCAAGCAGTTTTGAGCAATGGCCTGTGGCCCCGCAGGCTGCGGTGCAGTATATACCCCATTGCCTGCATGTGGGCCGCGGTGCCCAGGCTGTAGTTGTGGACATGGCCCACGCGCAGCCCTGGCAACAGCCCGTTCTTGTGTATCCTCAAAACTCCCAAACGTTACAGAGAAATCTTACAGAGGTGTTGTGGCCCGCTTTGGAGGCCACCAAGCCGGAAGGTGAAATTTCTGCCATACAGGTGCATACTCAGCAGCGTTTAAGGCAGGGTATACAAGGGTTGGCGCAAAGCCTTGTGCAAGGGGATGAAGCGGCGGCCTTGACCAGTGCCAAGGGGCTTTTGGGTTTGGGCATGGGGCTGACACCAGCCGGGGACGACATGCTGCTGGGGCTCTTCGCCGTGTGCACCGTGTGCAATTGCCCGCTTTCGCGTTGGCAGCCTTTTTTTGCGCAGGTGGCGCACCTTTCGCGCAGTGCCACCAATGTTATCAGCAGTGCCGGGGTGGAACATGCTGCCCATGGCAGAATGCGGGCCAGCCTTGCCGCCCTGGTGCATGCCCTTATGCATGGCTCACAAGAAGAGTGCCGCCAGTGCCTGGAGCTTGTGCTGGACATTGGGTCTTCCTCTGGCAGGGACATGGCCGTGGGCATGGCTTATGGGTGTGCGGTGTGCCTTGGGGGGTGGGGTGGGCCAGAGCCTTGTTGAGGGAACAAACGACATTTTTTAGCATTGCTCTTTGCAAGATTTTTCTGACAACAAAAAACGCACCGTATTGCTACGGTGCGTTTTTTGTTGTTGCTTATTTTTTGTACCTTACTTCCCCGCTGCCTTGTACAGTTCCGGGTTCAGGCTGGGGTCGTTGTACATTTTGCACTGGTGGTACACCATGGGGGTTTTGCGCCCTTCCCGGTATTCTTCCAGCAGGCCCAGCACAGCACGTTCCAGGGCGGCGCGTTGCTGCACAAGGGTTTCCAGCTTTTTGGTGCAGTTGGCCTTGTGTTCTGGCCCCACATCGGTGCGCAGAGTTTGTTCTTCCATGTGGTATACCTTCAGGGCCAGAATGGACAAGCGGTCCACTGCCATACCCAGGGTTTCCGTATTCAGGCCGGGGTTATGGGTGCGGGGCAGGGCCGGGGTCATCAGGGTGGTCAGGCAGGTGTCCACCTTTTCCATCAGGTCGTTGCGGCGCTGGTTCAGGCCGTCAATGGTGCGTTTGCACTTGGCAATAACGGTGTCGTCCACGTCGGTGCGGCGGGCGGTGTCTTCCACATGCCACAGGCGAAAGTTGTACTGGTGCTGCGCCAGAATAAGCTGGGGCAGGTTTGCCAGGGTGGCTTCTTCCGTAAAGGGCACGTCTGCTGCTTCTGCCTTATGCCACTGGGCAGTGGCGGTGGCCTGCTGGGTAAAGCAGGCGGGCAGGGCGTGGCAAAGGGCAAAAAATATGTCAGTACTCATGTGTCTGTCCTTGTAAGAGTGGCATCGTAGTATTTGCCAACACCGTATTCGTTACGCCGGAAGAACCGTTCCGGCGAAGGGCCAATAATTTGCAGTTCCGGGTGTTTGCGCTGCACTTCCAGGGCAATGTGCATTTCTTTGGTGCAGCCTGTGGAAAAGGTGGCGTCTTTGCCGGACCAAACCGAAGGCACCTTGCGCCCCAGCAGGGCAAAGCTGGCTTCAATGTCGGGCACGGTTTGAAAGCGCCATACATCTAAAAGGCCACTGCGTTGCACATTTTCCCACATATACATCAGGTCGTCGCCGTCCATGCCTTCCACAAAGTGTTCGGCAGGGTTGATAATAAATGTGCCTTCCATGCGGCTTCGCAGGCTTTCCACAAAGGTGTTTACCAGGGTAATGGCAACGTCGGTTTGCCCAGGAATGGAGCCAATAACAGCGCTGTAGAACATAACTGTTTTCCCCTGTGCGCGCGCTGCACGCATGGCATCGGTTATTTCCTTGGCCTTGGCAAGCAGGTTTTTTTCGGAAAACTTGTGGGCCCATTCTGCCCTGGGCTTGGCCTGCACCGCAAAGGTGCCGTCCTGGTTGCGCCAAAAGGCCAGAATATCTCTGGTAAACAAGTGGCTAGATTCCATTAAAATTTCTTTGTTGCGGCGGCCCTTGGCCAGAATCAGGTCGCATTCTTTCCAGGCCCTGGCAAAGGCCACGCTGGTACGGTACAGGTTCAGTTGTTCTGATGTTCCATCGGAAATAATCAGAAAACGGTGTTCACGCAGCAATTGCAGCAGTTCGTTTTTGCTCACGGTGTTGTGGTCCAGCACGTGGGCTGCCCCCAGTGCTTTTTTGATCACCGGGTCGTCTTCCAAGTCCCACAAGGTAAGGGCCTTGAAGTAGAAAAATTCCTTGAGAGCCAACACCACTTCATGCCCCTGGCGCAGCAAGGTGCGTATCAGGGCAAGGTCAAACATAATGCCCCCAGCCACATCGGGAATAAACAGAATGCGCTTGCGTTCCTCGCTGCCCTGGCTGAGTAAGGTGCGCACACAGGCTATATTCTGCGCTGCTTGGGCTACTTCCTGTTCCAGCACAGTGCTGGGCACGGTGCTTGTCCACAGGGTGTCCAGGGTGGAAAGGCGCATCAGGCGTGTGGTTTCCGCCATGTCCAGTTCCTGGCGCATGCCGGAAAGGCTGAGGCTGGTGGGGTTTTCCATGGCGGGAAACGCGTTGACTGCCTGCTGGAATTCAGACGACTGCAACACTTGCTCTGCCTTGGCATTGGCCAGGCGTTTTTTGGCGGCAAAGGGGTCTAAGATGCCGCATTTGGTCAGCACCACCTTCACCAGGCGCTTTACCAGGCGTGAAGGCAGCAGCATGCGGGCGTTAAGGTATTGCCGGAAGCGGTAACGGCACAGGCTGAGCACCCTGCGTTTTTCCTGTTTGCTTAAATCGTGCCGATAAATAAGGCGCACAATGAAGAGCCATGATTTTTTATAGGCATCCACAAGGCCGGTTTGTTCGGCACGGGTATACATTTGGGTAAACAGGGCGTCGCTGCACGGCAAATACACCTGCCCTTCCTGTAAGGCTACCATAAAGCGAAGCTGCGCCGCAGAAGCCACAATGGATGGGTTGGTGAGGTATTCAATATTATTTTCAGTGAGGAAATGGTACACCCACGCTTCAAGCTGCGGGTCTTCCCCCATGGTAATGTCTGCTACACTGGTAACTGCCGGTAACCGTGCCATAAAGGCTCCTTATAAGAGTATTGCGCACTGAAGTTTATTAACTATTATTTAGGGAGGGGCGCACGGATTTACTGGCGTTTCTCTATTACCCCCGCACAAATCCGGCGGAGGCTAACCGCTCAAAATAGCCTGAATAGCCAAAGTGGGCCAGGTGCATGCGCCCGGGTATGCCGCGCACGCACAAGGTGTCGCCGGGGTGCAGTTCATGCACTTCTTGTCCATCCAGGGTTAAAAACACTTCCACCCCGGTAGCCTGCACGGTGATGCACAGGGAATTGTGGGCGCTAAGCACCAGGGGCGGAAACCCGCATAAAAAAGGACAAATGGCAGTGGCTACATACGCATTCAGCCCGGTGGCAAGCAGTGGCCCCCCGGCGGAACTTGCATAGCCAGTGGAACCCGTGGGGGTGGAAGCCACCAGCCCGTCGGAACGCAGGTTCACCATGTGGCATCCGTCCACTTCAAGGCTAAGGGGCACAAGGCGGGCCAGTTTGCCACGGGTAAGTACCACGTCGTTCACCACTTCCCCGCGCAAGGCAGTGCTGTTGCCCCGCTGCACTTCATAATGCAGGGTCATGCGCTGTTCTGTGGTAGTGGCACCTGCCATGGCCTCTTCCAGGCCTGCCAGCCATGTGGCAGGGGAAAGTTCTGCCAAAAAGCCCACCTTGCCAAAATTGACCCCGGCCACAGGTATGCCCCTGCCAAGAAGCCGCCGCAGCACGGAAACAATGGTGCCGTCGCCCCCAAACACAAGGGCCATGCCAGCATCTGGCACCGGGGCACCGGCAAGGAGGTCGGCATGGGAAAGGGCCGTTACCTCAACGCCACGCTCTGCAAGCCAGGCAAAGGCCTGCCTGCCAGCTTCTTCAGCGGCGGTATTTTCCCGTTTGGTAATAAGAACGAAGGAGGAAACAGGAGCGTGCTGCATGGCTACCCCGGCTACTTTAATTCAAGCACAGGGGCAGAAGTTTTGGGGGCAACACCCGGTTTTTCCGGGGTAGTGCCCAAGGTGCCAATGTCCAGGGAGGCAAAAGAACCGCCCATGGGGGGCTGCTGCGCCGCCGGGGGGGTGTACGGGGTGAACAGTTCTGTCACGTCCTGGGGAAAGTCGTCCGGCTTTGGTGGCGCGGCCTGTTCCATTGCACCCTCTGCCGCAAGGCGCATCAGGTAGTGAATGTCCATAAGCTGGCGGTCTACGTCTGCCAGGGTGGCTTGCTGTTGCTTGAACAGTTCTTTCATCAGGGTTGTTTGCTGGGAAAGAGCCCGTAAAATGAAAAGAAACATGACAAATATGCCCACAAAGCCCAGCAGCACCATGAACATAAGCGAAACTGTGGCGTTTTCAAACATGAGGTATTCCTTGCAAAAGGGGCAGCCTGATAGCTGCCAAAAGATGTTGGCAACGGCGCAAACGCACGTAGTTGTATTTAAAAATAGGGCAATGGGCAGGCTTTTGTAAAAGCGCGTGGAGCCAGTATGTGTGTTTTTTAGAGACTAGGTAGAATAACACACAACATGTAGCGACACAATAATACCCATACGCTTTGTCCCGGGTGGTAGTGTACTGGTTGCCTTGCATGTTCCCCATAAAAAATGCCGCCTGGCAAGCAGGCGGCACTGAACCCTGTAGTACCCTGGAGGTTACTTTACAGCAATGGCTTCAATTTCTACCAAAGCGTCTTTGGGCAGGCGGGCTACTTGCACGCAGCTACGAGCAGGGTAGGGTGCGGCAAAGAAAGACTGGTATACTTCGTTAATGGCAGCAAAGTGGGCCAGGTCTTGCACGAATACCGTTACTTTGATCACTTTTTCCATGGAAGAACCAGCAGCTTCCAGCACGGCCTTTACGTTGGTAAGGGACACTTTGGCCTGTTCGGCTGGGTCTGCGGGCATTTCGCCAGTAGCCGCCACAATGGGGAGCTGGCCAGAAGTAAATACCATGGAACCGCTGGTAATACCTTGGGAATATGGGCCAATGGCGGCGGGGGCCTTTTCAGTGTTAATCTGTGTTTTAGGCATGGTTTTCTCCCGTTTTCCTGAAATGTTACAGGCAGTGCACTGCTGTGCAGCGCAGGCTGCCCTTTTCTGGGGAAGAGTTGATTAATTGGTACTAATCAACTCCAAGCCCAAACAAGCGGAAATCCACTTGCTTGGGAAAGTCGCATAATCCAGTTATTGTAGCGAAGAAGAGAATTCTCCGTATTGCCGGATTATGGTCTTATGACTGCGTAAAAAGACCTGAGAAAACACATCATCAGTGTTTCCTTAGCTATTCACGGTAACATTACCTTATTCACGGGGTCAAGGGTATGGTAAACGTGTTTTTGCGTCTTTGTATGGAGTTTAAGGTTTATTCTTTTTGCATATGCTGGTATAGTTTTGGGACTGGAGTGAAAACGCCAGAGCAAGGGTTGCACCCGTTTCTGTTTTGCCTCCGTTTTTTTCAAGGCAGGTAGGAACAGTAACGAAATGTATGTGTTGCGGGTGCTTCTCCTTTACAAACCCTACACGGTAAGGAGAATTTATTATGAAAAAATTGACAGCCGTCTTCATGTTTATGTTTGTGGCCTTTTTGGGCAGCCATGCCATGGCAGCCACGGGTGAGGAACTGTACAAGTCTTGCGCTGGGTGCCACGGGGCTGATGGCAGCAAACCCACAGGCGGGTCAACTGCACTGCGTGGGCAAAGCGCTGATGAATTGCTACGCAAAATGAATGGCTACCTGGATGGCTCCTTCGGTGGTGAAAAAAAGAATGTGATGATGAACATTCTGAAAAAACACACCCCTGAAGATTTGAAAATGCTTGCCGACCACATTAGCAAGCTGTAGTTCTGAGCATAGGAGAATACGACTCCCCGGTGGCATTATGGCTGCCGGGGAGCTTTTTTTGAGCCGCTCACAGGGGGGTATCCAAGAGGTGGACTGCGGCCAAGGAAAATGGCACTACCCGTGAATGAGGAACGCGTTGCAAATTATGCGGAATCTTCCAGGGCGCGGCCCGGCATGAAAGACAATACACTGCCGAACCAACGCGCACAAAGGATATACGTAAACAATGGGGAACGTACTGCCTTTTCGCTGATTTATTTTTCTTATTTTCTTGCCAAAACATATTGACCTTCTCGGCTGCATCATGTAAATACCCTTTTCGCAGCAACGAGCTGCCATGCGTCCCCATCGTCTAGCTGGCCCAGGACAACGCCCTTTCACGGCGTCGACAGGGGTTCAAATCCCCTTGGGGACGCCAAGTGATTCCAAGAGGTTATGTAAATTTCCTCAAAACATATTCTCCGGGGTTAGTGCCTGGGGTTAGTTTCTCGGAAAAAGGCTCTTGAAGTACTACTTCAGGAGCCTTTTCTTTTGCCTAGAGAATTCCATGTGGAACCTGTGTTTTGATTGAGGGCTTTCCCTTTTCCACCGGCACGGCGGCTCTTAGCGCCGTTTTTTTGGTACAGGTATTTTGGGGGTTTGTAGGCATTTTTCTGCAAAAAGGTAAAACCTACATGGTGTGTGCTAATCTGGGTAGTTTCGTTAATTGGCGCGTCTTACGCGCACATTTTCGCTACTACTAGCCGGAGGAGAGGGAAAAGGCAGCACCTTGGCCGGGGCTCGGCCTGCCAGCGAATCTAGTGCTTCCTCTACTTCTTTGAAAGCACCTAGGCTGTGTAAGTAACGGTCAGTTGTGCTTTGTTTTTCATGTCGTAAACTGTGCTGGATACTAAACAGGCTGTGTCCTTCCTGGGCCAGAATGGTCGCTGCCAAATGCCGGATCGCATGAAAGCCGAAGCGCTTAACACCAGCTCTGGCGCAAAGCCGCTTCATTACATGTGCTGCCGATTTGTAAGGCTGCCCGCAAAAGGGCTCTACCGAACAGGTAAACACATGATTACTGTCACCTTGTCTGTTTTCCCAAAGCCAAAGCATAATCGTTTGCAACTCGGTATTCATGGGCATTTTATCCCGCTTCACAGTTCCTGTTCTGCTTTTGCATGTACTTAAAGTTACTATTTTGCGGGCAATATCCACTTCTTCCCAAGTTAGGCGTAGCAGTTCGCTTTTTCTGGCCGCCAGATTCAGGTAGCAGGATAACAAAGCCTGCTCCCGCACAGGAGCTACTGCGTACACCTTCCAGAAGTCTGCTTCTGGCGGAATATACCTTGGTGTTCTTAATTCCGGGTAACGCTGGCAGCTCAAAAAGGGATCGGGCATATCAACGGGGAACCCGTCAAGATATGCAGCCCCCCAGCGCCAGGCTGTGGTCAATACTTTGCGGGCTTTGTTGGAGCTGTTTGGCCCACGCTGGTCTTTTTGATGTGCCAGATACAGCCGGGCTTCACGCCGGCCAAAGTGTTCTATTAACATATTAGGAAACAGGTCTTTTGTCGCACTAAGATAATGGACAAAAAACTTGAATCCTGTCCGTTTTGTTTTGAAGGTGCTTGCTGCGTTACGCCGTTCACACTCTTCAAGGTAGGCATGAGCCCATTCAAGAATGGTCAGTTTTTGGCAAGAGTCCGTAAGGGTCGGCATCTGCCGTTTGGCTGCTTCCGCCAGGTCTTTTTTGGTCTGTTCTTCCCAGGCAATGGCTGCTCTTTGCTCGGCTTTTGTTGAGCCGAACCACTTCACCGCCACCATCTTCCCGTCTTTCCAAACCTGTCCTTTCCATCGTTTGGGGCCATCTTTCTTCTTTGAAATGAATGTCGCCATGTGACATACTCGCTATGTGATTTTCAAAGAACCGAATGGCGCGCCCAATCCGGACGCCCCCGAACGTTGTATAGTAACGGCGCACAGTGCGGACGTCAATGCGAAATATTCTTGCAACCTCTTCAGATGTAAGTATATTTCCTATGGGTGAATGTTGGTTCTTCGGTTCCATGGCATATATATAACAACAAATCATATTCACTGGAGACTGAGGGAGTTGCTCGATGAAACGAGAAGAAGAACTCGAATATTTGTTGAAAGATGCGTGTGACCGTGTTGAGCGCAGTACCGTATGGGGAGCGGCTGAGGCGCTGGGTGACCTGCTTGCATCGGAGATGGACATTCCCCGCGATACCGCAAAGATTTCCTGGTTAGATCTGCACCGTATTGTCTTAGCCGCCGCACGAGAGCGGAGCTGGCCTTCTGCAGGCTATCATCTTGTGAACCTGTTACGCCTGCGCAAAGAACGGGAAGCATACTTGACTATTATTTTAAATGATGCGGAACTTCACCTATACCAAAAAATTGAGAATCGCAGTCCACGAGAACTTGGGCCGTTCATTGCAAATAATTATACATGTGAACTAGCTGGTGCAAACCTGCCCAAGTTTTTACTCAAGCAACAAACATGGAGCAGCCTGCTTAATTTTGTGCGTGGTTTTCAACCAACAGGCATAAGCGATGCAAACACATTGTATTCTGTACTTCTGACCACACAAAGTCTGCAAAAATGGAAGCCGCGTAATGTCACTTCACTTTTTTGTCGTTGTTCCCTCTGCTGGCGTCCTGTTCCTGCACGCTTCATGGGTAAGAAAGAACGCATCCTTTGCCAGTTCCATACATATCTTCCATGCGAAACTATGCCTGCACATAAAAAAGCATATGAGCGGGCTTTGAAAATTGACAAGGCAGGCTCTGTTGGGAAAAAGGTCAAACCTGTGGCCGATGCATTGTATGCTCTCACTCAGGTTAGCGCGGACTGCCGTGAATCTCTGGCGAACTGGATTGGCATATGGGACAGCGATCCTTGCGCCGCTCAATCCTCCTTACCCTGCGAAGTAGCATGGCCAAATGCAGAACAGCTCTCCTCACTTTTGCCAGCTATTGCAGAGGTCATGCCCATTATAGCAAATACGGCCTCAATCATTGAGAGCCTTGCTCCTGTGCATCCCCGTGCCAATACAGATGAACGAAATGGCATGTTGGCTCTTCATGCAATGTGGTGTAAAAACTTCTTTCTCTTTGTCCCAGAGCTTGCCCGTGCAGAATCATGGTTGAGGCAGTGTAAATTCGTTCACGGAAAAATGTATTTCCCTGGGTAATCTTGCGTAGGGGCAACTCCGCCAGTCTCCTCTTTGCTCTCAAACGTTATAAAAGCGATCTCATAACCGAGGTCGCTTTTTTTGTTGCAACTGTATTTGCGAGACAAAACGCCGAAGGCGAAACCCCGAAGGGCGCAACTTATGCAAACTGCGTTTGCGTTGCGCCAAAGGGGCAAGCCCCTTTGGAAACCCCCAAGCGGGCAAAAGACAGTTTGTGCCTACGGCGCAGGAGTTAAGGGAATGGACTTTTACCATGCACATTTTGATGTTGGGAGTCGCTCTAACGGGCAAAACGCCATAGCGATGGCGGCCTATGCTGGTGGCATCAGGCTGCAAAAACTCGATGGAACCATGGCCGACTACACAATGAAAAAGGATGTGCGGGCCAGTAAAATTGTTTTGCCACAAAGTTGCAAGAAAACGATTACGCCCCCAACTCAGTGGGTGTGGGAACAGGCGGAGTTGGCAGAAAAACGCAAAAATTCCACAGTGGCACGCAAGGGTGATTTGGCTTTGCCAAAGGGACTCAGCCTTCAAGAATATTTTGCTATAGGCAAAGCGTATTCGCAGGACATTGCCGACCGCTACAACGTTATTGTGTATGTCAATTTTCACGGCTTGGCCGGACATAATCCGCATATAGATCTGATGTGGACAACCCGTGAATATGATGGCGAAAAACTTACTGTCAAAACACGCATTCTCGACGACCAAACTTCTGGACCTATGGAAATTATTTGGTTGCGTGAATAATGGGCAGCAAGAGTCAATGAGAAGTTGGAGCGCTATGGCAGGCGCATCGACCACCGCAGTTATAAGGATCAGGGCAGTGAAAAAATAGCCCAGAAGCATGTAGGCAGAAAGGCCACAGCTCTGGAGCGTCAAGGCATTGAAACAGATGTAGGAATCCACAACCGTAAGGTGCGAGAGCACAACTGGCTGGTTAATGAAAAAGTAACACTCAACTCTGAAATTGCCTCGCTAGAGGTACAACTCAAGGAGCAAGCTTATGTCACAATCCGAAAACAACCAACAGCATCAAGTGCAGAAGACCAACGAAACACCGGCCCACAAACGCGAGATAATCTTCCTAGAAGGAGAGCCGGAACAGACACTCCCGCCACTGCCGCGCAGGGAGGTCATTCGCGAGAAAACAAGCACATTGGGGAAGGACGGCCTAACTCCAAAGATCAGGGTCTCGTATTCCAAGACGCTATCGGAGCTCACTGTGTATATGAATCGCTTGTGGCAAACCAGCCAGGCAACCCAAATACGCATTGGGGACATGGAAAAGAAGTTCAGCCATTTTCTGCACCTTCCGCAGGAGGTGAAAGAATACCATGCCACGATGCGACAGGAGCTGGACGAACAGGTGACGGAAGTGAATCGTGTCATTCAAGATGTATACAACCAGTTGGAGAGCCTGCTCCAGGGCAAAGCCAAACCCAACGACGAGGTTCTGAATCTTGTCCTGCAAACGCTCAACCGCCAGGAGGAGCGCCTCAATGCGCTGGAAGCGCAGCGGCAAATTTCCAGCAAAACGCGGTCAGAGGACAAGTAATCTCATGGGGCAATGCCAAGGAATTGTCCGTCATGTCCAGCGCCATTGCCAAGAGATGCGCGGCTATTTCCGGCCTAGTGACACTGGATGCTGTCAATATGGCACTATGTGATACACAGAGTGCCTTCTTAGGGAAGGCCCCAGCCTCGATGCAAACAGTTCCTCTGGAGGATTTGACGGCTGCCATAGGGGAGCAGGTTGAAAAGATTTCCGGCCTAGAAACACTGACGATTCTCAATAGCCGGCTGTCCGTTCAACAGTGGCAGTATTTACATGAGAAAATCGGGACCCCAAGCATCATCAATAGATTGGCCTCCACTGATCCGATCCATGTGCTTGGGGAGGAACTGGCAACGCGCCTGACGCTTGATGCCATAAATAACGAGTTATTGCGTAGCCAATGGACGCTGCCACAGGAGCAACTTTGGAACCGTGAGCTGTTCAGCAATATGCAGGGCAATGCTTCCCTGCTTCGAGAATCAATACAATACCTTTCCGGCCAAGTCACCGTTGAGGCGTTGGAACACTGTGTACAGGCCTGGAATGCCCAGGCGCTTTGGAAAAACATGCTACCGCCACCATCATCATCACGGCTCAACCTTGCAAACGCTCGCCTGATGTCCCGCGCCATCCGGGCAATGGTGCGCACTCTTTCCGGCGACCTCACTACAGCCGCTATCGCTGAACAAGTGGCCTGCACAGATTATCCATCCACAACAAACACCATACAGGAGACTCCGCATGTCGGACTATCAACAAAACCCTTCTTCGACCCCTGAGGCTAATACTCTCTGTAGTGAACATATGGCAGAACAGAAAAACGCTGCCATGCCGCGCCGGCGAACTGCGGAAGAACGCTTGCAACGCGCCCTAACACAGCAGCAGACTATACAGAGAAAAATTGACGAACTGAAAAAAGATGTGGACGAAAAAAGCCGCAAAGCCCGTAACCGTGGCCTGATGCTTATTGGTATTGTGGTGGAACAGTGCCTGAAAGAAGGGCTATTCCATAAACCGCAGGAAATGGGGCAGAACTGGTGGCTAGGGCAGGCCAGCAGGCTGCATGAAAAAGATAGGGCAGCGTATGTGACATTTGTGCAGTTGTTGCATGGGTAGTAGTTTCGGGTGTGAGGGGGGGGGCTCTGAGGGTTGTGCGAGTTTAACTTATAGCTCTGAAATGCGTAGCCAGAAGCAGTGTAAGCCACGTTGGGGATTTTCACAACTAGATTACCCCTTGCTTGCCATATAGACGAGAATTGTGAAGGATTAGCCCAATTCAAAAGATTTCAGTGCAAAAAAGTAGATGGTTGTAATGAGTATCGCATCTTCATTTCTCTTCTCAATAAGCTCAGGCAATGTTCAAGGTAAGGCTGTTTCTTGCAGCAGGGCTTGCCATGCGGCAGGGGTGGGGCCAGGAGCCCCGTTCACCAGTTGCTGCATAAGGGTGTGCGCCTCTGCAAGGAACGCATGGCCTTGTTCTGCTTCGTGCTGGTGCAGGCAGGCCTGGCCCAATTGTGCAAGGCAGTTTGCTGTGTTGTATATATACGTAGCGTTACCCGGTTGGAGCTGCATAAGGTGTTTACGAATTTCCATGGCCATACGGTAGTTTGGTATAGAGTTTTCGCCCTGTTGGGCTTGCAATGTGGCTACGCGCATAAGGGAATAGCTGTAGTCTTTGAGCAAGCTGTTATTTTCCGGGTGTGTTGCCGTAAGCTTGCGGCGCAGGGCACATGCTTCTTCATAGTGCTGCAATGCGGCATCGTTGTTGCCCATGCGCGCTTGCATGTCTCCAATTTTATTGAGGGAAATTGTGTTGTCTCGCATCAGGGTAATGTTGTGCGGGGCGTGCAGGCAGGCGGCTTGCGTAAGTTCCAGGGCGTGTGAGTAATGGCCCAGGGCCTGCGGTAGGTTTTCAGCCTGAGCCAGGGTGTCGCCCATGTAATCCAGAGCAACGGTATAGTCGCGCAGTGCCCGCGTATTGGTGGGGCATTCCTGGAACAGGCGCAGACGAATGTCCAGGGATTCTTCCCTTATGGAGACAACTTCGTGGATGCTGGTTGCTGTGTTGCCGCACGCGGCAAGAGCATTGGCCAAGTGGCCAAGGGACGCAGTACTTGCAAGCCTACGGCACCATTAGCTAAAAGATATTTAGCCTCCATAATTGCAGCCAGTTATAGCATCGTGTTGACATCTTGAACGTGATACCGTAGGTTATTGGCTATACAGCTTGACGCTATTCATGCAACTCCGCCTGCAATGGGCCGGAGGGAATAGATGTGCTCTTTGGTATGCACACAAGTGCTTTGGCGGGTGGTTCTCATTCGCTTTTTTGCATGCGTTTTCATTGCAGAAAAAGTACATTTCCCTACGACACTATGTCTCTTGCAGAGGTGTTTCATGCGCATTATTTGTGCTATGCCTACAACGTATTCTTGCCCTGGCCTCTATAGTATCCTTCATGCAATTCGTGCTGTTTTTTTGCGCACCATAGGGGTGTGGCCTGTGCCTATGGGGTGGGCTCGTATACCGTTTTGTGCGTATGTGTTCTCGCTTTCTGTATGCCTAATTTCGCTGAAAATTTTCATTATGGTACCACAACAAAGGGTTTGGAAGAGTTTCTCTTTCATGCCCTGTGTTGTGGTACCTTTTTTTGCGTTGTGATTTTTTTGTGCTGCACGGGGTAACAGACGTGTTTGTGGTGCTGCCTGCACCCTTGCCAGCACCCATGGTAAGCAATGGCTTTGTGGTTGTGCCACCAGGCCAGCATTGTGTTCTCTGTTTTGTGAACGTATAAGGGGGATTTGTGAACAAACGCCTTTCTCGTTATTGTATGGGTTTGCTGTGTGCTGTTGTACTGGGATCAGGGTATTCTTCCTCAGCCTTGGGGGCTACAGTAACCCAGCCTTTTGCCCCGGCAGGCACGCAAGAACCTGCCAAACCGCAAGAAACACAAGGGGACGTTGCCCCGGCACCCAAGGGGGCAGCAGTGCCTGCCCCTGCCACACCCGCCGCCAGTGCCCCGGCCCCCAGTGCGGCCAATGCCACGGCCCCGGGTGGTGAAATGACTGCCCTGCAAGAAGGCGCTGCTCCTGCTGCTCCTGCCGCTGCCCCTGCTGAGCAGGCAAAAGCCCAGGCCACGGGTACCGGGCGGCGTGTGCCCGTAAAGGTGAAGGAAGGGTCTATTTTACCCCTGCGGGTGCTGACCCGGCCCATGGCGGCGCTCTATAAAACGTCAGATGAAAAAAGCGAAGTGGTGCAAAGCAATTTGCCCGTGTTTATGCCATTTTACGTGTACACCCAACCGGGGGGCGAAGATGTTGCCGCAGAAACAGGCTGGTATGAGGTGGGCCCGGATAACCGGGGCACGGTAACAGGCTGGTTGAAGTCGGCTGACGTGTTTGCCTGGAAGCAAGCCATGTGCCTTACGTACACCCACCCGGAGCAGCGCAAGCCAGTGCTGATGTTTGATGGTCCCAAAGCCCTGGAAGCATTGCTGGGGCAAAGCGCTGAAGCGCGGACCGAGGCTGTGAAAGGGCTTTATACCACCATTGATTCCGGCAATATTCCGCAAAATTTCAGTATTGTTTCGGTGGAACCAAAACAGGCCGTTGACATAACCCGGCAGTTTTACCTGTTGCCCATTCTTGACCACAAGGTCATTCAGCTTGATGGCCGGGAAGCCCGCTTGCTGGAGCTTGCGGCCGTGAGTGGTGGGGGTGAAGATGCACGGGAAAAAACAGACATTCGGGAAAACGCCAAGTTTGCCGCTGCTGCCACCCAAACGTCTGCCGAGGCAGCCGGGCAGGTGGCACAAAGCCTGAAAATTGATGTGGTGTGGGTGCTAGATACCACCCGCAGTATGGGGCCTTATATTGACGCCACCAAAGAAGTGGCCGGGGCTGTTTCGGCAAAGCTGGCGGAAAACAAGGCCATTGCAGAAAACATCCGGTTTGGGGTGTGGGGCTACCGCGACCCGGTGGAAGCCATTCCCGCCATTGAGTACACAACCAAAAACTATACTCCGCAATTGCAAGATATTCAAAGCTTTCTTGCCACCATGGGCACTGTCAAGGAAACAAAAATCGATTCCGTAGACTTTCCTGAAGATATGTTTTCCGGTGTGAGTGACGCCATTACCCAAACCCAATGGACGCCGGGGGCAATGCGCATTGTGGTGCTGGTGGGCGACGCCCCCGCCCATGAACTGGGGCACAAATGGAACCTTTCCGGCTATGGGGAAGAAACGCTGCGTACCCTGGCAACGGAACATAACATAACGTTGCTTGGCATTCAGGTACGCCCAAAAGGCGCTGCAAAATATCAGGCCAAGGCAGAAGAGCAGTTCAAGGTACTCTCCCTTGGCAAGGGTAGCGATATTCCCGCCTATTATTCCATTCAGGGCACAGACATGGGCTCTTTTGCCAAAACCACAGGCACCATTGTGGCTTCCCTGCAAGGCCTTTTGGAAAAAGCTTCCAGCAACACACTCAGCGCAGCCCTTACCAAAGAAGGGGGCCTGGTGGAAGAAGCCACCGGGGAAATGGCCGCTTTGAAAGAAGGCGAGGCAGCCCCTGCCACCACGGAAACAAGTAAAGCCATGAACGAAGGCACTGCCGGGCTTGCTCAAGCCTTAAAGGCCGCTGTGGTGCAATGGGTGGGCAGCAAGGCAGAAGCAAAACCCCCGCGTGATGTTGTGGCCTGGGTGGTAGATAAAGATTTGACAGACGCTGCCCGGCAGTCGCTGGAAGTGCGCCTGCTTATAAGCAAGCGCCAGTTAGATTCCCTGGCCACCCTGCTTAATGAAGTTATTGCAGCAGGCCGCACAGGGCAGATTAGTGGCGACGACTTTTTCACCTCGCTTCAGGCGGCTTCGGTTGTTGCCTCCCGCGACCCGAACCTGCTGAAAAGCGCCAAAACCATTGGGCAAAGCGGGCTTATTCCAGGATTTTTGGAAGGGTTGCCCTACCATAGCCGTCTTATGGATATGAGCAATGAGCTGTGGAACAGTTGGAACGTGACAGAGCAAGACCAGTTTTTAAGTGAAATGGATTCCAGAGTGCGTGCCTACAAATCGTTGCACGACGCGCCGGAAGGATGGATTACCTTGAACCCTGGCGCTGATGCCGATGAAAGTGTGTATCCTATTCCCCTGGAACTGTTGCCATGACCTCAAGTGCTGCCAGCTTTGATGCAGCAAACCTTGTGCTTGATGTGCAGAACATAGTGAAACGCCGGGAAAAAGGGGGCATGTGCTTTGAATTGCGCGTGCCCCGCCTGCGGGTGCATGTGGGTGAATTTGTGGCTGTGGTGGGGCAAAGCGGGTGTGGCAAATCCACCCTTTTGGACATGCTGGGCCTTGTTCTTACCCCTGATTCTGCCTCCAGGTTTGCCCTGCACCCCCGCTTTGCCAACAAGGGGCATGTTGCCATTGACCTGCGCCACAAACCGGAAAGTGTTCTTTCCTTATTGCGGCGCAGGGAAATTGGCTATGTGCTGCAATCAGGCGGGTTGCTTCCCTACCTCACGGTGGGGGACAACATTCTGCTGCCCTGTCTTATGAACAAATATCCGGCAAAGCCTTCACAGGAGCAAGCCCATGCCTTGGCTGCGCTTTTGGACATAGCCGAACACTGGGAAAAGAAGCCTGCCCACCTTTCCGGGGGGCAGCGCCAGCGCGTGGCCATTGCCAGGGCCTTGACCCATGAACCGGGCCTTGTGCTGGCAGACGAACCCACCGCTGCGGTGGACGCCCTCACCGCCACGGAAATACGTGATGCCTTTAAACGTGCCGTGCAGCAGCAAGGCATAGCCCTGGTTATGGTCACCCATGACCGCCCGCTTATTGAAGGGTATGCAGACACCATGGTCACCTTTACGGTGGAACGCCCCCACAGCGGGCTCACGGTTTCCACCCTGGTGGAGGTGCCCCATGCCTAACAGATTCACGGGCCCAGGCAGGGGCAGGCGCTGTGTGCAGGTTGCCTGCCAAACACAGCAAACGCCATGGGGGAAGCATGAAAGCGCATAACAGTCGTTTGGGCCGCATGCTGGTGTTCTCCCTGTGTCTGGAAGATCTGCGTAACGAAAAAATGCTTTCATTTTGTATGGTTATGGCTGTTGCTTCTGTGCTTGGGCCATTACTCATCCTGTTCGGGCTGAAGTTTGGCACCGTGGAAACGCTGCGGGGCAGGCTGGTGCACGACCCGCGCAACCGGGAAATTCGCCCCCTCAACGCCCAGGCCTACTCCCATGAATGGTTTCAAACCGTGGCAAAGCAGGAAGGGGTGGCCTTTGTCGTACCCTACACCCGCCAGCTTGCCACCGGGGTGGATATTGTGGTCCCCGGCCCCCAGGGAAAACGTGTGGCAGCCGACCTTATTCCCACAGCAGAAGGCGACCCCTTGGTGTTGCAAAACGGGCATAGCATTCCCGCGAAGGAAGAGTGCCTGCTTTCTGCCCCGCTGGCAGAAGCGCTGGGCGTGGCAGCAGGCGAAACAGTGGTTATGGCCGCACGCAGAACAGTGGGCGGGCAGTTTGAAACAGGGGAACGCGCGTTGAAAGTGCTGGGGGTGCTCCCGGTGCGGGCCAGCGCCACAAAAAGTGTGTTTGTGCCCCTGCCTGTTTTGGAAGCTGTGGAACGCTTCAAAGACGGCATGGGTGTGCCTCAGTTCGGTTGGAAAGGTTCTATACCCCTTGCCTACCCGGCATTTTCCGCCCTGCTGGTGAATGTGCCTGGACCCCTTGGGGTGGAAGCGGAATTCCGGCTTGTGAACAACACGGGCTTTACCAGTAAGGAACAGATTTCCGGAGCAAGCGCCGGGGCCTTTTTGGGAAGGCAACACGGACCTGATGGCACAAATTATCTGCTTTCCGGCAAAGGCCAGCCAGGGGAAGCCACCAACTTGAAAACCGTGCGCTACGGGCTGGCGGGCAGGCAGGCCCGGTTGTTTCCCCTTGCCCCCGGCCTTACCTTGGCACTTTCCGCAAATGGCACAAGTAGCGGGCCGTGGCAGCTTGCCCCGGCTGGGGAAATGCTGGTGGTGAATGGCGGAGAAAATGCCCCGGCAACGGCTGGTAGCCACGTTGGGGCAGCGGGGGAAGGGCAGAATGCTCCCCCTGCTTTGCTGGAAGGCGTGCTGTGGCAGGAAGATTTTAGCAAGGAACACAATGCCTCGGCAGCATGGCGCGCCGTGCTTGTGCCCCCCGGCAGCGTGCCCCCCGGCAAGGTGGTTGCCACCCTGAGCGCCGGGGAGCACAGCCTGTCGTTTCCGGTAACCGTTGCACAAGGCCACGGCGTGCAGGCAGGCACAGCCTTGGTTCCTTTGCGCCTTTTGGGGGTGCTTACCCTTGCTGCACACCGCCCTGTTACCTTTGACCCGGAAACAGACGCTTTTATATTGCACCGCAAGGGCTATGCCGGGTTCCGGTTGTATGCCGACACCCTTGAACGGGTGGACACGCTGAGACGGGAGTTTGAAGCACAAGGGCTGGCAGTGCACACTGAAGCACAACGCATTGACGACGTGCTGCGCCTAGACAAATACTTGACCCTGATTTTCTGGCTTATTGCCCTTGCCGGTGTGGTGGGCGGGGCCGCCTGCCTTGTGGCAAACGTCTATTCCGGCATTGAACGCAAACGCCGGGAACTGGCAGTGCTAAGGCTTTTAGGGCTCTCTGGCGGGGCTTTTTTACGCTTTCCCATGTACACGGCAGCAGTGTTTTCTGGGCTTGGGTTTGTAGTGGCCATGGGGCTGTTCTACACTCTGGCCGGAATAATCAATATGCTTTTTAGCCAACACCTGCAAAGCGGGGAAAGTTTGTGCCGCCTTGCGTGGTGGCACCCACTGGCTGCCCTTGGCCTTACGGTGGCAGTTTCCATACTGGCCGGGGTGGTGGCCGGGCGGCGGGCAATGCTGGTAGACCCTGCGGAGGCCTTACGCAACGAGTAAGGGGGGACACAAAGTAACTGAGCGTTTCCCGAAATATAGGTAATTCGTGCTTCCTCAACAGCCTATGCGCTGTACATTTTCAGGAGTGAATCATGCATTTTTTTGCAGTAGGTATTTTGGCAAGTATGTTGGCCTGTATGCCTGTGGCCCATGCGGCAGAGCCGTGTAACCCCGCGCCACTGGTAGGGGATTTGGTGCTGCCTGGGCCTAACAACCAGTGCTTTGTGTTTCGCCCCGTGCGTATTGGGGCCGGGGGCAACCCCCTGGAGGCCCAAAAGCGTTTTACCCTAGGCAACCCCAACGACTACCTGGGGGAAAAGCCCACGGAAATAACGTTGGGGGGGAGCTTTGCCATGCAAGGGGAAGCTGCCAGCGACTGGCTGTATTATATGGGCAAGTACGAAGTAACAGAAGGGCAGTACTATTCTCTTATGGGGTTGCCCAAGGGCATGGACCAAAGCAAGTTGCAAAGCCTGCTGCCTGTAAGTGGTATTTCTGCCTTTGAGGCCATGGCCTTCATGGAAAAGCTCAATAGCTATTTATATACGCATGCCATGGAACAAATGCCCAAGGTGCGCTCTGTACCGGGTTTTGTCCGCTTGCCCACTGAGCCGGAATGGGAATTTGCCGCACGGGGCGGTAATGAAACCCCTGCCAACCTTTTTGGTAACGATGTGCCCTATGAGGGGCCACTTGCAGCCTATGAATGGTTTTCCGGGCCTTCTTCTTCCCACAACAAGGTACAGCCCATTGGCAAGCTGAAGCCCAACGCCCTTGGTGTGCACGACATGCTGGGCAACCTCAGCGAGTTGATATTATCCCCGTATCATATTGACTATTATCAGGGGCGTCCCGGTGGGTTCACTTCCCGTGGGGGCAACTACTTTACTCAAGAAAAAGACATGCGCACTTCCCAGCGCCAGGAAGAACCTTTGTTCATAGGCACAGTGGAAAAGGGCATGAAGGAAAACCGCAAGGCCACCATGGGCTTGCGCCTTGCCCTGGTGGCCCCGGTGCTGCCAGACAGAGAGGCCATGCAGGAAATTAAGGACGCCTGGACAGACTATGCTGAGGGGGATTTGCGCAAAACCACCCCGGCGGGGCGTTCCACCGCTCCGGTAGACATTAAAACCCAGGCCAGGGCGGAAGGGGTTGAAGGGGCTGTGGAACTATTGCGTGCCTATGTTGCCAGTGCCAATGCCCCGGAAGGGGTGCGGCAGGCGGTGGCTTCCGTGCAGGGCACCCTGCGCGATGTGAATGCCATTCGCCGGGAAACAGACAAGCGTATTTCCCAGGCTTTTGTGGACGTTGCCACCAAAACCGGGGCGCGCCTTGGCCGTGAAATTGAAAAATTACCCAAGCTGGCAGCCCTTGTGCAAAGCGCCAAAGATTCAGGGAACAGCACAAACCTGGAACGCTATGCCCGCATGGTGGAAGGGGTTGAGGGCAATATAAACACCGATATTGCCGACCTTTATACCATTATCCAGTCCCTTGCCAGCCTGAACCACGACCTGGTGGAAAATGCCTTTGCCGACCATTTGAATTACCTTAATGACCCTGCCAGAAAAGAAAAAGCCCTGTGGCCACGGGCGGCATTGCCTGTGGTGAAAGGGCTGTACGCCACCTTTTTCCAGAATAAAGGCATTCAGTCTGAAGCTATGCGCAAAGAACTGGAAGCCATTAAGATTGTTTCCCCTGAATAATAGTGCCTACGGGCGTCGGGCTTTGCCCACAGCAGGGGAAATTTCAAGTGTTATGCAGTGTAACGACTATTGGCTAACTTTTTCTAGGAGGTTTGTATGCGTAAAGGAGTTGTGCTGGTTATGGTGCTGGCGTTGTTGGCAACCCAGGTAAGTGGCTGTGCCAATATTAAAAATGACAGCACCCGCACCAAAACTGAAGGAGCCCTCGTAGGTGGTGCAGTGGGGGCCGCTGCCGGGGCAGGTGTTGGGGCCGCCATTGGTGGCGGGCGTGGGGCGCTTATTGGGGCCGTGGTGGGTGCTATTGTAGGCTCTATTGGTGGCCATGCCTATGGCACCCACGTGGCCAATGAAAAAGCGCGCTATGCCAATGAAGAAGCATGGTTGGATGCTTGCCTTTTGCAGGCTGAAAAAACAAACAATGAGTTGCGCCAATACAACAAGGTCATGGCAGGGGAAATAGCTGCCCTGGACAAGAAAACGCAGGTCTTGCAAAAAGCCTTGGCAGCTAAACAGGCAGACAAAAGAGAGCTGAGGGCTGACGCTAGACGCATTCAAGAATGCATTGAAAGCAACAATGAACGCATTGCGTATATTGGCAATGAGCTGACAAATCAGGAAAAAGTGCTGGCAGACGCCAAATTGAACCACAGAAGCAATGATGCTGCGCTCATTGAAGCGGAAATTTCTGCCCTGCGCCGCCATAAGGCCCAGTTGGAAGAAACCAACAAACAGCTTGCTGCCATGTCTACCCGTATTTCTGTGTAAGACCAATTCCACAGGCTCTTAGTCTTGTTAGTGTGCTGTAAAAGCATAAGGGAACGCCACCGGGGTTCCCGGAACTATCCATAGAATTTTTCAGGAGGTAATGAATATGCCGAGAATTCTTGTTCTGTGTTTGTGTGCGATGTTGCTTGGGGGATGTCAAACAGGGCGTACCACAGACCCAAGCCAAGGCGGATTGTTCAGCTATTCGCCGGAGGCATACAAACAGCGGGCTGCGCAGCGCCAGGAGCGCTTGAAAATGTTGCAGCGCGAACAAATTGCCGAGGAACAGCAAAAGGCTGCCCTCACCCAAACGGCTGCGGAGAAAAAAGCGGCCCACACAAAGGCCCAGCAGCAGTTGCGCCAGGCAGGGCGTGAAATAACAGGCTTGAAAAAACAGCTTGAAGGGTACAAGGCCACCAATGAAGCCCAGCAAGCCGCCCTGACTGAAATGCTTGTCCGGCGGGCCGTGCTGGAAGGGGACCTGAAGGCCCTTGGCAATGGCAGCGGGTCAGACCCGGCTGTGTTGCAAGTGGAAGCCGAACGCTTGCGGCGCGAAGTGGAACGCCTGACCAATGACGCCGAGGCTCTTAGCGCCATATGAGGACATTCGCTCTTTGCATGGCGTTTCTGGGGTGTGCGGCCTGCCCGTTGGCGCAGGCCGCCCCCCAGCACGACTGGCAACGCCTGGAAGCAGCGGCAGCCATGGCCGAAAAAGAAAGCCTTGAGCCTGTGCTGCACCAAAAGTCCGTTTCTGCTGCCATTACTGCCTATTTGCAGACCCTTGACCCCTATTCTTCCTATATTTCCCCGGCAGAAGCAAGGCAATTGAAAGAAGACGCCGGCAACACGTTTGGCGGTGTGGGCATGGATATTATCCGCAATAGTGATGGCATGCTGTACTGCCTGCCCCATGCGGGTAGCCCGGCGGCCAACGCGGGCATTGGCTATGGCGACGTGCTGCGCGCCGTGGATGGAGCCTTTTTGCATGATAAACCGCTGAGCGTTGTGCAGCATTTGGTGCGCGGCCCTGCACTCAGCCCGGTGCGCCTTTTGGTGGCAGGGGTTGATGGGGTGAAGGAAGTGACTGTCACCCGGGAAATGGTGCAGCCCCCCAGCGCAGAACTGGTTGCCGGGCAGGGGTTTTACCGTATTCGGCTTACCCGGTTTGATGCAAATACTCTTCCCCAACTCAAGGCAGCGCTGGCCAGGGTGCCTGCTGGTATGCCCCTGGTGCTTGATGTGCGGGGCAATGTTGGCGGCGACCTTGAAGCCGCCTTGCAAAGTGCTTCATTATTCTTGCCTCCGGGAACACCCCTAGTGACCATTGTTAAAAAAGACGCCTTGCCCGATGTACAACTTTCCGGCGGGGGGGGCACAGAGCCTGCCGGGCTTGTGGCGGTATGGCAAGATGCATTCACCGCCAGTGCGGCGGAAGTGTTTGCCGCAGCCTTGGCCCATAATGGTAAGGCCGTGCTTGTGGGGCAACGCAGCTTTGGCAAGGGCAGGAGCCAGGTGGCTGTGCCTGCCAAAGATGGGGGCATATACCTTATTACCAACGCAGAACTTTTGCCCCCCAATGGCATAAGCTACCACGGCAAAGGGCTGGAGCCAGATTTGCTTGTGGGTTCACGCTCTGCCACGGTGCAGGCTGACTTTGAAAGGAGAACGTATGAAGCCCTTGGTAAAACACACTAAGTGGTGGCTTGGCCTTGGTGTGCTAGTCATTGCGGCTGTTGTTATTCTTTTAAGCCGCCAAGCCACCCCTGCCCCGCCGGATATTCCAGTGCTGGTGGCACGGTTTGAGCGGGCCGTTGTCCTTGGTTGGGGGTGGTTGCATGCGGAAAATACCCAAGTGAGCAGCTTGGCCCACACGGGCAACGACGTTACTGTGGCGTTGGTGTATACTGTGGTGGTGGATAAAGACGCCGCCAGCCTGAACCAGGAAGAAAAAGATCGCTTCGCCCAGTTTTTGCCCATGTGTGCCAGCGTGCCCTTGCAACAGGGCAGCCGTTGCCAGGTTACGGAAACCATGCAGTTTACCCAAACACCGGAATTTGGCCTCATGCCTGCTGTTTTTGTGGCCCATAGGCCGGAAATGCTGCCCGCCATTGCCGGGAAAACTGCTGTGGGTGCGGGGAAAGAGTAAGGGGCGGCAGTAGACTATAGGCAACTCGCTTTTACTCTGGTCGGAAAATTTGGTTCACATTGAGTATGGAAAGAAATGGTGGGATTATGGCGCTTTTGCAGGTGCCGTAACCACATGAGTCCAAAGGGTGGGCTCCCAGTGATTTACGTGAACGATTGTGTTGGAGTGCCAGTGGTGTTTTGTTCTTACCATCTCATTAACGTCATTAAAGGAGACTGTCATGGGTATTTCTCGTTGGTTTATGCAGTTGGTTGTTTGTTTTGGTGTTGTGCTTGGCGCGGGCTTTGCCAAGGCCGAGGAAGTGCCTGCAACGGTGGCAGAAGAAACCGCAGGCATGAAGCAAAACGTCAATTCGCGCATGCAGGAATTGCTTAATGCTCCGGCTGGGGTGTTTGATGTGGAGTTTCAGGAAGGGCAGTTGCGCCGCTTGAAAATTAAGGGAGAAGCAGAAGTTTCCACTGCCCTGAAGGGCGCACGGGGCGACCGCATGGCACGGGAAAAAGCCCAGCGTGCAGCAAAGGTTTCCTTTACCCAGTTTTTGAATGAGAACGTGCTTGTGGTGGAATCGGGCTCGGAAGGCGTGATGCTGAAGGAAAAAGACGGCACGGAAACTGCCGAAGTGCTGCAAGTGAGCCAAACCACGTTTGCCAGCCATTCCAGCAGTTTTTTGCGCGGACTTGTGGTGCTGCTTGACCATGTGGAAGGGGAAGGGGCAAACCGCAAGGCTGTGGTGGTTATGGGCTGGTCTACAAAAATGATGCAGGCCGCACAAGGCGCGCAAGGTGCCATGGATACCAGTCGGCAAGAACAGGGGGCCAGCAAGCCCGCAGCCCCACAGCCTGCCCCGGCAACACCCAACACAGGCACCAAAACCCGTATGGGGAATGTGGAAAATTTTTAATTTGCCGAACAACATACCTTGCCATGGCGCTACTCTGCTTTGGCACTGTATAAACGGCGTGCATAAGGAGAAACCATGAAATTTCGCCTGTATGTTTCTGGAATTGTGCTGTTGGCTATGGTGTGTGGTGTTGGTGCATTTGCCCACGCTGCCAGCCCTGCCCCCAGCCAAAAGGCTGATGAGCGTGAAGTGGTGGCAACCGGGGTAGGGGCCACGGAAGATGCCGCAAAACGGCAGGCCTACCGCAGTGCCATTCAGAATGTGATTGGAGCCATGGTGGTGGCGGAAACCTTGGTGGAAAACGACGCTGTGGTGCGCGACAACGTGCTTTCCCATAGTGACGGCTACATTACCAAGGTGGTCCAGGTGGGGAAAACCCGCCCGCTGGAAGGGGGGCTGGTGGAAGTCACCATGCGCGTTACGGTGAAAAGCGACCAGTTGAAGGAAAAACTCAAGGCCGAAAATATTGCCCTGGTAGCCGTGGATGGGGAAAGCCTGTTTGTGAAAAAGGCTACCACCCAGGAAAAGGCTAAAGATGCGGCGGGCATTATTGCAGATGCCATAAAAGATTTGCCCGCCAGCCTCATTACAGCAAAAGCAGATACGGAAAAAGCGCAAATAGAAACATCCGGCACGGCGAATACTGTTACTATCCCCATGACGGTTTCTGTAGATATGCCCGCGTTCAAGAAATTCACCACCGACTTGAAAAGTACTGCAACGCAGTTGGGCTTTGATGTAAAGCCCATGACAGCCGAGTTGAAATCGCGTGACTGTAAGGATAGCGACCCAAGATTTATTGTGGAACCACATCCTCTTCTGTGGAAATGGCGCAAAGAAAAAGAACTTTTCACCATTGCCATAGCAGAAATGGCCGACTGTGCTAGCTTGCAAAGCCGCTGGAGCATTATTCCGGTTTCCAAAGAAGTTGTGCAAGCATTTTCCTCTTTTCCTCAAGGGGTTGTCTTGCAAATCGATTTATTGGATGAAGCAGGTGCTGCGGTGGTTTCGCAGCGTGTTCCTTTTCTCTCTAAGGATAGAGATGATATTTCATGGGATATTGCGCGATTAATTGAAAGGAGTGGGGTTGTGGCAATAGCACCTACCTTAAGATCAACATTTAACCTCCATGAAGCGGCAGGGAAATTTAGTTTTGGCGGTCGGGGGTCTGATAAGCGCCAGATGCCGGTTACCTTCCTGCTTTCTGATGCTGAACTGCGTGCGGTGAAAGGTGTGCAAACAAAAGTGATTAATGCTGCACCTGCTGTGAGAAAATAATTACGTACTGGAAGGTAGAGCATGAAGTGGTTCTGTAATGCTTGTTGTATGCTTGGCATAATAGCCATCCTAGCCAACTTCCCCCCTGCCCATGCAGCCCCGCCGCCTGCCTGGTTGCTACAAGAAGTGGCAAACCCCGCCAGCCTGCACACGCCGGGGGTGTACCCCCTTTCGCAAGGGCGGGTGCTGGCGGTAGGGGCAGGGCGCATAACCAGCAAGCTTCGGGAAGATACGGCACAGCGCCTTGCCCGCAGCATGGCGGAACGCGACGCCAAGGCCCGGCTGGCTCGCGCCCTATTCAGCAAGCAGATACAGGCCGAGGCCCCGCGCCAGTTTACCGTGCAGTTGCACGGGGCCCAAACGGTGTTTGCAGAACCTTCCCCTGTAACTGCTGGCACAATGGTGGCAGGGCTTGTGGTGCCACGGGGAAACGTAACGCTTATTCCCCTGCCTTTGCACATGGCGCGTGAGGTACGCGTGGCTCCTATTGTGGAGCAGCTCTTTGCCAGCGACCCGGTGCTGGAAGAAGGGGGCGGCAGGGTATTTCCCCAGGAGCAGGGGTTTATAGCCCTTGGGGTAGGCTTTGCCGCCTTGCCGGAAGCGCCGGGTGCAAAAGCGGAACAGGCAACCCGCACCGTGGCAACCCTGGCAGCCCGAGCCGCGCTAACTGAAGCCGTGTTCGGGGTGGAGGTGCTGGCGGAACAAAAAACAATAGATATTGTGGCACAAGGGCCGGAAGGCATAGTACTGCGCCAGTGGGCCAAAAGTAAAAGCAAGGAAGAAGTGGCAGGCGCGTTTAAAGCTGCCCAGCAAGCCGGGGAATGGAAAACCGACGATGGCCACCTTGCCGTGGTTGTGCTGGTGGCTCACCCACCTCTCCCCTTGGAAGAACAAGGCGATTTCGGAACGGCTGCCCAAGACATACAACACAGGTTCATAAGCCTTCCGGACATGGCCGTGGAAGACGCTTGGCAAGAAGCCTATGCCGCACGGCCCTGGTTGTGGGGCGGCGGGGCAAACCTGTATGAAGCGGACGGAAAAGTATTTCTGCTGGTGGTGGCTGCGGCCCCTTTGCAGGGGAACGCTGCTCAAGATGCCACCACAACCCCGCTGGTGGCGGAAACAAAGGCAAGGGCCGCGGCGGTGCGCTATCTTGCCGGCATAACGGTTAAGGCCTCCACCCTGGAGGTGGAAGAAAGCTTGCTGCAAGGGGTTGAAATGACTGAAACCATGCAAACATCGCTACACAAACTGGTGAGGGAAAGCGCCCAGGGAGTGGTGCAGGGGCTACGCAAGGTGGGCTCGTGGAAGTCGGAGGACGGGAAGTTGTTGTATTACGCCACAGTGGTTCCATTGCCTGCCATGGACCAATAAAAGGAGTGTAGAACATGGGCTACCATGTGTTTGTCAGCTATTCCACTCAAGATAAGCTGTTTGTGGATGCCTTGGTGAACCGGCTGGAAAGCGCGGCCATTCGCTGCTGGTACGCCCCGCGTGATATTCCCCCAGGCACCACCTGGCCTGCTGCCATTGCCCAGGCCATTAAAGATGTCCCCTTGATGCTGTTGGTGTTTTCCGGCCATGCCAATGCCTCGCAGGAGGTTTCCCGGGAATTGACCTTGGCCTCCAGCAACAAGTGCCTTGTTATTCCTGTGCGCATTGAAAATGTGTTTCCCAGCGTGGAAATGGAATACCATTTAAGCAACCGCCACTGGCTGGATGTGTATGGGCTGGAGGTGGAAGCAGCCATAAACAGTGTGCTGGAAACATTGCAACGCCACAACGAATTGTTTCAGCATGAAGTAAACCCGTTGGGGGTGGTCCCCCCCCTGGAGCCCAACGACAACGCCAGCGCTGTTCATAATCGCGTAGGGAACAAGGGGGCCGCTCCCCCAAGTTCTGCACCACGTTCTGTGGCAGGGCCTTCTCCTTTCACCTCGTGGCTGCGTACTGTGGTTTCAGAGGTCAAAGGCGGCGCTTGTTCCTTGGGGGCACTCACCGCAAACAGGAATATGCGCAGGGTGCTGGCAGGTGTGGCTCTGGCTGCCTGTGCAGCGGGCGCTGTTTTTTTGTGGAACGGACGGGAAATTCCACTGCCTGCTCCGGTGGCAGGGGCCACCACTTTGGGGCAACTGGTGCAGAAGGCGGAACAGCAAGACCTGGCTGCCATGCGTGGCCTTGGGGAATATTACCTTGATGTGGGCAAAGCCCCGGAAAAAGCTGTGCCGTGGTTGCAAAAAGCTGCGGAGCAAGGCAGTGCTGCCGCAATGGTGCTTCTGGGTGATATGCACTACGGCGGCCTTGGAATACCCAAAAACATGCAGCAGGCCGTCGCATGGTACCGCCGTGCAGCAGATGCCCATTTCCCCGCAGGCCAAACAAGCCTTGCCAGCCTGTATGAACAGGGCATGGGGGTGGAACAAGACTTAGCCCAGGCCCGTTTCTGGTACGAAAAAGCCGCTGCGCAAGGTGATAACCAGGCCCGGTATGCCCTTGGTGCGCTCTATGAAAATGGCGAAGGTGTGCCCGCAAGCTACGCCACGGCCTTGCGCTGGTATAAGGCCGCTGCGGCAGAAGGCTATGCCACGGCCCAATATAAAATGGGGGCCATGTACCACATGGGAATGGGCGTACAGAAAGACGTGGCAGAAGCCAGACGCTGGCTACAGCTTGCGGTAGAACAGGGCGACGCCGAAGCAAAAGAACTGCTTGGGCAAATACAAGCCCAATAGAGCTTGGTCAGTCTGAGGCCATAGAGCGTGTTGCCTTTTGCTAGAGGACATTCTATTCTACGAAACATTTTTGTGTTCCTGTAGCTGATGAGAGAGGAGCATACGCCAATGGGAGAGCTATATATGCTTGTAAGGCAGCATGTTGCCTGTTGTTTATCACTACGCATGAGTGCACAAGGTATAGCCTTGTTCATAAGGCCGTTCATTCTTGTGGCTGCAAGTTGTTTTTTGTGTGTAGCGCTTTCTTCTGCTGCGTTGGCCGGAGCGACTGCAGAACGGGAGGTGCTCTCAACAGGCCTTGGCCTTACCGAAGAGGCCGCCCGTAAACAGGCTTTTCGCAGTGCCGTGCAAAACGTTATTGGTGCCATGGTGATTACCGAAACCCTTGTGCAAAATGAAGAATTGGTGCGGGACAAAGTTCTTTCCCACAGTGATGGTTACATTAGCAAGGCAACGCAGGTTGGCCCTGCCCGCCCCCTGGAAGGGGGCCTTGTAGAAGTGACCATGCGAGTCACGGTGAAAAGTGACAGGCTCAAGGCGAAACTTTCCGATGAAAATATTTCACAGGTACGCTTTGATGGGAACGTATTGTTTCAGGCGGCGCTAGCCCAGATGCAACAGCAACAGGAGGCGGCCACAAGCCTACTGGCGCTGCGCAAACCGCTCCCCGCCAGCCTTGTGCGCATAGAGGCACATAGCGACAAGGCATCCCAAAAACTTGCCAAAGGCATGGTGCAGCTTGCCTTGCCCATTTCAGTTTCCATTGACGAAGTCGCCTATGGGGCTATGGCCCAACAACTCACCAGCTTGCTGGAAGGCATGGGCCATAAGCGCGTGCAGGCTACCCTTGCCTTGAGTTCGGAAGGAGAACTGTACACCCAGGGCTTGCTGCAAAAAATTGGTGGCAGCCCGCAACAGACCGATGGGAATGCGCTTTTTTTGCTGGGCGTGTGTGAACTGGTGCAGGCGGAGAAAAAAAGCTCGCGCTGGAGTTTTTTCTGGGTTCCCCAGTATGTGCTGGATAGTTTTCGGGGGAATGGGCGGTTAATCATACAAGTGGAATTGCTGGATAAAGAGGGCAAGGTAGTTGCCGTGCAGGAACAACACATGGGCGACGACAGCTACGCGGCTGTTATTCAAACAGGTTTTCCGGCAACAGACCCTTTGCGTGTGGTTGTGGCACCGCGTTTTAATTTGGTGAATAAAAAGTTGTTTCTTGACTCTTCATTCAACACAAGCCCCCAGCAAAAACAGCTCACCTTTTCCCTTTCTGAGCAGGAACTGGCCCGCCTTGTTGGGGTGCGTAGTTCTGTTACCAATGCGTTGTAAGGAGCAGTTGTTCATATAACCAGCCTGCCTGTGCAGGCGAAACCCAAGGAGATGATTGTAAATGAAACGCGCTTTTTTACTCCCCTGCCTTGTGCTTGGTATGCTCTTGTGGGGCAGTGTGGCCCATGCAGAATGGACACCCATTACGGATGAAGTGGAAATAGATTACCAAACCCACGTAATCCGCATTTTTGTAAGTGGTAAA
>NZ_AUCY01000027.1 GCF_000430005.1 Desulfovibrio cuneatus DSM 11391
ACACCCAGTCTCCATTCCGAACCTGGAAGTTAAGCCCCTCATCGCCGATGATACTGCCTATTTATAGGTGGGAACGTAGGCCGGGGCCAACATTAATTACCGAAACGGGAATCTGTAAAGATTCCCGTTTTCTTATTTCGCTCCTGCGGCGGGTACATGCTTCGGCGGCAAAGCTACCTGCGCCCCGCCTTATCGCTCCACGGCTCGCTAACGCTCGCGACTGCCGTCGGCTTTAGGGAAGATGTTAACATAAGCCTCCATGGCAATACTCCCGACTCCATATTGGTCCCCTGTCTGCCAAACGCGGCCAGGGGGCTTTTTTATTGGTGCCGTCACCATGAAGAATGGGTGCATGCTTCGCGTTGTGTGCATCGATGTGGGTGCTTATGCGTTGAGCGTTGCCGCGTCCTCCTCTTACTCATAGACCATACACGCCTTAAGCGCACCTGCACCTTCACAGTGCAATATACAGCCCTCAAATGGCTTCATCAGCACCGCACATCTGCCAAACGGCACAAACACCCTTAAAACACCATTTATGTCGTTTTTCCAGGAACCCTTACTACTCTCCTTATAAGACACCACACAAATAAAAAAACCGCCGGAGCATATGCTCCGGCGGGGTATTTTTGCGGCAAGTTTTCTGCTGTGGGTGCAGGCACGTCTGCTTCTCCCACGCATTGTCCTTGCGCTGCGGGTTATACCAACCGTGCAACATGGTCCAAACGCTCGCCAGGGAGCAAGGCCACGGGGGGCACGTCAATCAGGGTGTAAGCCCCAGGTGCAAGGCGTGTGGTGGCGCGTGCAGAGGCCACCAGCACACTGGCGGTCATGGCTGGGTTGTCAATGCGCATGTCAAACTGCAAGCGCTGGTTGGAAGTCAGGCCGGAAGCCCCGGTGCGTTCCATGAGCACACCATGGGAATTGTCGGCAACGCTGGCCAGTTCATGCGGGGTGCGCACAAAGCGTACTTCCAGGGGGTCGTGCATGAAGTAGGGGTCTGCGGCAATGGCTTCGCGTATGCTGGCTTCGCTTATGCCACTTTGGGGCAGCACGTAAACCAGGCGTGAATGGCGGCCGCCACCCATGGGAATGGTCAAAGAGGCCGCGTCGGCCACACCAGGCAAGGCTCTTACTGCCACGGAATGGCCCATGGAACGGCCAAGGCCGAAGTTGGTGAAGGTGGTGCCAGAGGGAGCCATGGCTTCAAACAAGGCACGGAAAACAGAATCTGTGCCGGGGTCCCAGCCAGCACCGCTAATGCTCACGCAGCCATGTGCGCGGGTAGTTTCATCCAATTTCTTCACCAAAGGGAGAATTTCCTGGTGAATGTCAAAACTATCCACGGTGTTTACGCCGGCGGCAAGGTAGGCGGCTGCATCGGCTGGCACAGCACGGGAAGGCCCGCACAAAATAACCACCTGCGGTAACTGGCCCTGTGCCTTGGCAAGCTCTGTGAGGCTGGTAAACTCAGGAACGCCGCGTAATGCCGGGCTTTCAGTGCCCAGGGAAGAAGCACGACGAAGCACCCCAAGGCAGCGCATATCCGAAGCCGCTTCCAGCGATTCAATCACTTTTTTACCAATATTGCCAAGACCATGAACGGCAACGGTAATGTGAGACATATAAAACTCCAGTCCGTTAAAATGAAATAAACAAGACTTGCGCACAATGGCCTTGAAGCGCCTACCCACTGGGGGGACGCTTTAACACGTAGTTTTGCAATGGTCTTATTAACCAGAAAGAAAAAGTAATAAGCCTTGGCAAGAATGTAAAGGATAAGGTGCGGTAAAATGCAAGAACGTAATATGGCCTGTGCCGTAATTAGATGCGGCAAGAGGCTATTAAAAATTAGGAAAACATCTGCCTAATGATAATAGTTCCCTTGACTAAACGTATATGATGTTTACCTATAACGTAAGGCACCTTTTACTAACATACTAACATCCCATACATTGTGGGGGTAATATGAGAAAGCAATTGAATACGATAATACATTCCCTGGTGGTTGAAAGTGAAGTCCCGGCAAAAAACATTGCCAAAGCAGTGGGCAAAGCCTACCCTACGCTGCTACGCGAAGTTAATCCTTATGATAAAGGGGCAAAGCTGAGCGCAGAAACATTGCTGGGTATTATGCGGGTGACCAAAAATATCGCTCCGTTGCAATACATGGCAAATCGCTTAGGCTATGACTTAATACAAAAAAGTGAGTAGCACATGCGTATCGCTGTAATTTAACAGGCAAAACAGTTGTTTTTGCAGGGTGTTGTCAGCTTAATTTTATAAAATAATAAAAAAAGTGTTGTCTAGGTATCGGTTGAGCGCTATTGTAGCGCTACCTGTAAATGATACGATGGATGCGTATCGCATTTTCTTTAATCTTAATTAAAAGAGAGGGGGGTGTGTTATGACCAAAGCTGAGTTCATTGCCACACTGAAGCAGGAAGTACCTGACGTTTTTGCCACCAAAGCGGCTGCTGAAAAAGCATATAACGCATTTTGCAGCATTTTAGCCAAAGCAGCACTTACGGAAAGTGGCACGCGGTTGCCCGGTGTAGGCACCTTGGCGCTTACCCAGCGCTCCGCGCGCACAGGCAGAAACCCTCGCACAGGTGTAGCCATAAAAATTCCGGCACGTAAATCTGTTAAGTTTACACCGGCTGCTACCTTGGCGGAGAAAGCCCACAAACACTAACAGCACAGGTGAAGCTGTTTGTGTGTGGGGTCCATTGCCCAGGGTAATGGACGTATTCCTTGGTTTATTCACAGTACCGCAGGCTCCTTACAGGGCCTGCGGTTTGTTTATGAAAACGTCACTGCAACCCCCCTTGCCCAGGCTGTTGTTTTGCCACATTTGCCGTGGGTGCCTGTTCCCATTTTGCGGCAAGGGCGGTACGCGGGGGAATTTAATTTTGTATATGCTTGGGCGGACCCCATTCCGGCAGGCGGGCATGCAAATACCCTTGCGGGACTAATGTTTTGCGCCTGTATTGCCTCATTTCAGAAGCAGTACATTTCAAGGGCATGGCGCTTTTTTAAGGCGTAAAGCAACACTGTTTGCAATTTTCCCCATTTTTAGCCTTGCTAATATCCGCCGGGTTTGCTAGAACGTGCCTCGATACGGAGAGGTGTCCGAGCGGCCGAAGGAGCACGATTGGAAATCGTGTGTACTCACAAGGTACCAAGAGTTCAAATCTCTTCCTCTCCGCCATCAATGGCAAATTAACCGCCATGTTGTGTAAAAGCAGCATGGCGGTTTTTTGTTGTGGCGGGGCAGGTGGGGGGGGTGCCCTGCTAAGTAACAGGAAGGCCAGAATACGTTACTTATAGCCGCTTTGAGATTACGCTAAGCATCCCGCTGCATGAGTTGTAGGGGTAAGAGCAAACTTATTCTGACAGAGAGTGGCCCCCGGCAATTCCAGGGGCCGTTTTTTTGTGTTCAGGTGTGAAAAAAAGTATTCACACTGCACCATGCCATTACCCCCGAAATAACAATCTCTCCCCGTATAATGTAAGAAGTAACGTGCCTGGAATTTGCATTTACTGCATTTTTGAAGTAACTTTACAAGAGCGTAATTCTTTTTCCGTTTGCCGTTCTGCCCCTCCATTTACAACGCCCCTGGAGTTTCTATGCGTCAGGTTGTCATCGAAAATCCAATTATCAACACACCTTTTGCGGAACCCACAAGGCATTTCCATTTTACGGAAGAAGGCATAACCGACCAGATAGACGAGGGCAGGCGTGTTAGCTCATATTTTATTCCCATTGCCCAATCCAAAAAAAATCGGGGTAAGCAACTTGTTTTGCCGGGCACTGAATGGACACAAGACCGCATTGAAGAAAACCGCTTTGTGAATGACGTTCGTGCCAGGGTGCGCATTTGGCGGCAGCGTGGTTACCCGGAAGTAACCCATGTAACCCGTGAATTGCTTACCTACTGGACAAACCAGGAGCGCGAGAAAAAGCTGTTTTTCTGCCAAATTGAAGCGCTGGAAACCGCTATTTACATTACAGAAGTTGCCAAACAAGCCAATGATGCATGGATACAAAACGCCCTGCACACCGCTAACGAAAATGCCAACCCCGGCCTGTTCCGCATGGCCTTCAAAATGGCCACCGGCACGGGCAAAACTGTGGTTATGGGAATGCTCATGGCGTGGCAGGCCCTGAACAAACTGGCCAACAGCAAAGACACCCGCTTTTCCGATGCGTTTTTATTGGTAGCCCCCGGCATAACAATACGCGACCGCCTGCGCGTTCTGCTGCCCAATGACCCTGCCAACTATTACCGCCAGCGCGACCTGTTGCCCCCGCAACTTCTTGAGCGCCTGGGGCAGGCAAAAATTGTTATCACCAACTACCATGCCTTCCAGTTGCGGGAAAAAATTAAGGTGGGCAAGCTTACCAAGGTCATTGCCACCCAGGGGCAGCCCGGGGTGTTTACAGAAACACCCGACCAAATGGCCCGCCGTGTGTGCAGGGAACTTGGCAATAAAAAGAACATTATTGTTATTAACGATGAAGCCCACCACTGCTACCGCAGAAAGCCCGATGCCGAAGCGGAAAAACTGGATGCCGATGAACGCGCAGAAGCCAAAACACGGGAAGAAGAAGCCCGTGTCTGGATTTCCGGGCTGGAGGCCATTAAGGCAAAAATAGGGGTGCGCTGCGTATACGACCTTTCTGCCACGCCGTTTTTCCTGAAAGGCTCCGGCAACCCGGAAGGAACTTTGTTCCCTTGGGTTGTTTCCGACTTTTCCCTTATTGATGCCATTGAGTCCGGCCTTGTAAAAATTCCCCGTGTGCCAGTGGAAGATAACTCCATGACAGGCACCCAGCCCACCTACCGTGAACTGTGGCACCGCATACGCGAAGAGCTGCCCAGAAAAGGCCGTAAAACGGAAGCTGTGGGCGGTGAACCCAAACTCCCCCTGGAATTGCAGGGTGCGTTGCTTAGCCTGTATGGCAACTATGAAAAATGGTACCGCCAGTGGGAAAATAACCCGGAAGCAAAAGCCAGCGGCCTTACCCCGCCTGTGTTCATTGTGGTGTGTAACAACACCAACGTTTCCAAAATGGTTTACGATTATATTGCAGGCTGGGAAAAAGACTTTGACGGAGAAAAACGGGCACAGGCCGGGCAGTTGCCCATTTTTCGCAACGATGACGGCAACGGTGGCTGGCTGCACCGCCCCAATACTATTTTGGTCGATAGCGAACAGATTGAATCGGGCGAGGCTATGAGCGATGACTTCAAAAAAATTGCTGCCCGCCAAATTGATGAGTTCAAAGACGAATATAAATTGCGCTTCCCTGGGCGCGATGCCGAAAACCTTACCGATGAAGACCTGCTGCGCGAAGTCATGAACACGGTGGGCAAAACGGGCAAGCTTGGGGAGCATGTTAAATGCGTCATCAGCGTTTCCATGCTTACGGAAGGGTGGGACGCCAACACCGTTACCCACATTCTTGGGGTGCGGGCCTTTGGTACACAGCTTTTGTGTGAACAGGTGGTGGGCCGGGCACTGCGAAGAATTAGCTACAGCGTGAACGAAGCTGGCTATTTCGATGCCGAATATGCAGAAGTGTACGGCGTGCCTTTTTCGTTTATTCCATGCAGCGGCTCCGCCCAGGGGCCAAAACCCGGCCCCACGCCCACCCGCGTGCGGGCGCTGGAAAGCAGGGATGCTTGCCGCATTCGCTTCCCGCGTCTTGCTGGCTACCGCTACGAACTGCCGGGGGAACACTTGGAAGCCAGCTTTACGGAACGCTCCACCATGACCCTTTCCACCAAAGACATGCCCACACAAACGGAAAACGCCCCCATTGTGGGGGAATCCAGCATTCATACCCTGGATGAACTCAAAGAACACCGCCTGAACGAAGTGGCCTTCAAGCTGGCCCGCTACATGCTGGAACAATATTTCCGGGACGATGCAGGCCACAGCAAGCCCTGGCTTTTCCCCACACTGGTGGGCATTGTGAAGGAATGGCTTGCCCACCATGTGGTGTGCCACGACAACACCTACCCGCAACTCTTGCTGCTTACCCAGCATGTGGCCAATGCGGCGGAACGCATTTACCACGCCATTGTGCGGGGGCAAAGCGGTACCGTGCGCCTGCAACCCCTAATGCAGCCTTACGACCCCATAGGCAGCACAGACTATGTTGATTTTGACACCCGCCGCGCCGTGTACCCCACCAAAGCCAGCAAATGCCACATTTCCCACGTAGTGGCAGACACAGGCACCTGGGAACAAAAACTGGCCCAAAGCCTGGAAGCGGAAGATATGCCCCAGGTGCTGCGCTATGCGAAAAACCACAACCTTGGCTTTACCATACCCTACACCCACAATGGGGAAAGCCGTAATTACCACCCGGACTTCATTGTGTGCCTGAATGACGGCCACGGGCAGGAAGACCCCTTGCATCTTATTCTTGAAGTAACCGGGGAAATGAAAAAAGATAAAGAAGCCAAAACCGCCACTGCCCAAACCTTGTGGGTGCCTGCCGTGAACAACCATGGCGGCTTTGGGCGCTGGGCCTTTATTGAAATTACCGACCCCTGGAATGTGAAAAACGCCATCAACGCTCTTTTGGCGGAAGGCAATAAGGAAACTCCCCATGGCTAAAAAAATTGCTGCCCCCACCCCTGTTACTTCCTTGCGCCACCAGGACAGCCGGGTGAACATACCCACCGAAGAGTTGCGCGACTTTGTACAGGATGATGAAAACAGCCCCAAAGCCATGCGCTACCCAAGGGATGTTTCCCTAGACCCGCAACTGGTGTGGAAAGGCAAGGACGAGCAGGACGCAGCAGACCTGAACGTGCCTGTGGTGCCCATTTACATACAGGAAAAAATTCACCCCCAGGCCATAATTGATGACATGCCCCGCAAGGCCAAGCACAGCGCAGACCAGCTTACCCTGTTTGCCGACTTCAACGGCCTGCCCAAAGAGTTTGACCAGCGCGTGGACTTTTACAACCACCAGGGGCACTGGCAAAACCGCATGATTCTGGGGGACTCCCTGCTGGTAATGAACAGTCTTGCGGAAAAAGAAGGGCTGAAAGGCCAAGTGCAGTGCATTTACCTGGACCCGCCCTATGGCATCAAATTCGGTTCCAACTGGCAGGTAAGCACCCGTAAACGCGATGTGAAAGACGGCAAAGCCGAAGATGTAACCCGCCAGCCCGAACAGGTGCGGGCCTTTCGCGACACCTGGGAACTGGGCATACACTCCTACCTTGCCTACCTGCGCGACCGCCTTGTGGTGGCACGGGAACTGTTGACCGAAAGCGGCAGCGTGTTCGTGCAGATTGGTGACGAAAACGTACACTTGGTGCGTTGCTTGCTGGACGAAGTGTTTGGTGCGGAAAATTTTGTAGCACAAATTTCTTTCCAAAAAACAGGAGGAATAGAGGCAAGCTATCTATCCTCTACTGTTGATTATGTATTATGGGCAGGAAAAAATAAGGCTCATTTGAAATATCGCTCATTGTATAGCGAAAGAAATGTAGGCGATACGTCACTAGATCGCTATGATATGCTTCTCAATACATGCAATGAAAACCGTCGACTTACTAAGGAAGAGATGCTTACGGGTAAAATCCCCGCAGGCACTAAGCGCTACCAGCTTGCTCCTCTTTATTCAGATGGAGCATCTTCAGAGATTCAGGCATTTGAGTTCCAAGGGAAAAAATATATTCCTCGAGGTGATACGCATTGGAAAACAACAATACCAGGACTTGAACGACTTGCAGTTGCAAATAGAATTGAAGTCATGGGGACTGTTATCCGCTATAGAAGGTTTGCAGATGATTTTCCCGTAATCCCCATTGGGGATCGCTGGGATTCCATGCAAATTGGAGTCCAGAGAACATATGTTGTACAAACTGCAACTAGCGTTATTCAACGCTGTCTCCTTATGAGCACCGACCCCGGCGACCTTGTGCTTGACCCCACCTGTGGCAGCGGCACCAGCGCCTATGTGGCAGAGCAATGGGGCCGCCGCTGGATAACCTGCGACACCTCTCGCGTGGCCTTGGCCCTAGCCCGCACACGGCTTATGGGTGCCAGCTTCCCCTATTACCTGCTGGCAGATTCCCCCGAAGGGGAACAGAAAGCAGCCGAACTGGAAAACCGCCCCACTTCGCAGGAAGCTTTGCGCGGCGACATCCGCAAGGGTTTTGTCTACAAGCGTGTGCCCCACATTACCTTAAAAAGCATTGCCAACAACCCGGACATTTCCAAAGGCATGAGCCAGGAAGCCCTAGACGCCGCCATTTTACGCCATGCAAAAACAGAAACCCTGTTTGACCAGCCCTATGAAAATAAAAAGGCCGTGCGGGTGGCTGGCCCCTTTACGGTGGAAAGCCTTTCCCCCCACCGGGTGCTGGCCGTGGCAGACGCCAACCTGGACGGCACCGTGACAGAGCAGGAAGCAAAAAAACAACAGGATTTTGCCAGTATGATTCTGGAAAACCTGAACAAGGCCGGGGTGCAAAACACCAATAAAGCGGAACGCCTGAAGTTTGACCGCATGGAGCCTTTTGCCGGAAAATACATTCAAGCCATAGGCCATTATACCGACAAAGAAGGCAAAAACCGCCGGGCAGCCATTAGCATTGGGCCGGAACACGGCACCGTGGGTTCTGTACTGGTGAAGGAAGCCGCCAAAGAAGCGGTGCTGGGCATTGGCTTTGACCTGCTTATTGTGTGCGGCTTTGCCTTTGACCCCAGCGTGAGTGAAGAAGCAAAACGCTATGGCAACCTTACCGTACTGCCTGCCCGCATGAACCCGGATTTGGCCATGGGCGACGACCTGCTGAAAAAAACCGGGGCAGGTAACCTGTTCATGGTGTTTGGCGAACCAGACGTGCTGGTGCACCCGCAAAAAGACGGGCAAATTGTGGTGGAAATTAAAGGGCTGGATATTTACGACCCCACCACCGGGGAAGTGCGCTCCAATTCCACCAAAGACATTGCCTGCTGGTTTATTGATACCCAGTACAATGGCGAAAGCTTTTTTGTGCGCCACGCCTACTTTACGGGCGAGGGAGAACCCTATGCCCGCTTAAAACGCGCCCTGAAAGCGGAAATTGACGAAGCCGCCTGGGCCAGCCTTTACTGCACCCAAAGCCGCCCCTTCCCCAAGCCGGAAACAGGCAAAATTGCCGTTAAGGTTATTAACCACTACGGCGATGAAGTGATGCAGGTATTTGGGGTGTAGGTATGGGTAAGCAAAATAACAAAAACGCCGTGCGCCTTATTCGCAACAGCACAGCAGAGTTTCTCATTTTCACCGGGCAGGCAGGGGAACAGAGCATAGAGGCCCGGTATGAAGAGGAAACTGTCTGGCTTTCGCAAAAGCTCATGGCAGAGCTTTTTGGTGTTAGTGTGCCCACCATCAACGAGCATTTGAAAAATATCTATGATACTGGTGAGTTGGTACGCGAGGCAACTCTTCGGAATTTCCGAATAGTTCAAACGGAAGGTGGGCGCAATGTTTCCCGGCAGGTGGATTTTTATAACCTGGATGCCATTATCTCTGTGGGGTATCGGGTCAACTCCGTGAGGGCCACCCAGTTTAGGCAATGGGCCACGCAGGTCTTGCGGGAGTTTGCCATTAAAGGCTTTGTGCTGGACAGGAAACGCCTGGAAAACGGAGCCTTTCTTGGTGAAGACTATTTTGAGCAGCTACTGGAAGAAATTCGGGAAATCCGCCTCAGTGAGCGCAAGTTCTACCAAAAAATTACCGACATATATGCCACCAGTGTGGATTACAATAAGGATGCCCCAACCACCCGTGCCTTTTTCGCTACTGTGCAGAACAAATTGCACTTTGCCATTCATGGCCATACCGCCGCCGAGTTGATACACGGACGGGCTGATAGCGACAAGCCCCACATGGGCCTGACAAATTGGGAACGTGCCCCGGAGGGCAAAATACTGAAGACAGATGTAGCCGTTGCCAAAAATTATCTGGCAAAAGAGGAGCTTGAGTCCTTAGGCCGCATTGTCAGCGCATGGCTCGACTTGGCGGAAGAGCGGGCAAGGCGCAAAGTTCCCATGACAATGGAAGACTGGGCAACCCGGCTTGATGGCTTCCTGACCTTTGCGGATATGGAAGTATTGCAGCATAACGGCAAGATAAGCATGGATGCGGCAAAACAATATGCGGAGAGTGAGTTTGAGAAATACCGCATTGTGCAGGACAGGTTGTTTGAAAGCGACTTTGATAAAACCATCAAAATGTTGCTGAGTGGTGAAAGGGTTATATTATAAAAGTAGCTCATGATATATCCATGCATACCGCCGTGCATACCTTCCCACCACCAATCCCCAGTACTCCCCCCCGTCTCATAAAAAACAGTAATGCCGCCACTCTTCACCCCTCAGTAATCCCCTAAAGCCGCCTTGATTCGCTTGGAAATCACGTGTATTTGTAACGCAGGTTAAAATGTGTTTTTTCCTTGCGCGGGCAGCTTGCAATGGCATCCTCGCAACACACGATACCATTATGTTGGTATTCTCATTTTTACTATTCCAGAATATCAATTAACATTGCATGTTATTTGCTCAATTCAAGTGAGCCCCCCGCAAAAACAGCTACAGAAATACCTGGAAGAACTGGGCCTATGAAATCATTTGACTTTGAAAGCCTCCAGCGCAAGCAAGAGCAGCTTGCCGCCCTGCGCCCCTTAACCGCTGGTGAAGTAGCCCGCTTGCGCGAAGAATTTATCATAGAGAACACTTACAACTCCAATGCCATTGAGGGCAGCACCCTTACCCTGGGGGAGACGGCCCTGGTGCTGGAGGGCATAACTATTGATAAAAAGCCCCTCAAAGAGCATTTGGAAGCCGTGGGGCACAGGGACGCCTTCCTGTATATTCTGGAGTTGGTACAGCAACAGGTACCTGTTTCGGAAAAAGTCATTAAAGACATTCACAGCCTTGTGCTGGTGGACAGGGCGCAGGACAAAGGCGTGTACAGGAGGGTTCCGGTAACCATTGCCGGGGCAGTGCATGCTCCGCCGCAGCCATACCTGATTATGCCGCAAATGGAAGAGCTTATACAAAAGCACGAAGCTATGCAGAATAACAACTTTTTTGAGCGTGCAGCCCTGTTCCATCTTTTATTCGAAGGCATTCATCCCTTTATTGACGGCAATGGCAGAACAGGCAGATTGCTCATTACCCTTCAACTGCTGCAACATGGCTATTTGCCCATTAGTGTAAAATTTACAGACAGAAAACGCTACTATGACTGCTTTGGCAGTTTTTACAGCACTGGTTCCGCAGAGGCCATGCTCAATCTTATAGGGGAGTATGAAGAAGCGGAATTGGATAGATATATTGCCATGCTGGAAGGGTAGAAAAGAGCTTGCAATGCCACACCCAAGAGCGCATAAGCGGCATCTAGCGAGGTGAAATACCGTAGGGGTACCCATGCATACCGCCGTGCATACCTTCCCCCCACCAATCCTCTTTGCTCCGCTCCCGTCCCTCTCGGAAAATGCAGTAATACCGCCATCCTTTAGCCCTTAGTAAACGCTCAAAACCACCTTGATCCGCTTGGAAATTGTGTGTACTCACAAGGCACCAAGAGTTCAAATCTCATACCTCTCCGCCATCAATAGCAAATAAACCGCCATGGTGCATAACAGCAGCATGGCGGTTTTTTGTTGTGGCAGGGCTGGTGGGATTAGCCCCGTTTCACGCAAGAAGGGTGCTTGTTATTCATGCCCCTCGCACCCGCCAGTGCAGGTGTTTTGGGTGCTGAAGGGTTGCAGTTTGCCTTCGGTATAGGCGTGCAGCGCTTCCCCCACGGTGGCGCAATTGCCTGCAAAGCACACAGTAACGCCAGCCTGCTGGAAGCCCATAAGTGGGCGCATGCCCATGCCCCCGGCCAGAAGGGTGGTTACGCCGTGGGAGGCAAGGTGGTTCACCGGGGCAAGGCAGCCCCCCTGGGCATGGGGGATGCTTTCAAGCGTTGTTACAGCAGTAATTTTTCCGTTTTCCACCTTGGCAATGGTATAAATGCCACAATGGCCAAAGTGCATGTCTACCTTGGCATCTACGCCACCGGGCTGTGTGGAAGGAACGGCAATTGTCCCTGTTGTCATAGTGTGTCTCCTTGTATATTGCAGAGTTAAGAATAAATATGGTTACAAAGGCAACGTGCGTTTGCGCGCGCCATTCTTCAGTTGTATCAGAATATTTTCCCAGGCATCCACCACCATTGCCCCAAGGGGGGAGGCCGTTTCTGTTATGGCCTGTTTGGCAATCATGGCGGTTGTTATGTCCATGTTGAAGGGCAGCTTGCCAGCCACAGCATAGCCCCGTTCTGTGCACAGGTTTTCAATGGCAGCGGCTATTGCAAGGTTCAGGTCTGCTTTATTGATGATAATGCTGGCCGGAATATGAAAGTGGTCGCACAGGTCTGCCACCCGTAAAAAATCATGCTGGCCGGAGGGGGTAGGCTCCACCACCAGCACAGCCAGGTGCGCACCGGAAAGGGAGCTGATTACCGGGCAGCCGATTCCTGGTGAGCCGTCGCACAGTATCAGGTCCAGGGCATTTTTTTTGGCTGTTTCCCTGGCCTGCTGTTTCAGCACGGAAACAAGCCTGCCGGAATTTTCCTCACCTGGGAACAGTTGGGCATGAACCATGGGGCCAAAGCGGCTGCTGCTTTCATACCACTGGCCGCAATGTTTTTGGGTAAGGGAAATGGCGTTGCTTGGGCACACAACGTGGCACACGCCGCACCCTTCACAGCGCAGCGGGTTTACCGCAAGGTTGTTGCCCTGTTGGTGTATGGCTTCAAAACGGCACATTACTTCGCAACGGCCACAGTATGTGCAGTGTTCCCGGGCTATGCGGGCTTCCACCCCGGAAATGAAGGCATGTTCCTGCTGCACTTGGGGTGCAAGAAGAATGTGTAAGTCCGGGGCATCTACGTCCAGGTCGCACACAATGCCGTTGTGCATAAGGTGGGCAAAGGCGGCGGTGAGGGAGGTTTTGCCTGTTCCCCCTTTGCCACTTAAAACAACAATTTCAGGCATTGGCAAGCTCCTTTGCGGCAAAGGCCTGCAACGTGTCACGCAGGTGGGTGAAGTGCTTTTCCCAGGTACTGGAACACGTGGCTGCAATGCCCCCCTGGGCGTAATGCCCGGCTATTTCCTGGGAAAAGGGCAACAGGCCCAGTATGGGCAGCCCCTGCTGCTGGCAATAGGCGGCAAGTTCCATATCCCCTGCATTGCCGGGTATGCCTGCACGGTTCATGACCACGGCAATGGGTTTTTGCAGGGGTAAGAATGCCCTGTGTGCCAGTGTAAAGTCGTGAATGCCAAAAGGGGTTGGTTCCACCACCAGCAAAATAATATCCGCTTCCTGGGCCACCGTCATGGCCGGGCAGCTTACGCCGGGGGGGGCGTCAATAAGGGCGTCTGTATACGGTTGTGCCGTTGTTTTGCTTTGCGCAAGCAGCAACTCCAGTTTTTTCTGCAAGGCCCGCAATTGTGGCGGGGTCATGGCTTCACCAATGCGGGAGCGGCCCATAAGGAATGCGTGCTTGCCCCCCATGGCTGTGCCGCATTCCAGTGTGCCCAAAAGGCGCTGGCCTGGGGCAAGGGCTTTTTCCGGGCACAGGGCAATGCAGCCGCCGCAGCCGTGGCACATTTCAGGAAAAAGCGAAATTGTTTTACCCAGTTTGGCAAAGGCCATAAACCTGCACACTTCCCGGCAGGTGCCACACTGTGTGCACGCGGTGGCATCCAGAATGGGCACTTCCAGAAAGGTGGACGTGCTGGAAGTAATGGCGGGCGCGCAGAAAAGATGCAAGTTGGGGGCTTCCACGTCGGCATCCACTAGAATGGCGGGTGTGTTCCACACCTGTGCAAGGGAGGCCGAAACCGTAGTTTTGCCTGCCCCGCCCTTACCGCTGGCAATGGCTATGCGCATGGCAACTACTTGTTGGGGGCTTCGGCAAAGGGAACATTGCCTGCCTGAAAGTGGTGCAGCGCGTCCCCGGTGGTCATGCCGTCTATGTTTTGGCATATCTTAATGCCCGCGGCTTGCAGCGCCTGAAATGCCTTGGGGCCAACGTAGCCGCTGAGCACAATTTCCACGTTCGCTTCGGCCATGCGTTCTGCCGTGGCAATGCCTGCCCCCTGGCCCAGCACCTGCGAAGCGCCGTTATCAATATAGCTGGTGGCGCTGTTTGCTGTGTCAAACACAACAAAGCCCCCTGCCCTGCCAAAGCGCGGGTCCACCATGCTTGTAAGGCCTGGGCCTTCACTTGAAATGGCAATCTTGCTCATGCGTCTCTCCTTTGGGAACCTATTGTTGACATATGCCGGAAATAGATGTAGCTCGGGTATATGACATATGTCAATAACTTTTTGGAGGTGCCCCATGCCTGAACAAAACAGAATGAACAGTCGTTGTTGTGGCAAGCAAGCCGGAAAACGGCGTGTATTGAGCAACTTGAAAAATGAGGCAACAGTGGGTACACAGGATGCAAGCATGGCAGCAAATGACAGTGCCGTGCCTGTTCCTTGCGGAAATGGCCTGGGCAACGGTTGTGGCAACGGCAAACGAAACGGCAGAAGAAATGGGAACAGATATGGGGCCAACCCCCAGGGCAAACAATAACGAGTGACGTGGCAGGAAGGCGTTTTGCCTTTTGGCGGAACGGGTTCAGGAAGGAAGATATGGCAAGACCACAGAAAATGAGAAAGGTATGTGCCCCCCCTTGCAAAAGGCGCTTTGGCCCGTTGGGGGAAGGGGCTGGAACCCGTGGAACAGTGACCCTGACTGTGGATGAGTATGAAGTGCTACGGCTTATTGATTATGAAGGCTTACTTCAGGAAGAGTGCGCGGAAAAAATGCAGGTTGCCCGCACCACGGTGCAGGCCATGTATGGGGCTGCCCGGAAAAAACTGGCCATAATGCTGGTGGAAGCCACTGCCCTGCGTATTGAAGGCGGTAATGTGCGCCTGTGTGAAGGCACCGACCTGCATTGCCATAAAAAAGGGTGCTGCCGGTTTCAAAGACATGTGGAACAACTAGGCTCCCCGGCAACCGAGGAAACGCAAGTGCCTGGGGTGTGCCCCAAAAAGTAGCAAGGCCACTGCCCTGGGGCGAGGGCCTTGGCCTAGAGGGCTGAAGCGCTTTCTACCCGCACGCTAAGGCGTACCTCCATCCCCCCTGAAGGGAGGGGGGTAAAGCACAACTCTGCCCCAATTTCATGGGCAATTTTACGTGTGGCAAACAGGCCAATGCCATTGCCCTGCTCTTTGAGGGAAACAAACGGTATGCCCCCCGGCCCTTGCCCCCCACCTGCGGTGTCAGGTTCAGCCTGCGCTTTCTTGCCCTGCTCAGGGTGCGCCCCTCCGTTCTGCCCGGAATCCTGCACATAAAACACAAGTGTTTCCCCCATGTTTTCCGTCAGTTCCCGCGTCACTCCAAGCTGCACCCACGCTTTGCCGCCTGCGGCGGGCAGGCTGGCTTCCAGGGCATTCAGGGCCAGGTTCATAAGGCAGGCGTGCAGGGCCTGGGCATTCAGAAGGTAGGGCCCGGTGCCCGCTGCGCAGTGTGTTTCAACCACTATTCCGGCAGCCGTGCCTTGCGGGGTAATAAGGCGTGCCACTTCCTGCAATAATGCTTCGGGGTTTGTGGGTTCATGCACGGCAGGGGTGGGTTTGCCAAGGTCCAAAAGGCTCATGGCCAGTTTGCGCAGCCTGTCCACATCGTTACGCACCATGTGCCAGCCTTCTTCCAGCAGTTCCGGTTTGTTGCGCTTCAGGCCTTCTTCCACCACAAACATGGTGCCTTCCAGTGCCCCGGCAATATTTTTTATGGCGTGGGCAAGGCTGGCGGCAGTTTCCCCCACTGCGGCAAACCGTTCTGTTGCAATCAGTTCTTGCGTGCGCTGCTGGACAAGTTCTTCAAGCTGGGTGGTATACTGGCGCAAGGCTTGCTGCATGGCAATGCGCTGCCTGGCCCGCTGCAAGGCAACCTCCAGGGCATTTTCCGCCACCGGTTTTGTTAAAAAATCGCCAGCCCCAAGGCGCAAACTGGTTACGGCAAGTTCCATGTCTCCATGCCCTGTCAGCATAATCACTTCAGTTTGCGGCAACGTCTGCTTTATGGCCTGCAATAACGCAAGGCCGTCCATGCCAGGCATTTTGATGTCTGTTATGACAATATCCGGGTTCACCGCGCCAAGCATGGCCAGGGCGGCTTCCCCGCTTTCTGCCAGGGTAACGGCATAGCCCATGTCTTGCAGCAACAGCCCAAGCACGGTGCGAATGCCTGCTTCGTCATCCACCAAAAGCAGTGAATTTCCCTGCATACTTATGCCCCCCCGGTGCAAGGAAAACGCACGCAAAACACGGCGCCCTGGGCCTGCGGGTCTTCGTCTTGCCTGTTGTAGGCGGTTATGGTGCCACCAAACTCTTTTACCAGCCCGTAGCTGATGGAAAGGCCAAGCCCTGTGCCTTTCCCCGCTTCTTTGGTGGTAAAGAAGGGCTCAAACAGCCGGGGCAGGCGGGCCGGGGCAATGCCTGTGCCTGTGTCTTGCACCAGAATTTCCACCACGTTGTTGGTAAAGCAGGTGCGCAGGGTAATGCGCCGGGGCGCATCGGGATTTTTGTTGCCCTGTTCTTCAATGGCATCTCTGGCATTGATCATAAGGTTAATGATAACTTGCTCAAGGCGATTGGGCACAGCCATAATGGGGGGCAGGTCACTTGCCAGTTCATGCACCAGTTCAATGTTTCTGTGGGCAAGCTGGCGGTTGAAAAACCGGCAGGCATCGGTAATGACTTCGTTCACATACACCCGCTCCAGTACAAGGTCTGTGGGCCTGCCAAACACCCGCATATGGCTGATAATTTCCGTGGCCCGGTCTACCTGGGCATCCACTTCTTCCATAAGCTGGGCCAGTGTTTGCGGCACTACGGGTTCTTGCTTTCTGGTTTTACGCAACAAATAGCCGCTGGCAGATTTAATTACCGTTAAGGGCTGGTTCAGTTCATGGGCAACGCCTGTGGCCATTTCCCCCAGCATGGCCATTTTTCCGGCCTGCACCACCTTTTGTTCCGCTTCCACATGGGCCGTAATGTCGTTGGCAATAAGCAGAAAAACGGATTGTTCCTGATATTCGGAAGGGGAAAGGAAGATGTCCACCGGGAACACGCGCCCATTGCGGGCGTGCACGTACGCCCTGTGAATAAGGGTGAAGGTGGTGAGCTGGGAAGCATACTGCTGGCGTTCTTCTTCCATGAAGTATTCCAGAAAAGAACTGCCCACCAGGGCTTCACGCGGGGTAGCATACATGCGCTCCGCTGTGGTGTTGCAATCAATTATTTCCAGGGTGGTTGTATCCAGAACAAACACGGCCGTGGGAATGTTGTTCAATATGGCGCGGTACTTAAGCTCGGAGCAGCGCAGGCGTTCTTCCAGGTTTTTCCGCTGCGTAATGTCCTGGGTCATTTCCATAACAGCCACAGCGTTGCCAGCGGTGTCCAGCACGGGGGAAGTATGCACCAGCCAGTGCAGCCTGCTGCCGTCTGGGGCAATGGTGCTTTCTTCACTGCAATGGGCAAGCCCGGTGAGCAAGGTTTTTTCCACCGCGCAGTTGGGGCATTTTGTTTGCCTGCCTTTATAGGCTGTGTAACAGTGGTCCCCCAGCTTGGGGTGGAACCGTTCGCGGAACAGCCTGTTGGAACGCAGTACCTTGAAATTGTTATCTTGTACCGTAATGGCGCATGGCACCTGGTCGAACAAGCGCTGGTATTCGTCATATTGGCGGTGCAGGTTGGCCTGGGCCTGGGCAATGCGGCGGTGCATGGTGGTTATGGATTGTGCCAGTTCACCAATTTCGTCCTGCTGTTGTACCTGGGCCAGGTTGGGCGCTTCCCCCATGGCCACAGCACGGGTGCCTGCAATAAGCTGTTGTATGGGGTAGGTTAAAAAGCGCTTTAAATACCAGCGCACACTGATACCCCCCAGGAACAGTAACAGGGCGGCAAAGGTAAAAATTGTCCCCTGAAAACTGCGTATGCCCTGCACAGAGGCTGTAAAGGGAATAACTACGTCAAGAACACCCAGCACCTGTTGGCTTGCGGGGTGAAAGTGGCAGGGCGGGCCGGAACAGCTTGGTTCATTCATAACCGGGGTTATAACCCCCAGCATTTGCCTGCCGTCGTGCCCGGTAAACAGGCGGGTGCGCTGGGTGAGGGAAAGTTCGTTACGTGGCGGTGCCGTGGCGTGGCATGTTTGGCAAGGGGCCTCCTGTGGGCTGGCCCGCTGGCCAACTTCCCCCTGGCGGGAGGAAAACATGACCTCCCCTTCTTTGTTGTAAATGTGCAACAGGTCAATTTCGCTGCTGTTGCCAAGGTTTTGCACAATATGGGCCAGCTCTTCCCTGTCGTTCAGCAGCATGGCATAGCGCACGCCAAGGCGAATGGTGTCGCCCAGGCGGGCAGCACTGGCGGCAAGCCGTGCTTCCAGGTGGCGTTGCTGGTTCCATATGCTGGCAGCGGAAAGCAGCACAACACAGCCAAACAGGGCAGCACCTGTAACCACAAGTAATTTTGTAGCAAGGGGTTGTTTTGCCAGCCGGGTGAGCAAAGCCATAGCATTTCCTTATTCTTTCTTCCGCTTGGGCTGCGTGGAGATGTACAGGGTGCGGGCTACTCTTGCGGCTGCTGCGGGGTGCGGGGCAGGGTTATGGTAAAGGCAGAACCTTGCCCTGGGGCCGATTCCACAGCAATGTGGCCCCCGTGCTGGGCCACTACCTGGTTGGCAACAAACAGGCCAATGCCCGTGCCAGCAGCCCCCTTGGAGGAAAAGAACAGGGTAAACAACTTTTCGCGTGTTTCCGTGTCCATGCCATGGCCTGTGTCGCGTATGCAAAAGCAGATGGTTTCAGGCGTGGTTTCCACGGCAAAGGTAACTGTGGGGGGGGTGGCAGGTGGGCTTTGGGTGGCGGTGCAGGCTTCCACCGCGTTTTCCAGAATATTCACCAGGGCAGAAGACATGGCGCTGCTGTCTACAGTAAATGTGCCCCATTCTTCTTGCCGGGCAGGGGCAAAAACAAAGTGTACCCCGCGTTCTTCGGCCTTGCTGCGCCCAATGGTGGCATTTTCCGCGGTAAAGTCAGCCACGGCAAGTGTTTCCCACACCATGCTGCGTTCTTTGGAATAGTAAAGAATGTCCAGCACCAGTTTTTTAAGTCGGGCGGAAAGCTGGCGCATGTCGGCAAAGGCGTCTTCAACCCGGGCCGGGTTATTTTTTTCAAGGCCACTGCCCATGCGGTACACAGCACCATCCATGCCCGTAAGCAGGCCTTTTATGCCGTGGGCCGTGGAGCCGAGCAACAGCCCAAGCTGGGCAAGGCGGCTTTGCAGGTTGCGCAATTCCGTAATGTCTGTGGAAAGTTCCAGCACTTCCGCCACATTCCCTTTGGCGTCATACAGGGGAGCTGTGCTTACAAGCACATTGACCTGCCGCCCGTTTTGGGCTGTAACCACCGTTTCATGCTGGTGGGTGCCCCCGTCCTGGAACGTGTGCTGGGCCGGGCACCCGGAACAAACAGACTGGCGGTGGGCGTACAGTTCGTGGCAGGATTTGTTCCCGGTTTCGCCAAAATCATCGCGGAATTTGCGGTTTGCTTCCACCACCCGCATGCCTTTATCCATAACCGCAATATAGCAGGGCGAGGCATCAAACAGCCTTCGGTAGCGTTCCTGGGTTTGGCGCAGGTCTTCGCGCAGGCGGCGCACTTCTGAAATGTCTACGGAAAGTTCAAGTACCAGTTCCACTTCGCCATCATTGTCATAAATAGGGGCGGTGTGGACAATAACCGGAATTTCTGTGCCTGTTTTATCCACAATAAGTTGGTCACTTCTGTGCCCAATGCCCGTTTCAAGCACCTCACGCACCGGGCACATGCGTTTGGGCACCGCATTGGGGGCATAAGCCGCCCAACTGTTGCCCCCCACTAGGTTGCCCAGGCGTTCCCTGTACAGGGCATTAATGGCAACAATTTTCAGGTCGGCATTATGCACGGCCACAAAACACGGCAGTTCGTTGAAAATGCCTTCGGGCACAGGCACGTCAGTGCCAAGGCCTTCTTGTTCTTCCGTTACTGCAAATGTGAGGGAACGAATGCCGGAGGCAATGCCTTCCATCACCTGCATGGCCGCAAGCTGGCGTTCCGCTTCCACCAGTTGGGCAGACTTTTCCCGCACCATGTCTTCAAGGTTCTGGGCATAGGCGCGCAGGTCTTTACGCATTGAAATACGTTCCACCGCACGTTGCAGGGCAATTTCCAGCACGTCCTGGTTTACGGGCTTTAACAGAAAGTCAAAGGCATCCAGCTTCAGGCTTTCAATGGCCAGGTCCATGTCGCCATGGCCAGTAAGCATGATCACTTCCGCTTCAGGGCTATGCTGTTTTACACGGGCCAAAAGCTCCAGGCCGGAATGGCCGGGCATTTTAATGTCGGTAAGTACCAGCTCAAAGGGCAGGGCAAGGAAGCGTTCCCATGCTTCTTCAGCGTTGGCAGCAACGGTTACAGCATAGCCGCAATCGTTCAGCACCAGGGAAAGTACGTTGCGTATGCCTTCTTCGTCGTCCACAAGCAGCAGCCGCGTTTTCATGCCCCCTCCTTACCTTGGCCAGCAGTTTTTTCTATGCAGAACCCACAACGCAAAATTGTATGCAGACATTGCAAAATACATATGTCATAGAAAGAGTGTTTGGCTATCTTTTTGTTCTCAGGCAAGAGTTTTACCAAAATGAGGGACAAAAAGAGGTGGTGGTAAAGACAAACACACGCTATGCGAGGCAATTTTGCTTGCAGACTTGCCCCAATGTTGTTCGGCTAAAAAGCTGGACAACATTGATGCTATAGGCAAAACAGTAAGCGCTGGCAGGTTGGGGGGCAAGCTAAATTATGCGGAAGTTGGCGCGGCAGGGTAGTTGCGGTGTAATCTGAATAGCCTGAAACAAGGAGAGGGCTGTAGTTTGTGCCTTGCAACACAAGGCTACAGCCCTTTTCCAAAAGTAAGCCCCGACCCTTGTGCAGTGGGCCAAGGCGAACGAGCAACGTTAGTCACCCAGCGTTGCTTTGATTGTTTCCAGTAACTTGTGTGGGTCGAAGGGCTTTTTAAAAGAAGCCACAGCCCCGTGAATGGCAAGGTGAATGCCGGAAAGCCCGCTGATGACAATAACAGGTGTATTTTTAAACGCTTCTTCTTTCACCATTTTACGGTAAAAGCGGGGCCCCCATTCATTGGGCATTTCCAGGTCCAGCGTTATCAGGTCTGGCTTTTCCCTTTTCAGCACTTCCAGTGCTTCGGCCACATCCGGGGCAGAGCAGGTTGCGTAACCGCTGTCAGCCAAAAAATCGGTCATGTATTTGACTATGTGCGGATCATCGTCAACAATCATTATCTTGTGGGCCATGGTTGTACCTTCCTCCGTGCGAGTTCACGCGTAAACGCCATGCTGCGTTGCCTGCGAAATTATGCACAGCCATACGGCTGCGTAAGTATACCTATTTTGGCAGTGCTTGCCACCATTCGTTTTTGCCACTAAACAGAAAGGGGCAAGCAACTGCCGAGCTGCAAGAAAAGGGAAGCTCTGGGTAACCAGGGTATTCCCAGGTGCACTGCTTGCCTGGCACATGCCCCCCAGCCAGGACTGCCACGTAATGGCTGGGGGAAAGGCATATGCCAGGGGAAGCATGCGGTGGTTGTTACACCACTTTGGCGGCACCCCATGCCAGCCAGGACTGCCACGTAATAGCTGGGCATGGGGGGCCACCAAAATTATACTCTGTGGTAAATGTCTGGGCATTTACCCGTGAACAAAATCTTGGTTTCAGTAAGAACTTTCGCCTGCTGGCTGGTCAGGCTAGAGCACCCCTTGGGGGGGTGGCCTATGCAGCGCTGTGTGTGCAAGGGCCAAAATTGTTTCTGGTGCTGGTGGTTTTTCCACGTAAGCGAATGGTTCAGGCAGTGCCCCTTCCTGCATGCTATTCATTGCCAGGGCATGAACATACGCTTCCTGTGTCACTCCGCTCACCATAATAACCGGAATGTGCCGCCATGCAGGGGTCATGCATATGGCCCGGTAAAGGCCCAGCCCACTTTCTTCCGGCATCATCACGTCCAGGGTAACAAGGTCTGGAAGTGTTTGCCCAAGAAGTGTTAGCCCTTCGTTTCCGTTGCGGGCTGTGCTTACTGTGAACCCTTGCAGGGCAAACAGGTTTTTCAAAAAAAAGCGGAATGAAACATCGTCATCAACAACCAGAATATGTGGCATGGTGTTGCAGGGGGCTGGCTCAGGCCAGTTCCGAAACTTTATCCATGCGGTTCACGCTGGCCACAGGGCAGGCGGAGCGCAGCACCACCTGTTCCACGGTGGAGCCAATTTCCGCCTCATCTTCGTGTACGTCGTGGGTGTGGTGGGCCATTACAATAAGGTCTGCCTTTTTATCTCGGGCAAATTTCAGAATTTCCACGTATGGGGTGCCTTCCCAAATTTCCACTTGGTAGTTGTCAAACCCTTCCATGCGGGAAATATAGCGCTCCTGCATCATTTCCCGTGCTTTTGCCAGCTTGCGTTCAATTTCCACCTGCCCGGCATATACCCCGAGCAGGGCATTGGAAATGTCGCAGGCATGGAACAGGTACAGCTTTGCCCCTACTTCCTTGGCCGTTTTATAGGCAAACTGGAAGGCGGCATCTGCTGCCTTGGAAAAGTCGGTACAAAAGATAATGTTTGAAAACATGCGCCAGCAGGTGGTGCAGGGGCGGTTTACAATAAGCACAGGGCACTTGGCAGCGCGGGCAACTTTACGCATGGTGTTGCCAATAACAGCGCGGGAACGTGAAGAGGTGTTGTCCTCTTCACTGTTATGGGCCCCCATAACAATAATATCCACATCTTCTTGCCGGGCGAAGCGCAAAATTTCTGTGTGCGGCACCCCCACAGCCAGTTGGGTTGCCAGTGTGCCTTTACTGAGGCCCTTAATTTGGTCTGCATATATGGTGTGCAGTTCTTCCTGCACCCATTCGCGGTAATCGGTATCCACAAGGTCTTCTTCACCAGACTTTAAATCACGCACAAGGTGCCCAAAACCACGGGTAGGTGCGCCAAAAACGTGGAACAGATACAGCCGTGCTTCATTACGTTCGGCAAGGTCGAAAGCAGATTTTGCAGCATTGTTGCTGCCAGGTGATGCGGTGGTGGCAAAGAGAATTTTTCCAAACATTGTGTTATACTCCCAGGCTACATTGTTGCGTTCCTCCCCGGAAGCTGAACTCCCAGGCCAGTCCGTCTACAACTTCAAACAGTGTAAACCTGCTGGTACACATAAGCTCGTGGTTCACATTGCCCAATACGGTATGTTTCAGGGCACCAAGTACCAGCGGTATATCCAAAAGCAGTGTAGCAGGAATAAAGCGTACTTCCACGTTTGCCAGGGCTGTTGCCATTCGCTCTTCTCCCCCTTGGGCCTGCCACTGGGCGGTGTGTTCCGGGGCTATGCCCCGCAACCACAAAAATTGCTCAACCCTGGGGGGGGGAGGGAAGCCTAAAAGTTCATTTGTTTTTCCCAAAACCAGTTGGGCTACTTCCGGGCAGGAACACCCTTGCTCTGGGCTTTGGGAGGCTTCTGCCACCCAGTCTGGTAAAAATTCGGAAAGCTCTTGCAGTATGGGGTAGTGCACAAACATGCGTAAAAAGGAACGCAATGTGCAGCCAGGTTGCAGCACAAGCGTCCTGCCAAGAATAGGCAGTGGGGTATGTACTTGAAGGCATGCCCCGCCCAGCAATGTGCCTTCTGGTGTTACTACCACAGTTTCCATTTGTTTTCCTACCTTGCGCAAACAGGGTGCAAGCCTTTTTGGGGGGCCGCCGGGAAGGAAAACTTGTTATGGGTTTTCCTTCCCTTTTTTGACTTGGGGCTACCCGTTTGTGTGGCACCCGGTGCAATGCAGTGGCCCTTGCTTGCGTTCCTGGTGGCACCCCATGCATTGCAGGTGGAATGCGCGGCGCAGTGCGGTTTGCCCTTTTACCGGGGAAACGGCGTGGCATTCCACACAATCGGTGCCTGCGGTCATGTCTGCCATGTCGCGCTTGCCATCCTTGTCTTTTCCGTGGTGGCAGGTGGCACAGTCGTCAATGCCTGCTTTTTCATTGTGTTCATCGTGGCGGAACAAAGCAGCAGGGCGGGTGTGTGGCTTCAGGGCTTCTGAGCGCACATGGGTAATATCTTCCTGGGAGGAAAAGGCTGGCGGCAGGCCCAGGCACAGGCCCCCCGTAGCTACCAGGGCCGCACAAACAAGTACTTTGCACACGGTGCTGTTCAGTTTTTTCATGCGTGGCTTTCTCCTTGCCAGGGCTATTCAGCGCCCGGTTTTTCCATGAGCTCAAAAATCAGGTCGCCAATAAACTTGGTGTGCATGCCAAGCTTGTAGTGGGAGATAATATCTTCCAGCCCGCCGTGACAGTTGTGGCAGGGGGCAATAACATATTCCACCCCGGTGGCGGCAAGTACGTCTGCCTTTACTTTGTTGCCTGCCACGCGGGTGCCCTTGAACGGAGGCCCGCAGTTAATAACGCCCCCCCCGGCACAGCAGCAAATGGTGTGTTCGCGGTTTGGGGTCATTTCCACCACATTTTCACACAGCATGTGCACCACTTCACGCAGTTTTTCCATAAGGCCATACCCGCGGGTAATGTTGCAGGGGTCGTGAATGGTGACTGGCTTTTGAAACTTTTGGGGGATCTTGATTTTGCCAGTAGTGAGCAGTTCCCAGAAAAATTCCACAGAGTGGACAATGGGCACAGGCCAGTCTTTAAACCCAAGCCAGCGGTTGCCCGTGTCGTATACGGAACGGAACGCATGGCCGCATTCCCCCATAACAATGCGTTTAACACGCAGGCGCTGGGCCATTTCATAGTGTGCGCGCTTCAGGCGGCCCATCATTTCCAGGTTCCCTGTCATCATGCACATGTCGCTGTTGTCCCAGCCGGGGCCAGCAGGCATGGTCCAGTCTATGCCGGCCTGGTTCATAATGGCTGCGGCCTGGTAAATAAGCTGGGTGCGGAATTTTGGTTCTGGGGCAATAACGGAATACAGCACATCTGACCCTTCCTTATCCAGCGGAATACGCAGCTTGGGGAATTCGTCGCGTGCTTCATCTTCCTGCCACATAAGGCTGTCAATCCATTCGTCTTCCTTCACCCACATCTGGTTCATGGTGGCGGAATGGCTGTGGGCCGTGTCCAGAATATACATGGGAACAACGCCCAAAAGGTGGCAAATGCGGCGCACAAGGCTAATGATGTAGCCAGTATCAATGCCTACCGGGCAAAAGTGCACACAGCGTTTGCACATGTTGCATTCGGTAAAGGCAATTTGTGCCATGTTGTAAATTTCATCAGGGGTAACGCGGCCGTCGGTGCGCAGCAGCCGCCACATGGTTTGTTCCATTTTGCCCACCGGGGTATAGGTGGGGTCGCCTTTGTGGGAAAGGCTGAAGTGGCAGGCTTCGGCGCACATGCCGCAACGCATGCATGTTTCATGGTACACGGCAAGGCGTGCCCCCGCTTCCCCTTTGGTGACGCTGCGCACCACTTGCTGTATTTTATCCGGCGTAAGGGCTGCCACCGCCTTCAAAAGGTTGGCGTCTTCTATTTTTCGTTCAGCTATGCCCATGTTTTTCTCCTTGTTCTGGCGTATTCCAGAGCAGGTTTCTTGCAAAGAACCGTATTTGGCAGCCGCAGGGAATGATCTTTCCTGAATGACTTTGGGCTGCCAGAAGCCTTTATGCTGTGCAGCCAGAGTATGCTGCACGTATGTGCACCCCAGCGCCTGCCATGCAGGCCGTGTGCTTTGTTACCAGTCTGGGCAATGGCGCACTGCGCCAAATTCAGACCCCATGTACGCCCTGGTAAACGGCACAAACAGCGCGTGGGAAAGGCGTGTAAACGGAATGGCAACCAGTACCGCTTCACCTGAAAGAACGTGCAGCAGTGTCATAAGCAGTGGGTCGCCCACACTTTGGCGCACAAGAAGGGCCGTAATAAAAGGCAGGGTTGCCAGGCCCAGGGCCAGCCAGTCGCCGGGGGTGGAAACAAAGCGAACAGTGGAGTTGCTGAGGCGGCGCACAAGAAAATAGGCGCAGGAAAGTGTGGCAATAATGGTTAGCGCGGAAGCCACTTGCGGCGGCAACGCCCACACCCGCATCCCAAAGGCATATTCCCATAAAATGGCATGCCCCTGTGCGAACAGGGCAAGCAGAATGAAGGAAATGTGGAAGGCAAAGGTAGCAAAAGTCAGCACCGGGTTTTTCTGCCAGCCAAGGGTGGCAAAGGGGGTCATCCAACGGGCAATGGAACGCATGCCATAGGCTGTGTCAAAATAGGCAACGGCAGCCATTTCCTTGTTTTTAGCAAGGGATGCCATGCTGAAAATGCGCCATGCGGAACCCACCAGAAAAACAGCCCAGGCGAACCAGGCAAGGGGGCCAACTGCAATGGTATAAAACGTCTGCATTGTATACTCCCCTTAAAAAAGTTCGTTTAACGGCAATACACAGCGCACCAGGGCTCCGTTTTGTACGCCCCTTAGCAAAAGGGACGAACTGTCCGGGCTGAATGCGGGCTGCCATGCCTTGGTGAAGGTTTGGCCCACAGGCTTGTTGTCTATAAACACTGTCATGGTGTCTTTTTTGCGCACCAGGGCGGCAACATGCTGCCCGTTCGGGCTGAATACAGGGGGGTAAGCCATGTCCCAGGCATCATTCCAGGCCACACCATCAACCACCACGCGGAACTCTTCATTTTTGTGCGAAGCAAGGGCCGCAGCGCGGGTGCCTTGGGGGGAAAGCACCAGGTCGGTAACAACGGGGAAAAGAGCATTCCAGGGGGTGTTGTTGCAGGCCACGGTGAACTTGCCGTATTCCGGGGCGACTATTGCCCACAGTTTTTTGGCGTCAAAGCTCCATTGCTGGTTCCAGCACTGGTAGTAGGTGGGCTTCCAAAATTCTGCCCCGTCTACCGCCATGCCCCAGCGCCCGCCTTTACGGAAAGGGGCTGCCACAGCAGAGCCCAGCGGGTCAAAGCTTGGGGCCCATACGCAGTTGTAGGTTGTTGGCCAGGGGGTGCCATTTACGGCAATGGTGTACTCAAATTCGTTTAAGCGCACCTGGGCGGCAACTTGTTCTTCCCCCAGGCAATTAAATACTGGGGTCCAGGCGTTTACAAACGTTTGTTCCCAGGCGGTGCCATTGACGGCTACGGTGTATGCACCCTTGGCAAACGTTTCCAGGTCTGCCTGCTTCAGCGGCACAACCTGCACTACAGCGGCACTATTCTTTCCTGTGGGGGAAAGGGAAAAGTCGGTAGCGTTGTCATGCAATTCGGCCCATGGCTCGCCTTCCTTGCACATGCCATATTGCATGTCGCTTTGGATGGAAGCATAAATTTGGCTCTGGCCCCCAAACATGGTGTTCCAGATAAAGTCGAAGCGTTCTTCCCATGGGGTGCCGTCTACTGCCACTGTCCATTGGTCGTCTTCCATCACCAGGGCAGTAAGGCGGCCGTCTGGGGCAAAGCGGGGCATCCATGCTTTTTCAAATGACTGTTCCCATTGCCCGTCATTCACGCGCAATGTAAAGCTGTCATCTTCAAGGCGTACAACTGCCGCCATGTGTGTTCCATCCGGGGAAACGTACAGCTCTTCCTGCCACGCTTCGGGGTCTTTGGGCAAAACAGAAGCCACTACTGTTTTTTTGCCTTTTTCCCAGTCCCATTCACTTGCGAAAGAAGCTGGCTGAGAACCAGAATTCTTCATGAACGCCTCCTTGGAGTACTCTTTGTTTCACCTGTATTTGCCCTTCCCGGTAATGAGAAGTGCCTAAATAGGGTGAAGAATAAATAGAGTTCACATATAACCAAATATTTTAATAATGCTAATTAATGATTTGTATAAAGTAAACATAAAATAGTGGTATGTGTTGGTGTGCAGGGTAAAAAATACTGTATTAAATTGATAGTTACTTGTAGCACTTTGGTGTTTTTTTTGCATTTTAATTTAGACAAAATACATATGATATTGTTCATTTTTTATATTGCTAGTAATTTCTAGGGTAATAACGGTATTATTAAATTTTGATTTTGAGTTTCAGTTGCTTTGTATCATATTCATACGAATGCCTGTGCGGTGTTGCTGTTTGCAATGGCCCGCAGGAATTGTTTGTGGACTTAACTATTATGTGTTTTTCCTACAATGTGCCGAATTTTCCCCTTGATTTGCATGCCATGGGATTGATGGTGGAGTGGTATGCTAGATGCACTATGCTCTTTGTCGTGTGGCATTTTCGTCAATAGATAGTTTTTACATACAGCATGAAGACGTAACAGCCCTATTCTAGAAAATACGAGACAACTTGCCATGAGCCTTTATTTGGCTGTAATTTAGGGTAAGGAATGCCAAAGAGCCGTTTATGTGCCCAAGCCAAATTATTAAGTCCATCAGCTATGTGGAGGCCCACAGGCCCCAGTTCTGGAACAGGTGAATACATCTGGCCCTATGTTAATTACGCAGAACGGCGAAGCCGCTGCCGTACTCATGGGTGTCAAAGAGTATGAATAGCTTGCTGAAAGCATGCCCTGCTGAAAATACTTTTCCTTGGTGTATATTCTATCGTCCGGAATCAGATGAAGTTTTTGTGCTGCACGTGCTGGAAGGAAGGGGGATGGCGGAGCTGTTGCTGGGTAAGGGGGGATACTTCAATTCTCTTCAAATACGTGGCGGTGATAGCAAATTTTCATATCAAATTCGGTCTTGACTTCAACCTTCACGGATTTCCCGTGTCTTTGCCGACTCGATCTTCCGATGGGTAGTTTACAGGTCAATGTAACTGTTGTATACGCGTTCAAGCTGATGACGATAATGTCGTTTTCTCCAACGTACCTAAGCAGGGAAATTATCGAGTGAGCTCCATCCTTCCGGCAACCAAAAAAACATATGCAGGGCGCATACGCGATCCGCTATATGATCTTATCGAATTTGATGGTTCTCTTCTTGGGAGGGCTCTATGGAAAGTCATCCAGTGCCCCGCCTTTCAACGGTTACGCCGCATCAAACAGCTTGGGTTTTCCGATTATGTTTATCCTGGGGCAACGCATACAAGATTTGTTCACAGCTTGGGCGTATTTCATACAGCCAAAAATCTTCTGGGGCTTATTGAAGCGATTTTGGGTCAAAATGACTACGACTCAAATAAGGCGGACGAGGCTCTAGCGGCGGCTCTGCTGCATGACATTGGGCATGGCCCGTTTAGTCATGCCTTTGAACGTGTAGGGGCTGAGTTTGAATTGTCACTTGCAGATCATGAAAAAGTAAGTAGTCTTATCATTCGGGACTCCGAAATAGCGAAAATTTTAAACGGGTTCCGAAAAGGGTTTAGCGACAGTGTCGCGGATATGATTTTGGCGAAAGGTTCCGACATATATGGTGCAGTTGTCTCAAGCCAATTTGATGCTGATAGATTGGATTATATGCAGCGAGACCGTCTTATGACAGGAACTAGGCTCAGCGGGATTGACCTAACTTGGCTACTTTCTAATCTTGAAATTGGATACATTCCTACAGGCATGGACGATTCCGAGCTAGATTCACTACAAACATTTGTATTAAATAAAAAAGCTCGCCACGCGGCGGAAGCTTATGTTTTGGGTTTGTTTCAGCTCTATCCGACAATCTATTATCACAAGGCAACCCGCTGTATGGAAACAGTGGCAGCTCGAATGTTAGTGCGGATTTTTAGCCTAGTTAAGGATGAACAAGTCGCAGCAACAGGCTTATCGGAGGATCATCCGTACATTTTATTTTCTCGGTATCCGAATGAACTTGGCAGGTTGTTGTCTCTTGATGATACTGTCATTATGGGGGCTCTCCCTATGCTTATGAAAGCGGCCGACCCCGAAATAAAGAAATATGCAACGCTTTTGTATAATCGCATTATGTATAAATGTTTTGACATTAGCCTTAAATTTGAAAAAAATATTCTTGATGCCTTGCCGCCAGAGGCTACCGAAGAAGTAAAACGAATTACTTTGAAGACAAATTGGGATAAACTTGAACATGAGATTAGGGGAAGATTGGCCTCTGCCGGAATATGTAACTGTCAAGTTCTCATGGACTCCGGAGACAGATCTCCTTACAAAGAGTTGGACCCTAGCAAACGGGCATCCCCGTTGAACCAAATTCATGTCCATGACAGTGCCGGACAACGTGTCGATATTAGTCATGATTCTGACATTATCCGCGCGGTTAAGGTTTTTCGATTTTATCGGATTTATGTTGACAGAAAAGATGTCAACAGTTTGCAGTTGGTCGAACAGTACATAAAGGAGAATCGCTATGCCTAACAAAGACTCTGCCACCAAAGTGGTGGATATTATACGTGATTCCGGTGGGCGTCTGGTTGGCAGAACACGGCTCCAAAAAATTGCATATTTATTGGAAGTTGCCGGGTGCGGAAATGGTTTCCAATTTAGCTACCATTATTACGGTCCGTATAGCGAGCAGGTTGCTGATGCTGCAATACAGGCACAAACGCAGGGGCTACTGCAAGAGGAAGAGAAGCATACAACTTGGGGCACAACTTATTCTGTATATAAAACAAATGTAGAAAATGTTCAGGTAGACACCGCCCGCTGCCGATTGATCAAGGTAGCCAATCAAGCTGACGCTGTGGATCTGGAACTTGCCGCTACAGCAGCATACTTGGCAAATCAAGGTAGCCAAGATGCGTGGATTTCCACTGCAAACTTAAAGCCCGATAAGGCGAAAAAGCATCTTGATTCTGCTAAGAAGTTATATAAAGCATTACATCGACTTTCTGGTTGTCTTCCAGACATTAAATAAAGTTTGAGTTTTGGATTTTAATTGTATTCAAAATTTTTTCTCTTCATCTATGCATGTTCAGTTCGAAGTATGAGAAATTTAAATTTTATGTATGGGTAGCTTGATAAGTATAATTTTTATTCCGGTTTGGAATGCTTGATTATTTAATGTTTTTTTGCATGTTTATGATCTATTCATCTCCGCCATGTAGTGTAAAAACAGCATGGCGGTTTTTTGTTGTGGCGGGGCAGTGGGGCTGTGGGGGGAGTGCCACCGGGCTCTTTGTCTTTTTCGCGGAGGAGCAAACAAACCAGAACAACAGGCTGGCGCGGTAGCTGCACACACATAACAACGGGTTGCTGCCTCTTCTGCCTTATGCCACACGAACTATACAACTATACACCTAAAATTTTCTGTGGTAGTTTTTCACTGTTCAAGGTCGTTCCGCGCCTAAGCCATCTGCTCCTGCATTAACGAAGAGGGAACCGTTTTGTCACTGCTGAAAAAAAGTTTTTTCCCCTGGCGGGTTGTTGTTCATATTGCTTTTCCCCTGTGCCTTTCCTTTTTTTTCTTTGTGGGCAGCCTTTACAGGCTGTATAGTTTTCGTGTGCATGACGGCGACTATGGCATTTTCACCAATATTTTATGGAACTTTGCCAACGGCAACGGGTGGCGCTGCTCTTTGTATGAAGGAGAGGTAAGGGTTAACTTTTTGGCAGACCATTTTGCCATGCTTGTTGCCCCCCTTTCCCCGTTATTCAAGCTGTTCCCCAGCCTCTATACCCTTTCTGTATTGCATTCCCTGGCTTTTTCCGTTTCATTTTTTCTGGTGCCATTTCTTGTAAAGGAAATTTGGCGCGCTGGGGGAAGAAAGGACTACCTGCCTTCTGCCTTGTTCCTTATGTCCTTGCTGGCGTTCTATAAACCATTCATTGCAAGCTGGCTTTTTCAGGCCCACATGACAACCCTTGTGGTGCCTTTTGCGTTTGCCACACTGCTGTTGCTGCACAAACAGCGCCTTTTTTGGGCGGCAGTATGTGCCGTTATTGTTGCGCTGGCGCAGGAACGCGCTGTGGTTGCTGTGTTTGGGCTGGGTATGTATGCCTTTGGTATTACCCGTAACAGGCGGCTTGGCGCGGCATTATGTATTGCTTCTGCGGCCTATTTTTTTGCTATTGTCAAATTCATTATTCCTTCCTTTTACCAGGGGCAGGGGGCATATTATTACAATAGCTTTATTCGGCCATTTTCCATGCTGGGGGAAAAACTGTTATTTTGTTTCAGCCTGCTCTACAAACTGTTTTTTTTGCCGGTTCTTGGTAAAAACGCTCTTTGGGCATGCGCCTGTGCCCTGCCTGTGCTCGGCATTGCCCTTGTTTCCAGCCGCGACGTGATGCTGGGGTTTGCCTACCATTACCAAGACCTTCCTTCTGTGTTTCTCTTCACAGCAGCGGTACACGGGTTACTCTGGTTACAGGCCCAAGCCTTTTTTAAACGGTTACGCCCTCAGGCCGTGTTGCTTGCCGTTATTGTGTGCATGGCAATTGCTGGCCAAAATACATGGAGAGCCTCGCCTTTCAAAGTAGTTCTTGGCATACGCCCCGATGCGGCCGTGACCCAATTACATGCAGAACTTGCTCCCTTCCTGCACTTGCCAGAACACATACATGTCTATTCAGATTGTTTTATTGGCCCGCAGCTTTCCTTACGTAAATACCGGTTCCAAATTGTTCCCTGGAATGTAGAACAAACATTCACCAGCAGCATTGTTCTTGTTGGCACACACCAGGTGCCTTTTGATAAATACCGCGATGCCATTGCCAAAGTTGGGGTGAACAAAAGTCTTACTCTGGTGAAACAGACAGACGTGCTTTCAATCTATTTGAGCAATGACTTGCTGGGGACAGATTTGTATACACAAATTCGTGCGTCAGATTCGCAGTAACCATGGGTTTATTCGGCAAGGCCTGCCTAGCCAGAATACGTTTGACCGCACCAAAGAAGGGCCATGCACATGCAGGGCAACGGGGGCAACTGGTGCATTTACCAAAACCATGCTATTGGGTTTTCCTCAAACGGGTTTTCAGCCTCTGCTACAGGGAATAGTTAGCGGAACCGATTGAGCTGAACCTTTGATGTATTGCCCCAACCATTTCATAGCCGAGGGTGAATAGATTCTATGTCCGAATATGCCGTCATAATCCCCACGCTTAACGAAGCTGGCAATGTGAGCATTCTCGTGGAGCGTCTGGAAAAAGTCCTGCAAGGCCTGGACTGGGAAGCTATTTTTGTAGACGACAGTTCCACAGACGGCACCCTGGCAGAGTTGCATGCCCTGGCAGTAAGCAACAGGCGTGTGCGTTACCTGCGGCGTATTGGCAGGCGCGGCCTTGCCTCTGCCTGTATTGAAGGGATGATGTCTACAGCGGCCACTTACATAGCCGTTATGGATGCCGACCTGCAACACGACGAAAGCAAGTTAACAGATCTTTTCGGGCCGCTTGCTTCCGGTGAAGCCACGGTGACCGTTGCCAGCAGGTACACAGGCGACGGTGGTACCGGTTCATGGGACAAAAAACGGGTGGGCATGAGCAAGCTGGCAACTTGGTTTGCCCAGCACAACCTTACGGCGGCATGTTCAGACCCTATGAGTGGTTTTTTTGCCCTGCACCGAAGCATTATTGACGCAGCGGCCCCCAAAGTGCAGTCCCGCGGGTTCAAAATTTTGTTTGATGTACTCACTATTCCGGGCTTGCCTGTGCGGGTGAAAGAAGTGCCGTATACCTTCAGGGAACGCACCCTTGGCAGCACCAAGCTTTCCTATTCCGTTATTGTGGATTTTTTATGGCTGCTCCTTAGCAAATATGTAGGCCGCCTGTTCAACCTGGAATTTGTTATGTTCTGTATTATTGGCCTGCTGGGTGTGCTTGTGCATATGGGTGTTTTGTTCGTTGTATACCGGCAAATGGATTTTTCTTTTTTGGTGGGGCAAACAGCCGCCAGCCTTTGCGCCATGACATCCAACTTTTTATTGAATAACAGAATTACTTTTGAAGAAAACAAACTGACAGGGAGCCCCCTGATTCTCGGCTATTGCAAGTTTGTGGCAGCCTGTTCACTGGGGATGTTTGTTAACATTGCGGTTTCCGACTATTTGCTCGAAAATGGTATGTTTTGGCTGTTTGCCGCAGGCACAGGCACAGTTATTGCCTCTGTTGTTAACTTCTTTTTTGCCCGGTTCTTTATTTGGCGTTTGGAATAACCGGAAATACACAAAGCGTCCTTTCCCCCACATTCCGCAAAAAAAGTCGAGCAGGCCACGCCCTGCCACGCTATACCTGTGCCCATGAAAGCCACCCAACTCTCGTACCAAGACCGTTTACGCCACGTGTTGCGCCATATTGAAGACAATTTGGACAACTCGCCCAGCCTGGAAGAACTCAGCCGCATTGCTTGCTTTTCTCCCTACCATTTTCACCGTATTTTTACGGCCATAATGGGGGAGTCGGTTGCGGCGTATGTGCGCCGCCTATTGTTGCAGCGGGCCGCGGCGCAGCTTTCTTATTCCGGGGAAGCCATAACCCAGGTGGCGCTGGGGGCAGGGTATGACAGTGTGGACGCTTTTACGCGGGCTTTTCGCGCGGCATTTGGCGCATCCCCTTCTGTTTACCGCCGCAATGGCGGTTCCCTGGCCGCTGCTGCCCGGCAAAACGCAGGGGTGCCTCTTTTTTACCACCAAATTGTGGGAGTACCTTGCATGAATGTGACCATTAAGCCTTTTCCCCCGCGCCTTGCTGCCACGGTGCGCCACGTTGGCCCCTATGTAGACTGTGGCTCGGCCTGGGGGCAACTGTGTGCCGCTGTAACAGCGCAAAATTTGTTTACTCCGCACACCCTCTCAGTCAGTATATGCCATGACGACCCGGACATTACCCCGCCGGAAAAATGCCGCATGGATGTGTGCGTGACCCTGCCGGAAGGCATGGGGGAGAAAGACCCGGCCCTTGCCCCGCTGCTGGAGGGAACAGGCGTGTACCTGACCACAGTGGGCGGTACTGGGGAATATGCTTCTGTGCTGGTTAAAGGGCCATATTCCCTGCTGCACCCCACCTACCGTTCCCTGTTTGGGGAGTGGCTGCCAGCCAGTGGCAGGGAAGTGGGCAATGCTCCGGGCCTTGAAATTTACCACAATTGCCCAGAAAAGGTTGCCCCGGAAGAGCTGCTCACGGAAATACTCATTCCCTTGCAGCCGAAACAATAAGGGCCTGTACATGGGGGGAGGGGCGTAACGCCTCTCCCTTTTTTCTCGGTTTTAAGAACCAGTTTTTTTGCCCCACTGGCTGAATGGCAGTGCCACCAGACTGGAATTATAGTAGCGGGGGTCGCCTGTTACTTCCTCCCCAAGCCACTCCGGTTTTGGGAAGGGAGCGTCTTCGCGCTCCAGCTCAATTTCTGCCACAATCAGGCCCTTGTTTTCCCCTAAAAATTCATCCACTTCCCACACCACACTGCCCACAGGAATAATGGTGCGTATTTTCTCGATAAGGGGCTTTCTCGCCAGCGTGTCCAACATAGCATTGGCGTCTGCCACGGGAATGGCATATTCATACTCGGCACGGGTTATGCCCACAGTAGCGCCCTTGATGGTTAAAAAGGCCTGCTCCCCTGCCGTGCGCACCCGCACGGTGCACTCCCTGGCGCTGTTCAGGTAGCCTTGGCGCAGCAAAATGCCTTCTCCTTCCTTGCGCCAGGCATTGCCTGTGACCAAAAACTTGCGCTCAATTTCTGTTGCCATGGGGAGTTCCTTTTTCCGCTTCTGCGGCGGTAAAGATGCTTTGGCGGCACAGCCGCCTATGCCCCGCCTTGGCGCTCCAAGGCTCGCTACGCTCGCGACTGCCGTCGGCTTTAGGGGAAAATGGCACGGAGATAGCTCTGGCACTAGGGAAACTATTTAAATAAGTGGAGCGTGTGGCAAGGACAAGGAAAAGGCTGTTTTTTGCGAAAGGAGTGGACTCTTTGGTCCTCGACTAGAGCAAAAAACAGCCTTTGACGCAGTAATTGCCCGCGATACGCTTATTTGAAGGAGGAGACACCGGCTTTTGCAACCGCCATATCCTCCTCAACACTGCCGCCGCTCACGCCAATGGCACCCACAATGACGCCGTCTTTGTTCTTCAGCAGTTCGCCGCCGCCAAAAATCATCAGGCCATTGTTAGAAACTTCAATGCCGTACAGGGGCTTGCCCACCTGGGAAGCGGCCCCAAGGTCTTGGGTAGACATGTTGAAATAGCGGGCTGTCATGGCCTTTTTAATGGAAATGTCGATGCTGCCAATGAATGCGCCGTCCATGCGTTCAAATGCCCGCAAATGGCCGCCTGCATCCACAATGGCAATGTTCATGGGCACGCCCTGTGCTTCTGCCTTAACCATGGCAGCGTGCATAACGGTGCGTGCCTGGGTCAGGGTAAGGTCCCCAGCAAGTTGCAGCTTGCTTACATCTGCGGCCATAGCAGTGGCGGTGAACCCAAATACAAAGCAAATAACCAGTAATAAAGAACGCATGTGTGCCTCCGGGGCAAAAGGATTGTGGAGCCAAAAACATGAAGTAATTATACGTGAAGTTGCGGTGCCTGTCACGCAGTAAGGGGACGCCTTGCTGCCCAGTGGTGCGTGTGCTACCTTTTGTACTGGCATGGCAGAAATGCCTTGCCCATGTATGCACCGTAAGGAGTCTCTATGAACGAAAAAATTCAGCGCAAACTGGGCAAGCTGGAATCGCCTGTTCGCCTTGCCGAATTGGCCCCGCACATATGCCTGGACATGCTGGGCCTGACCCCGGCAAAGGTGTTTTGCGACATGGGCGCTGGCACAGGGCTGTTTTCCTTTGCGGCAAGCCCAAGGGCAGCGCAGGTGTACAGCCTGGAACTGGATGCCGACCTGCTGACCTATATGCAGGAAAAAGCCGCGGCCCTTGGCATTACCAACATGCATGTGGTGCAGGGGGAAGAAAACAGCCTGCCTTTGCCTGCGGCTTCCTGCCATGCCGTGCTGCTGTGTACGGTGCTGCATGAACTGGAACACCCGCAGCAAACCCTGGAGCAAATACGGGCTGTGCTGCGCCCCGGCGGCACCTTGGGTATTATTGAATTTCATAAAAAAGCCACCCCGGTTGGCCCGCCAGAGGCGGTGAGGGTGGCTGAAGAAGACGTGAAAGCCCAGGTGCAGGCCGCAGGCTTTACCTTGCAGCACTCCCGGCACCTGGGAGAAAACTTCTACTTTCTGGTGTTTGGCGTGTAGGGAGTTTTATTGATTTTTATTGGGGGACGCTGTCCCCCAGCCCCCTGCAAGGGACGTGACGCCCCTTGACCCCCATTAGCGTTCAGTTTTCCGCTTTGCGGAAAGCTGAACGCAAGGGTGGGGTTCCAAGGGCATCATGCCCTTGGCGGAGGGGGTTGGGGAGGCAGAGCCTCCCCAATGAAAATAATCGGTTACCCCGCCTACCCAATTTCTCTGGTGGTGCGGAACTCCACATGCGGGTAGCGTTCCTCGGCTGATTCCAGCTTCCACGGGTTGGGGGCCAGGTAGGTGAGCGCGCCTTCCGCATCCATTGCAAGGTCGTGGTGGTAATAGTCCTGAAAGTCGGCAAACTGGGCCTTGTTGGTGGAATGCACCCAGCGGGCCGTGGAAATGTTCACGGGCTCATAGCTTGCGTTCACGCTGTATTCATCGGCAAGGCGGGAAACAATCACGTCGAACTGCAACACGCCCACAGCCCCTAGAATGTAGTCGTTGTTCACCAGGGGGCGGAAAAGTTGCACAGCCCCTTCTTCGGCCAGTTGTTCCAGGCCTTTTTGCAACTGTTTCGTTTTCAGAGGGTCGCGCAGGCGCACCCGGCGGAAATGTTCCGGGGCAAAGCTGGGTATGCCCACAAACTTCAGCGGCTCTTTTTCTTCGGTGAAGGCGTCGCCAATTTTTATGGTGCCGTGGTTAGGAATGCCAATAATGTCACCTGCATACGCTTCTTCCACCCCGGCCCTGTCCTGAGCCATGAACATAAGGGCGTTGGCCACAGCCACTTCCTTGCCTGTTCTGTGGTGGCGCAGCTTCATGCCACGGGTAAATTGGCCGGAGCAAATGCGTAAAAAGGCCATGCGGTCGCGGTGGGCCTTGTCCATGTTGGCCTGAATTTTAAACACAAACCCGGTAAAGGCTTCTTCGTCTGGCTGCACCATGCGGGAAACGGTTTCCCGCGCTTTGGGGCCAGGGGCCAGGGTTACAAAGGTGTCCAGCAGCTCTTTTACCCCGAAGTTGTTCACGGCGCTGCCAAAAAACACGGGGGTCAGTTCCCCTTTCAGGTAGCGTTCCACATCAAAGGGGGTGCCTGCTTCTTCCAGCAGGGCAAGGTCCAGGCGCAGGTTATCTGCCAGGTCGCCCAGGCATTCGTCCAGCTTGGGGTCTTCCAGGCCGTTAATAATAATTTGCGGTTCCTGCACCCGGCCCCCGTGGGTGGGGGAAAACAGCCGCAGCATGCCTGTGCGCAGGTCGTAGGTGCCTTTAAATTCTTTGCCCATGCCCACAGGCCAGGTAAGGGGCACGCATTCAATGCCCAGGTGGGCTTCAATGTCGGCCATCACTTCCAGGGGGGGCAGGCCTTCGCGGTCCAGCTTGTTCACAAAGGTCATAATGGGCGTTTGGCGCATGCGGCATACGTCCATCAGCTTTTTCGTTTGTGTTTCCACCCCTTTTGCGGAGTCAATAACGAGCAGGGCAGAGTCCACAGCGGTAAGTACCCGGTAAGTGTCTTCTGAAAAATCCTGGTGGCCTGGGGTGTCTAGCAGGTTCACTTCATAGTCGTTGTACGTGAATTTCATCACCGAGGTGGTTACGGAAATGCCCCGTTGCTTTTCCATGGCCATCCAGTCGGAAGTGGCGTGGCGGCCCGACTTTTTGGCTTTTACCGTGCCTGCAAGCTGAATGGCCCCGCCAAAAAGCAGTAACTTTTCGGTAAGTGTTGTTTTACCGGCATCCGGGTGGCTGACAATGCCAAAGGTGCGGCGGCGGGCAATTTCCTGCGTAATGGTGTTGTGTAGCGACATATGGTTTTATTCCGGTTCAACGTACAGATAACGCTTGATTTTGTGGGTGGGTGTTTTTTCAAAGGGTTCTGGCTGTTCCAAAATTTTGTGAATTTTGGCAAAGGAAGAAACCCGCAAGTTGGCCGTTTCGCGTATTTCCTGCAACAGGGCGTTGCGTTTTTCCGCCATTTCCAGGGCGCTTATGCGGCCAAAGGCTTCGTCCATTTTTGCGGCATCAAGGTGCACTTTTGCGGCCACTTTGCCTTCCGACTGGTACACCAAGGCTTCCAGCACCAGGGGCGATTCCATAAGAAGCGATTCCACTTCTTCCGGGTAAATATTTTCCCCGCTGGGGCCAAGAATCATGTTTTTGGAGCGGCCGCGCACGTACACATAGCCGTCTTTGTCCATAAAGCCAAGGTCTCCGGTGCGCAGCCAGCCGTCGTCAAACGTCAGGGCAGTGCTTTCCGGGTCTTTATAATAGCCGCGCATAATGCTGGGGCCTTGCACCTGAATTTCCCCTTCCCCGGTTTCCGGCTTCACGTTGGCAATGCGCATACGTATGTCTTGCACGGGTTTGCCCGCGCTGGTAACGCGTTGCCGTTCTGGCAGGCAACCAGAAAGCAGGGGGCTTGTTTCCGTAAGGCCATAGCCAATAGTGTAAGGGAATTTGGCCTCATGTAAAAAAAGTTCAGTGCCATAGGAAAGGGGCGCCCCGCCAATGGCAAGTACCCGCAGCCTGCCCCCAAACACTTCGCGCAGTTTTTTGCCGGCAGAGCGGTTCATGAATTTACGCATGAAGGGAATGCGGTACAAAAAACGCAAAAGCGGGCTGGCCGTCAGCTTGGGGAGAATGGAACTTTTATACATTTTTTCCATGACCAGGGGCACAGCAAGCATGAACTGGGGCTTCACCTGGGCCAGGGCAGGCAGCAGCACCCTGGGGGTGGGGGGCTTGTCCAGGTACACCACCTGCATACCCTGTGAAATGGGCAGGGCAAGGCCAAGGGTGCATTCAAAGGTGTGGGCCAGGGGCAAAATGGAAATCATGCATTCTTGCGGCAACAGCTCCACCAGGTTTCGCGTCATCATGACATTGGAAACAATATTGCGGTGGGTCAGCATAACCCCTTTGGAATGGCCTGTGGTGCCGGAAGTGTAAATAATGGCGGCAAGGTCTTCTTCCCCCGGGGCCTGGGGCGGGGTGGAAAAGTGGGCCATGGCCTTTTCCCGCAATTTGCGAAATTCGCGCAGGCCCGCTTCCTTCAGTTCTTGCAGCCTGTCTTTGGGTGGGCTTTGTTCAATGGGAGAAAAGGTTTCAAGGTGCACAAACAGCGGGGCAGGGTTAAATTTCGGCTGTTCAATTTTGGGCAGGAGTTTTTCCGAAACAAATACCACTTTTGCGGCGGAATGGCGAATGATGTGGGCAATGGCGTCCGGGTGAAATTCCGTTAAAATGGGCACAGCCACAGCGCCCATGGTGGTAATGGCAAAATAGGCAATGCCCCAGTGGGGGCAGTTTTCCCCAAGAATGGCCACGTTGTCGCCAAAGGCAACGCCCTGCTCGGTAAGCCATGTGGAAAGGCTTTTAACGGACTCGCCCAGTTCTGCATAGGTAAGGGGCTCTTGCCCCAGCCGGGTTAGGGCAGGCAGGGCGGCATAGCGTTCCGTGCTTTCCAAAAATAAATGCCGCAATGTGCGGGCAGGGAGGGTATAGGGCATTATGGGTGTCTGGCTTTTATTTTACGGAATGGTAAAGGGGGGGACGCTATACAAAAAATGGACTATGCAAGTCAATACATGTCTCATTCGGGCTGTAAGGCTGTATCATGAAGCAAGGTACGCGGCAAGTATCGTTCAGTGCCGTTTTCCGCTCCGGCGGCACAGTTGCCTATGCCCCGTCTTGTCGCTCCACGGCTCGCTCTGTTCGCGACCGCTATCGGTTTTAAGGCCCCGCCAGGGGGCTGTGCTTGGGCGAGGCGTGTGTTTCCCTAGTGCTTTTTGCCCTGAGGGTGAAAATACTCACGCAACGCATCCCCCAGCTTGTGCAGCATGGGCTCCAGGGCGTCCAGTTGGCTGAACAGGGTGGGGTAGTTTACCTCGCGCAGGGTGTCCAGCATGGCCTGCACATGGTTGCCCAGGTGCCCCGCACCAATGTGCAGTGCTTCCCCGCGCAGGCTGTGCAGCATGGCTTCTAGTTGGCTGGCTTGCCCTGTCATTACCGCACTGCTTATTTCTTCTTGGTAGGCCGGAATTTTTTCCGAAAGGGCAAGCAGCAGTTCACGGTACAGCACGCGGTTGTCCTGGGTGTTGGCAAGGCCTGCTGTCATGTCTACCCCCGGCAGGAACAGGGGTAAATCATCTTCCGCCATGTTCGGGCTGTGCACGCCAATAAACTGTGGTTCCCGCCGCTGGGTTGCCCCTGGGGCAAGCCATTTGTGAATAACCTGCACCACCTCGCCTGCGTCCAGGGGCTTGGCAATGTGGTCGTTCATGCCTGCCTTCAGGCTTCGTTCCTTGTCGCTGGCAAGGGCGTGGGCTGTCATGGCAATAATGGGCAGGCTGCGCAGGTGGGCATGTTTACGAATTTGCTTTGTGGCGGTAAGGCCATCCATTATGGGCATTTGGATGTCCATAAAAATGAGGCTGTAATTGTTTTGCAGCGCTTTTGCCACAGCCTGCTTGCCGTTTTCCGCCACATCCACCTGAAAGCCCGCACTTTCCAAAATTTCCACCGCAATGATGCGGTTAATTTCGTTGTCCTCCACCAGCAGAATATGCGCCCCGGCAAGGGAAGGTGCTTCTTCCTCAGGAATGGCTGCTGGTGCTTCAACGGCCAGAATGCGTGTTTCCTGTTCTGTCAGGAAGGCATTTGCGTCTACTGTTTCAAAGCGGGCGGTGAACACAATGCGGGTGCCTTTGCCCTGCTCACTGTGGCAGGTGACTGTGCCGTGCATGAGTTCTGCCAGCCGGTGCACAATGGAAAGGCCAAGCCCTGCCCCGCCATATTGCCGGGTGTTGGAAACATCGGCCTGGGAAAACAGGGTAAACAGCTTGTGCATGTGCTGCTGTGGAATGCCAATGCCGGAATCTTCCACCACAAAACGCAGGGTGGTTTCCTGTTGGGTAACGCTTACAGGTTCCACAGAAAAGCGCACAAACCCCTGCCGGGTAAATTTGATGGCATTGTCCATGAGGCAGCCAATGGCCTGGGTAAGGCGCTGGGCGTCGCCATGTACCACCCCTGGGGTATGGGGCAGAATGCGCACTTCAAAGGCAAGGCTTTTAGCTTCTGCCGCAGGGCGGTACGTTTCTGCAATGTCTTTGATAATGTCAATGACAGGGAAGGTGTGTTCTTCCAGAAACAGTTTGCCAGCTTCCAGGTTGGAAGAATCCAGAATGTCGTTAATAAGCCGCACAAGGCCTTTGGCCCCGTCTTCAGCCTTTTCCAGGTAGTCGCGCTGGTGGGCTGTAAGGCTGGTGCCCAGCACCAGGTGAATCATGCCCAGAATCGCGTTCATGGGGGTACGAATTTCATGGCTCATGTTGGCAAGAAAGGCGTTTTTTGCCAGGGAACTTTGCTGGGCGGCGTCACGTGCCTGGCGCAGCTTGCGTTCCTGTTCGCGCATTTCCGTCACATCCAGCAGCCAGGCCATGGTGCATTGTTCCCCGTGGTAGTCTGCCAAAAAGGCGTTTACCAGCATTTCCTTGTTCCTGCCATTGGCTGCCTGAATGCCAATAACCCGCCAGGAAAGGGTGCCCTGCCGGTGTAATTCTTCCAGGAACAGCGCGCGCTGGGCTTTGTCTGCATAGGCATTTTCAATGGAATCACCAAGGTGAATGCCCATGAATTCCATGGCAAAGGGGTTGGCAAAGCGAATGATGTTGTCCAGAATCACCACAAAGCACACCGGGCTTGAATCCATGACGGCTTTGAGCAGGCTGCGTTCATCGTCGCGCTCTTGCTGGGCCGTGCGAACTTCAGTGAGGTCCTGGGCATAGCCCACCACAATGGGACCGTGGTGCCAGTTCACCCGTACCAGGGTCACTTCCGTAGGCACCGGGGTGCTGTCTTTTTTCATGTGCAACCATTCAAAGTGCTTGTGGCCTTTGGTGAATGCTTCATGCACATATTCTTTTGCCAGTTCCCGGCTCACGCGGCCGTCTGGCTGCCTTTCCGGCGAAAAGGACATAAAATTGTCGCGGTATTCTTCTTTGTGGTGCAGCCCGAACAGGCGTACCACGGCGTCGTTACAGTCAATAACGTTGCCTTCCGCACTCCAGAAGGTGCTGGCCATGGGGCTGGAATTGAGCATGATGCGGGCGCGTTCTTCGCTTTCATCCACAGGCTTGTCTTGAATGCAGCCCACAAAAACGGTTGCCCCGGCCTCTTCCTGCTGGCCCGCAGGCTGGGCGGTGCCGTCCAGCACCACAGGTTGCCATGCCCCGGTGGTGCGGTTCAGCATACGAAACTCAAGGGAAAAAGGCTCTCCCCCTGTGGGCAAGTGTTTTAAAAAGGCTGCCAGTACGGCATGCTGGTCTTGTGGGTGTACCCATTGCAGGAAAAATTCGCGGGCCAGGGTGGTTTCTTCCGCCCCGGCCCAGCCAATAAGCTCGGCATATTCCGGGTTCAGCTCAAAGGTGGCCGTGTGGCCCTGCACGCAAAAACGCCACATGCCGAGGCGTGCGGTTGCCAGGTGTGTAAGCATTGCTGCCACAGAAGGGGCAAAGGCAGAGGGGGGCAGTGGGTTTGGCATGGGTGTTCCTTTTATCTTCAATGGGGGCGGTGCTGTTATGCAATCTGATACGGCCGCAAAATATCTTCAAGGGTGTCGCGGTGGCGAATAAGCTTGGCTTCCCCTGTTTGGGTAATAAGCACTTCAGCCGGGCGCAGGCGCTGGTTGTAGTTGGAACTCATGGTTATGCCATATGCCCCGGCGTCCAGCACGCCAATGGTGTCGCCTTCACGCAGTTCAGGCAGCATGCGGTCTTTGGCCAGCACGTCGCCTGTTTCGCAAATGTTGCCTACCACCTGCTGGGTGAGCTCTGGGCGCGCTTCCCCTGCCGGGGTATACACCTCAAGGTCGTGGAAGGCGTCATACATCATGGGCCGGGCCAGAATGGAAAAGCCAAGGTCTGTGCCCACATAACGCTTGCCGTGGCTGTTTTTTACGGCATGTACCGTGCCCAGCAAAATGCCGCTTTCCGCCACCACATAGCGCCCTGGTTCAGTAAAAAACTGCCCGGCATAGCCTGTTTTTTCCGCCCAGTTGCTTACCATGGCTGTTAAGGCTGCCCCAAGTGTAGCAAGGTCCAGGCGGGGGGTATTTTCATACTTGTTGTAGGGAATGCCAAACCCGCCGCCAAAATCAATCACTTCCAGGGTGGGGAATTGTTCTGCCGTGTGCAGCAGCCATTCCGCTGCGGCAAGGTAGGCCTGCCCTTCCAGAAAAAGCGAACCCACGTGCTGGTTCAGTCCTACCAGGGTAAGGTTATGCTGGCGCAGCAGGGCCACAAGTTCCGGCAACTCTTCCGCAGAAACGCCAAACTTGGTGTTTTTGCCCGCAGTAACTACCTTGGCATGGTGCCCTGCCCCCACGCCGGGGTTCAGGCGCACCATAATGCGGCCACCGGGCACTGCCTTGCCAAAGGCTGCCACCTGAGAGAGGGAATCCACACTCACATAGGAAGCTTCTTTAGCGGCAAGGGCCAGTTCTGCGGCGTCCACGTTATTGCACACATAGCAAATATCTTGCTTGGTGAACCCGGCAGCCTGCACCAGGGCCAGTTCACCGGGGCTCATGGCGTCTACCTTCAGGCCTTCTTCACGAATAATGCGCAGCAGGGTGGGGTTGGCGTTGGCTTTTGTGGAATAGCTGGCCCGAAAGCCCGGGTGCTGGATAATGCCAGCCATTTCGCGTGCCCGCTGGCGCAGCAGGGTTTCATTGTATACGTATACGGGGCTGCCAAAACGCTGGGCAAGGGAAGCCGGGGTGTGGGGGCCAAAAAACTGGAGGGAAGTGGAATATGCACTGCGCATGAAGAAAAACCTTTAGGTAACTGGCTAATGCCATTGAATTTTAGGCCTGTGCCTGAGGAAAAGAAAGAGGCACAGTATTGACTACCCGGAAAATATAGCCATTTATAATGAATAAGACAACCCGGCTGACCCCTAAGGAAATGCTGATTTATTCCGTTTGGCGGCCTGTAGCATTGGGGCACAACGCACTACACCATATGGGCGCATGGTTGCGCCGAAAAATATACGGACAGGAGTAGCCCATGGGCGCATTATCGCAATTTTCCGACCTGATTATAGACTGGAACCTGACCCCGGAACACGCAGTGACCATGTACCTTGAATGGGGGAACAACGACTATAGCGCGGAATACCCGCCAGTGCGTTCCAAAAACGATGTTTCCACCTATTTTGTGGTGGATACCTGGTCGCCGGAAGGGGCTGTGGTGCGGCTTGTGCGGCGTAATTCTGAGCAGGCAGAAGATTTGGTGACGGTGCCGTTGCCGGAGCACCTTATTCCCAGCCTGAAGGCTGAATGCGGGAATATTAAAGGGATTTTTGCTCCTACGGAGGCGATTAAGGAATGGCTGCGGGAGCAGTTGGGGCATTAATAACTTTTTGAGGAAGAGAATGGAAAAGCCTGTGCAGAGATGCATGGGCTTTTTTTGTTTTGGGATTTTGGGAGAGTTGTGCGGCGTGTTTTTTTGCGGCGTGCCGCCACACCAGCCTGTTATTTTTTGCCGCTCCGCTTGGGTGGAAACACGAAGTTTTTTCGTTTGGCAAGGCATTCGGCGCAAGCACCGTCATCCCCGCGCAGGCGGGGATCCAGTATTTTCAATGTGATAGCGCGTAGTTTTGTGCGGCGTGCCGCCACACCAGCCTAAGCACCGTCATCCCCGCGCAGGCGGGGAACCAGTATTTTCAATGTGATAGCGCGTAGTTTTGTGCGGCGTGCCGCCGCACCAGCCTAAGCACCGTCATCCCTGCAAAGGCAGGGATCCAGTATTTTTTGGGTGATAGTATTTTCTTGCGGCGCAAGCGCCACACCATTCCTCTTTTCT
>NZ_AUCY01000028.1 GCF_000430005.1 Desulfovibrio cuneatus DSM 11391
TCGGCCTGGGCTGCTTGCGCTGCCTGGGCGGCGGCAGCTTCTGCCACGGCCTTTTCCAGCTCGGCTATGCGCTCGGCCTGGGCAGTAGATTGCTCTTGCAACTGCACCAAAGCCGCAACCTCAGGGCCAGCCACAGGAGCCAGTTCTGGCGCTTGTTGTGTGGGTGCCGCAAGAGCAGCCGGGGCCACTGGTGCCACAGATGGAGGTGTGGGGGGAGCGTCTGCCAACATGGTATCCAACATGGCATCAAGCTTGCGTATATGGTCATCGTCCATAGCGTCAGAGCCAAAATCCGGTGCGGCTTCTTCGGCAATGGACAGGGCTGCACCATCGTGCGCATCCGCAGCCACAGAAGAAGCAGGCGATGCCGAAACGGCCATTTCACCCAGCAGGCTCTCAAATTCATCATCCAGAGGAACCGCCGGGGCACTCGACTCCACAGGAGCACCCTTAGCAGTGGCTGTTTTTGCCGCAGGGGCAGGCCCACCGCCCAGCAGTTCGTTAAGCAAGGAATCGGCATCCAAGGCATCAGAGTCGGCTGATTCTACCGGGCCAGCATCAAGGCGTACCCCAAGCGTATCAGCATCCACATCCGCTTCTGCCACCTGTGCGGCCTGGGCCTTGGCCCCGGCTCCAGCCTTGGGCGGGGCATTATTCTCTGCCCCCAAGGACTTCAGCAGGCTGTCGAGGTCATCCATCCCAGGCATTTGCAATTCTTCGTGCGGGTCCACCACATGGTCTTCCGGAGTGGGGTCAGGAAAAGGGGCAAACTCTGGGTCATCAGCATTTGCCTGCAACTGCGCCTCACCTTTACCAGGTGCCACTACGTCAAGCAGGTCAATGACATCCTCGTCATCAAAAGTATCAGTATTAGACATATCCATAACCTTTACCATGCAGTGTGCCTGCACGTGTGGAATGTATGAAAGATGCAACAAGACCGTGAGGGGAAATGGTATATGACTATATCCCGGCATTCCCACTTCTGGCAAGTGCGCAGCGTACCTTGCAAAATAAACACGCCAGCCTACAAAACCCCTGAACTGGAAAGAAAAAGTCGCCCCTGGCACAGCCAAGGGCGACTTTTTCTACCAAACAAACACACTGTGCCGGTGCTGTATGGTTAATACTCTCATAGCCGCTTAAAACCTATTTTGTTTTAATGGCCAGGGCGGAACGGTTCAGGCCGAAAGATTCCAGGAACGCTCCACCAAGTGTCATCAGGCGCAGCTTGGCAGCGGTTACGTTCTGCTGGGCAGTAACGAACTGGATAGAGGAGCTGAACAATTCGTTTTCAGAGTCAAGCACGTCCAACAAGGAGCGCTGCCCAACGTTGAACTGTTCCAGGTACATATCGCGGGTTTTGGTGCTGTACTGCACAGCATTGGCAAAGTGGCGAGCTTGTTCCTGGGCGGAAAGCATTTGGCTCCAGGTGCTGGCAACTTCATTGCTCAGGCTGTCGCGCAGGGCAGCAAGTTCCTGCTTGGACTGACGGGCACGGGCTTTGCTGCCGCGAACGTTGTACCAGTCATAACCACCGTTAAACAGGTTCCAGTTGGCACGAAGCATCACAGCAGTACCCCATGCATCGTCGGTGGAACTTTCCACACGCCAGCGGTAGCTTGGGCCAGCTTCAAGGAAAATTTGCGGATAGAAAGACGCTTTATCCAGTTCGGCCTGTGAATCGGCAGAGCTTACGTCGGACTGTAATGCCTTGATTTTCAGGTTGCCAGCCATGGAACGGGCAAGAGCAGATTCAAGGCTGGGCAATGCTTCGCCAGGGGCAGTAGGTTCTGCCACTTCAGCAGGGGCTTTGCCGGTAAGGCGCTGGTAATTGGCCATGGCCACTTCCAGGGCAGAACGGCTTTCAGCCAGAGAGGCCTGCGTTCTGGCAAGGCGGCTTTCAATTTGTGTTACATCTGCCATGGTGGAAGCACCGGAAACCTGGCGCTCTTTCTGGGAACCAAGAATACGCTGGTGGTTGCGCACGTTCAGTTCGGCAAGGGCTACAATGCGGCGCTGGCGATACACTTCAATGTGTGCCAGGGCAGCATCAAGGCCCAAAGCTTCTGCGTTGTCATAAAGACGCTGCTTGGCAGATTCAAGACGGCTTTCCCCAATGTTTACCCGGTTCCAGGTAGCCATGCCATCCCAAATGGTCTGGCTTATGGTCAGGCCAGCTTCACTACGACCGTAGAAAGTGCCGGCGCGGCCATCCGTGCGGGAAGAACGGTCATGCCAGTCATCTACACCGTACCCACCACGTGCATCCACACGGGGGAACCAGCCACTTCTGGCACGCTTCAGGTCATGCTCAGCAGCTTGCCGGTATTCCTGAAAAGCCTTGATGTTTGGGTTATACCCCAAAGTTGAAGAAATAGTGTCTTTGAGGGTAATGGCAGAACCCGCAGCAAAAGAAACAGAAGGCTCAAAAGCTGTCACAGCAAAAAGTGCAAGTGCAGCAGCCCAGTGCAAAGAAAGTGACTTCATAGGAAACTCCTCATAATCGAGCATCTCGACATTTTATTGGCGCAAAAGCGTCGTGCTTTCACTTTTGCAAAATGCTTGCCAAAGTGCATTGCTCAACAACTTTTAATTCAATTCTTGAGGAATATAAACAAGTATGCGTACAAATGCAACATAAATACTTGCTTCACTCTGAAGCTTCTTGCCAAAAATGTAACCACGACCTACTATAATGATAGAAATTTTGCTAAACTTCAAACAAATGACAGAATAAACACTTGGCTAAGTTTTTGAAGTGCGGTACAAGAAGAGGTCTAAATAGGAATGTCCATACTATTATTTCCCTACAATTGACTGTTCAGCCACATATAGCATAGGGCGTCAATAAACTGCCGCATCCCGAGGATAACACGGTGACAACCTCTTCCCACAACACCGAAGCAACCACCCCGGAAACTTCCCCCACAAATGAAGCTGCCAGCACACAGGCCGCGCCTGCTCCTTCTGCCCAAACAGCCACGCAAGCTCCTGCACAGCCACCTGTGCAAAGCCCTTATGCTGCCCTTGGCGCACCCAGTAGCCCCAACGCTACCAGTGCCCCCGGCGGGCAAGGTGCCCCAGCAGCCCAGGGGCCCAGCCCCCTTTCCCAGGCGGAAATAGAACAGCTTAAGCGTCAAAACTCTGCCACACCCGACCCTTCGGATGTGGACTACGACCCACCGCTTATCCAGTGCCTTTCCATGCTGTTTACCCTGCACGGCACGCCTGTTTCCACGCGGTTGCTTAGTGCGGGGCTCCCCAAGTCTTCTGGCCCCCTGCACCCCTCGGCCTGCATTCGGGCTGCAAAAGCAGCGGGCATGCGGGCAAGAACAGTGTACCGCCCGTCTTTCAGCCAAATTTCTACCCTTACCCTGCCGTGTATATTATTGTTGCAAGGCGACAAAGCATGCGTGCTGACCAAGCTGGAAGAAGAAACCGCTGAGGTGCTTTTTCCTGAAACAGGCATGGAACGGCGCACTGTTTCGCGTGAATCGCTGGAACAGGAATACCTTGGGTATGCCATTTATGCCAAGCCAGAGCCAAAGCTGGACAAACGGGCCAGCGAAATTCGTCTGCTGGACCACAAGCGCTGGTTTTGGGGCACCCTTGCCCACTTTCTGCCCATTTACTCCCACGTTTTCGGGGCAAGTATTCTGGTAAACTTGCTGGCCATTGCCGGCCCGCTGTTCACCATGAACGTTTACGACAGGGTTGTGCCCAACAGTGCCACAGACACGCTGTGGATGCTGGCCATTGGCGTGTGCATTGCCTATATTTTTGACTTTATACTGAAAAACCTGCGCAGCTACTTTGTGGACGTGGCAGGCCGCAACGCCGACATTATTCTGGCCAGCCGACTGATGCAGCAACTGCTTTCTATGCGCCTGGATGTGAAGCCAGACTCCACAGGGTCACTGGCCAACAACCTGCGTGAATTTGAATCGTTACGGGACTTTTTCGGTTCAACAACCCTTATGGCCATTGTGGACTTGCCCTTCCTGTTCCTGTTCATCGGGCTGGTCTTTCTTATTGGTGGCCCCATAGGCTTTATTCCCCTGCTTGCAGTACCCATAGTGGTCCTTACCGGTGTCTTTTTGCAGTTTCCGCTGCAAGCGGTTACCGAAAAGGGCTTCAAAGAGAACATGCAGAAAAACGCCCTGCTGGTGGAAATTATTAACGGCCTTGAAACCATTAAAACCACCATGGCCGAAGGGCGCATTCAACACGCATGGGAGCGGGTTGTGGGCATGAGCGCAAGCTCCAACAGCCAGTCCAAGCGCGTATCCAACTTTACCATTACCCTGACCATAGCCGTTACCCAACTGGTAAGCGTGTTTATTATTGTCTGGGGTGTGTACCTTATTTCTGAAAACAAGCTTTCCATGGGTGGCCTGATTGCTTGTAACATGCTGGCAGGCCGCGCCATGGCCCCCCTTTCCCAAATTGCCTCCATGCTTTCACGCCTGCAGCAGTCACGCATGGCGCTAAAATCGCTTGACCTGCTCATGAACCTGGAAACAGAGAAGCCGGAAAGCGGAAACTTTGTGGACTTTGGCTACCTGGAGCACTCCATTACCTTTGAGGACGTGTCCTTCAAGTACCCAGGTTCTGAACGCTTTGCCATGGAAAAGGTCAGCATCCATATTCGCCCCGGCGAAAAGGTGGGCATTATCGGCCGCATGGGCTCTGGCAAAAGTACCTTTGGCCGCCTTTGCCTGGGGCTGTTCCAGCCTGCGGATGGAGCCGTTAAAGTGGGCGGCGTTGATATTCGCCAACTGGATATGGTCGATGTGCGCTCACGCTGCGGGTATGTTTCCCAAGACAACTACCTGTTCTACGGCACAGTGCGGGAAAATATTTCCTTTGGCGCCATCAATGCAGACGACCGCATGATTCTGCGGGCAGCCAACATAGCCGGTGTTACCGACTTCATTCGCGCCCACCCGGCAGGCTTTGGTATGCCGGTGGGTGAACGCGGCATGTCCCTTTCTGGCGGGCAGCGGCAGTCTGTTGCCATTTCCCGTGCACTGTTGAATGACCCGGACATTCTTATTCTGGACGAACCCAGCAGTAACATGGATAACAGCTCTGAACTGGCACTGAAGCAGCGCCTTGCAGCCACCATGGGGAACAAAACACTGCTGCTGGTAACCCACCGCCTGAGCATGCTTGACCTTGTGGACCGCCTGGTGGTTATGGACGCGGGACGCATTGTGGCAGATGGCCCGAAAAATGCTGTACTGAACGCCCTGCGCAATGAGCAGTTGCGCACCGCCGCAGCCGCAAAAACAGGCGGGCAACCAGCCGTGGGCCAGAAAGCATAGGCAAACCATTATGAACGCAATCAAGAAGTTCCTTCATATTTTTAGCAAGGAAAACAACAGAGATCTGCAAGACATGGAATTCATGTCTACAGTTGATGCGGCGCGTACCTACAAAGGCTCGCCCGTTGCCTATTTCCTTTCCGTGGGGTTGGTGCTCTTATTTATTGCCGTTCTGATAGCGTCAATGTTCAGCACCCGCGACGAAGTAACCCAGGGGCAAGGGCAAATCATTCCCTCCCAGGGTGTGCAGCCTGTACAAAGCGAAGATGGCGGCATCATCAAAGAAATTCTGGTAAGCGAAAACGAACTGGTGGAAAAAGGCACGTTGCTGGCCACCATTTCCAACATACGGGCTGTGGGCGAGTTCCAGGAACTGACCCAGAAAAAAGTGGAATACGAGTTCGCCTTGCAGCGCCTTCGGGCAGAGCAAGACGGCAAAGACCTTGAGTTTACAGAAGAACAGCGTGCCCAGTTCCCTGATGTTGTGTACGACCAGGAAATGCTGTTTAAAACCCGCAGGGCCCAGTTTGACGGGGAAGGCAAGCAACTTGCCTCTGCCCTGGAACAGCGCAAGCTGGAACTGGCTGAAAGTTACCAGCGCAGGGAACAGTATGAAAAAAAGTTACTTCTGCTGAAAAAACAGGAAGCCAGCATTTTGCCCCTGGTGCAAAGTAAAAGCTATTCCCAGGTGGAATACCTGACTTTGAAGCAGCGTATTGTCACCATGGAAAGCGATTTAAAAAGCTTGGCCGTGAATATTGCCCGCACCATCAGCGCTGTGGATGAAGCCCAAAATGCGCTGAACAACCGCGAATCTGAGCGGCTTGCCTCCATAGCCAAAGACATTAACGACTTTCACCAGGAACTGAACAGCATTACTGAACGCCTGAAGGCTGGCACAGACATTGTGCAGCGTTCGGAGCTGCGTTCCGTAGTGCACGGCGTGGTGAAACGTATTCTTTTGAAAGAAGAAGCCGTGGTTCGGCCAGCAGAACTGCTTATGGAAATTGTGCCCACTGACGACACCCTGGAGGTGGAAGCCAAATTCCGCCCTGCCCACCGTGGCTTTCTTGCAGTGGGGCAAAACGCCACCGTCAAAGTTTCAGCCTACGATTCCGCCGTGTATGGCACCCTTTCCGCTACCGTGGCTTCCATCAGCCCGGATACCATTGAAGACAACAAAGGTGAGGCCTGGTATGTTGTGCGCCTGCGCACCAGCAGCACCCGCCTGCCCCACCTGGATAAAAACCTGGACATAAAAGTAGGCATGACAGTGACTGTTGATGTCCTTTCTGGCGAAAAAAGCATCTTTTCTTACCTTGTGAAGCCGTTGTTCAAGTCCCGCCAGCAAGGCAAGGCCATTGGCTCCAAGACCACCGAATAAATGGTTTCCAGGAGTTAAGTACACGCCTGCTTTGGCGCTTAACAGCGCAAGTGAATTGCGCTTACGCCTGCACAGTGGGTAAATGCGTATGCATTTACCAGAGCATTTTCAAAATAAAATGCTCTCAAGCCAGAACACATACCTCTTTTTGAAGGGAACAGGATACCGCATGAGCGTTTTTTGGGAAAAATCAAGCGACCCACTGAACATGACATTCATGGGAGATGTTGACGCTGCCATGCACCGGCGCGGGCACCCCTTGGCGTTTACATTGAGCATTGTGGTTGTTATGTTTTTTGTGTTAACCTATATTTGGGCCAACTTTACCATGATTGAAGATGTGGTGCGCGGCAACGGCAAGGTCATTCCTGCGGCTGGCGTGCGCGACATTCAAAGCGATAAGGGCGGCACTATTTCTGAACTGCGTGTGCATGAAGGCGATATGGTAGAAGCCAACCAGGTGGTAGCTGTGGTGGCAAACGTGGGTGACGTAAGCGCCCTGCGTGAACTGCAACAGCGCGTATCAGAACTGGAATTTGCCTTGTTGCGCCTGAAGGCTGAAGCCGAAGGCATTCCACTGGAATTTCCTGCGGAAAGAATGGCAGAATTCCCCCAGGTAGCGCAAAACCAATTGCATATTTTCACCAGTAACGAGCAGCGCTTCCAAGGGGAAGATAACCAATTACGGGCTCAAATTGAGCAGCGCCGCCAGGAAGTGGCAGCCGCACTGCAAGACAAGGTGCGTTTTCAGGGCAGCCTGGAAATTCTGCGTAGCGAAGAAGCAACAGTGCGCCCACTGGTGGGGCGTTCTTACTCACAAATTCAGTACCTCGATTTACAAGAACGCATTGTTTCCATTGAAGGGGAACTGGCCGGAGCAGAACAAACCATTGCCAGGGCGCAAAGTGCCGCCGTTGCAGCGGAAGACCGCCTGAACACCCGGGAAGCTGAACGCCAGGCCGCTATTGCCCTGGAACGCAACAAAAGCCGCATGGAACTGGATGCTTTGAAACTGCGGGTACACACCTGGACAGAACAAGTGAGCCGGGCAGAATTACGCTCTCCTGTGAATGGTTCAGTGAAAGCCATTAATGTAAAAGAAGGCAGCGTTGCCCGCCCGGCCGATATTTTGATGCAAATCATTGCCTCAGATGACGTGCTGGAAATTGAGGCCAAATTTGCCCCGGCAGACAGAGGCTTTCTGTATATTTCCCAAAAGGGCATGGCCAAGTTTTCCAGCTATGATGCCAACATTTATGGTGGCTTGCCTGCCAAGGTTACTCGCATTTCAGACGACACAATTCCAGACAAACGCGGCGACCCATGGTATGAAGTGCGTCTTGTAACATCGCGCAAAAGTATTAAGTACCAAGGCAAGGAATTGCCCATTATGCCCGGCATGACAGTAAGCATTGACCTGTTAACGGACAAACGCTCTGTACTGGACAGGATACTTGGCCCATTGCGCCGCGCCCAGGACAATGCCATGACAGAACACTAGTGCGTGTTTACATGAGGCCTGCCTTAAAGATAACTGGCACTTGTAAAAACACGTACCACGGTCCCCTTCAATAACCCTTGCCCGGCTGCGGCTGTGAAGAATTTTTTACAGAAGCGTCAGGCGCATACCCTCCATTTTCTTGCCTGGTACCCTTGCCACCACCGCACGTATGAAAACAGCCGCGCCTGCAAACATCCCAGCACACGCCATTTGCGAGCTCCCTTGTCCTGTGAAAGGGCTTTTGCTGCATGCATGCCTGTTGTTATTCTTCTCCGTGCTGGGCATGGCCCCTGGCAATGTATGGGCTGCCAACTTGAGCCTGGAAAACCACCAGGACATTCTGGGCCTGGACCAAGAAACTCCGGATACCCCCGTAGCCAAAAAGCCCCGTACTCCGGCTTCTGCCGTGGGCGACAAAGCGGGTGAAGGTATGGTCCCCCCCCAGGTGGAAGAAGAAGTTGAAGAAACTACACCTGCCTCAGAGCCAGACCCGAAAGCCGAAGCACCTGCCGACAAGCCAAAGCCAATACACCTTTTTGGGCATGTGGAATTTCGTGGGCCACTCAAGAACATTCCTAAATGGGAACGGGTGCTGAAAGAAGAGCAAAAGGCCCCTTCCTACGGCGCAGGCAACAGCACAGGTATGCCGGAAGAAGTGCGCAAGCGCTGGTTGCCCATGCGGGAAAAGCTTATGGGCCAACCCTTAATGGATCAACTCAAAGCCGTTAACAACTTTTTTAACCAATGGCCTTACAAAAATGACATCGCCAATTGGGGGCTTGAAGACTATTGGGCTACGCCCAAAGAGTTTTTCAAGAAGTCTGGTGACTGTGAAGATTATGCCATTGCCAAATACTATGCATTGCGCGACCTTGGCGTTCCAACCCACAAAATGCGTATTGTGGCGGTTATGGAAACCATCAGGGGCATAGGCCATGCTGTGCTAGTTGTTTTTGTTGATGATAAAGCGTATGTTCTGGATAGCCTTTCCAACTTGCTTTTGCAGCATAGCAGACTTACCAACTACGCGCCAAAATTTTCAGTCAATGAAGAGTTTCGCTGGGTGCATGTAAAACCAGTGCAGCAACCAAAGAAAAAGTAGCGGGGAAGTGGGAAGCCAGCCATGCACGCAACGCCACAAGCCGTACCAAAAAGAATACCAACAGTTTGGAGAAACACATGAGCGGGTTAACAAAACTCAAGGCCATGGAAGCACGGTCTGCCACAGGAAGGGGAAAGCAACTGCTGCTTTTTGGTGTGTTTATTACTCTGGTACTTATAGGCGTTGTCTTTTTTGCCGCCTTCCAGAATGCACGCTCCACGCGCATTGCCCTTGAAGAAGATGTGCGAAGCCGCCAGCAAAGCCAGGTGGAAAGCCGCACCTTTGCCATGAACAGCTGGATTAACCAGACAGTGGACCAAGCCAAACACTTTGCCAATTCAGAGCTTATTCAGTTGTTTGCCTCTGAAGTGGACAAAATGGACAACATTCCGCTGCTGTTCGACACCAGCAAAAGCGACTCGGCGGATGACGACGACCAGCCCTCTTCCCGCCTGCCGCTTATGCGCACCCAGCTTGTGGAATTTGCCTCTTACCGCAACTTCGAATCTGGGCGCATTGTGAACAGCAAGGGCGAGGTATACTTAAGTACGGAAACAGGCCTGCCCCCACTGAATGAAACCCAAATGGCCCTGGTAAAAAAAGTGGTCAGCACGGGCAAGGTCACATTTGGGCCGATAACCAAAAACAGAAACGGTCTTTCCCTGGAAATGTACCTGCCTGTGTTCCCGCCCATGTATGAAGAACAAGGCGGAAAGCCAGCTTCTATCATCATTTTTTCCCAAATTATCGGCCCGGTGCTGAACAGCTTCCTGCAACAGGACATGACAGAAAAAGACCGCTGGTTCAGCCTTGTGCAGCGCTCAGGCAATGGCTACCAAACCATAATGCTGGAAGGGCTGCAAATTAAGCCGGTGACCAACCTTGGCGAATTGGACGCAAACCTTGTGTTTACCATGCGCCAGAGCAGCATTTCAGAGGAACTTGTCTATTCTTCCGGCATGCGCCTTTCCTCCATTGACTGGTGGGTAGTGGCTGAAGAAAAAGCCAGCCGCATAACCCATGCCTCACAGGAACATGCGCGCACTGTCTATATACTGGCAGGCCTCGTTTCCCTGGCCCTGGTACTCATGATAAGCGCTACATGGTGGTGGCTTATCGGGCGGGAACAAGGCAACATTAACGCCCAGTTTAAAGAGCTGCTGGTAGTTATTGAAAACCAGAAAAAGCTCCTTGACGGCATTAACAACACCATGGACGACCCCATTTCCTTTACGGATTCCAAAGGGGTGTACCGTTATGTAAACAAGGCCTTCGCCCAGGTGGTGGGGCGTGAAGAAGACGATGTGAACGGGCTGGATACCGCAGCAGTGCTTGGCTTTGATACTGCAAAACGCCTGAACCTTTCAGACCAGCACGTGCTTATGACCGGCGAGCCAACACAGGTACAAGACGTGCTGTGGCTGCAATCCAAGCGCTATATCTTCCAAATTACCAAAAGCCCCATGCGCGACTCACAAACACGCACACCGCAAGGGGTGGTTTCCGTTTACCGCGACATAACCCAGCTTGTGGAAACACAGGAAAAAAGCCGCCGCGTAGTGCAGCAAACCATTGACGCGCTGGTAGGCACCATTGAACAGGCAGACCCCTTCCTTGGTGGGCACTCACGTATTATGGGCAGCATAGCCAGCCTGATGGCCCGCCAGTTGCGCCTGCCAGACCCCAACGTTGCCACCATTGAAGCAGCCGCCAACCTTTCCCAAATCGGAAAAATGTTTGTCCCGCGGGAAATTTTGCTGAAGCCGGGCATGCTGACCCCAGAAGAAAAAGCAGAAATGGAACTGCATGTGGAACATTCCCGCCAGGTATTGAAAAACATTGAATTTGAGTTGCCTGTGGTGGATGCCATTTACCAGCTCAATGAACGCCTTGATGGAAAAGGCTACCCTCAAAAATTGCAGGCTGACCAAATTTCCATTGATGCACGGGTACTGGCAGTGGCCAACGCCTTTGCCGCCATGGCCCGCCCGCGTGCCTACCGCCCTGCCCTGCCAGTGCATGAAGTACTGGGCATTCTTGAAAGCCAGAAAGGAGCCTACGACCAGGAAGTTGTGGCGGCTCTTACCGCTGTGCTGGAAACCCCGGCAGGCCAAAAGGTTGTGGAACAGGCTGCTTTGACCAAGGCCGTTTAAGATGTAAGGGAAACGCTTCCTGCTTCAAAAAATGGTCATACACAGAACCTGTGTCCCAGGCCTTTCCAAACTTCATAACTGAGCGTTTCCAAATTGACATTTATGCAGGCCTCGTTTAATATTGAGAATCATTCTTAATACTAACGGCTTCTGCCCGAAAATACGGAGAAATTATGAGCAACACTACTGTTACCTTTCTTGGCAACCCTTTGCACCTGTGCGGCACGCCGCTGAAAAAAGGGGACAAGGCTCCCAACTTTACCGTGCTCAGCAACGACTTGGCCCCTAAAACCCTTGAAGACTACAAGGGCAAGGTTGTGCTCATTTCTGTTGTGCCTTCCCTGGACACCGGCGTGTGCGACACCCAAACCCGCCGCTTTAACCAGGAAGCTTCTGCCCTGGGTGAAAACGTAGCCATTCTCACTATTTCCTGCGACCTGCCCTTTGCCCAGAAACGCTGGTGCGGGGCTGCCGGGGTAGACCGCGTGGCAACCCTTTCCGACCACAAAGACCTGAGCTTTGGCAAAGCCTATGGCGTAGCCATTAACGAATTGCGCCTCCTTAGCCGCTCTATTTTTGTAGTTGATAAAAATGGCGTCATTGTGCATGCTGAAGTTGTGCCCGAGGTGACCCATGAGGTGAATTTTGACGCAGCCCTGGCTGCCGCAAAAGCCGCCCTGTAATCCTTGTTTGTGTGCATTCACTCCCCCCTTTACCCAAGTGGTGGAGGGGGTTTTTTATATCCCAAGGAGGCCCCATGCAAGCAGCAGAACGCCAGTGGACAAACAAAGAACGCGCCATTTTACGTATTGTGCAGAAAAATATTCCTGAATCACTCACCCCGTTTGCAGATATTGCCGCCCAAACCGGCGCAACGGAAGAAGAAGTGCTGCACCTTTTGCGTTCAATGCAGCAGGAAGGGTCCATCCGCCGTTTCGGGGCCAGCATCAAACACCAAAAGGCGGGCTTTACCCACAATGCCATGGTGGCCTGGAAAGTGCCCCACGATATAGTGGACGCCATTGGAGCGGAGGCAGCCAAGCACCCCCTCATTTCCCACTGCTATTTTCGCCCCTCTTCCGCACAAGACTGGCCCTATGAATTTTTTACCATGATACACGGCCGCACCCCGGAAGAGTATTTACAAGTAGTGGAAGAACTGCGCGCCAGCACCCCGTTAAAGGAATATGCTGTGCTGGAAAGTTTGAAGGAGATGAAAAAAACCTCCATGGTCTACTTTTAAGGAAACGCTGAACATTTCCCAAAAACTATGTAAGCCATTGTTCGTTTTGAAACACCGTGGTTTTCATAATAACAGCAATGGCCTTACCTAGTCGCCTTATCCATAGTTGCCCCCGCCCAACGAAGCCAAATCGAAGGAACACACATGAGCCACTCATCTACCTTGTTTGCAGAAGCTTCCACCATTATCCCTGGCGGCGTTAACAGCCCTGTGCGGGCTTGCGCCAGCGTTCACTGCGAGCCCCTGTTCATTGCCAAAGGGCAAGGGGCCTACGTTACCTGTGCAGATGGCAACACATATATTGATTACGTACAGTCCTGGGGCCCCATGATTTTAGGCCACGCCCACCCCAAAGTAAGCGCAGCCTTGCACCATGCGGTAGATAACGGCACAAGCTTTGGTGCCCCTTGTGAAGCGGAAGTGACCCTGGCCAAAGCCGTGCTTGCTGCCATGCCCGGTATGGACATGGTGCGCATGGTAAACTCCGGCACGGAAGCCACCATGAGCGCCCTGCGTCTGGCCCGTGGTGTCACCAAACGCAACAAGTTTGTAAAATTTGAAGGCTGCTACCACGGCCATGCCGATTCCTTCCTGGCAGCGGCAGGTTCCGGCGTTGCTACCCTTTCTATTCCCGGCACACCGGGTGTGCCGGACAACGTGGTGGCAGACACCCTGCTGGCCCCTTACAACGACCTTGAGGCCGTTAAAGCCCTGTTTGCCGCCCATGGCAAAGACATTGCCGCAGTTTTTGTAGAACCAGCCGCAGCCAATATGGGCCTTGTGCTGCCTCTGCCCGGCTTCCTGGAAGGGCTGCGTGCCCTATGCGACACCCACGGCAGTTTGCTTGTGTTTGATGAAGTCATTACAGGGTTCCGGGCTGCCCTTGGTGGCGCCCAGCAGCGTTTTGGTATTACCCCAGACCTGACCACCATGGGCAAAATAATTGGCGGCGGCCTGCCCGTGGGGGCCTATGCCGGTAAACGCCAGTACATGAGCCACATAGCCCCCAGCGGTGGTGTCTATCAAGCAGGCACACTTTCCGGTAACCCCCTGGCCATGGCTGCGGGCATTGCCACCCTGCAAGAATTGAATAAGGCAGATTACACTGCCCTGGAACACAAGGTAGAAGGCCTGTGCCAAGAGCTGGAAAACATATTTGCCAGCAAAAACATGCCCGTTACCATTACCCGCCTCGCCAGCATGTTCACCATTTTCTTTGGGCAAGGCCCCATCCACAACTTTGGCGATGCCAAAAAATGCAGCACTGAACGCTACGCCCGCTTCTTCAAGCACATGCGGGCACAGGGCATTTACCTGGCTCCCTCCGCCTTTGAAACGGCCATGGTTTCCTTTGTGCACAGCGATGACGATTTCAAAAAAACCCTCGTCGCCGCAGCTTCTTTTACTGAATAGAGACTATTGCAACGTTGAACTTGCTCTCGTTACCAGGGGAGGCTCTGCCTCCCCTGCCCCCTCCGCCAAGGGCATAATGCCCTTGGCTCCCTACATACACGTTTCGCGAAAAGCTCAACGTAAATGGGGGTCAAGGGGCGTCACGTCCCTTGCAGGGGGTATGGGGGACAGCGTCCCCCAAGTAACTTTCATAATTTCTCCAATCGCTCAAAGTTCTCAACTATTATATGCCCAAGCACACTCCCCCAACACACGCGCCAGCCCCTACGGCAAGCAGCATTCCCTTTCCGCGTAGCGCTGTGTATGCCCTTACGCCCCAGGGAGCACTGTTGGCCCTACGCATTGCCCGCATTACCGGGGCCACGCCGTATTTGGCAGAAAGCCTGAAACCTGTGGCCCAAGCGGCTTCTGTTGGGACAGGGACAGCAAGTAGAAACACAATACCCCCCTTCCTTCATGCCCTGCCGGGGGAACAGCCCGCCCCACCCCATTATTTTTCTGCCTTCAAGGCGTGTTTGCAGGAAACGTTCAGCCAGTTTCGCTGCCATATTATTATTGGGGCCACGGGCATTGCCGTGCGCTGCCTTGCACCCCTTATCCAGTCAAAAACTAAAGACCCTGCTGTACTGGTGCTGGACCAAAACGCCCGCCATGTTATCAGCCTGCTTTCAGGCCATCTGGGCCGGGCAAACCAGTATGCCTGCCAACTGGCAAGCCACCTGGGGGCAGAGCCGGTTATTACCACCGCCACAGATGTGGCCGGGGTGCCTGCCATTGACGTACTGGCAGACATGGCAGGTATGTTTATTCCTCACACGGAGCGCCTGCGCTACCCCAATGCCGCTCTGGTAGCGGGCACCCCTGTGGGCCTGTTCGACCCGCACAGCCTGCTCCTTTCCCCGGAAAGCGATAACAACCACCATTTTTCGCCCCTGTGGCACAACACACTGCCATTTCCCTTATGCCCCGCCAGGGAAGAAGCCCACATGCTGCACCAATGGGCCAGCATGACCACTCACACCTGTGTGGCAGTAACCCCGGCCCGCACACCCCTGCCTGCCCCACACCTTGTGTTATGCCCGCGCATGATTTATGCCGGGGTGGGGTGCACGCGGGGCACTTCCATGCAGCGCATTGTGGGTGCCATTGCCCTGGCCTGCCACAAGGCAGGTATTTTGCCGCAAAGCCTTGCAGGCCTCGCCAGCCTTACAGCAAAGCACGACGAACAAGGCCTTTTGCAAGCGGCCAAAGCCTTGGGCCTGCCCCTGCAATTTTTTGATGCCCCCACCCTGGCCAACCGCCCTGGGCCTTCCTTTTCCCCCAAGGCACAGGAACGCTTTGGCGTGCCAGGGGTAAGCGAGGCCGCAGCCCTGGCAGCCGCAGGGGAACACAGCCTGCTGGTGCTGCCCAAAACCGTCTTTTTTGGCGTTACTGTTGCTCTGGCAGCCCCGGCCACAGGGCAATGCAGGGAACGCTGAGGAGAGGTCTTTGCGCATTGAATTTTCTTAGGGGACGCTGTCCCCCAATACATATCCATACCATAGTAAAGAGCCATGCCCACGGGCGAATGAACACCATAAGGTTATTATGAATACACACACTCCCGCCGCACAACGGCCAGCCCACCTAACTGTTATTGGCCTTGGCCCCGGCAGCCCGGCCCTGCTTACCCCGCAAGCCCTGCATGCCCTTACCCAGTGCCAGGTGCTGGTGGGCTACAATGCCTATGTTGCCCTGGTTGACCCTGCCGTGCAGGCAGGCAAAGAAATTATTGCCACAGGCATGATGGGTGAGGTGGAACGGGCCAAGGCCGCCATTGCCGCAGCTTACAGTGGCAGAGATACCGTGGTGGTGTGTTCCGGCGACCCCGGCATTTACGCCCTTGCCGGGCTGGTGCTGGAACTGCTGGAAGCGGAAGCCCCTGCCAAAACAAACATAGAGTTCAACGTGGTGCCTGGGGTACCTGCGGTGTGCGCTGCCGCAGCCCTGCTGGGTGCCCCCCTTATGCACGACTTTGCCTGCATCAGCCTTTCCGACCTGCTCACCCCCATTGCTACCATTGAAAAACGCTTACATGCCGCCTTTGCTGCGGATTTTGTCACGGTGCTGTATAACCCGCGTTCCAAGCGCCGGCAGTCGCACCTGCCCACAGCCCTTGCCATTGCAGGGCAACACCTGCCCACCAGCACACCGGTAGGCATAGCCCGCATGGTGGCCCGGCCGGAACAGGAAGTGCGCATTGAGCCATTGGGCGCTGTGGACATTGAAGCCATTGATATGTTCAGCCTGCTCATTGTTGGCAACAGCCAAACACGCATTGTGCCAGGCACCGGGGCCACCCCCCTGGCCTGGGGCAACGGGGCACGCATGCTTACTCCGCGAGGGTATAAGGAAAAGTACGCCGCAAAAATGTAACGGAAAGACTCAGTCGACTTCTTTCGCTCATGCGGCAGGGAATATGCTTCGGTGGCGTAGCCACCTTCGCCCCGCCTTGTCGCTCCACGGCTCGCTACGCTCGCGACTGCCGTCGGCTTTAGGGTACGGGTGGCAGAACAAGAAAAAGGGAGCAAAGCCATGACGGCCTTGCTCCCTTTTTTCATTAATAGCTCTAAAAGCATTCTATAAATAGTAGGGAAACACTAATTACGTGTTTCTTTAAGGAAACGCTCAGTTTTTCGTTTGGCAAGGCACGAGCTTTTTTTGAAGTAGGAGTGGACTCTTCCGTCCTCGACTACTTCAAAAAAAGTGATGTAACGCAGCCAAACGGAAAAATCAGCGTTTCCTTAAAATTTGATGCTATACATAAGCTGGGAAGTCGTCTGCGAATGGGAAACAGTGCCCGTGAAAGGTGCACCGTTGCTTACTTCCACTTTGGGGGCATACCCAAAGCTGGCATCCACAGAATGATTTTCATTAAAGCGGTAGCCAAAACCAGTGGTGTAGTGGTTGCGGATAATGGCCGGGAACAGGGGCACAACGTTATCTTGAATTGGGTTGTTGGCAAAGTTTACCCCCCCGCGCAAGGTGAGCTGGGGAAGAATATCCCAAGCCACCCCAAGGGCCAACACGTCCTGGTCTTTCCAGTTCTGCTTCAAGGGCATGGCTATGTTGCCTTGGCTTACGTGCAGTGTTTTCATGGCATCAGACCAGAAAATGCGGGTATAGTCGGCTGTGAGCATCACATTTTCAAAGGGTTTCACAGCAAAACCAGCACTCCAGGAGGCAGGCATGTTCAGGTTTTTCACTCGTGCGCCATCGCCTGTCAGGTCGCTCAGTTCCCCTTTGAACTGGTAGGCGGAACCAAAGGTAACGCGCTCATGCAGCTTGTAGGTAATGCCCAGCTTGCCGGAAACACCCCAGCCGGAAGTGGCCCCGGTAAAGTCGGAACCATCACGAAAATCAAAAATACGCATACCGTACTGGGGGTCTGTCATGACCAAATCCATGTCGGCCTTAATATATTCCAGGGTACCACCCACGGTAAGCTTGTCGGAAATGTTATAGGCAATGGGTAATAATACTTTACCCACCACCAACTGGGAATACATGCCTGCATCGGGATAATCTGTTCCCATACCACCAAGGGCATAGGCCCCAATGCCATAGGCCCAGTCGCCCTGGCGGCGCACATAGCCAACAGCAGGCATCACAAAGCTCCGGGAGTCTGAACGCTCGCTCATGCCTTGGCCCATGTCCCAGCGTACATTGGGCCGCAACATGCCCACGGCAATATCAATGCGGTTGCCTTCCGGTGCAAGGCCAAGGGTGGCGGGGTTGTTGGTCATGGCTGCGGCCCCGTTATCAAAGGCCATGGAAGTACCACCCATGGCATGGCTTACCGGGCCATACCCTTCAAGCAACAAACCATTGGTGGCAAAAGCCGTGCCGGCAGCGCCGCACACCAGCAGTGCAGAAAGAACAATACTTTTTATAACTCGCATAGTAAGCCCCTTTACGTACAAAATTTGCGATACACAAAAAAACATGCCTGTGGCCCTGCCCACACCCCAAGGCAAAAGCAGAAAATACCATGTAAAAATGTGCACAGCACAACACCATGCCATACTTTTTGCTCATGTCAATAGCATTCCCCCTGGAAATGGGTGGTATTGCCACATACAACATACATACAATAGTATACATCAACAATACGCCAATGTGCACACCAAAAAACACAAAACCACCCATAGCAAGGGGTTTCCTTACTTGAGTGGTTTTGCGGTACATAAATGCAGAGAATACTTCCGCACGTATTTTTATAATCAAATACCTATTCAGGAATAGTAACCACTTCCAGGATATTCGCCTGCACGGCAATGCCGCTGTCTTCAAGCGCCTCGGTGCAGGCATGCACCAGCGCCTGGCAGCAGGGTACTTCCATACGGGCCACAGCCACACTACGGGGGCGAGCAGTACGGAACAGCTCAGTCAGCGCTTCATGCAGGGCATCTTTCCCTTCCAGTTTGGGGCAACCAATAAGCAGTACTTCCCCTTGTTTTTGCCGCTCATGCAGCCACGGGGCCACAGCCATGGCGCAGTCTGCCGCCACCAGCACAGCAGCTCCTTGCAGCCAGGAAGCTTCCGCAGGAGCAAGGCGCACCTTAACAGGCCAGCGGTTAAAGGCAGGGCGTTTGCCCGGCATGGCAGCCGCAAGCCCCGGGCGCACGGCCATGGACTGCGGGAACTTGCTTACCAATACCTTGCCAATGCCGCCGCAACACTCGGAACCATCTGCATGTTTGTGGTGCTTGTCTTTGCCGCCGCAGCATTCATGGTGCCCGTGCTTGCCTTTATGTTTATCATGATGTTCTTCGTGGTGCTTGTCCTTGCCACCGCAACACTCAGAACCGTCGGCATGCTTATGGTGCTTGTCCTTGCCACCGCAACACTCGGAACCGTCGGCATGCTTATGATGCTTGTCAACAGGTAGGTCATGGTGACCATATTGTTTATGCGTAGCACGCGCATAGTCCTGCCCAACGTCTTCACCCACGCGAGTTTGCATAATAGCCTGCTTATTTTCACGCGCGGCTACTGCATCATAGTCTTCCACTTTCCGCTGGGAAAGCGTCAACGCCCCAGTGGGGCACCTGCCAATGCATTTGCCAAGGCCGTCGCAAAAAATATCAGAAACAACATGGGCTTTGCCATTAGCAATAGCCAAGGCACCGCCAGGGCATTTCAACACGCACTTGCCACAACCAATGCACAGCTCTTTATTCACAGAAATTACAGTTCTCAGCTTCTTTTCCATATAAATTCCTTATATACAGTGCCGTAGCACAGGTTAATTACAAAATGAATAGCCGTGAGCATAAAGGAGAAAGTGCCTTGTGCGGCACTGTGGGCTATACCACTATTGTACAAGTAAGCCTTGCCTGTAAAAAAGCAACACCCCCTCATACAGGGTTTTCCCGCTGGGGAGCAGTGTTTTCCTTGACGCACCCTACCCCTGCCGCTATACTCCCCCTTGAATTCAGGAGTCCTCTGCCACCAGAGGTTCACCAGGCTCTTGCCGGGTGAAAGGGAATCTCGTGAAAAACGAGAGCGGACCCGCCGCCGTAATCTTTTTGGCCATGCAAGCCAAGCGCATTTCACACATGCCACTGGGTAACCGGGAAGGCGGAATGCGTGTATAAAGAAAGCCGGAAGACCTGCCTGAACTGGACACCACCGCGTGCAACGGGGCCTTTTGCCACGCGGAACCAGAAAAAGGAATAATACGGGAACCTTTTTACGTTTTGGCGTAGAAAGGTTCTTTTCTTTTTTCTTCACCGGCCCCGCACGCCGGGCGCAGCGCCGCCCGCAACCGGGAGTTGTTTATGCACCGTTTTCACACCATGGGCAGAAAGTTTTTCCTGTTCACTGTTGTGTCTTTTTTCATTCTTTTTTGCCTGCCCCTTATGGCACCCAAGGCAGGGCAAGCCACCCCACCCAAAGCCCCCAAAACAGCGCTGGTACTGGCCTATTTTGGCTCTACCATGACAGAAGAGGCAAACCCCGTGGCCCTTATCCAGGAAAGCATTGCCAGAAAGCATCCTGAAGTGCCTGTGCTGGTTGCCTTTACTTCTGCCCATGTGACCAGAGTACTGCAACAGCGCGGGCAAGACGCAAAAATGCTGCCAGAAGTGCTGGCTGCCCTCTCCACCCAGGGGGTTACCCATGTGGCAGTGCAGTCGCTGCACATTACCCCTGGCCTGGAATTTGAAAGCATGGGCACCATTGCCCAGCGTTTTGCCAACTTGCCCAAGGGCATACAGCGCATAAGCATTGGTGCCCCCCTGCTGGGTGCGGAAGAAGATGTAGCCCCGGTAGCCGCCGCCCTGCTTGCCAGCCTGCCCCCCCAACGCACCCCGCAAGAAGCGGCTGTATTTGTGGGCCATGGGGCCGCCGGGCCTGGGGGGCTGGCCTACCCTGCCCTGCAAGCAGCACTTTGGACAGAATCCCCTCTTACTTTTGTGGGCACTCTTGAAGGGGCCTCCACTTCTTCCCCAAAAACCATTATTGCGGCACTGAAGGCCAAAAAAGTGACCACTGTGTGGCTGGCCCCCCTGCTGGGCACCGTGGGTGACCATGCCCGCAACGACATTTTCGGCTCCGGGGCTGAAAGCTGGGCAACGCAACTAACGGCTGCCGGGTTTACCGTGCGGCCCCACACCGTGGGCCTGTTTGCCCTGCCGCAAGTTGCCACGCGCTTTACCAGCCATGCCACTGCCGCGTTACAGGCGCTGGAAAATCAGTAATGCCCCAGCCTGAAGCCCACAACACTTCGTGCCCCGGCCTGCACCTTATAACCAACCGCCTGTTTATTTGGGGGGGCCTTGCCGCCCTTGTGCTGTTTTCCCTTATGGCTGCCCCGGCCTTTGGCCCTTTGCACCTGCCCTTGCACGCTGTGGGGAATGCACTGTGGCATGGCTTGGGGGAAGCGTTGGGGCACACCCTTGCTTTAGGCAGCCTTGCCAGCATAGGCACCATGCCCGACGGTACCCAAGTAGCCCTGCCCCCGGAAGCTGTCATGCAAGTGGTGTGGCAATTGCGCCTGCCACGGGTACTGCTGGCCTTTGCCGCCGGGGCTGGGCTGGCCCTTGCTGGCACGGCATTTCAAGGCATATTGCGTAACCCCCTGGCAGACCCCTTTACCCTTGGGGTTTCCAGCGGGGCGGCATTTGGGGCAGCCCTGGCCATCAGCCTGGGGCTGGCAGCCTTTGCCGGGGGGTTTGGCATTGCCCTGTTTGCCCTGGCCGGGGCAGGTGCGGCCCTGGCCACAGTGCTTGGGGTAAGCCGTCAGGCCGGGGGCCTTACGCGTGAAACCCTGGTGCTGGCCGGGGTTGTGGTTTCCGCTTTTCTTGCCGCCCTTATTTCCCTGGTAAAGGCCCTGGACGAATCTTCCGTAACAGGCATTGTATTTTGGATTATGGGCAGCTTTCAGGGCCGGGGCTGGGGGGAACTGCACCTGGCCCTGCCCCTTGTCACGTTGGGGGGGCTTTGCCTGCTGGCCCTGTACCGTGAACTGGACCTGCTTTCCCTGGGGGACACAGCCGCCGCCACCCTGGGCCTGGCCCCTGTGCCCACCCGCCTTGCCTTGCTGTTGGCGGCAAGCACCGTGGCTGCGGCGTGTGTAGCTGTTTCCGGCATTATCGGCTTTGTAGGGCTGGTAGTGCCCCACATGGCCCGTAGCATTACCGGGGCCGGGCACCGCGCCCTGCTCCCCTTAAGTGCCGGGCTGGGGGGCGTTCTGCTTGTGTGGTCAGACGTGCTGGCCCGCACCGTGCTGCCCGGTGGGGTTGAACTGCCCGTGGGGGTAGTAACTGCCATGCTAGGGGGGCCTTTTTTTTGCTACCTGCTGGCCCGCAAAAACAAAAACGCAGCCCGCCCCTTACTGCCACAGGCCCAGCCCACGCAACCCCCTGCCCTATCCCCTGGCCTGCTCCCTGCTTCAAAGGATTCTGCCACACCCACAGCTCCTTCTACCCGTGAAACAAGACGTAACAGCACTTCACCCCCTCTGCTTCAGGCAAGCAACCTCACCGTCTACTACAAGAGTACCGCGCAGCACATAAATAGCCCCCCTGCCGTGCAAGAGCTCAGCCTAGCTATCTTTCCCGGTGAGTTCGTGGGGGTACTTGGTCCCAATGGCAGTGGCAAAAGCACTCTGCTTGGCTGCTGCACCGGGCTGGTGCCTGCCCGGCAGGGCACGGTGTGCCTTGGGAAAACGCCCGTACACGCCCTTTCGGCCCGCAGCCGGGCACAGCGTGTGGCCTTTATGCCCCAACGGGTGGCAAGCCTGCCCATGCTAACGGCCTTCGCCTTTGCCCGCATGGGGCGCTATGCCCACACCCCATTTTTAGGGGGTTACACCAGCCGCGACAACCACGTGGTGTGGCGCAGCCTTGCCGCAGCAGGGGCCCAGCACCTTGGGCAGCGCTTTATCAGCCACCTTTCCGGCGGCGAATTACAAAGGGTACTGCTTGCCCGCGCCCTGGCCCAAGAAGCTCCCTTGCTGTTGCTGGATGAAGTAACCGCAGGCCTGGACCCTGCCTGCCAGGTAACCATGATGCACATGCTGGCCCAGCGTGTGCACCAACACCAGTTGGGGGTAGTGGCAGCCCTGCACGACATTAACCTTGCCGCCAGCTATTGCACCCGCCTCATTTTTTTACAAAAGGGCCATATAGTAGCACAAGGCACCGTGCAGGAAGTGTTTACCCAGGCTGTGCTGGAACAGGTGTACGAAACCCCCATAACCCTTATCACCCACCCGGCAACCGGGGCACCCCAAGCCTTGCTTACTGCCCCCACCCATACGCCAAAACTACCGCATGAATAACGATTATTTTCCATCCATGCCCAAAATCACTCCCTGGAATAGCCAGTGCAAACTCAGGTTTGGCAACGCTATAGCCCTTATCTTTACCCTGCTTCTGGCCTGTGGTGGAACCATACTCCCAGCCAGTGCCGCAGAAGAAATCACACCGCCACCTCCAGTGCTGCCCGTGTCCCCCTATACCATTCAGGACGACGCCGGAAATACAGTAACCCTGGCAGCCCCGGCCACCCGCATTGTACCCATGTACGCGGCGTTCAGCCAAATGCTTGTGCACATAGGGAAAGGGGCCACCATTGCCGCCCGCACCAATAACGACGATGCCGCCCCGCAAAGCGCCCCGGTTATTGGCACCCACATGCGCCCCAACCTTGAGGTTGCCGTGGCCCTGGCCCCAGACATGGTACTTATTCCCCTGGGCAGGGAAGAAGCAGACCAGGCTGCCCTGCACATGGAGCGCCTTGGCTTTGCCGTGGCGCGCTTCCGGCTGGATTCCTTTGAGGCCATGTTTTCCTGCATACAGCGCCTTGGGATTCTTACCGGGGCCCAAGCAGAAGCACAACAGCGCATTGCCGCCCTGCGCCAGCGCCTTGATGCAGTGGCAGCCCGCTGGCAAGAGGCAGGCCACAAGCCCAGCGTTTTTTTTGAAATACGCTACCCCAACCTGCTGGGGGCCGGGGCCGGGGGCATGCTGCATGATGTGCTTACCCATGCCGGGGGACGCAATGTGCTGGAAGCCCATACCCAAGCCATGGCCCGGGTGAATGAAGAAACCCTGCCCGCCCTTGACCCGGATGTGTATGTAATGCAGCAAGGCCCCATGAACAAGGCCGCCCTGCCCCCCACCCAGCGCCCGCACTTCCAAACGCTGCGGGCTGTGGCCACCGGACGCTGGCTTGCTGTGCCGGAACACCTTTTTTCTCGCCCCAGTCCCCAAAGTGTGGACGCCGTGGAAGCCCTGCACCAGTTTTTATACCCACAACTGCCCCCCCTGCCTGGCAGGGTTACACCCTAATACAACGCTGATTTATTTCGTTTGGCGGCGTTACTTCACTTTTTTAAGCAGAAGAAACTCTTCCTTTCAGGGCTGTTCCCCTAAAGCCGACGGCAGTCGCGAGCGTAGCGAGCCGTGGAGCGATGCGGCGGGGCGAAGGTGGCTATGCCGCCAAAGCATCCAACCCGCCGTAAGAGCGGAAGAAAATAGACGGCAGTCGCGAGCGTAGCGAGCCGTGGAGCGATGCGGCGGGGCGAAGGCGGCTATGCCGCCAAAGCATCCAACCCGCCGTAAGAGCGAAAATAGGAATATTTGCACTGTAGCACACTCTCATGTACAAATGCGTTCGGCGTGCCCTGGCACCCACTCAACCCCGCCGCAACACGGCATAACCGTAAGGCTTTTTCCCCATGAATCATGCTTCCCCCGCCCCTGGCGTACTCTATGGCATTGGCGTTGGCCCGGGCGACCCAGACCTTATTACCCTGCGGGCAATACGTGCCCTGCAACGAGCTGATATTATTCTTGCTGCGGCCTCTTCACGCAATGAACATTCCATTGCCCATGGCATTGCCGCCCAGCACCTTTCCCCCCATGCACAAGTACTGCGCCTGAACTTTCCCATGACACGCAACCAAACCGAGCTGGAACAAGCCTGGGAAGAAAACGCCGCCATAACCGCCACCCATTTGCGCCAAGGCAAAAACGCTGTGTTCCTGACCCTTGGCGACCCCCTGATATACAGCACCTTTGGCTACCTGCTGCGCACCCTGCAAGCCACTGCCCCAGAATTGCAGGTGGAAGTGATTCCCGGCATTACCTCCTACCAGGCAGCCGCAGCAAAAAGCCTGACGGTGCTGTGTGAAGGCAGCGAAACACTGCTGCTGGCCCCTGGCATTAACGATGGAGCTGCCCTGGAAAACGCCCTGCACCATGCTGATAGCGCCGTGATTCTTAAAACCTACCGCAACGCACAGGCCATTTATACGGCCCTGAGAAACACAGGCCGTGCGGAAACGGCTGTGTTTGCCTCGCGCCTTGGGCTGGAGGGCGAACACATTGCGGTGGGGCTGGATAACGCCCCGGCAACGCCCACCTACCTTTCCCTTATGCTCAGCCCGGCAATACGCCCACATGCCGGAGAGCCGGAAGACTAAAGCCAACCTGTATGCTTTGTGTTGAGTTTTTAGAAAGGTTGACCAACACGGGATGTTATCTCCATAGCACAAGGAAAGGCGATATTTTTTGTGTTTGACTAGACCTGTCTACAAGGTACTCAGCGTACTTTTATTGGCAAGGCCTGTTGCTTGTAGAACTTCCATTTGCCATGTATAGGAAAACCACGAGCGATGGTTCCTTTATGAGCGTCCATTGCCAAAGGGGACATGCTCTCAAAGACATTTGAGGCACACCGTGTTCATAAAGGGACCCACCTTTCACATGAAACAGGGGAACCATGACCAGTAGTCAAAACTATCGGCGCTTGCGTGCCAGCATTCTTGGCATGACCTTATGCTTTGCCCTGGTACCCATGCTACTGGTGGGCATACTCATTCCCAATCAATTTACCAGTTTATACCACGAAAAAACCATTCGCGAGGTTGAAAACGTTGCCCAGGCCAAGGCCCGCAGCATTGATGTTTTTTTTGAAGAGCGCATTGCCCAGCTCAATTACCTGGCAAGCTTCTATAACTATGAAGAACTCACCAGGGAAGGCAAACTGGCTGAAGTGCTGCGGGTGTTGCAGCACTATTCCCAGTCTTACGTTGACCTTGGTGTGATAGACATGGACGGCACCCATGTGGCCTATGCCGGGGCCTATGCTGTGCGCCATGCGAACTACAAAAACGAATTGTGGTTTCAGGCTGTGCAGCGACACGGTGTGTATGTAAGCGATGTCTTCATGGGTTTTCGCCAGTTTCCGCACATTAGTATTGCCATAATGCGCCATGAAGGGGACCGCTCCTGGATTCTGCGCGCCACCATCGATTCTGAAGTGTTCAATTCCATTGTGCAGGCAAGCAAGCTAAGTGCTCAGGGCGATGCCTTTGTTATTAATGCCGACAACATTCTGCAAACCAATTCCCGCATGGCAGGTGCCCTAATGACCAAGGCAAACCTTGGTATGCCTGCCCACAAGGAGCTTTCTTTCCGCGGCACACTGGGTAACAAAGAAATGCTGTTTGCCAAAATCCCCCTGGTGCATGCCCAATGGTCCCTTGTAGTGGCGGAAGACCCTTCAGAACACCTAACCCTGTTGTGGCGCACCCGCTTTTTTGCTGCCATTGGCATTCTTCTTGGCATGCTGGCCCTGGGCTTTAGCACATGGTTCATTACCCGCATGCTGGTGAGCAGGCTGGAGGCGGCTGACAAGGAAAAAGCCACCCTCAATGCCTCGCTCCTGCAAACCGGCAAAATGGCGGCCCTGGGGAAAATGGCTGCCGGGGTTGCCCATGAAATTAACAACCCCCTTATGCTGATTCGTGAAACAGCCGGGTGGATTAAAGACCTGATGGAAGACGAAAAGCCGGAAAACATGGTGCATTACAACGACATCACCACTTCCGCAGGGAAAATTGAACAGCATGTGGACAGGGCCAAGGACGTTACCCACAGGCTGCTTGGCTTTGCCCGCAGCGTAAACCCCAACCCGGAAAGCATGCTGCTGAACCCCATGGTGGAACAGGCTATTGGCTTTTTGCAGAATGAGGCCAGCCATAGAAGCATTCTCATTCAACAGGTGCTGGCAAGCCCTAGCCCGCGCGTGCTGGTGGATGTGGGACAACTGCAACAGGTGGTGTTGAACCTGGTGGACAATGCCCTTGATGCCATTGGACACGACGGCACAGTGACGGTGGTTACGGCAATTGAAGACAATAATGCCGTCATCCGCGTACAAGATACAGGCCCTGGCCTGCCAGAAGGCCGGGTGGAACACCTGTTTGACCCCTTCTTCACCACAAAAGCACCGGGTGAAGGCACTGGGCTTGGCCTTTCCATTTGCTTCTCCATTATGGAAAAACTGGGGGGCAGCATAACCTGCCACAACAGGCCGGAGGGCGGGGCAGAATTTATTCTCCAATTACCAATCCACGGGCAGGCTGGCCCCATGGCCGGGCCATGTAACCACCAATAGGTGCCCCAGCAAGCCTAGTACTGATTCCCTTTGAAAGTATACATTAGAGCATTTTACCTTTGAAAAGTTGTCTTCATTTTCCGTAATACACATGGGCAACTCAACATAACTCAAGGTGATAATAGAATAAAACAACATGCTTCGCGAGTGTCCGCTACGCGTCCACAGAACATTTCAAATGTACTGCGGTAGCATGTTCTTAGGGAAGTTCTGCCTCCCAAGCCCACTACCCCATAGGAATGATTCCGCTTACCCCCACAGAGCGTGTACTTTTCCACAAAGCAGGAAAGTAAACGCTCTGTGGTTCCCTTTCTGCAATGCTTTCAATTGGCCATAGGGTTAGCATTCCAACCGCAACCCATTCCATACAAAACGGGGTGGAAGCCAATGGCTTCCACCCCGTTGTTATGCTAAGCGGGATGATGGTCTAGAAGAAACGGCCCATGGAGAATTCAAAGCGACCGCTGTCGCGTTTGCCGTTACGGTTGTCATCCATAGGAATACCGTAGGCAAAGCGCAGGTCACCCATAGGGGAGCGCCAACGAAGTTCAGCACCGTATGACCGTTTGATTTCGTCAGACCAGTTGTAGTCGTGGTCCTTATCAACGTTAAAGCCCACGTCAAAGAACGGTACCAAGTTCAGGCCGAATTCATTGCTGAATGTCCAGATGTATTCAAAGTTGGCAAAGGCCATTCTGGTACCACCAATGCGGTCGCCTGTTTCTGGGTCACGCGGAACGATGGAACGGCTGTCGTAACCACGAACAGATTCCATGCCACCCATCCAGAAGCGTTCAAACACAGGTACTTCGTCGGAGCCGTTGGTGAATATGGCAGAGCCCTTCACGCGGCCATGCAGCACGTGGTTACGCATCAGTTCGTAGTAGGTTTGGTGTTCGGCAGTAACGGTAATGAAGTCGTCATCGCCTGCAATAATGCCACCGCCGTATTCCACACCAAGCTTGTCAATGTTCCCGGTAGTGGGGCGCAACTGGTCTGTGGTGTCGCGCACCACACGGGTAAACAGTACGCTGCTTATGCGGTCGCCAGTGGCGTAGTCGCGGATAAGCTTGGAAGCATCATCTTCTACATCGTACAGCTTGTAGAAGTCTGCGCGGTAGCCCCAACCAAGAGAGGTGTATTCACCCAGGGGGTAAGCGAAGCGCAAAACGCCACCAGTGGTACGCTTGCGGTAATCAATATAGTCGTCACGCCAGTGGTAAATGTCGGTACCCACAGAAAGGGGTGTGTCGTTCCAGCGCGGGTTGGTGAAGGAGAAGGTCAGCGCATCGCGGCGGCCAGAAGTGGCAGCCTGCAAAGAAACCTGATAGCCTTTGCCCCACAGGTTGTTTTCCATGATTGTACCGGTTACGCCAACTTTAGAGAAGGTGGAGTAGCCAATACCAGCCATGAGTGCGCCAGTGGGACGCTCTTTCACTTTTACTTTCAAATCGGCTTCGTCAGGAGATTCAGTAGCCACAAGCTCTGTTTCCACAGTTTCGAAGTAGCCCAGTTTATTCAGGCGCTCAGTACTGCGGCGAAGCTTTCTGGCATCAAACTGCTGGCCGTCTGTCACGCGCATTTCACGCAGAATAACGTTGTCACGTGTTTTAGTGTTGCCTTCAACGGTAACACGGCGCACATGAATTTTTTGCTTCTTCAAAACGTTGTAGGCAATGTCAACCGTGTTCCCCTGTTTGGTGGGGGTTGGGTTCACTTCAGCATAGGCATAGCCGTAATCGCCGTAATAATCGGAGATTTTACGGGCATCTTCCTGCATAACAGCCAGGTTGAAGTAATCGCCTTTGGCTGCCAGTTTGTGCAGCTCGGTCATAGACTTCAACTGGTCTTCCGGGGCAATGAGGTCGCCATCAAAGGTAACTTTGCCCAAAGTGTAGCGCTGGCCTTCCGTAACGGGGAAGGTAATGTAAATGCCGTCTGTTTTATATTCAATATTCGGGGCACCTACAGTTACGTCCATAAAGCCACGGTTCATGTAGTAGTTGGCAATGGCAGAGGTGTCGCGCTCAATAAGTTCTTCTTTCAGCACGCCAGTGCCTGTAATCCAGGAAATCATGCCGCGTTCGCTCAGCAGCATTTCGTCGCGTACATCGCTTTCTTTCAGTTGGGAAACGCCCGTAAGCTTCACACCCCGAATGTACATTTCTTTGCCTTCATTGACCTGGAAGACAACTGCGGCACTTTCACCGCTGGCGCGGGTGTGGGTTTGTGAAGTAACGCTGGCCTGGAAAAAGCCTTTTTTGCGGTACATTTCCATTATTTTCTGGATGTCTTCAGCAATGAGCTTGTCGTTGACAATGGCACCGGCTTTGGACCCCAGCGCAGCAAGAATATCTTCTTCGCTGACTTCGCTGGAACCTTCAACGCTTACGCTGTCAATGCGGGGTTTTTCCACCACAGTGTACACAAGCACAGGGCCTTGGGGGCGGTTTTCAATTTCAACGCGTACGTCGCTGAAGTACCCCAGCTCCCACACGCGCTTCACTTCTGCGTCAATGGCAGAAGAATCAATGGCGTCGCCTTTTTTGGTGTTAATGCGCATCAGCACCACTTCGGGGTCAAGCACACGGGTACCGCGCACTTCAACACCAGCAAGGGAACCTTTGCGGGCAAACACGTTGGAAAGGCGGGAAGAAAGTTCGTCGGCCGCAGGGTTCAGGCTTGTGCTGATGCCGTGCTTTTCCACATAAACGGGCCGGGGCTTTTCATTCCCGGTGGCGCTTACAAGGCGGGCATCCACGCTTAATGTGTCGCCCAATTGGCTAATGTTGCCGTAAACACCATGGGTTGCTCCGGCAGCACGGGCAAGCTTACGCACGGTTTCCGTATCCAGCGTGGTCACCTTGTGCTCTTGCAGAAGACGCATCATGGTAGCTGGGGAAACAGTTTGTATGCCGCGGCTGTTCAGTTGCTCGGCAAGGGTTACAGGCAGCTCATCAGCGGCCTTGGTCAGGGATGAACCCTCGTTAATCTGGAAAGGAAGCACCAGAAAAACAGGAGCCCCGCCACCCTGTGCGGTTCTTTCTGCGGCAATTACCACAGAAGACAACAGGAACACCCCGCAAAACGCCAGTAGCGCCAGCAGGGGCATGAGGCTGTGTAACCGGTCAGCGCGTTTGATCATACAAGTCTCCGGACTTAAGTTCTAAACATCTACCCATTTGTGCAGCAAGCTCCATGTTGTGGGTTACCACAACCATAGCCATTTTGTGCCGCTGGTTCAATTCCAGCAAAAGATCAATTATCTTTTGGCCTGTAGTCGCATCAAGATTACCTGTGGGTTCATCCGCAAGCAACACCTTGGGCCCATTCAAAACTGCGCGGGCAATAGCAGCACGCTGCCGTTCCCCGCCGGAAAGCAAGGTAACATTATAGTTTGCCCGGTGGGTAAGCCCCACCTGTTCAAGCAATGCACCCGCTTTTTCATACGCCTGGCGGCGTGGCACGCCCCCAACAAGGGCAGGCATTGCTACGTTTTCAAGCGTGGTAAACTCTGGCAGCATATAATGGTACTGAAAAACAAAACCGATGTCCCTGTTTCGCAGCAGAGCTTTTTCCCCTGCGGAAAGGGCGGCAATGTCTATACCCTCAAAATATATCGTGCCCTGATTAGCATTAGCAAGAGTTCCCAGCAGATGCAAGAGGGAAGATTTGCCTGAGCCGGAAGCCCCCACGATGGCAAGGGTTTCCTGCTGCTCAATTTGCATGGTAATGTCTTGTAATACTTGTATTCTTTCACCAGCGGTTTCATAACTGTGGGTCAAAGAAATAATTTTATACAGCGGGGCCTGCCCGCCTTCTTGTGGGCCTTGGCATGGTTGTTGTGGCATTTCCATTATTCGCCCCTCAATGCGCTGACAGGTTCAAGGGAGGCGGCCTGGCGTGCCGGGTAAATGGTTGCCAGGAAGCTCAGCAAAAAGCCCCCAACCCCTGTGGCCACCAGGTCTGGCCATTGCAACAGCACAGGCACATAGTCTAGCGAATACACGCCAGGGGGCAATTTAATAAACTGATACTTGGTAATAAGGAAGCAGGTGAACAGCCCCAATACAAACCCCAGCACCGTGCCCATGGCCCCAATAACAGAGCCTTGCAGCATAAAAATGCGGCGGATGTTTTTGGGTGTTGCCCCCATGGAAAGCAAAATGGCAATATCCTTTGTTTTTTCCATAACCAGCATTACCAGCGAGGTTACAATGGAAAAACAGCCCACCACAATAAGCAGGTTCAGAACAATGGCCATGGCAGTTTTTTCAAGCTTCAGGGCGGCAAACAGGTTGCCGTTCATGCTCATCCATGTTTGATACCGAAACTCAGGCCCAAGGGCGGCAATGGAGCGCCCCCCCACATTTTCAGCATCATAAATATCGGCCACCGCCATTTCCACGCCGCTGATATAGGCAGGAGGTAGCCCCAAAAGGCCACGGGCCGCATCCAGGGAAACATAGGCCACAGAAGTATCGTATTCCCCAAAACCGATGCGGAAAATACCCACCACCCGGAAGGGCTTTATGCTTGGGGAAAATCCCGTCATGGACTGCTGCCCCGTGGGGGAAAGCAAGTTCACCCGGCTGCCTATGTCCAGGTCAAGGTGGCTTGCCAGGGCAGCCCCCACAATAATGCCGGGAAGGCCTTCCTTGCTCCCCAGTTCAGCCACGGAACCAGCCGTGAGCTTGTTCAGGGCAGCCAGCACCTGGGGGCCAGTAGTCGGGTCAATGCCCCGCACCATAACGCCCTTTACCCCGCGGGAGTTGGAAAGCATCAGTTCCGAATAAATAAACGGCGTAACGGCGGTAACACCGGGTACATTGCGCAAGGTTTCGTACAGCTTTGGGGTATCTTCAGTGGGGCCAAAGCTATTGGAAACAACAACCTGGGCTGTAACGCTTATAAGCTTGTCGCGCAGGTCTGTGGTAAAACCGGTCATTATTCCCATAACCACAATAAGCGCCGCAACGCCAAGGGCCACCCCCAAAACGGAAATAACCGACGTGATGGAAATGAATTTTTGGCCACCCTTACGTGCAAACAGGTAGCGCAGGGCAATGAACAGTTCGAAGTTCATGTGAGCCTCTGGGGCGTTTTACGGTGCAATACCATTGCTGCGTAAATTGCTTTTAACTGGGCGCGGGTGCGCCAAGGCAAGCACCCCTGCCTGGTGCAAACCTGACAGGGGTGTGGTGTTTATAAAGCCAACAATTAGTTGACGGGCTTTAAAAGCGGAAACAGTATCACTTCGCGAATGGAAGGCGAATCCGTAAGCAGCATAATCAGCCGGTCTATGCCAATGCCTTCCCCGGCGGCAGGGGGCATACCATATTCCAGCGCACGCAAATATTCTTCATCCATACTGTGGGCTTCGTCGTCGCCTGCTTCTTTTTCAGCCACTTGGGCTTCAAAGCGCATACGTTGGTCCACCGGGTCGTTGAGTTCTGAAAACGCGTTGGCAATTTCCCGGCCCGTAATAAACAGTTCAAACCTGTCTGTTACGTTGGGGTTGTCGTCATTGCGCCGTGAAAGGGGCGAAATGTCTGTGGGGTAGTGGTAAATAAAGTGCGGCTGAATAAGCTTTGGCTCCACGTCCAGGTCGAACAGCTTTGCCTGAAGCTTTGCCAGCTTTTCCCCTTCAATCACTTTTTCCCCACGCTGGCGAATGTATTTTTGCACCGCAGTGTAGTCATTATAAAAATCAGGCGTATGCCCACCTATTTTTTCCAGTGAATCATAGAAGGAAACCCGGTGCCATGCGCCCATGGCCAGGTTAATTTCCTGCCCCTGGTAGGTAATGGTGGTGCTGCCGCACACGCTTTGGGCAAGGTGGGCAAACAGGCGCTCCGTAATGTCCATAAGGTCGGTATACGTTGCATAGGCCCAGTAAAATTCACACATGGTGAATTCCGGATTATGCTGGGTGGAAATACCTTCGTTACGGAAGTTACGGTTAATTTCAAACACCTTTTCAAACCCGCCCACCAGCAGGCGCTTCAAATACAGCTCTGGGGCAATGCGCATATACAGCTTCATGTCCAGGGCATTGTGGTGGGTGGAAAAAGGCTTGGCTGTGGCACCGCCTGCCACGGGTTGCAGCATGGGGGTTTCCACTTCAAGGAAGCCTTCGGCCTCCATAAATTTTCTGAACTCGCTCACCACCTTGATGCGCTTGCGGAATATTTCCTTGGTGCGCGGGGTAACCAGCAGGTCCACATAACGCTGGCGGTAGCGAATTTCCACATCTTTCAGGCCGTGGTATTTGTCCGGCAGAATGCGGATAGATTTGGTCAACAGCATAACGCTGTGGCATTCCAGGGTAAGTTCGTTGGTTTTGGTGCGGAACATGTGCCCAACAACACCAACAATGTCGCCTATGTCCAGCTTCCTGAATGTGGAATAGGCCTCGTCGCCAATCACTTCTTTGGCGGCATAACACTGCAACCTGCCGGAAGCGTCCATTATATGGAAAAAAGTGGCCTTACCAAAGGAACGCAGGGCCATAATACGCCCTGCAACGGAATAGACTTGCCCGCCAAGGGCTTCGCCTTCCTTAAGTTCATTTTCTGCCAGTACGCCGGCAGCATCGTGCAGGCGTTCAAAGGTATTGCTGTACAGGCGCAAACCTGCATCCAGCAATTCACACGATTTAACAACCCGCGTTTTCACCACCTCGTTCAGTTCGTCCCGCGCAGCGAAACTTTCAAGCATGGGCATGAAATAGGGAACGTGTTGTGACTTGCTGGGCAGCTTTACGGCTGCCTTGGTCTTTTTCGGTGGCATGGGGGGCTTTGGGGGCTGTTGCGCGTTCAAGGCTTTTACTCCATAAAGGTGTCAACTGAGGGAATCCAAAGAAATATGCCATATGGGTTCTCTCGTCAAGCTGTTAGCGCAGTGGCAGCGCAAGAAGAACGCACCGCCTTGCCATTGCCCTGCTGCCGAATGTATTATTTCATGTAAGTATCTTCCATATAACGTACTGTGCCACCATGTTTTCACTGAAAATTCACAGCGCATATCTTGCCCCACGTAGCCACCTGAAACCAACACCCCCTGCATACCCCTTTTTTATGCGGCGAAAATGCCCGGCAAAAGAAAATGAAAAAAAATAACATTTATTCAAAAAATGCTTGACGATGGCCCCGGAACCGGGTAGTTACCTCCTCTGCGCATCACTGCACATTCCCCGGTAGCTCAGCTGGCAGAGCGGGTGACTGTTAATCACTAGGTCGGCGGTTCAATCCCGTCCCGGGGAGCCAGTAAATTCAAGCACTTACGAGAAATCGTAAGTGCTTTTTTTGTATTTAATTGATTTATTGCTCCAAGTATGCTCCATTTGCCCCACAGGCTGCTCCAAATAGGATGGAGCAAACACCAAAATGGGGGGCATATGGCAACTATCCGCAAACGGGGCAACCTACAATGGGAAGCCCGCATTCGCCGTAAAGGCTGGCCTGTTACCTGCAAGACTTTTGAAACCAGAGTGGATGCAGAAACCTGGGCACGGCAGATTGAAGGCGAAATGGACAGGGGCGTGTTTGTTTCGCGCACAGAAGCTGAGAATACTACCCTTACTCAGGCCTTAGACCGTTACCGCGATGAATATATTCCCCGCCTTGCTCAGCAGCAGCGGGAAAAAAATCGCGTAGCCTTTTTACAGAAGCGCCTTTTGGCAAGCCGTTTTCTGGCCAGCATACGCGGCAAAGATATTGCCGACTTCATTAAAGAGCGTGAAGCCGATGGTGTTGGCCCCAACACCATACGCCTTGACCTTGCCCTTATTTCCCGCCTGTTTGAAGTAGCTGCCAGCGATTGGGGCATGGAAAGCCTAAGCAACCCCGTGCGCAAGGTGAACAAGCCCAAGCTGCCCGGTGGGCGTACCCGCCGCCTGGAAGGGCGGGAAGAACAGAAACTTTTGGAAGTCTGCCCACTCCCCTTTGCCCGTGTGGTGCGCTTTGCCCTGGAAACAGCCATGCGCCGTGAAGAGATTGCCCGCCTTTCCTGGGATTATGTAGACCTGAACAGACGCAGTGCCCACTTGCCCAAAACAAAAAATGGCGAAGCCAGAAGCGTACCGCTTTCCCCTGCTGCCTTGGCTGTGTTGCAGGAAGTACTGGCAGAAGATGGCAACAATGGCTGGGTATTCTGTATGTCTGCCGATGCCATAACCCAGGCCATGGAACGGGCACGGAAACTGGCAGGCATAGAAAATTTGACCTTCCATGACCTGCGCCATGAAGCCATTTCCCGCTTGTTTGAGAATACCGACCTTGATGTGATGGAAATTAAGACTATCTCCGGGCACCGCTCCATGCAAATGCTGGCCCGCTATAGCCACTTGCGGGCGCATAAGCTGGCGGACAGGTTGGCAGGGAAAAAACGTGGAGAACAATAACCTATTCTTGTAGTGAGGGGGCAGCTATGATGGATTTTGACACCATGATTGACCACATTGAACAATTACAGGCTGAAAATGACGCTGAAGATGCCTTGGATGAACAACGTCTACAGGCCCTTGTGGCGCAATATGGTGAAGAGCAGGGCCAAGCTTTGTTTGGGGAGAAGTACGGCTCTTACTCGCAAGCGCAGGTGAGGCTATCTGAAGAGGAACAACAACGCTACAGGGCGCAAGGCATGGATGGGGTAGATATGGTGCGCTTGTTTGGGGTGAGGGCGTGATGAGTCTATGCAACTAATTGTACTAAGTGTTGTATATTTTTAATGATTATTAACGCCATAGGCAGTTAGAAATACCTTGCACTACAATTATCTGCTGCTTCACTGTGTTTTGCTATATAGAAACATTAGCATGAACCATTGACATGTTCATGTTCATGCTTATTCTTATAAAAAAGGAGTACATATGGCCAAGAACACAGGCAATGGCTTTCGGAAGGGTTCCGTGAATGATCGGACTCAGTCACAAAACCCTAAAACTGGCAATTGGACAAAAAGAGACACCGAAACTGGACAGTTCATTGATTCTAAGCAGGGAGGGGCTCCATTTAAAGGAGTTGCCAAAGAAGAAGACGGGCGGCGTTCATAAAGGAGGTTACTATGAGCTTACCCATTAGCGAATGGAAGCATAAAGGTGGCACATCGGATCGCAAATGTACTTGCGGCACATGGAAAGAACATTGGCTGAATTTTAGTAAAAAATCTTGGCCAAGCTTTTGTTCTGTAGCTTTTTGCTCTAATGCAGCAGAAGTTGGGGCACACGTAACAAATCAAAATTCTGACAAAGAGTGGATTGTCCCGACTTGTAAGGTTTGCAACGCAAAATCGACGCAAGAAACGTTTGATCTTTCTGGAAGCGTAACTCTCGTACCAGCGAATCAAGCGGAAACGTGTGCAAAATAGCAGCCAAAAATCATAACAGACTTACCATCGCAAAATGGTCATGGCAACTTCGCGCATGAAATTGCCACGAGTCCACTCATATACGACGCAACCTGGAACAGAACGGGTTAGCCATTTTTCTGGCTCACAGGCTGCAAAGCTCTCTTGATTGCGCTTGTTCACTATCGTGTTATGGGCAGCAGTACCCTGAGGTATATGCGTTATGGTACGCAGAAAGCCTAGTGCTGCCCTTGAGCTTTTATGGGTCGTAATGGTATTGCGGTTGGAAAGAATGACAGCGTATGGTTCCCGCACAAAGTCCAAAGCACGATTTGCGCAGGCATGTTTGGAAACTTGAAATTCCCTGGCGAGGCTATTGATAAGGGTAAAGTCCAGCACAGAACCCGCCATGAGTGGGCGGAAAAGGTGTTCCGGCATAAGCAACGCTACAGCGAAACGATTGGCTTCGGCTTCTTGCTTTTTGTAATTGTGTTTTATGTCATCCGTGGAACACCAGAAGCCAGTGTTGCCGTCTTTGGTAAAACTTGGGGTATGTTCTAAAAAGTAGTGCCCCAATTCATGAGCGAAGGTAAAAGCATGCTTGCCGGGATTGCCGTTATGCGTGTTAACAATAATGCCTTTTTTGTCCCCTTTAAAGAGAAGTTGTCCACTCAAGCCTGGGTCATTAGGCAAATTACGGTAGAGGTAGCGAATGCCTTCATGGTCGGCAATGGCATGCAGCGCAGTGGTGGGTGGGCCTGAAACGCCTAGCGTTTCCAAAACCCATAATGCCTTTGCCGTTGCCATGTCCATTCCTTATTCTCCGAACAGATCTTCCTGAGCTTGTTTCAGCTCCTCTGAATCTTGTTGGCCTACCTGTCCTCTGGCAGCCATAAGGAGTTCCGGCTCTTCATAAGGTATTTGCTGCAAAGAAGCTGGTGCAAGCTTTATGGGCTGTATTTCAGGTAAATCAGGTGCAGTGTGAAGTTGTTTGCACAACGCCATGAGTTCATCTGTTTTGGAGGCAATACGTTGCTGTTCTGCAAGGGGGGGGAGGGGGACAAGCGCTCTCCTACCATCTTCTGTGCCAAGGCGGGGCATTTTAACTCCATATGAACAAGTGTTAGTATATTCAACAAAAATAGGGTTTCGCAAAAACCACAACATATAATCGTGGTTAATTATACCAAAGTCTAAAGGCAAAATTTCAGAAGTACAGTATCCATCCTCTGGCGCAATAATCACTTTATTTAAGTAAGGGCGCAATTTGCTGTATAAAATATTACCTTTTGTGAAAACATGTTTCGTACTTTTGCTAGCACGAGAGGAAAAAGTCACTCGCTGTAACAGTCTCCCACTATCTCTTTCAAGATCTTCAAGCTCTAGAAGCCACGAGTCTTGAGAAATGTGTGAGGGAGAGGCATTATTAGCAGCACCGTAGTTACAAAGTTCCCCTAATCTACACCACTCCCAACCTTCTGGTAAGTCATAGGGCATTTCCTCTTCCGTGATGGACGGTAACGGTTCTTCCTTCTTTACCTTACCCTCTTTGACAAGCTGTGCTTTTTCTGCCCGGATATGTTCCAGCAATGCGGATGCCGGTTCATCATGAATATTCTGCGGCACCAGTTTACCCTGTACTGCTGCCTGCAAAATAGATTTTGGCAGGTATTCAGCAAAATTCGCTTCCAGTGCATCCAGCTTTTTTTCTGCTGCCTCAAGCTCATCACACATGGTCATGAGTTCATTTACTTTGGCGACTATTCGTTGCTGTTCGGCAAGGGGAGGGAGCGGGATTAATAAACTTCTCAAGCCAACGAGTGGAACTGTTTTTTGTGCCGTACCCGTGGCAATGCGCGAGCACTGATTATATATCAATGACGACCTTAGGGAAATAAAGGAATAGTTAATATCTATGTTCGGAAGCGCACGGAACAAAGCAATATGACGTTGAAAACAAAATTGCTGTTTACCAGAAACAAGAATAGGTATTCCATATGACCCTGTAACCGTGAAAAGAATATCCCCTGATTTAGCTACTTTGTCTGAAGAAAGAGCTTTAAAATAGCTCTCAGAGACAAATCGAGTGTTTGAGAAGTCCAAGTATCCTGAGGAAATATTTGAAATAACAAGAAAAGGTATGCCATTCTCTTGTTTTGGCGGAGGCTGATGATCCCCATCAGTTATAGCGCTTGAGATATCTCTTAACCGACACCACACCCAACCTTCCGGCAAGTCATAGGGGATTTCATCTTCCATAATGAGAGGTAGCGGCTTTTCCTTCTTTATCTTGCCTTCTTTGACCAATTGTGCCTTTTCGGCTTTAATACGCTCCAGCAGCACAGAAGCAGGCTCATCATGCAGGTTTTGCGGCACCAGTTTACCCTGCACGGCAGCTTGCAGAATAGATTGCCGTAACTGTGCAGCCTTGAATTGCGCACGGTTGGCATGTCCGGATTTAGGACGACCAGCCATTATACCTCTCCCCGATCCGCTGTTTGGGCTTCTGACACGTCCATGGCGGCGCTGATGCGATTGAGAATACTTTCAATGTGGGTGGAAATGGTATTCTTTTCATACAGGTAATTGGCAATGAATTCTTCTGGGGGCAATATCTCCACAGTTTCATGGGGAAAGCCACACAAATCAATATTGTAGCCATTGGCTGCGATATCTTCCACTGGCACATATTGGGAAATTTCACTTTCTTGCCTGTTGCCCCACCATTCCTTTACGGGCTCAAAGTGTGCATCCACCATAGGTTTAGTTTTGGAAAAGTGCTTGTAGCCTTGCGGCATTTCCAGCCGATAGAACCAGACGCCTTTTGTAGGCTTCCCCTTGGTGAAAAAGAGTAAATTCGTATTGATAGAGGTATACGGGGCAAACACACTTTTAGGCAGGCGCACTATGGTGTGCAGGTTACATTCTTCCAGCAGTTTCTTTTTTATAGCTGCTTTGGTGCCATCGCCAAACATGAAGCCATCGGGCAAAACCAGTCCACACCGCCCCCCATCTTTGAGTAAAGCCATCATATGCACCAGAAAGAGATCTGCGGTTTCCGTAGTGCGCAGGTCAACAGGCACAGACTGGGCAACAACTTTTTCTTCCGCACCGCCAAAGGGCGGGTTGGTGACAATGACATCCACCTTATCTTTCAGGCCATACTCTGACACATGCTTTTGCAACGTATTGCCATGCCGCACATCCGGTACATCAATGCCATGGGCAATCAGGTTGGTTACGCACAACAAGTAGGGGAAAGGCTTTTTTTCAAAACCTTTGATGGTTTTTTGCAGCAGAGCATACTGCTCCGGGGTCTCAACACCCTCTGAAAAACCGTCTATAACGCTGGTAAGGAAGCCGCCCGTACCGCAGGCCGGGTCTAGTATGCTTTCCCCCAGTTTTGGCGCTACTCTGTCTACTATGAAGCGTGTAACGGGGCGTGGGGTGTAAAATTCCCCGGCTTTGCCCGCGCTTTGCAGGTCTTTCAGCATACCTTCATAAAGACCATTGAACAGATGCGTTCCTTTGACCTCATCAAAATTGATGTCCTCATTGATTTTGTTGACGACTTGACGCAACAGTGTGCCAGACTTCATGAAGTTGTTGACGCCTTCCATCATGTCCCGGATGAGCCATTTTCGCTTTTTGGGGTCTTCACTGGTGTCCAGATTGCGAAGAGCTGCAAACATGCTTTCCACATGGGTGAGCAAAGTGTCACCTGTAATGCTCTCGGCATTGTCAGCCCAGGTGTTCCAGCGATATTCTTGGGGTATGACGGGGTAGTAATCGTCTTCCGTCAGTTCCCACTCCTGTTCTTTGTGGTCAAAGGCTTTCAGAAAAAGCATCCAGGTGATTTGTTCAATGTATTGCGCATCGCCGTTAATACCGGCGTCAATGCGCATAATGTCCTTAAGGGCTTTAGTGGTGTTGCCGACAGCCATTCGTAATTTCCTTGTATGTTATGCAGCGTACAATTCTTGCGCCAGTTCATGAAGTGCGCTTTCAAAGTTGGCCTTCCCTTTGAAAATGCCGTTCACAATGTGCAGAGGAGAGCCAAAGTTACGGATGGGGTTTACCTTGAGTATGTCCATACTCTCTAGGCTCAGGATGCCTGAATCCGCGTACTTTTCCAGCAAAGCGTCCAGAATGACGGCAGCTTGCTCTCCGTACTTGGCAAAGTAATTGCGTTTTTTTACATTGTTCGCCCTTTCCTGACGGGTTAGGGGCGGCTTGTCATACGCGATATGGCAAAGTAGGTCAAAGGGGTCAAACTCGTGCCCGATTTGCTCTTGCAACTCCTCTATGAGAACCCCTTGGCTTGCCAGCTCATCCAGCACAGCCTGCTTACGTTTGGCTGTGTTCCAGGCGGCAAGAAAGGCTTCAAGGGTAACGAACTGATCGCGCAGGTTGCGCCGGGTATAATCGGTGAGCGACTCTGTAATCAGCTTGCCGTCTTTATCAATATACTGCACACGCTGTTTTAGCACAGTGACTTCAACGTCATGCACATAATACTTCATGCGCCCTTCGGGCCTGGGGCCGTCGCTTCCTGTTCCCGGTGGCTCTGGGTTTTCCCCCTCGCCCGGCTCATCTACAGGCGGCTCTGGCGGGGAAGGAAGTTCACCATCCGGGCTGGGGGTAAAGGCATCATCCTGTTCACAGGGGCCGTCAAAGTCTGGGTCGGCAAAAAGCCTGGTTGCATCCCGAAAATCAAAAATCGTAAAAAACATTTTTCCAAGGTCTTCGCGTACTCGTGTGCCCCGACCAATAATCTGTTTAAACTCTGTCATGCTGTTGATATGGGCATCCAGCACAATATTTTTCACCATTTGAACGTCAACACCAGTGGTAAGCAATTTGGAGGTTGTCACCAGCACAGGATATTTACTGGAAACATCTCTAAAATTGTCCAGTTGTTTTTTCCCAATATCATCATCACCAGTAATGCGCATAACATAGCGTTCATCGGCTGTGACAAGGTCGCTATTTTCATTTATGAGCGCTTGGCGCATTCGATCCGCATGGTCTGTATCAACACAAAAAAATATGGTTTTATCGTAACGAGTATCATGCTTTTTTAGGTAGTTGGAAACAACCTTCGCAACCATTTTAGTTCGTTGCTCCAGTACAAGCTCCCGGTCATAGTCACGAGTGTTATATTCTCTGTCTACAATTTCTTTGCCAAAACGGTCAGTTTGGCCCACATATGGGCGAAACCCTTCTGCATCTTTATCAAGTAGAACACGAATGACCCTATATGGAGCAAGAAAACCATCATCAATACCCTGCTTGAGGGAATAAACGTATATGGGGTCGCCAAAATAATCGATGTTGGAAACGTCCTTATCTTCCTTAGGCGTTGCCGTAAGACCTATTTGTGCCGCTGCGCCGAAATATTGCAATATTTCGCGCCATTCGCTGTCCGCCTTGGCACTTCCTCGGTGGCACTCATCAACAACAATGAGGTCAAAAAAGCCGGAGCTGAATTGTTTGAAAATTTCTTTATCACCTTCACCGGTCAACCCCTGATAGAGAGCAAGGTACACTTCATAAGATTTATCTACCTTCCGGTTTCGCACAATAGTCATTTTATCTTTAAAAGGCGCGAAATCATTTATGTACGTCTGGTCTATCAAGGCATTGCGGTCGGCAAGAAACAAAATGCGTTTTTTAACGCCCGACTTCCACAGTCGCCAGATAATTTGGAACGCTGTGTATGTTTTTCCGGTTCCTGTTGCCATAACCAGAAGGGCGCGATTCTGTCCTTTAGCAATCGCGTTGACCGTCATATTAATGGCATTCAGTTGGTAGTAGCGGGCTTCTTTCTCTTCCCGTTCCATATGGTAGGGCTGCACTGCAATTTTTTCTTGTTGTTCATCAAGGTTTGCCGCGCTTTTGTACATTTCCCACAAAGTTTCAGGAGATGGAAATTTATCCAGGTGCAGAATAATTTCTTTAGTGTCAGAGGAGGAAAGGCGGTTATGGAAAACAAAACAGTCCCCGTTGGATGTAAAAACAAAAGGAACCATGAGGCGCTGTGCATAATCCAGAGCTTGCTGCATGCCATCGCCATGCGTATGATTGTTATCCTTAGCCTCTACTATGGCAAGGGGGATATGGGGTTTGTAAAATAAAACGTAATCTGCAAATTTAGCTTTGTCTCTTTTATATGTACCACCCCGTGCGATGATACGGCCTTTAGTAATAGCGTATTCTTCCCGAAGCTGGATTGTAGACCAACCTGAACTTTTTATTGCAGGGGTAATAAAACGAGTACGTACTTCTTGTTCTGTTAATTGTTTTTTATCCACCCCGCTGCCTCCAGGTAAATTTTAAACGATTTAATAGTATACACAAACAGTTATGCAAATGCAATTGCATCCATTTTGTTAGAATCCTTGCAAATGTCTCTTACACACTTACCTCCCCAACCCCATGCCCCTGCATGGTGTTTGTAGCTGTTCCCGCTCCGGCTCCTGCTTTTTATCTACCTGCCTTGTAACAAGCTGTTCAATTTTGCCAACAAGCCTTCCAAGTTCGTGTACAAGCCGCTCAAGTGTAGTAAGTGCTGTGCGTGTTCTTGTTGCTCTGCTGCTAGGCTGGTGGTTTGTTGTTCCAGCCTGTGCAGGGTGGTGGCCTGGTTGTTCAGGTGTATGGACTGTTGGGTTAAGGTATTCTGCTGGGCTTCTATGGTTGTATTGTGCGCTGCCAGAGTTTTCTGGCAATCCTGCAAGGTTGTTTGCTGATTTTCCAGCATGGTGCCTTGCCGGATTTGTGTTTCCCGCAATTCCTGTTCTATTGTCGTAAGGGATTGGGTGAGCAGACGTTCCAGTTCTGTCATGACTTATTTCCTCACTATGCTCCAGGCTTCCCGTTTTTCTATGTTGCCAGCGTAAGTCAGTGTCCAGCCCTCCGGCGTGAGCAGGTATCGTTTGTTGTCTTTGTCCTGAAAGGGCTCCAGTCCTTTGAAGGTGCTCCAGAGTTGGGCTGTTTGCGCTTCCAGTGTCTCTTTCCGCTCCGAGAGGGCCGTTATTTCGTTGTGCAGTGAGGTTATTTTCCCCTCTGCCAAAGCCATCAGCCCCCAGCCACTCAGGCCCGCGCCCAACAGAATGCTCACGGTTATGAGCAGGGCTTGCAGATTCTTCCACAGGAAGGCCCGGCTCAGGGTGCGGCACTGGCAGGTCAAGGTCTGTTCGAGCTTCCCAAGCTGGTGCAGGATAGCGGCCTCGGTTGTACTCAGCGCGTTTTGCGATGATTGCCGCAAGCTCTCGCTCAAGGCGCTGAATTGTTGCTGGGTCAGGATCTCCATCTCTTGTCGTTCCTGCTCGGTCTTGGCCTTCAACCGTTCTGCCAGTGAGGTGAGTGAAGTTCCAGTGTTCGGCATACATGCCTCCTTTCAGGCGGAGCTTGATTGTGTTGGTATTTTCTTCAGTGTCAGAATTATTTTTTG
>NZ_AUCY01000029.1 GCF_000430005.1 Desulfovibrio cuneatus DSM 11391
TCAGTATACGTGGAAAAATTCCATAACACATAACGCTATCATCGTCTATCTATGCTTCCGTTCGGGTGTCATTTCTCCGCTCCTGCGGCGAGCAAGATGCTTCGGCGGCGTAGCCGCCTGCGCCTCGCCTTGTCACTCCATGGCTCGCTACGCTCGCGACTGCCGTCGGCTTTAGGGAAGGCTTTGGCGTAAGGTTGTGTTACCAACACTACGGTGTGGGGAAGCATTCCAAGCTCCTGCGAGCGAGTGGAGGCACCGTAGGTGCATCCATGCGCGAGCAGGGGGCTGTGCTTGGGCGGGGCGTTGGTGAAAAGATAGAATTTTTTGTGCAGACAAGGCGGCGGCGGATTTTTCAAGGGGCTGACCTCACGGTCTGCCCTGACGAAAAATTCGCCGCCAACGAAGTATGCGCGAAAAAGGCTAGTTTTACCAACGTGCCACGCCCAAAACCAAACAGAAAGACAGGGCGTTTCTAGTAGGCTTGAAACGCAGCGCGAACCGCCTCCATCTTGGCCAATCCGCTCAGGCCACGGGCCATGCCCAAGGCCGCCATAAGCAATATCCTGGCCTTGGGGGCCCGCAGGCTACCGCCCAGAATAACGCCAAGGTCGCGCAGTTCGTTGGCGCCGCCCTTATAGCCATACAGGGGCCACACCCCGCCTTCAATACAGCGGGAAGTTAGCACCACAGGAATATGCGCTGCCACGGCTGCGCGTATTTCTTCCAGCACGCCGGGGGGCACGTTGCCCGCACCAAACCCTTCCACCACAATGCCTTGCGCCCCGCACTGGCGGGCACAGGCCAAAAAGCGGCCATCCATGCCAGGGGCAAGGCTTACCACGTCCACGGCTGTTTCAATGGCTTGCGGGGTAAGGGCTTTGCGCGGCAATGGCGTGCGGAAAAGCTGTACCCCACCTGCCACGCAGGTGCCAATGGGGCCTGCGCCGGGGGCATCAAAGGAATTCACCGCCAGGGAATGCACTTTGGTCACTTCCCGTGCGGCGTAAATCTTATCTGCCATAAGCACCACGGTGCCCAAATCTGGCGGCACAGGATACAGGCATAAGCGAATGGCAGCCGCCAGGTTGCGCAGGCCGTCATAGCCTGCCTCGTCGTGGGAACGCATGGCCCCTGTTACCACAATGGGCTTGGGGGAGGGCACTACAAGGTCCAGCAGAAAGGCCGTTTCTTCCATCACGTCGGTACCGTGGGTGACCACGGCCCCGGCAACGTCCTCGCGTTCCAGCATGGCCTTCACGTCCATGGCAAGCTGGAACATAAGGGCCGGGGTCATGTGGGGGCTGGGCAGGTCGGCCCATTCTACAGGCAAAATATGTTCCGGCCCCAGGGGTGCGTTTTTTACTGCGGCCCCCGGCAGTTCTGCCAGCAGGTCGGCAAGGTGCAGGGCTGGGCGCACGGCACCATCAGCACTTTGCTGCATGCCAATGGTGCCGCCAGTAAAGAATATGGCAATGTTGCGTGGGGCGTGCATGGTGGTTCCTGCTCGTGCATTTTCACTTTGAAAGTATACATTGGCTTACCATGCAGCGCATTGGTTTTTTCAATGTAGCCATCTGTTGTAATATAATAAAACGACACGCTCCGCGGGTGGCAGGGTTGCTGCCACCGAGCAATTGCAAAGTGAAATTGCTCTACCGCTATTTTTTGGCCTTCTTCTTGTGCGAAGAGCGAAAATGCATACGCATGGGGGCATGCTCAATGCCAAACATTTTGCGCAGGCCGCGCTCCAGGTAACGGCTGTACGCATCGTTAATAAGGTCTGCATTGTTCACAAAAAACACGAAGGTAGGCGGGGAAGTTTCCGCCTGTGTCATATAAAAGAACTTGGGGCGCACCCCTTTAACCATGGGGGCCTGGTGGGTTTGCAGCACTGTTTCCAGGGAACGGTTCAGCACCCCGGTGCCGATACGCAAGGAACATTCCTGGAAAATGCGCTTGGCAAGGGGCACAATTTTTTGCAGGTTTTTGTCTTTGGCAGCGGAAATGAACAGCAGCGGCACGTGGGGGCAAAACACCAGGGCCTGGCGGTAATCTTTTTCTTTTTCCTTACGTGCGGCAGGGTCTACAAGGTCCCACTTGTTTACCAGCAGCATGAAGGGGGTGCGGCGTTCCACCAACAGGTCAATAAGGCGCTTGTCCTGCTGGGTCAGCCCTTCATCGGCCCCCACCACCATCAGGGTCACGTGGGCCTTGGTGGTGCTTTTAATGGAAGAGTTTACGCTGTAGCGTTCCACCGTGTCGGCAATTTTGGAACGGCGGCGCACCCCGGCAGTGTCCACAAAGGTGCAGGGCTCGCCGTCAATCATGGTGTGCACGTCCACGCTGTCGCGGGTGGTGCCAGGGGTGTCGCTCACAATCATGCGCTGGCGGCCAGTAAGGGCATTCACCAGGGAAGATTTGCCCGCATTGGGCCGCCCCAACAGGGCAAGGCGCAGGTAGCCGGGTTCCCCTTCCACTTCTTCGCTTTCCGCTGCGGCGTCAGCAGTGCCTTCTTCGTCTTCTTCGCCGTCCAAAATTTCCAGTTCGTCTTCACTTGCCACCAGGGCAATATGCGCGTTTTCTGCTTCCTCTTCAGCTTCGCCTTCTGCCTTGTCTTCTGGCTCGGGAATTTCGTCGCCGTCGGGGAACACACGCTCGCGCATGAATTCTTCCAGTTCCATCATGTTAAAGCCGTGGGCTGCGGAGCAGGGCACCAGCTCCATGCCAAGGTTATGGAATTCTGCCAGCAGAATGTCGGCCTTTTCTGCCCCATCAATTTTGTTCACCACCAGCAACAGGGGTTTGCCCACCTTGCGCAAGAAGTCTGCCAGGTGCCTGTCCAGGGGGGTAAGGCCGTCTCTGCCATCTACCACAAGGCACAGCAGGCTGGCTTCTGCCACGGCTTCCTTGGCTTGGCGCAGAATGTCCTCTTCAAACCCGCGCAGCAGCACCGGCCCTTGCGAGGCTTTTGCCGCAGCGTCCAGGGTAACGCCGCCAGTATCAACCAGAATAAAAGGTTCGCGGCCACGGCGCTTCACTACCCCTTCCATGCGGTCGCGGGTAATACCTGCCCTGTCGTGGGTAATGGCCCGGTTGCTGCGAATAAGGCGGTTGAACAGGGTGGATTTGCCCACGTTGGGGCGGCCCAGCAGGGCAACTTGGGGAAGATAAGCGGATGACATAGCGTGTACCTAAGCAAAAAGGTGTGTGGCAACCCAAGGCGGCTGCCATTGAATCAACAAATGGTGAGGCTCTGCCTCCCCATACCCCTCCGCCAAGGGCATGATGCCCTTGGAACCCCGCATCGGCGTTCAGTTTTTCGCTACGCGAAAAGCTGAACGCAAATGGGGGTCAAGGGGCGTCACGTCCCTTGCAGGGGGTTTGGGGGACAGCGTCCCCCAAAAAACGGGATCTACTGGCAGGGGTCGTCCTCGTTTTTTTCAATGCGGTGGCCAACGGCTTCCAGGCTTTTGAAGGCATGGTCACGCAGGGCAAGTGGCAAAAGCAGCAGGCTGTTGGTAAGGGTAGAAAGGATGAGTACGGGAATGCGGGCGGCTGCCAGCACAGAGGTAATGCTTGCCAGCACCCCCACGCTGCCTGGGCGTACTCCTTCGTATTCCTGCAAGGCATCCGGGTTTTCCATGCTGCTTTGCTTCATGCTTTCATTAATAGCCAGGCAAAAATAGTCACGCAAGGTAAGGGCTGGCTCTTCTTCAAATGCCAGGGCGCATGCTTCATTCACTGCGCAAAAAAGTCCTTCCGCAGTGCGCACAATGCCCAGCAAATCTTGGGCTGGCACCTGGGGGAGCGGGCTTTGTGGCGGCACCTGATACAGGGTGAACATTCCTGGCAATTCCTTCAGGCGGAAATACTGGGTATAACTGCCTGCGGTGCGCCGGGTAAGGCGTGAAATAGCCATGCGCCGGGTGCCGTCTGCCATGCGCCGCCTGTCTTCCTCTGTTTCGGCAAGAAGGGGTGGCAAGGTGCGGGGGTTGCCCTGGGCATCAATACCCACAAAAATCAGATAACCTGTGGAAACATGGCGTACTTCACCCGTCAGGTAATCTTCTGCTTCAATGCGTACACCCACTTCCATGCTGCTACGTGCCACCGTGTTTACGGAGCAGTGGAACATAATAATATCGCCGGGGTGGACCGGGGCAATAAATTCCATGTGGGCAATGGCCGCTGTTACCAGCGTGCCGCGTGCATGGCGAAAGGCACAAATGGCCCCGGCAGAATCGAGCATGCGCAAAAGTTCCCCACCATGCATTTTACCTGCATTGTTGGTATGGTGGGGCATTACCTGATGCTGTATGGTAGCCCGGCTGGCGCTAACCTTTTTTCCTTGCATGGTGTAACCTTATGTATACGGAACAAAAATGCACAGTGCCTTTGGCGTTACTGTGACTAGCCCGCAAATTTTACTTTACCCTTGCCCAAAAGGTCGTGCAAATGCACCACCCCCACCAGCGTGCCCTGGGCACCTGTAACGGGCAAAAGTGTTATGGCTTTTTCTTCCATCATGTCCAGTACTTCCGCAGCGCTGTTGCCTGGCTGGCAACTTCTTGGGTTGCGGGTCATAAACCCGGCAACGGCTGCTTCTGGCACATAACGCCCTTGGCATACGATACGGCGTATATCGCCATCTGTCAAAATGCCCAGTACATTGTGCTTTGCGTTTGTTACCACAACGCCGCCAAGGCCGCCTGCATCCAGGGCCGTTAGGGCTGCTTGCATGGGGGCATCTTCCGTAACGCTGGGAACAATTGTATGCATCATATCGGCAATGGCAAGCCCAAGGCGCCTGCCAAGGTCGCCAGCGGGGTGGTATTTTTTAAAGTCATTGGGGGTAAAGGCCTTCATGTCCATAAGGCACACGGCAAGGGCGTCGCCCAGGGCAAGGGTTGCCGTGGTGCTGCTGGTGGGGGCCAGGTTCATGGGGCACGCTTCACGCGGGATGCCGGAATCCAGCACCACGTCTGCCATGGAAGCAAAGGGGGTGGCAAGGCCGGAAGTAATGGCAATTATTGGGGTGCCAATGCGCTTCAGGGAAGGGATAATGGCGTTGAGCTCTTCACTTTTTCCGGAATAGGAAATGGCAATAACCACATCGTCTGCCCGAATGGAACCAAGGTCGCCGTGGGCACCTTCCACAGCATGTAAAAAGAAGGAAGGCGTTCCTGTGGAAGAAAATGTGGCAGCAAGCTTGCGCCCCACCAGGCCAGATTTGCCCAGCCCGGTAACAACAACGCGCCCGGCACAGGCCCCCAAAAGCTGCACCGCCTGGTGGAAGGCCGCCCCAAGGTTTGCCTGCACATGGTGCAGGGCTTCAATTTCTATGGCAAAAACTTCGCGGCCTCGTTCGGCCCAATGCGTTTGTGAAGCGCTCATATATAGGTAACCTTTTATGCAATTGGTAGCTGGTAGTTGGGTATATACCATGAACCACTGTTCATTGGCATTTGCGAAACGCTCAGTTATTTCGTTTGGCAAGGCACAATAGGCATACTCATGCCTGTGAGCGTTGTAGGGCATAAGGGGCAACGGGGTCAAGAAAAAGACAAACGCGCCGTACTTTAGTATGCCAGTTTCCCCACGTATGTGGCGGGCTAAACCGCTTTCTCTTGACGATTCCTGTATAGCGGCCTATTATTCCTATGAATGAATTAAGCATACGAGGAGGCCATATGGCAGCTGCGGTTTCCACTACCCACCCCATCAAAATAGGTGATAAAGTTCACCCTTTTGTGTTCAGCACGTACAACCCGCGTGATGACCGGTTTGAAGAATGCAGCCTTGCAAAGCTGCTCATGGAAAAGAAGTGGATTATTCTATTCTTTTACCCGGCAGACTTTACCTTTGTGTGCCCCACCGAACTTGCCGACCTTGCCAGCCACCAGGCTGAAATGCAACGCATGGGCATTGAAGTAATTTCTATTTCTACAGACACACAGTTTTCTCACCTTGCCTGGTGCAAGGCGGAAAGGCTGCTGCAAAATGTAAAATTCCTTATGGCTTCAGACCCAACAGGGGAAGCAGCCAAATTTTTCGGCGTGTATGACGACACCACAGGCACCGCCTTGCGGGGAACATTTATTATTAACCCTGACGGCCTTTTGGTTGGGGCAGAAATAAATGCCGTGAATGTTGGGCGTAATGCTGCCGAATTACTGCGCAAAATGCGCGCTATGACCTACCTGCGCGACGCGCCAGACCAAGCGTGCCCGGCGGGGTGGGTTGAAGGTTCCCCCACGCTTACCCCCTCCGAAGCAATGGTGGGGAACGTGTACGAACATCTTCACAACAAATAGCCCTCCGCTTGGTAGGCTCCACTTGCTGCAAAGCCCGCGTGTGCGGGCTTTGTGTTTTTAGTGGATGTGCGGCTTGCCACCGCCCCATTCCTCTTTTCTTATTTAGTTTGCCTCTCGCTAAGATTACTGTGGCGCTTGCACCACAATAATCCCACATTCCCCAACAAAAAAGTCCCCCGCCTCTTTTTCCAAAAAGGCAAGGGACATCTTTTTACCCTCTGTACCAAAAAACTAACTTACAGCGGCCACACGTTATCAAGCAACCGGCTCAACCAGCCAGACTTCTGCTTGTCGCCCAGCACGCCTTCGCCGTAGTATTCCACCTTGGAATCCGCAAGTTGGGTGGAATCCACCGAGTTATCCGAAGCGATGTCCCGCGAGCGCACAAGCCCACTTACCACCATGTACTGGGTTTCTTCATTCACGCGCACTTCCCGTGCGCCCTGAATTTGCAGCACCCCGCCAGGCAGCACTTGCAGCACCCGCGCCCCAATGGTGGCGGTTACGTAGTTTTCCCGCTTGGTTTCCCCTTTGGCCTGCATGTTGGAACCATATTGGCTGGCAAGCAGTGGGTTTTCCCCCACCTTGCCGCTTAACAGGCTACTGGCACCCCACAACGGGCCAACGGTTTTCTCTCCAAGGGCGCTGGTTACGTCCACACTCATACCGGAAGTGCGGGAAGCGTCGGTGTCAGCCTTGCTTTTAGACTTGGAGTTTTCCACAATCTTGATAAGCACAATGTCGCCCACGTGGCGGGCGCGGTTGTCCGCATACATGTCTACGTTTTCCGAAGCGCTGAACAGCGAACCGGGGTTTGCCACACGTTGGTCCGGCTCCGTATACACCTGAGCCTGGGTAATGGGGGGCATGGGGGTGGATGTATGCTTTTGCGGGGCGCAACCCGCTAAGCCAATGCCTGAGACAATAAGCATACAGCGTGTAATATTTCGCATGGTGTTTTCCTTCTCATATGCCGCTTGCGCGGGTTGCTTGCCTTGTTCCACGGCCCGGCTGGCACGGGCCTGTTGTTCCAATACTATGTATGATCCCTCTCCCGCAGATATTCCTGGTACTCTCAAAATCATTCCTGTTGCCACCACCACGTACCCCCCTCCAGAGGCAAGTAAGGCAGCACTGGATACAAAGCTTTTAGGAAACGCTCAGTTATTGCCCCGGAGCCCGAATCTCGACAGTAGCAGCGTCTTTCACCACCGCTGTCACTTCCTTCTTGCTTTGGCTGTTGCGCACGGTCACGCTTTCGCCAATACCCGCATCTGCCAGGGCTTCACCCCGTGCAGAAAGGGTTACGTTGCGGCTGATATACACAATGGTGACCTGCGACCCTTTGCGGACTGTGGGTATATATGCCAGGTCGTGTTGATAAATTACCTGGTCCACCCCCACCGGGCGCAGCATGCGCCAGGGGCCGCCCCTGCCGTCCCAGGGGGCACCGCGCAGGTGGGCAAGGTTCGTGCGCATAAAGGTCACCTTGTCCGGCTCCAACAGGTCGTCGCGGTTCAAAGGCGTTGCCGCGCTGGGCACTTCCATCCATGAATCCACAAACACGGAACCAGTAAACTTTTGCACGGCTTTGCCGTCCAGTTCATGCACCACAATGCGCAGGCTTACCCTGCCCGGTTGCAGGCGCTTGGGCTGTTCAAGCCCAAGGGTTTGCCCTGGGTGCTGCATGAAAATGGCCCCTGGCAGGCGAAAATCGCTCAAGGTATTTTCCCCCGGCATGGAATTGAGCATGGGTGTCAGTTCCTTGACAACAAGCTGCTGCACCTGGGTTTTATTCAGGGCAACCCCGCCGCGCTGTAACGCCATGGAACCGGGAAACAGGCAGTAAGGCGCAAGGTCGCGCATGGTGGCCACAACCGCTTCCTGCAAGCGGGGGCGCGTCATGTTCACAGCGCCCTTGCCTTCCGCCGGGGAAGGCCACAATTCACGCAGGGCATATTCACGCCACAACTCCGCAGGCATATCACCCACCGGGGCCGCCACTTCACCCAAAGTTACCTTTGGCCCCTGTACCACTGCCGCTTCAAAAAAACGGATGCGCCAGGGCACTTCCTGCCCCTGCGTGGTTTCTTGCGCGGCAACCGCACTGCTGGCAAAAGCCAACAGCAGGCACAGGGCAAACACCACAGGGTGCAAGGCGTAGCGTGTGAAGAAACCTGACATGACATATTCCTTTTGCGAGGGGTACCAGGCGCTGGCAAGCCAGCGCCTGGTACTCTTACCGTTTCAACTGTACTGCTATTTGCAACATGGAATCAGAGGTTTGAATGGCTTTGGAGTTCATTTCGTAAGCACGCTGGCCCACAATCATGTTCACCATTTCGTCCACCACTTCCACGTTGGACATTTCCAGAAAGCCCTGGGCAATGGTACCCACGTTTTCTTCGCCCGGCACGCCTTCCTGTGCTTCACCCGAAGCTTCTGAAGGGTTATACAGATTGCGCCCCTTGGCTTCCAACCCTGCCGGGTTAATAAAGGTGTACAGCGGAATATCCGCGGCGGCCAGTTCCTGCCCCGCTGCATCCAGGGCGGCAATATGCCCGTTTTCCGTCACCACAATATTTTTTGTTTCCGCAGGCACGGTAAACTCAGGCTGCAAAATGTAGCCGTTGGCCGTAACCACGGTTCCGTCCTGGTTCAGCTTAAACGCACCCGCACGGGTGTAAGCAGGTTCGCCGTTCACCAGCACCTGGAAGAAGCCGTCGCCTTCAATGGCCATATCCAGGGGGTTACTTGTGTTCTGGTAGTCGCCCTGGGAAAAGAATTTATGCACCGTTGTGGGGCGCACACCAAGACCCACCTGAATACCCGTGGGAATGCGCTGGTCGCCCCCGGCCCCGGTGATGCTGCCTGCAATACGCAGGTTCTGGTAAATAAGGTCTTCAAATTCGGCACGGCCTTTTTTAAAGCCCGTGGTGTTCACGTTGGCAAGGTTGTTGGAAATAACGTCAATGTTCAGTTGTTGGGCCACCATACCAGTGGCGGCCGTCCAAAGGGAACGCATCATGGTAGGCTCCTTGTGACAAATCCGGGTTTTGTAGTGTGCAGCGGCCCATAACTGGGTGCCGATGCAGTATTCAATTCAGGGGGTAGGCATTCCACCCCAACAATTATGGGCCGGGTAAACACGGCACGCCGGCACAGGCGCAGGGTGCGCTCCAGGGGCACGGCCAAGGCGGCCTGCCAGGCCTGCTTTGGCCGACTGGACGAAATTTTTATTGGTTCAAAACGCATGGCCTTACCTACCTTTGCCCACTTGCTGAATACTGGCCTTATCCAGCGCTTCAGCCGTTTGCATTACTTTTGTATAGGCTTCAAACTGGCGTTGGGCTTCAATCATGTTCACCATTTCATACACGGCGTCCACGTTTGGCGCTTCCAAAAAGCCTTGCACCAACACACCCTGGGCGGGCTGTTCACCTACGGTTACCCCTTCACGTGGGCGGAACAGGTTGTTCCCCGCTTTTTCCAGCATGCTTGGGTCGTCCACTGAAACAACATCAAGCTGGCCCACCAGTGCGTTGTCGGCAAAAATGCGGCCATCTTCGGCAATAACAATATCTTTAAAGCCAGCAGAAAGGGTAATGGCGTCGCCGCCACCCAGCACAGGAAAGCCCTGCTCCGTAATCATCTGGCCTTCAGCATTCAGGCGGAAATGCCCGTTGCGCGTCAAAAGTTCGCCGTTAGGGGTTTGCACTTTCAAAAAACCATCGCCGCTAATGGCAACGTCAAACGGTGCGCCCGTTATCTTCAGGCCGCCCTGCTCAAAGTCGGTGTGTGAAACGGCAAGCCGCACACGGGCCATATGTTGTGGCTCAGGGAACATGGGCTTGGCACGCAGGTTGGTTACAGGCTCCATGATCTGGTCATGGGCATACATGGCAAACGTGTCTTCAAAGGCCAAAAGGTCACGTTTGTAGCCTGTGGTGTTGACGTTGGCCAGGTTGTTGGCAATGCTGTTCATGCGGTGCTCGTTACTGAGCGCCCCGAACAGCGCGGTGTACATGGCTTCTTGCATAGGTCCTCCTTCCGGTACACAGGGGGGGCGTTGTTCACCCGTACCCTGTGCGGTACGCAACGTATGGGCTTTCCCGGTGTTCTTTTGGCTGGCCCGGTTATGGGCCCGCTGTTGCGGCAAAGCCACCCGCCCGGCATAGGGCAAGGTGCAGTTGCTTATGCATTTACAGTGCCACCATCAATTTTAGCAGTATTTGCAACTAAATACACACATGCACCACCCAATGCATTTCCCTTTGGTCAAACTTATGGCAGGCTTGGTGCCGTGTGTTTTGGGGGTGGCAGCCGCCTGTGTGCTGTGTTCGGAAACTACGGATTACATAGCACCTGGGAAACGCTCAGTTTTTCGTTTGGCAAGGCACGAGCTTTTTTTGAGGTGGGCGCTGGACTCTTCGATCCTGCCCCGCATCAAAAAAAGCGTGTAACACCGCCAAACGAAACAAATCAGCGTTTCCCCAAAGGAAACTCTTTTTCTTGCCCTCTGCCCCAAAAAAAGGTAGCTCAAGGGTGCTGGTGCGCAGCATTCTATACCTCTTATTGGCGAACGGCGAAGCCGCATGGCGCACCCACGGGGCAATTAGCCGCCACGGAGAACTGCACAATGACCAAATCACCATCTTCATCATCATCCTCCATTTCCCAGCTCGACTATTCCTTTGAGCCGCGCCACGCCCTTGTGGGTGCTCAAATGTTTTTTGTGGCCTTTGGGGCCCTGGTGCTTGTGCCCCTGCTCACAGGCATGGACGCCAGCATTGCCATGTTCACCGCCGGGGTAGGCACCCTAATTTTCCAAATAATTACCAAAGGCCGGGTGCCCATTTTCCTGGCATCGTCCTTTGCCTTTATTGCCCCCATTCAGTTTGGGGTGCAAACCTGGGGCCTGCCCGGCACCTTGTGCGGGCTGGTGGCTGCGGGGCTGCTGTACTTTCTTATCAGCACCCTGGTGTATTACCGGGGCATTGGTGTGGTAAACCGCCTGCTGCCCCCCATTGTGACCGGGCCTGTTATTATGGTTATTGGCCTTTCCCTGGCCCCGGTGGCCATTAGCATGGCAACAGAGCTCACCACCAAGGCGGGCATTACCCTGCCCCGCCCCGATGCGCTGATTATTTCCATGTCTGCCCTGGCCGCCACGGTGGGTGTTTCGTTGCTGGGGCGCGGTATGCTCAAGCTTATTCCCATTTTGTGCGGCATTGCCACTGGCTATGCTGTAGCCCTTTTCTATGGCGTGGTGGACTTTTCCCCGGTGTCCAATGCCCCGTGGTTTGCCATGCCCAAGTTTGTGTTCCCCACCTGGAACCTGGAAGCTATCCTTTATATTGTGCCCATTGCCATTGCCCCCACCATTGAGCACGTGGGGAACATTGCGGCCATTGGCTCCATTACCGGGCGCGACTACATGAAAGACCCCGGCCTGCACCGCACCCTGCTGGGCGACGGCGTTGCCACCATGGTGGCTTCCCTGGTAGGCGGCCCGCCCAACACCACCTATTCTGAAGTAAGCGGCGGCGTAGCCCTTACCCGCGCCTTCAACCCCGGCGTTATGACCTGGACGGCACTTTCCGCCATATGCCTTGCCTTTGTGGGCAAGCTGGGCGCGCTGCTCACCACCATTCCCACCCAGGTTATGGGGGGCATTATGGTGCTGCTGTTTGGGGCCATTGTAGTGGTAGGCATGAACAGCCTTGTGCGGGCAGGGGAAGATTTGATGAAGCCGCGCAACCTTGCCATTGTGGCGGTGGTGCTGGTGTTCGGCCTTGGGGGCATGGAATTGCAGGCCGGGGCCTTTTCCGCCAAAGGCATTGGCCTTGCCGGGCTTACCGGGCTTATTTTGAATTTGATTCTGCCCAAGGGGACAGAGGCGTAAGGTACATTTACCAAGGGATATTTGGGAAACGCGTAGTTATTTCGTTTGGCAAGGCGCGAACTTTTTTTGAGGCGGGTGCTGGGCTCTTTGGCCCTGCCCCGCTGAAAAAAAAGAAAGCAACAGCGCCAAACGGAATAAATCAGCGTTTCCCTTGTTTTCTGTAGCCCTATTCCGTATAGTTGCCCCACATTATGATACACGTGCGCCATCTCTCCCACACCTTCGGCTCCTACTGGGCGCTGAAAGATTGCACCTTTTCCCTGGAAAAGGGCGATTTCCTCTTCCTTTCCGGCCCTTCCGGGGCTGGCAAAAGCACGTTGCTGCGCCTGCTCTATGGCGCGTTGCCCGTGCAGCGCGGTGAAGCCAGCGTAGCAGACATGCCCCTGCACACCTTAAAGCACCGCCAGCTTCCGGCTTTGCGCCGCAAGGTGGGTGTTGTGTTTCAAGATTTCAAGATTTTGCCCATACGCACGGTGAATGAAAATATTGCCCTGCCCCTGGAAGTACGCGGCCTTGCCCCCCAGCAGGTGGTACGCCGGGTGCGTGCCGTGGCCCGTGCCCTGGGCCTGGAAAACCACCTGGAAACCCCTTGCGGTGCCCTTTCCGGCGGGGAACAGCAACGTGTGGCCATTGCCCGCGCCTTTGTTATGAACCCGCAAGTGCTGCTGGCCGACGAACCCACTGGCAACCTGGACACGCACCTTTCCTTCCGGCTTATGGAGCTGTTCAAGCAATTTCAGGCTTACGGGGCCACGGTTATTTTTGCTACCCACAGTAAAGAACTGATGAAGCGCCACCCACAGGCCAAAATTTTATGGCTGGAAGACGGCGCCGTACGTGATGCCAACTGGCCCGGAGCCCGCATTTTAAAAGCCCCCCGCCACCGGGAAAGAGAACACGGCATTACCTTGCCCCCGCCAGACACTGAAGGGGGCAGGCTATGATGCGTACCATGATGCGCTTGGTACGCCAGGGCTTTGCAGACATGGGCCTGTACCCCTGGGTGCAGGTATGTACCCTTGCGGCCGTTACCCTTATGGTATTTCTTTCCGGCCTGTTCCTTATTACCCTGGTCACCCTGAACCACGAACTGGGTGCCGTTAAAGGGGAAACCGCCTTTCAGGTGTATTGGCGGGCAGGCTCTGAAATGGCCCTTGTGGAAGAACAGTGGGGCCGTTTGAAAAACCTGCCCTGGTTTACCGGGCTGAAAACGTTTACCCCCCAACAAGCGTTGGAAGAATTGGGCACACGCCTGCACGGCAAAAAAGCTTCCTCTGAAAAGCTGTTCCCCTTTCTTACAGGCAAAAACCCGCTGCCAGCCACAGCCCTTGTTTCCTTTGCCCCCAATGAGGAAGACACCGAACGCTGGCTGAAAGAAACCGGGGAATACCTGCAAAACCTGCCCGGCGTGGAGCGGGTGCTGGCAACCCCCCTGCGCGACGAACTGGGCCAGGCCTGGCGCAAGGCCGGGCGCTATGTTATGTGGCCCACCCTGGCCTTTTTAGGGCTGCTCCTGGGCCTTGTGGTGGGCAACACGGTGCGCCTTTCCCTGTTTGCCAGGGCGCATGAAATTGAAATTTTGCAACTGGTGGGGGCACCCAACTGGTACGTTCGCCTGCCACTGCTGGTGAATGGGGCCACTGTGGGGCTATTGGGCGGCTGCCTTGCCCTGGTGCTGCTGCGCTTTACCTTTTTGCAGGTGCACAGCCTGTTGCAGTTCCCCCCCCTGTTTATGGAAATACGTTTTCTGCCCCTGGAACTATGCCTTGCCCTGGTGGCCCTGCCCACTCTTACGGGCATGGCGGCAAGTTATCTTGCGGTGCGTGGGGACCCTTCCCGCACCATGTGAGGAAAACGCTGATTTATTCCGTTTGGCTACGTTTTTCCGCTCAGGCGTCGTGGAGATGAACAGCCAGCAAAGCTGTCTGTTCCCTCCGCCCTCTCTCCACGGCTCGCTACGCTCGCGACTGCCGTCGGCTTTAAAGATACTGGCAAAGGAGAAAGAGTCCACTCCTGCTTCAAAAAAAGCTCATGCCTTGCCAAACGAAATAACTGAGCGTTTTCAAAATGCACTGTAACCAGCGTTTCTATTGCGAGCTCTACATCTAGAACTAAAGACCCATACGAATATAAAAGGACACACACCATGCGAAGCGAAAAAATGACCAAAGGCCCGGAAAAAGCCCCCCACCGTTCCCTGCTGTATGCCCTTGGCATGACACGTGAAGAAATGAGCCGCCCCCTGGTGGGCGTGGTGAACGCCGCTAACGAAGTTGTTCCCGGCCACATTCACCTGGGCAAAATTGCTGAAGCCGTAAAGGCTGGCGTGCGCATGGCTGGCGGCACCCCCATGGAATTTCCGGCCATTGCCGTGTGCGACGGCCTTGCCATGAACCATGAAGGCATGCGCTTTTCCCTGCCAAGCCGTGAAATTATTGCCGACTCCATTGAGATTATGGCCACAGCCCACCCCTTTGACGCCATGGTGTTTATTCCCAACTGCGACAAGTGCGTGCCTGCCATGCTCATGGCCATGCTACGCCTGAACGTGCCTTCCGTGCTGGTAAGCGGCGGCCCTATGCTGCCGGGCCGCAAGGGCGACGAAAAAGCCGACCTTATTACCGTGTTTGAAGGCGTGGGCCGTGTACGCGGCGGCACCATGACAGAGGATGAGCTGGAAGATTTGACAGAAAACGCCTGCCCTGGTTGCGGCTCCTGCGCGGGTATGTTCACGGCCAACTCCATGAACTGCCTTTCAGAGGCCATTGGCCTTGCCCTGCCCGGCAACGGCACCATTCCTGCCGTTTCTGCTGCGCGCATTCGCCTTGCCAAAAAGGCAGGCATGCAGGTAATGCGCCTGCTGGAAAAGAACATTGCCCCGCGCGACATCGTAACGGAAAAAGCCGTGCAAAACGCTGTGGCAGTGGACATGGCCCTTGGTGGCTCTTCCAACACCGTGCTGCACCTGCCTGCCATTTTTGCCGAAGCAGGCCTGGACCTGACCCTGGACATTTTTGACGCCGTTAGCCGCAAAACCCCCAACCTGTGCAAGCTTTCCCCTGCCGGGCCACACCACATTGTGGACCTGCATGAAGCTGGCGGCATTCAGGCTGTTATGGCGGAACTGCTGGCAGCAGGCATGATTGATGGCAGCGCCATGACCACCACCGGGGCCACCATTGCCGAAAACATTACGGCCCTGAAAGCCCGCAATGAAAACCCACGCGTGATTCGCCCTGTGGACCAGCCCCACTCCAAAGAAGGCGGCATTGCCATTTTACGCGGCAACCTGGCCCCGGAAGGCGCTGTGGTAAAGCAGTTTGCCGTGCTGCCTTCCATGATGCAGCGCACCGTGACCGCCAAGGTGTACAATTCTGAAGAAGACGCCGTGGCAGCCATTCTTGGCGGGCTCATTAAGGCAGACGATGCCGTAGTTATTCGCTACGAAGGCCCCAAAGGCGGCCCTGGTATGCGTGAAATGCTCACCCCCACCTCGGCCATTGCTGGCATGGGGCTGGACGGCGACGTGGCCCTGATTACCGACGGCCGCTTTTCCGGCGGTTCACGCGGGGCAGCCATTGGGCACATTTCCCCGGAAGCAGCCGAAGGCGGCCTGATTGCCCTGGTGCAGGACGGCGACAAAATTGCCATTGATATTCCAGCCCGCAGACTGGAACTTTTGGTGGACGAAGCGGAAATTGCCCGCCGCCGCGCGAGCTTTGTGCCTGTGGAAAAGCCCATAGCTTCTTCCTTCCTGCGGCGCTATGCTGCGCAGGTGACGTCTGCCTCTACGGGCGCTGTCTATAAAAAGTAAAGGCTGTCTTTTTCCGTTTGGTGGCGTTGGCGGGAAAGTCATTCTCTAAAGCCGACGGCAGTCGTGAGCACAGCGAGCCGTGGAGTGAGGGCGGAGGGTGCGGGCAGCTTTGCTGACCCGCACATCTCCACGAAGCCCGAGCGGAGAAAAGGACCGGGCAGGGCCAAAGAGTTGACTCGGCCCGTCCTGGGCCTCGGCCTTCGGCTCCCGCCCTGCAGGCGGTTCCCAATTCCGCTTCCCTGCGGAATTGTCACCCCCCTCGCAAAATACGCTTGCGCCTTGCCAAACGAAAAAACTCAGCCTTTCCTTGGCCCACCTTACCTTTCTTCGTTAACTATACGCTGCCACTGCCAACGGTGGCGCTACTAAGGATTGCCTTCCCAGGAAGGTTAGTTTTAACCATTAAGAAACGCTAAGTTTTTCGTTTGGCAAGGCGCGAGCTTTTTTGGAAGTGGGTGCTGGGCTCTTCGGCCCTGCCCCGCTTCAAAAAAAGCAAGCAACGCCGCCAAACGGAAAAATCAGCGTTTCCCCAGCAACAAGGATAGATACATGCCGAAATACGGCGAGCTTTTTATACTGGCAAGTGCCAAAGGCAAGCGGAGCCTCCGCCGCCTCATGGAAGGCCAAGACATTCACGGTTCCGACGGTGTGCTGCCAGCAGCCACTGTTGCAGCAGCCGATTTCGGCACAGAAGTAAAAACCCTGCAAGGGGTGCCTTACCGCATTAAAAAGCCTACGCTGTATGATTTGGTGCGGGGCGTGCGCCGCCAAACCCAAATTATTTACCCAAAGGACATTGGCTACATTTGCATGCGCCTTGGCATTGGCAACGGCACGCGGGTTATTGAAGCCGGTTCCGGCTCCGGCAGCCTTACCGTGGCCATGTCCTGGTTTTCCGGCGCGCGCGGCCACGTGTATACCTATGAAGCGCGGGAAGAATTTTACGAGCTGTGCAAGCGCAACCTGGAATGGGCAGGCGTGGGGCAAAACGTTACCCAGCACCTGCGCGACGTGAAAGACGGCTTTGACCAGACCGATGCCGACGCCCTGTTCCTTGATGTGCGCACCCCGTGGGAATACCTGGGGCACGTGGCCAAGGCTGTGCGCCCCGGCGGGGCTTTGGCCTTTCTGGTGCCCACAGTGGACCAGGTTTCCCAATTGCTGCGCGGCCTGGAAACTGGCCCCTTTGACGACGTGGAAGTGGAAGAAGTACTTGTGCGCGGCTGGAAGGCCGTGGCAGACCGCCTGCGCCCCAACGACCGCATGGTAGCCCACACGGGCTTTCTGGTATTTGCCCGCATTCAGGAACGCTCGCAGGAATTTGAAAAACTCAAACCCTTGGGCACACGGGAACGCAAACAGCAAAAAGCCCTGCAAGCCCGCCTGGAAGAACAAGGGCTGGGGGATGCTGACTTTGGCGCAGATGATTCCTCTGACGAATAGTTTCATTCCATAACGTTCTGACAACGCCATAAATAAACCGCCGGGGCATGCAGCAGTGTACATGCCCCGGCGGTTTTTTGTTGTAGCGACTGAAACTATTGCAAAATAGTCGCCTGTGTAAGAGAGGAAACACAAAGTTTCATGCGGTGTGCCGCCGCGAGCATTCTACTTTTGGGGAGTAGGAAGACGAAGGCTGCGGGCAGCTTTGCTGCCAGCCCATTTCCACGAAGCCCGAACGGTCAAAAAAAATGATGCTCATGATCAAGATGCCCACACTGAATACTCACGGTGTTGGCAGCCACGCACAGTTGTTCACCAAGGGCAGGTATACGGCTTTGGGGGAAGGGCTTTTCCGCCCCAAGCAGCACAAGCGCCCCCAGTACGTCATTTTGCCTGCCAAATAGAGGTGCCCCCAGGGTACGCTGGGCTTCAAAATTCATCAGGCTTTTGCCGGTAATCTCCCCATTTTTAGTAGCCTCAAAAGTAGAGTCTAAGCCGCTATTGTCTTTTTCCAGGCTTACGGGCATAAGCGGCAAAACTTGCCCCGTTTGCGATAAGCAGATGAAAAACCGCCGTGACGAAAAAAGCGATTTCTGCGGTTGGCTCGGATACGCTGATTGCAAGGAGACATTACTGCTGGCGTTACAAAAAATAACGTTTTCAGAAAATTCGACACTCTTTCTATTATAGGAAAGGGTGTCATTTACTATTGAAAGCTAGCCCGTTGGCATATTATTTGCTTTTGTATATAGCAAGGAAAAATTTTCACCCAAGGAGGTGCATCAATGAGTATCAATGCTATCGGTCAAACAAGAGGTATGGACACTTTTTTTAATGAAAAAGTCCGTAAAACCAGTCCACAACCTTCTCAGTCCTTTGGGGTGGCATGCACAGTCAATATCTCCAGTGAGGCAATAGAAAAATACTTTGCCATGAAAAACGCCAACCAGGCGGGAGAAAATGGTTCCACTACCTCTGGAGATGTCGCTGCCAAAATTTCTGATTGGTATGATGACTTTCGTAAAAATATGGGGATGGTAGATGAACCGGATTACTCGGCGTGGCCTCCGGAAAATCAAGCGAGACGTCAGCAGTTGTTAAAAGAGCGTGATGTGTTATGGCAGGCGGCCTCAAACACCTCTTTCACTGACGCGAATAGAAAACTAAATCGCAACACGTATGAGCTTATGACTCTTGATGCTATAGGGGGGCAGCAGGTTCTCTCAGACAGTGATATGGGCAAGGCACGTGATGCGCTTTATAGTGCTATGGATAGATGGGAACATGACTTACCCGGCACGACTGCATGGTTGGCTGGAGAGGGCTCTTTTAATAACGGGCAACCACCCGCATCAGGAGAATCACTCGTATCACTGGCCCAAAAGAATTTTGCTCCTAGCGAAGAAGAGGAAGTCCGTTTAAAGAGGGAACGATTATTGCCCGGGTTTCTTAAAGAGGGTCAGTAACTGCAAAGCCCTTCTCTTGCGAGAGGGGCTTTAATTAATTGTTTCAACAGGAAAAATAATCCTAAAAAATTTATCTGGTATATTCTGGAACTGTCTATGCTGGTTCCTCAACATTTCCACTTGTGGGTCTTTCCATTCAGGAGATAATTCTTGGTTCAGAGCAAGCAGATGGTCAGTAGGCAATCCAAAACCCGCCTTCCCAAGGACAAGGGCTAGCCCGCCTTTCCATTGAGAAATAAAATCATCATGCCTGATCCATATATTTCCACGCGAGGGGTCTGCCAGATAGACTCGCCCTTGTCCGATTCCCTTCACAATAACAAAATGGTTAATTTCTTTTCCTTCCAAAAGCACGATTACCGGCCCTTTTAATTTTTCAAGCATTTCCGGCGACAGTTCTACTCCCGCTGCAACATATCCCATGCTTTGCGCCTGTATTTTGAGGTCTTGCATTGAGAAGCCGCGAGCTAGCCTTGCCTTTAGTTCGTCAGGGGGGATTCTGTTGAACATATCATCTAAAATAAATGGTTCCGGTGCGGGGTCATGAAAATAATATTCTATTAAAGTGGATAATGCGCCAGCACCACAAGAGTAATCGTATATCTGGCGATTAACATTCTGCCATTTTATTTTTTGCCATGATGACACTTCTTTCTTATTTTTTTCTAATGGAGTACATCCATAATTATATAGTGTACAAATGGTTAGTAGCATCAATATAATATTCTTACTCATGATTTAAAACGATCTTGCTAAAGATAGCCCAAGAACAAAATCAGACGCATCATCATTTAATCCAAAGTTTACAAATGGGTTTATTATCAAATGACTTAACGTTCGATAGCTCAATCCAAGTCCGATGCTTACAGGGTCTAAAGAAGTTCCATACTGTTCTACACCGGCTTTTTTTAGCTCAAAAACATGTTCTCCTGATAATCTCGCGCTCAGGCTAGCTTGGTCATTAACCGCAAAGCCTACACCGCCGTAATAGCCGATTCTGTCCCCACGTTTATAGTCTGTGCCCTCATGTGTTGCTGAAAACTCATATTGATAGCTAGTTCCATAAAAAAAAGTAAGTGGGTCAGTTGTTGTGACAAAGTGTGCACCTGGGCGGATGGCCCAGTTCCCCCTACCCGATGCGATAGCGGCATCAAGTTGGTTACTCGTATAGGGAGCCTCGCCTGTTGGTGCAATGGCATCAAGAGAAAACGTTACCGAAGGGGTTTGTATTCCTTCCCCGATTGCGAGAAAACGAACTCCAGCGGAAAGGTCGCCTATGCCGCCTCCGTCCTTTTTGCTTTGATATATCCCCTCTGTTCTATCAAAAGTTGCGTACTGGAAAGGCACGTTTAACCATGCTTCAAGGCGTTCTGTTATACCAACCGTTGTTGCGATGTCGGCAGTAAATCTATTTCGTGTTTCGTTTGCAACAACACCAAACATTGTTGAAATCACGGGGTTGTCGTAGCGGCTTCTATCGTATGAAAGTGTCAGAGCAAGTTCAACTTCGCCCGGCTTTCTGATTACAGTTGAACCTCTCAAATATTCTTTAGGAGGTGACTCAGAGTCTTCTCCGACAGTTTTATTTGTTGTCTTTGCGGCCACATTTTTGGGTGAATTTAACTGTGCAATAATTTTATTTTCATTCATCGTAGATGAAATGGATGATATAGTATCTTTTCTAGAACTTATTATACCAAATTTTTCAGAATTAATAACCGCCTCTTGACCATTATAAAGCAGCATCCCAATAACAGTCTCACCACTATCAAGGATGAGTTTCACATGTGATGATGTTTCAATTGATTTAATATCGCTTGTATTTATTGTCCTTTTTTCTCCATGCGCGTATATTTCTACAGCATACTGTGAATATCGAAAAAAAATGCCATTCAATTTTTCGCCATTTACTAAAGATACTGTATCCGCAACGGCAGTTGATGATATAAAAAAAGACATGCAACTAATCGCTAGTATAGAGCAAATTTTCATATGTACATCTTCCCGACATTTTATCAATATAAAAGGAGGAAAGCTGCCTATATGGCAGCTTTCCTTGTTGACAAGTCTATAACACGTTAGCGGCGAGTAGCCCAGGCCGAGACAGGGCTGTTACTCTGATTCCAAATAACCATAGGATAGCCGTGAACCCTACTATCGCTGACATACCATGTTCCAAAATAGTTGGTATAGAGAGAACGCGGCCCGCTGGATAATCTCCAATTGCTAAATGTTTTGCTGCGAGCGTCAGTCCTAAAATTGGCACCATAGCTAAATATCACGGAATACTCCGTGATATTTGCCCCTTGGGCTGCATCCAAGGTGGCATCATCAGCCATAGCTACCGCCTGGCTTTGCCCAAGGTCGGCCAAGATAGCGGGTTCTTCCGCACACGCGGCTCCGGCAAATGCAAGTGCGCCCAAGCAGCAAAAAGTCATTAAGAATTTCTTCATGAAAAACCTCATTTGTTAGAACAATTAAAGGTCAACACGTATACGCAAATTACAAATATATTACTTTATGAATATAGTCAATTTATTATCACATATGAATTTTTTATTAATAGTTTTTTATATTAAATAACATAATCACACATCGCCCTCAGCCCACTTCAGTAACCTGTAGGGCATAGGTGGAGTCCTTATGGCAACATAGGCCAAGCGGGTAAACAGATCCGGCAAGTGGAATCTTCGATTGAAGCGATACGCAAATGAGGACAGGCAGCGCGGCGCGTGTTTGGTGCTGATGGCCCTGTACGTGGTGGCACTTGTACTAATTCTTGCTGCCATGAAGCTTTCACCCCTGCAGAAAACTGCATAGGGAGTTCTCCCTGAGGCGCAAAAAAGTGGCCGCTACAGGAACACTGTAACGGCCACTTCTACAAAACGGCAGGCATAAATGCCCGCAGGCTTATTTACGCAGGCTGGTAATAATAGACTCCAGGTGCTTTGCCAGCCCCAGCAGGGCTGCCACTGCCTCGCGGGAGCGCAAGGCTGCGCTGCTCACGCTATCTGCCGCCTGCCGCACTGCACCAGTGCTGTTGTTCACCTCTTCTGCCGTGGCAGACTGCTCTTCTGTGGCTGCGGCAATGGTGCGCACCTGGTCGGCAGTTTTGTCCACCATGCCTTCAATGCGGTCAAGGGCTGCCCCGGCCTGGCCTGCCAGTTCGGCCGAATGGGTGACAATGCCGGAAGAATTCTGCATGGCCCGCAGGCTTTCATCCGTGCCCCGCTGAATGCTGGTAATGGCGCTGCCCACCTGCTGGGTGGCCTGCATGGTTTTTTCCGCCAGTTTGCGCACTTCATCGGCTACCACGGCAAACCCGCGCCCGGCTTCCCCGGCACGGGCCGCTTCAATGGCGGCGTTCAGGGCCAGCAGGTTGGTCTGGTCGGCAATGTCGTTAATTACGCCCATAATTTCGCCAATGTCTTTGGCCTGTGTGCCCAGCGCTTCCAGGCTTTTGCCCATAACAATACTTTCTTTTTCAACCTGGGCAATGCTGGCTACCATGTCGTGCACCAATTTTTTCCCATCAACACTCTGTGCACGGGCAGCGTCGGCAAGGCCGGAAGTGCTGCTGATGTTATCAGCCATTTCCGTAAGCACCACAGTCATTTGGGAAATGGCTGTGGCAATTTCCCCTACCCGGTGCTGCTGGGTTGCCACGCTATCAGCGGTGGCGGTTACCTCGCTGGAAAGTTGCCCTGCTGCCCCGGTAATTTGCTGCACCACAGCGCTAAGCTGCTCCGCCGTTTCCAAAATACCGTCACGCCGGGCCTGTTCCCCTGCAATTTTGGCTTCTTCCGCTGCGGCAGCGGAATGCCGGGCCTGTTCCAGGGCATCTTCTGCTTCACGCACTTTGCCCTTGCCTTCTGCAATAAGGGCGGCCAGCGTGGTGACCATGCCCTGCAAACTGCGGTGCAGCAGCCCAAGTTCCGCCGTAAAGCCCTTACCTTCTGCCGGAATGGCATCCAGGTTACCTTCTGCCACAGACTGAGCAGCCGAAGCCAACACTTCCAACGGGCCCACAATGCTTTTGGAAAGCACATAGGCAACCCCGGCCATAACCGCCAAAATACCAAGGCCCACAATGAAAATACTCATGGTCAGGGCCATGGCGTCGGCAAAAATTTCGTCCTTGTCCTGTAGCAAAATAAGAGTCCAGTTATCACTGGTGGTGTGTACCCCGGCAAGCCACGTTGTGTTACTCAGCACGGTTTCTGAAACACCCTGCCTTTGCGCACGCAAGGCACCAAGCACCTTGCCGGCCTCGGCGGGCAAGTCGGTAAGGGCCTTGCCCAGCCAGGTTTTATCTTCAGCCACCAGCACCTGCCCGGTGTGGTCAAGCAGCAGAATACTCCCTGTTTTGCCAATGCGAATGCGCCCCAGTTCCTTGGTTAGGCTTTCCAAGCTAATATCAATGCCAAGCACGCCCTGCACACCGCTATTGCCCGTTACAGGAACTGCAACGGTTGAAACAACTGTGCCTGTATCAGAAATGTAGGCTTCCGTCACCACGGCCTTGCCTGCGCGCTGCGCTTCAGCAAACCAGGGGCGGCTTGCAGGGTCGTAGCCTGCACTTAAGGGGTCGTCCGGGGCTTGCACAAAGCCACCCTGGCTGTCCCCCAGGTACACAAGCAAGTACCATGGGTTGTTGGCCTGCCAAGAGGAAAACAACTGAAACAGCTCACGTTCCTTAGGGGGAAGCTGCAACCCCACCGGAGTAACGTCTACGCCCAGGTTTTTATATACCGTCATATTGCCCAGGTTTTCACGCACCTGGGGCATAGATGCCATAAAGCGAATATCGCTCATGGTTCTGGCGAAAAAACTGTCTACAAATGCACTTACCCTGTCCAGTTGGGCCTGGCTTGTTACAGCAAAATTTTCTGTTAGTGCAGTTTGCAACTTTTGCGATACCGTAAGCGTTACCCCGGCCAGGGTAACCACCACAGCCGTAAGAATGGCAAGCATCATTTTGATACGAATACTCATAGAACCACCTGTATCTTAAAATTCATTCTGTTATTACTATTAGCAATGCATTTTATTGTTTAACCCACATTGCCATAAGTTGCTCATTGTGTCTTATCGTCTTTATAATAAAAAGATTAAGAGAAAAAGACAACATACTACGCCAAATAAACACAGTTCTTATCCCATCAAACATACAATTTTACTGCATGGCAACATATTATGCCAAATAACAACGCTAAAAACAGCATTCCATTACAACACATCCAGTTCCCAGTTAAACGGGCTGGTGCGTTCCACTTCCCCAACGGCTTTGGGGGGGTGTTCCTGCATGGAAACAAAGGTGCTGTACCCGGCCCTGGTCAGGGCTGCGGCATGGGGAGAAAGGTCCAGGGGCCATGCGGGGTAAATCCAGGTGTTCTGCCCGTATTTGCGCATCCAGAAGCTTTCGCGCTTGGGGCTTTGAAAGCCTTCGCGCTCGTCCAAAGGCATGGGGGCGTGGCGTGAAATACCCATGGGCCAAAAACCGTCCAGCACAATGCCAAGGGGCAGGGGGCTTTGCCCCGGCAGGGAAAGGGCATCTTCACGCCCCAGTTCCGGGCTGATAATAACGTCGGCAAAGCCCATGCCTGCCAGGGTATGCACCGCTGCGGCATTGGTAATGTTGCAAAATGGTCCTGCCGTAAGGCGGGGGAAACGCGGGCCGGGTTCGCCAAAAAAGCCTGCCTGCCACGGGGCGTTGCACACAAACGAGCGTGCGCCCTTGCGCTGGGCGTCGTGCAGCAGGCGTACCATTGCGGCTTCTTCATCCGGCCATATTACGGGGGGCAGCCACCAGGAAATACGGTCGAACAAGGTGCGGGAAACCTGCTCCACCGCACGGGGGGTTATCCACAACCCCTGCATGGCACCTGGGCGCAAAAATGCCTTGCCTTCCTTGCCCTGGGGCAAAGAACTACGCAGCATAATATGCGTTTTGCCGCCAGCAGGCTTGCCTTTGCTGGCAAACACGGGGGGGTACAGGTTGTTTATTTCATCCCCGGCCGGGGCGTTCATCTTGCTGGCTTCCAGCTTGGTTTGCCATGTTTTCAGCGCTGTCATCAAGGCAGGCTCTTTACGGTCTAGCAAAAATACTGGGGTGCCGGGTTTGGGAAACCTGCCCCGCTCAAACCGCACCACGTGGGGGGTGCCCGCCGGGGCCGCCTTTTTCATGGAAACCATGGTGTGCCACGGTTCATCTTCATACCCCACCCGCAGGTAATCGCCCACGTGCAGGGCAAACTTGGGCCTGAAGGCCCACTGGTTTTCGGCATTTTGGTCCATTTGTCCGCACAAAAGGCCGGAAGACGTTTGCATGCGCTTGCCCTGCAGCACGGCCAGGGGGGAAGCTTCCCGCAGTGCGCCTTTGCCTGCCCCTTCTGCCGGAATGGAGAACAGCGCCCGCGTACCAGGGCGGCCCAAGGCAAAACGCAGCAGCTCTTCCGCTTCCTTGCGTGCCTCAACCTCGCCCCCTGCGTCGCGCAGAAGCTGGTAGGCCTTCACCACGTGGTACACATAGTGCGGCCCCTTGCGGCGGCCTTCAATTTTCCAGGAACGCACGTTGGTCAGGGGCAGCAAGCCGCGCACCATGCTATCCAGGGAAAGGTCCAGGCAGGAGAAAAAGCGCCCTTCCTTGCCTTTTTGGGTGTACACCCGGCGGCATGGCTGCACGCAGCGCCCGCGCAAGCCACTTTTGCCCCCCATGTAACTGGACCACCAGCACCTGCCGGAAACGCAATAGCACAGCGCCCCGTGCACAAACAGCTCAAGGCTAAGGCCGGGGGGGCAGGCTTCATGCATTTGGGCCACTTCTGCCAAGGAAAGTTCACGCGGCAAAATTACCCGCGCCGCCCCGGCAGCCTGGGCTGCCAGCAGGCCTTTCTGGTGGGTAACGTTGGCCAGGGTGGAAAGGTGCAGTTCCCCGGTAAAGCCAGCTTCGCGGGCCAGGGGAAAAAAGCCGGGGTCTTGCACAATAAGGGCATGGGGCTGTATTTCCAGCACCAGGCGGCGAATAAGGCGCAGGGCCTTGGCAAGTTCCCCTGGCTTCATGAACGTGTTCATGGCCACATACACCTTGCGGTTTTCTTTTTGGGCAAGGTGCACAAGGCGGGAAACGTCGGAAGAGGAGAAGTTTTCCGCCAGCATGCGGGCAGAAAACAGCTTCAGCCCAAGGAACACAGCGTCTGCCCCTGCGGCAAAGGCTGCCAGGGCGGAAGGCATGTCCCCTGCCGGGGCCAAAATTTCTGGCGGGGTACTGGGGCCGGGGGAAGTTACAAGCTGCGGGGTAGTGACAAGCGCGGGGCTGGGCAAAAGTTGCGGGGCAGACAAAACCTGAATGTCTTGCCTTTCCCCTTGGGGCATTGATGGTTTCCCCCGCCTTGGGGAATGTTCTTGCCGGGGAGATTTTCCCCCGCGCACAGTTTTGCCGGGCCGGGAAGAGGCAGAAGCCTTTTTCTTTTTATGTGATGATGCTGGAGGCATGAAGGACTCTTGGTGGTTTAAGGATGGGATACAGAAATTGCGTGTTGCAGTGGCTTGTGCAAAAACAGACTACGCGGTAGAAGGGGGGTGCGAACACCACCCTGTGTGCGCCTTTTCACAAAAAAACACTGACTACAGAGCGTTTGGAAATATTGTGTTTTCGTTTAGTAAAGACGAAATAAATCAGCGTTTCCATGTAAATACAACCGTCCTGCTTCAGGACTAATGGATACACACCATGTCATACCCAATACTGTCCAAAGAAACGGTGCTTGACCTTGTGCCCTTTGGCAACTCCGGTCAGGAAGCCGAGTTCCTGGCCTTGCGGCTTTCCCCCCCTGCATGGAAGGAAATAGCCCCAGGCCAATTTGTTATGTTGCGCCTTAGCGGCAACCACGGCAACCACATTTGGGGCCGTCCCTTTTCCATTTGCCGGGTAACGCCGCGTGATCTGGTTATATTTTTCCAGGCACGGGGCCGCGTTACCAAAGAAATGGCAAAATTGCGTCCGGGCGACGTTATAGACGTGTGGGGCCCGCTTGGCAACTCGTTGCGGGTGGAAAAAGACACCCCCACCCTGCTGCTGGCAGGGGGCATTGGCATTGCTCCCTTTGTAGAATATGCCCACACCCACCCTGCCCCATGGAACCTTTCCATGGAATTTGGGCACCGCCTGCCGCTGGACTGTTACCCCTTTGACAGCCTGAATGAAAAAATTGATGCGGCTCCCCACCGGGAAAATACGGTGGAAGACAGAGACCGCTTTATTGCCCTGATGGAAAAACGTATGCAGGAACATGCCAAGGCCAAAGGCCTTGTGCTGGCATGTGGGCCTACACCCTTCCTACGCACCGTACAAACATTCGCCCTAAAACACAAGGTAAGAACACAGCTAGCGCTGGAAACCCGCATGGGTTGCGGCGTTGGTGCCTGCCTTGGGTGCGTGGTACAAGTGGCGTTAAAGGCATCGCTTATTCCCCCGGCGGATAGCCCGGTGTGCAAGGGTGAAGAATACCACAACCTGCAAACATGCACCTGTGGCCCCAATTTTTGGGCGCACCAGGTAAAGCTGTAAGGAGCCAGAAATGGGCAAACAACGTATTACCCTTTCCGGCAACGGCCGCACCCTGGTGTTGAACAACCCGGTGCTTACTGCCTCTGGCACGTTTGGCTATGGCCTGGAATATACCCCCTTTGGCAACCTTGCCAGCCTTGGCGGCATTGTGGCCAAAGGCCTTTCCCTGCTGCCACGCCAGGGCAACCCCATGCCCCGCATTGCGGAAACACCTTCCGGTATGCTGAACGCCGTGGGCCTGCAAAACTGTGGCTTTGACGAGTTTGTTAAACGCAAACTCCCCAAATTACCCCACAAAGACGTGCCGGTTATTGTGAACCTGTACGCCACTTCCCCGGCGGAATTTGCAGAACTGGCAGGGAAACTGGCCGCCACGGAAGGCATTGCCGCCCTGGAAGTGAACATTTCCTGCCCCAATGTCAAGGAAGGCGGCTCAAGCTTTGGGCAAAGCGCCACCATGGCTGCCAAAGTGACAGAAGCGGTTGTGAATGCTTCCGGCACCCTGCCTGTGCTGGTAAAGCTTTCCCCCAATGTCACTTCCATTACGGAAATTGCCAAAGCCTGTGAAGGGGCCGGGGCCACTGCCCTTTCCTGCATCAATACCGTTACGGGCATGGGGGTTGACCTGCAAAGCAAACGCCCCTTGCTTGCCAACGTCATTGGGGGGCTTTCCGGCCCGGCCATTAAGCCCATTGCCTTGCGCTGCGTGTGGGAAGTAACCCGCGCCGTGTCCATTCCGGTTATTGGCATTGGTGGCATTAGCACCCCGGAAGATGTGCTGGAATTCATTCTTGTGGGGGCCAGCGCCGTGCAGGTGGGCACCGCCAACATTGCCCTGCCAGATGCTGCCTTCCGCATTGCCGAAGCCTTGCCCCACACCATGCACAAGTATGGAATTAGTAGTTTGGATGAATTACGGGGGGGGTTAAAGATTTAGAGGGAAGAGCTGAGAGGGTGCGGGTAGCTTTGCTGCCCGCACATCTCCACGAAGCCCGAGCGGAGAAGGTCACACGCCCAAAACAAAATACAAGAGAAGTCATGGCAGCTTACCCTCCCACTTCCCCCCCTGCCCCCACGGCCCGGTGGCGCTTCACGGTGCAAGGGCAAGTGCAGGGCGTGGGCTTCCGTCCCTTCGTCTTCGTGCAGGCAGCAGAGCTTGGCCTTTCCGGCCTGGTGGGCAACACCCCCCAAGGCGTGAACATTGAAGTGCAAGGCCCCCCCACCAGCCTGGAACGCTTCCGCCACGCCCTGCACCACAGCCTCCCCCCGCTTGCCCGTATCACGCAGTGCCTTCAGGAACAACTCCCTGTTGTGCCGCACGAAGCGGGCTTTTGTATTGCCCAAAGCCAGGACGCCAGCACCCACAATGTGCTTATCAGCCCGGATACCGGCATGTGCGAAGCCTGCGGCAACGACATTTCCCAGCCGCACAACAGGCGCTTTGGCTATGCCTTTACCAACTGCACCAACTGCGGCCCCCGCTATTCCATTACCCGCCACATGCCCTACGACAGGCACACCACCAGCATGGCCTGCTTTCCCATGTGCCCGGCCTGCCAGCAAGAATACGGAAATCCGCTAAACCGCCGCTTTCACGCCCAGCCCAACGCCTGCCCGGTGTGCGGCCCAAAAGTGTGGTATGTGGGCACACCCCACAACGCACCGCAGCAACACGCTGGCATTCAACCAAACACTCACCCAAACACTCACCCAGGCACCCACCCGGAAAACGCTGCCCTGCAAGGGGCGCAGGCCATGGAACAGGCCGCCGCCCTGCTGGCTGGGGGGGGCATCCTCGCCCTGAAAGGCCTTGGTGGCTTCCACCTTGCCTGCCATGCCTTTTGTGCCCCTGCCGTAGGCCGCCTCCGCCAGCGCAAAAACCGCCCACACAAGCCCTTTGCCGTTATGGTGCCCCACCTGCACGCTGCCCAGACCCTTGCCCATGTCAGTGCAGAAGAAGAAGCCCTGCTGTGTTCCATTGAGCGCCCCATTGTGCTGTGCCGCCTGCGCCCTGCATTGCGCCCGCTGCTTGCTGGCATTTCGCCAGACACCCCCCACATTGGCATTATGCTGCCGTATACGCCCTTGCATTTTGTGTTGTTTCAGGCTGTGCAGCAACGGCTTGAGCAATCAAACACATCACTCGCTTTACCCCATAACGTGCCCCTTGCTCTGGTTATGACCTCCGGCAACCCTCAAGGCCAGCCCATTTGCCTTGGCAACCGGGAAGCATTGCAGCGCCTTGCTCCATTGGCAGAAGGTTTTTTACTGCACAACCGCGACATTCTCATTCGGGTGGACGATTCGGTGGTGCGCCATGTGCCGGGGTGCGGCCCCCTGTTTTACCGCCGGGCCAGGGGCTTTGTTCCCCAGCCAACGGCCTTGCCCCTGCCCCAAGCCGAAGGGCAAGAGAGCGTTCAGCCACTTGCACTACCCTGCATTGTGGCTGCCGGGGCAGACCTGAAAAATACCCTGTGCCTTACCAAAGGCCCCATTGCTTTTGTCAGCCAGCACATAGGCGACATGGACAGCCTGGAAAACGCCCTGTTCCATGGGGAAATTCACACCCACCTTACCAGCCTGCTGGGGGTTACCCCCACCCTTGCCGTGGCAGACGCCCACCCCGGCTATGCCAGTTCTGCCCACATGGAAGGTTGGAGCGCAGAGCACGGCGTGCCCCTGCTGCGGGTGCAGCACCACACGGCCCATGCCTTTGCCGTGCTGGCAGAAAACGGACACAGTGCCCCGGCCTTGGCCCTTACCCTTGATGGCACAGGCTATAGTGACGACGGCACCCTGTGGGGCGGGGAAATGCTGCTGTGCCACCCTGCCAATGGTGTTTGTACCCGGCTGGCAAGCCTTACCCCCTTGGCCCTGCCCGGCGGGGAAGCCGCCATACGCGAACCCTGGCGCATTGCCCATGCCCTGCTCCTGGACCTAGGCTGCCTTGCCTGCCCGGAAGCCACCCACACCACCGGGGGCTATCCCTTGCCCTGGTGCCTGCCTGTAGCTGAAGGTCTTGGCCCTAGGACTTTCCCCGCCGCTACGCCTGCGGCCCTGCGCCTGCTGGGGGCCATGCTGCAAAAGAATATCCAATGCCCCACCAGTTCCAGCCTGGGCAGATGGTTTGATGCCGTGGCAGCCTTGCTCGGCCTGTGCCTGCACGTTACCTATGAAGGGCAGGCGGCCATTCGGCTGGAAGAAGCGCAATGGCCGGAAGAGGAAGTACAGTTAAAGACTATACCCGTGGAGTCCGCAAAGAGAGGGTCAAGGGGCGTCACGCCCTTTGCAGGAACTGGGGGACAGCGTCCCCCAATAAATGAAAACACCATTCATAGCTCGCCGTTCCCCCATACCGTGGCCCCCCTGCTGCTTCCCCCGGCCCATGCCCACGATGTTCCCCGCTTCAATACCCGCGCCCTGTTCCATTCCTGTGTGCAGGCCCTGGAGCAGGGAAGCACGCCAGCCCAGGTGGCAGCACTGTTCCATAGCCAACTGGCCCATGGCCTTGCTAGTGTGGCTGGTACTCTGGCAAAGCAGCACAGTGTGCAGCATGTGGGGCTTGCGGGGGGATGTTTGCAAAACGCCACCTTGCTTCGCCTGCTATGCAGCCAGCTTCGCACCCAGGGGCTTACCCCGCTCTACCACACCCAGCTTCCCCCCAACGACGGCAGCATTGCCCTTGGGCAGGCGTTTTATGCCCTGTGCAGGCGTGGGCAGGCTCACAGCGCATAGGCCCCATGCGGCTGCAAGCCATGGCTGTGCCCAGCAAAGCCCCTAGCCGCTGCCAACTTGGAACCCGCCACCACGTGCCCCCCCCCGCACAAATTGCTTTTCCCCCTGAAATGGCATATCATAATACACTATTTCCTATTGCTATACTCACGTGAGGACAACCATGCTCCAACCCGTTATTCTGTGCGGCGGCGACGGCACCCGCTTGTGGCCCGCTTCCCGCAAAGACTTGCCCAAGCAGTTCATGCCCTTGCGCGGTTCCACCCTGTTCAAGCAGGCTGTTACCCGTGCCGCGGCCATGCCCGGTGCCCTTTCCCCCCTGGTGGTGTGCAACCACAACCACCGCTTTCTTGCTGCCAGCCAGTTGCAGGAAGCACTGGCAGAACTGCCAGCGGAAAGTGCCCACCCCGCCAACGGCTTGAAGGGAAACCTGCTGCTGGAGCCCGTGGGCAAAAACACGGCCCCGGCTATTGCCCTGGCCGCATTGCAACTGCTAAATTCCGGCAGTGTCATGCTGGTGCTGCCCGCAGACCACAACATTTCCCAGCCTGAAAGCCTGGCCCAAGCCATTAGCGCTGCCATGCCTGCTGCGCGGGAAGGGGCTCTTATTACCTTCGGGGTAGTGCCCACAGCACCGGAAACCGGGTACGGCTACATTCAGCAAGGCCCAGCCCTGGGGGAAAACCTGTTCAAGGTGGCCCAATTTGTGGAAAAGCCGCAAGAAGACCGCGCCCGCCAGTTTCTGGCCCAGGGCGGGTATTTATGGAACAGCGGCATGTTCTTGTTCACCCCGGAACGCTACCTGCAGGAACTGGAACGCTTTGCCCCTGCCATTTATGAAGCATGCACCAAAGCCTTTGCCGCCCGCAGCACAGACATGGACTTTTTGCGGGTAGATGCCGAGGAATTCGCTGCCTGCCCTGCCGATTCCATTGACTACGCCGTGTTTGAACACACCAGCCACGCCTGCGTGGTGCCCCTGCACACCCAGTGGAGCGACCTTGGCTCCTGGGGAAGCCTGTATGAAACCGCCCCCCACGATGAGAACGAAAATGCCACAGAAGGGGACGTGCTGCTGCACGACTGCAAGGAAAGCTTTGTGTTTTCCCAGTCCCGCCTGGTGGCAGGCATTGGCCTTTCCGGCCTGGTGGTGGTGGAAACACCGGACGCCGTTATGGTGGCCCAGCGCGGGCGCGACCAGGAAGTAAAAGCCATGGTGCAGCTTTTGAAAAAGCACAAACGCCCGGAAGCGGAAAACCACGCCCGCGTGTACCGTCCCTGGGGCAGTTATGAATCGCTCATCATGGGCGACCGTTTTCAGGTAAAGCGTATTGTTGTGTTGCCAGGGCAGCACCTTTCCCTGCAAAAGCACTACCACAGGGCAGAACACTGGGTTGTTGTGCGCGGCACCGCCACGGTTACCGTAAACACCCAGGAACTGTTGCTGAAAGAAGACGAATCTACCTACATTCCCATTGGGGCAGTACATCGGCTTTCCAACCAGGGCAAGTTGCCCCTGGAAATTATTGAAATTCAAACCGGCAGCTATTTGGGTGAAGACGACATTGTTCGCCTGGAGGATATTTATGGACGCTAAAGGACTTGCCTGCTTCAAGGCATACGACATTCGCGGCAGGGTGCCCCAAGACCTGAACCTTGAACTGGTGCGCCACATTGGCCTTGCCTATGCTGCGGAATTTGCCCCCAAAACCGTATGCGTTGGCTACGACATTCGCCTTTCCAGCCCAGACTTTGCCAAGGTGCTTATTGCTGCCCTGCAAGACGGCGGGGTGGACGTGGTAGACCTTGGGCAGTGCGGCACGGAAGAAGTATATTTTGCCACCTTCAGCCAGGGTTTTGATGGCGGCATTATGGTAACCGCCAGCCACAACCCCAAAGACTGGAACGGCCTGAAGCTGGTGGGCAAAGGGGCCACCCCCATTCACTCCGGCAATGGCCTGCAAAAGCTGGAGCAACGCATACTTACCAGTAACTTGCCGATAGCTGAACGCAGGGGCGCCAGCCGTCATGAAAGTTACCGGGAAGCCTACATTGCTCATTTGCTGGAATACCTTGGGCCACAAGGGGTCAAAAACCTTGCCCCCCTCACCATTGTAGCCAACCCTGGCAACGGCTGTGCCGGGCCAGTGGTGGCAGAGCTGGCCAAGCACCTGCCCTGCACCATTGTGCCCATTTATGCAGAGCCAGACGGCACCTTCCCCCACGGCGTGCCCAACCCCCTGCTGCCGGAAAACCGTGAACTTACCCGCAAGGCCGTGCTGGAAAACAAGGCCAGCCTGGGCATTGCCTGGGACGGCGACTTTGACCGCTGTTTCTTTTTTGACGAGCACGGCGAATTTGTGGAAGGCTATTATGTGGTGGGCCTGCTGGCAGAAGCGCTGCTTGCCACCCACCCCGGTGCCAGCATTCTGCACGACCCGCGCCTTACCTGGAACACCCGTGAGGTGGTTACTGCCGCTGGCGGAACACCCATTGAAACCCGCACGGGCCACGCCTTCATGAAAGACCGCATGCGCCAGGAAAATGCCCTGTACGGCGGGGAAATGAGCGCCCACCATTACTTCAAGAACTTTGCCTTTTGCGACAGCGGCATGATTGTATGGCTGCTGGTGTACCAGCTTATGAGCCGCACAGGCCTGCCCCTTTCCCAACTGGTGGGCAAACGCATGGCCCGCTACCCCGTGAGCGGCGAAATTAACCGCAAGGTGGAAAACGCCGAAGCCGCCATCCAAAAGGTGCGCGCCGCGTTTGAAAAAGACGCCATTGCCACCACCTTTGTGGACGGCGTTTCCATGGAGTTCCCCGACTGGCGCTGCAACATACGTATGTCTAACACAGAACCGCTGCTGCGACTCAACGTGGAAACACGCGCCAACCCCGCCCTGCTGGAAGAAAAAACCAAAGCCATTTTGGCGCTTATTGAATAAGAAAGAAGGGAAGACTTGCGGGGAAGGGGGAAAACCCCTTTCCTCAAAATTTTAGCCCTATAGTGCATTAGATAGTGGGCTTGTAAAATAATACCTGTTACGTTAATTTGTTCCTTCAAGCTGCGCTTCTTTGAAGGGTTATTGCATCGTGCCAAGACCCAAGCCTTTGAATGGGCTGACCTCATTGCCTCTACATCTAACACGTCGCCCCGAGGAACCTATGGAATGCATTAATCACCCTGGCACACCCGCAGCGGGAAGTTGCCAACACTGTGGTAAAGCTCTCTGCTCTTCTTGCGTAAACAGGTTTGTACCCCCTCATTGTGAACCGTGCTTGCTCGCGCATAATGCCTCTGTAGCGCAAAGATTATATATTGATCTTGCTGTTACTGTGTTTATCTTTCTTGGTGTGGCGGCTCTTGTGGCTTACCATGCTGAGGTGAACAAAAGTGGCGGTATTGTGCTCGGGTTAATGTTAGCCGGGGCCTATTGGGGCTGGCAATTCCTGAACCGCATTCCTACACCTATCATCCTGACTTCAGGTGCTGGCTTCATAATATACGCGGGAATAAAGCTGATGCTTGCCATTCTGGCAGGCTTTATTATTGGCCCATGGGAAATATTTAAACGGATAAAAGAAATTAACGCCATCAAAACACTTAAAAAAGAAATTGAGACGGGAAAAGCCTAACCGAAAGTAGACATTTCTCCATGTCCGGTGGCCCATCGAGCCGCCGTACATGTTTTAGGGGAAGCCCATTTACCTTGAATGGTTTGTTCACTCATTTTTTGATATGGCAACCTGCTCACTTTTTTCAAACAAGGTTAGATAAGGAAACCGCATGAATTACCTTGTTACAGGCGGCCTGGGGTACGTGGGCTCCTGGGCTGTGCGCCACCTGGCCCAAGCCGGGCACACGGTCTTCGCCATGTCGCGCAAGGCAGGCAAGCCCGACCTTGGCGTGCCGTATACACTGGTGCAGGCAGACCTTGCCGGGCAAAGCCCGGAAGAAATCGCCGCGGTGCTGCCACAAGGGCTGCATGGCATTGTACATGCCGCCAGCCTGAATGAGGCATTCCTGCCGGGCTACCCGCGTGAAGCCCTGCTGGCCAATGCCCTTGGCACGCGCAATGTATTAGAGGCACTGGTACTTGCCCACAAAGCCCAAGGGGCAGCGCCCCTGCCCGTGGTGGTGTATTGCAGCACGTTCCATGTGTACGGCAAAAGTGAAGGGGAAATTACCGAATTCACCCCGCCAGACCCCAAAAACGACTATGCCCTCACCCACCTGTTTGCAGAGCAGTACTGCCGCATGTTCGGGCATACCGCCGGAATGCCATGCATTACCGTGCGCCTGACCAACGGCTATGGCGCACCTGTTTCCCCTGGTTTCGACAAATGGCACCTGATTATTAATGACCTGTGCAAACAGGCCGTGGAACAAGGCAGCCTTACCCTCAACGCCAACCCAGCCATTGAGCGCGACTTTTTATGGCTGGGGGACATTGCCCGGTGCTTTGAGCTGCTCCTGCCCCGGCGCGATTTGGCAGGCCAAACGTTTGTTGCTGCCGCGCAGCGCACCGTTTCCCTCGGCGAAGTGGCCGAACTGATTGCCAGCACAGCCCAGCAAATGCTGGGCACGCCTGTGCCCATTCACTACAAAACAGCCCCAAGCCCCTGCCCACGCCTTCAGGTGCGGGCAACGGCCCTGCACAAGGCCACAGGCTTTACCCCCACAGGCAGCATGGAACAAGCAATTCGGGCCATTCTTGCCCTGTGCAACGGCAAATAATAACGCCGCATTTTCTACTTTCACCCAAGGCTTTTGTTATGAACTCCTCTCCCTCGTTAACCGTGCTGCTCACTGTGTACAATGGCATGCCCTATTTGCAGGAAGCCGTGCACAGCATTTTGGGCCAAACCATGCACGACTTTACCTTTCTGGTGCTGGACAATGGCTCCACTGACGGCAGCGGCCAATGGCTGGAAACCGTTACCGACCCACGCCTGCACCTTGTACGCCTGCCCGCCACCATAAGCCGCACTGAGGTGCTGAATATGGCCCTGAGCATGGTCACCACCGAACTGGTAGCCATTATTGATGCCGACGACATTGCCGCACCCCGCCGCCTGGAATTGCAGCGCGACTTCATGCAGCAAAACCCCGGTGTAGACCTTGTGGGCAGCGATATTGTGACCATTAACGCCCAAGGGGAACGCACAGGCAGCCAGCAGTTCCCCCCGGAACATGAAGCCCTGTGCAACCGCCTGCCCCTTTACAACCAGTTTGCCCACGCGGCCTGCATGTTCCGCACGGCAAAGGCCAAGGCCGTTGGCGGCTACCCCACCACCAGTCCCTATGCCCAAGACCTGGCCCTGTGGCTTGCCATGATTCAGGCAGGCAGCCGGGTTGCCAGCCTGCCCCAGCCTTTGGCTTCCATTCGGGTGCACCCGGCCCAAGCCACCAAAGACCCGGCCCAAAAAAAAGCACGGGCAGAAGATACCCTGCGCCTTGCCAAGGCCACCCTGGCCCTGCCCGGCCTTTCCCGTGCCGCCCGCCAAGCTGGCCTTGTGCGACTGGCCTTTGCCCACTTTGCCCTGCACCAGAATGCGCAAGGCCGCAGCATTTTGTGGCAGGCTGTGCGCCTGGCCCCCGTGCGGCTGTTCACCAACCCCATCCTATGGGAACGGATTATGCTTGAACGCCAAAGACATACTAAGAAATAGCCACCTATGAATACATTTACTAAATGGAGTTTTGGAAACGCTCAGTTATTTCGTTTGGCAAGGCACGAGCTTTTTTTGAAACAGGAGTGGACTCTTCCGTCCTCGACTGTTTCAAAAAAAGTGAAGTAACGCCGCCAAACGGAATAAATCAGCGTTTCTTGTGCCGCATATGTTACTACCCGCCTACCCCCACATTCCCACGCCAGAAGAGTGCCTGCCCTTTGCCACGGCCCTGCTGGAATGGTACAACGCGCACCAGCGCCCCCTGCCCTGGCGGGAAGCGCCGGACGCCTACCGGGTATGGATTTCAGAAATCATGCTCCAGCAAACCCAAATGGAGCGGGGCGTTGCCTATTTTGCGCAATGGATGCAGCGCTTCCCCACCCTGGCAAGCCTTGCCAGCGCCCCTTTGGACGACGTACTGAAAGCATGGGAAGGCCTTGGCTACTATTCCCGCGCCAAAAACCTGCACGCCGCCGCCCGCCACGTACAACATAACCTTGGGGGGGTGTTGCCAAGCACACCAGAAGGCATGGTTGCCTTGCCAGGGGTTGGGCGCTACACCGCCGGGGCGGTGTGTTCCATTGCCCACAACCTGCCCGTGCCTGCGGTGGACGCCAACGTAGAGCGGGTGTTTGCCCGCCTGTTTGATGTAGACGCCCCAGCCAAAAGTAAAGAAGCCCAAGCCTTTTTCTGGCAAACCGCCCAGAACGCCATTCCACAAGGGCAAGCCCGGCACTTTAACCAGGCCCTTATGGAACTTGGGGCACTGGTATGCGGCAAACGCGCTAAATGCAGCGCTTGCCCCCTGGAAAGGTTTTGCCAAGCCAGCTACCTGGACCTTACGTTTGAACGCCCCATTACCGGGGCTAAAATGGTGTATGTGCCCCTGCAAATTGTGACCGGGGTGCTGGTGCACCGGGGCCGGGTGTTTGTGCAAAAACGCCTGGACCACGGCGCATGGGCTGGGCTGTGGGAATTTCCCGGTGGCAGCCTGGAAGAAGGGGAAACCCCGGAACAGGGCGTGCTACGCGAATTTAGCGAAGAAACTGACTACACCCCGCAAATACTGCACCCCCTGGGCACGGTGCGCCATGCTTACACCCGCTACCGCATTACCCTGCACGCCTTTGTATGCACCCTGCCCGGCAACCCACAGGGCTTCCTTGCCACGGCCCTGCACGCCGCCACAGAATGCCGCTGGGCCACCCTGGAAGAAATGGATGCCCTGGCCTTTCCTGCCGGGCACAGAAAACTGCTGGACACAAAGAAGACACATATCATACAAGCACTGCATAACGCTGGTACAGAAGCACTGTGAAATTACGGAATAACTCAGCGTTTCCATAAAAAGCATAACGCAATAACCGAGAACAATTCCCTATGGCCCGCTACCCGCGCACCCGTTTTCCCGCCCGCCGCCGCAGCACCAAATTGGTGGCTGCCTTTTGCCTGTTGGCTGGTGCCATGTGGTTTGCGCTGTGGTTGTGGGATAAACAACCCCCTACCCCACAACCTGCCCTAAACACACAGGCAACCACCACGCCAGCAGCAACCACACAGGCCAGAAATACGCCGGAAAGCCTGCCTGTGCCCCCTGCGGCACCTGTGGCACCCGTGCCAACCAGGGCACCGGGCCTGCCCCCGCAAAGCACACCCCCCGCAGCCGTGGCCCAGCCCCCCAAAAAATTGCCCGCGAACCTGCCTAAAGACGTGGCCCAACGGCTGCAACCGCTCACAGAAGCAGAGGCCTACCCCAACGGCCCCCTGGCCCCCAAAGCCACCTTTGACAGGCTGGTGTTGAAAAAAAAGGAACACCGCCTGTATGCCTATTACCGCGAAAAAGTGCTGCGGGTATACCCGGTGGCCCTGAGCCAAAACCCGCAAGGCCAGCGCAAAGTCCCTGGGGATAAAAAAACGCCTGAAGGCATTTATGCCATTCGGCGTAAAGAGGATGCCAGCCCCTACCACAAAACCCTGGAACTTTCTTTTCCCAACGCCCAAGACCTGCTCAATGCCCAGGTAGAAGGCCGCCCCATTGCCGGGCCTGTGGGCATACACGGCCTGACCAAAGACACCGCCTTTCTCGGCCTTGCCCACCGCGCTTCCGACTGGACAGACGGCGGCATTGCCCTGAGTAATGAAGAGATTGACGAACTGTTTGAGCGCACCCCCCTGGGCGTTCCCGTGCACCTCGAAAAGTGATTGCTGGTCTTTTTTTGTTCTGCCTGCGTCAGGTTCGTTCTGTACGACGCTCATGTATGTCCATATACACATCGCCCCGCACAGAACTTCCCTTCCTTGGCAGAAGCAAAAAAATCCTCAGCAATCCTGTGCATAAGTCCTTTTTTGTTCTGCCTGTGTCAGGTTTTATAGGCAAACACACCTAGCCAATGCAACGAAACGCGGAAAGCGCTGAGTTTTTTCGTTTGGCAAGGCGCAAGCTTGTTTTGCGGGGGGGTGGGCTCTTTGGCCCTGCCCCCTCGCAAAACGAGTGCAGCAACGCCGCCAAACGGAAAACTCAGCGCTTTCCCAAATAAGGAAAACCCAATGCCACTCTGCCCCAATCCTTACGCCCTTGTCCCCATGGTTCCCGGCCCCACCAGCCTGCACCCCGCAGCCCTGGCAGCCCTTGCCAAAGACTATGGTTCCGGCTTTCTGGAAGAATCCTACCTGCCCCTGTACAACGAAACGTGCCAGGGCATTGCCCGCCTGCTGGGCACCAGCAACCAGGTGTGCCTTATGACAGGCGAACCCATGGTAGCCCTGTGGGGAGCGCTGAAAAGTGCTATCCGCCCCGGTGAAACAGTGCTGTGCATTGGCACTGGCCCCTTTGGGTACTGGATGGAAGGCATGGTGCAAAGCGTTGGCGGCATCCCCCAAATGGTGGCCTTTCCGGAGCAAAGCACCATCAACCTGCCCGGCTATATGGAGCAGATTGAACAGGCCATACTCAAGCACAAGCCCAAAATGATTTCCGTGGTGCATTGTGAAACGCCCTGCGGCACCCTGAACCCCCTGGAAGAACTGGGCGCGCTGAAAAAGCGCCTGGGTGTGCCCCTGTTGTATGTGGATGCGGTTTCCAGCGTAGGGGGCACCCCTGTGCACATGGACGCCTGGAACATTGATTTTCTGCTCACTGGCGGGCAAAAATGCCTTTCCGCCCCAGCCAGTGTCACTGCCGTGGGCGTTAGCCCTGCGGCCTGGGAAATTGCCCGCACCGTGGGCTACCAGGGGTACGACGCCCTGCGCCCGTTTGAAAACGTAGGCACCACCGGGGCCTTCCCATACACGCCAGACTGGAGCGGCACCGCCGCCACCCATGCAGCGGTAAATGCCCTGCTGGCGGAAGGGCCGGAAAACGTATTCGCCCGCCATGCACGGGTGGCAGCCCGCTGCCGCGCAGGGCTTGAAGAGCTTGGCATCAGCCTGTTCCCGCAGGCCGGGGCTATCGCTTCCCCCACTGTCACCGCCGCATTCCTGCCCAAAGGGAAAACATGGCCTGCCTGGCAGAAAGAACTGCGGGCCAAAGGCCTTGTTATTACAGACACCGTGGGCGCGTACCAAAGCAAAGTGTTCCGCCTTGGGCACATGGGCACACAGGCAGATGATGCGCTGATGGAACAGGCGCTGGGCATTATTGCCAGCACCTTGTAATGCTCCCAAAGTGCACACACAACACGCTGTAATTACGGGGTAACCTATTGTTTCAGGCCTTCACGGTGCAGGCAAACACATGCACCGTGAAGGGAACCTGCTTCTGCCCCATTCTGGCGTGGCAAGCACCAAGGGAAGCACTGATTACATAGCATTTTGGAAACGCGCAGTTATTTCGTTTGGCAAGGCGCGAGCTTTTTTTGAAGCAGGAGTGACAATTCCGCAGGAAAGCGGAATTGGGAACCGCCCGCAGGGCGGGAGCCGAAG
>NZ_AUCY01000030.1 GCF_000430005.1 Desulfovibrio cuneatus DSM 11391
CCGCCGTATAGCCTCGGAGCAGGCGTAGCAGTGGAGTAAGGCGCTACTTCGCAAGAAGTAGCCTTTGTTATTTGTGCAGCTAGAGGGCTATTCTATTGCTAGGGAAGCACTGATTAAATCAGCGTTTCCCTAGCAGATTTTTTGGCATATATATAAAGGAGAGTCCTGTGCGGGGGAAATTTGTTGCTTCGTGGCAAAGCAAGTGTTTTTTTGTTGACAAAACAATATAAATGTATACTACTATAGACAAGAATTATTTTACCCAAGGGGAAAACTCATGTCTCAACAACCAAAATCCACGCAAGCTGCCCACGCACAAATTGCTTTGTTTGCTCCTGTAGCAGGGGAAAACCTTGTGGTGCCGCAAGCAGGAAATAATGCGCTTAAATTTGATTTTGATATTACAAAAAGTACATTCTACCGTAGTGAGAATGACTTGATTATAGAAGGTGAAGACGGCGGCAAATTGACGCTGGATGACTTTTTTGCTGTGGGCACACAAGGTACGTTGCCCCAGTGGGTGCTTGAAGACGGCACCGTGGTGGAAAGTGCGGCCTTTTTGAAAGCACAATCTCCTGACCTGGACATTGCCACCGCTGCAGGGCCAGCCCAAAGCAGCGCCAGCTCTGGCCTTGGTGAATATAGCGACGGCACAGGTAGCTTGCTTGGTGGCACTGACCGCCTGGGCTCTTTGGGCACAGACCAGTGGGGCCGACAAGCCAGCGAGCAAGAATTGGTGCAAAGTCCTCAGCTTGCTGAGGTCACTCCAGGTGCGGCCCCAGGCCCCCTTCCAGGCCCCCTTCCTGGGCCTACCCCGCCACCTCCACCACCTCCGCCACCTCCACCACCTGTAGTGACGGATGATGACAATATCACCGTCAATGCAGGGGCAGCTACCCTCAGCTCCATGAAAATTTTTGGCGATAGTGTCGACCAGTCAACCTACAATACCCTGCCCGGCAGAACCACTCCTGTGCAGGGCACGGACGGGGCCGATACCATTAGCACCAGCAACAATGACAATGCCATTATTGGTGGTGCCGATAACGACACCATTGAAAGCGATGGCAATTCCCCCGCCATTATTGGGGGCGAAGTATACCCCGATGGCGGTACTGGCGTGTGGGGTAATGACACCATTACCGTGAACGCGACTGCTTTGAATAGCTCTGTTGTTGATGGTGGCGCAGGAAACGACTCCATAACCATTAATGCCAATGTGGGGAGCAGCTCTGTACTCAGTGGCGACACCAGCGCAGGCATGAGCCAGGGGCTTGGTGGCAACGACACTCTTACTGCTACCTCTCTTGCTGGTTATGCTACAGCCAGCGGCGATGCCGGAGCTTATCTTGACGGCTCAGCAAAGGGCGGCAACGACAGCCTGCACATTGGCACTGTGAACAACGGTATTGTGAGCGGCGACGCGGGGGGCGCTATGTATGAAACCGCCCAGGGCGGTAACGACTTCATTCTTGTTGACACATTGCAAAATGGTTCTGTGGGCGGTGACGCGGGCAGCCAAATGTTTGACTCCTCCATGGGCGGCAGCGACACTATTACCATAGGCACTATGCAAGATGGCTTGGTGGGTGGGGATTCTGCTTCCAGCATGTCTGGCTCAACCGTAGGCGGCGACGACAGCATTGCCATTACCACCATGCAGGGTGGTACCGTTGGTGGCGATGCTGTGGGCACCTTCTATGACGGTTCTGTGCAGGGCGGTAACGATACCATCAATATAACCACGATGAGTGGCGGTTTTGTTGGCGGCGATGCTGGTTCACAGCTCAACTCCACCAGTAAAGGCGGCAATGACAGCATTCACATAGCAACCTTGACAAGTGGCTATGTGGGTGGCGATGCCGGGGAGAACATGCAGCATAATGCCATTGGCGGCAATGACACCATTACGGTGGATTCTGCCACCAGCGGCTACATTGGCGGCGACGCAGCCGACCGTATGTATAATGCCAGCAAGGGCGGCAACGACAGCATTGCCCTTGGCAACCTTACGGGTTCTGGCACCTTGTATGTTGGTGGTGATGCTGGCTACCAAATGAGGGACTCTACCCAGGGTGGTGATGACACCATTACTATTACTTCCATTACTGGTTCGAAAAAATATATTGGCGGTGACGCAGGTTATACCATGACAGGCGGCACGGGTGGGAACGATAGCATTTTCGTTGCGGGTGCTGTGAATGCCAGCTATGTGGCAGGCGATGCCGGAGCAGACATGAGCAACGCTACAGGTGGCAACGACACCCTTACTGCGGCTTTGGTCAATGGCTATGGCACCGTAGCTGGTGATGCCGGGCGAAATATGCTTGGCGCTTCGCAAGGTGGCAACGACAGCCTTACCGTAGGCACCGTGAACTACGGCACTGTAAGCGGCGATGCCGGGGGTGTCCTTGCTGACACCGCCCAGGGTGGTAACGACAGCATCAATGTTGACACACTTCAGAATGGCTCTGTTGGTGGCGACGCAGGCTCGCAAATGTTTGACTCCTCCAAGGGTGGCAAGGACACCATTACCATAGGCACTATGGTCAATGGTCTGGTGGGTGGCGATTCTGCTTCCAGCATGTCTGGCTCAACCGTAGGCGGCGACGACAGCATTGCCATTACGGCAATGCAGAACGGTACCGTTGGCGGCGACGCTGCCGGAGTTTTTTCGGATTCCACCAAAGGCGGCAACGACACCATAAACATAACCACCATGACTGGCGGTTCTGTGGCTGGCGATGCAGGCTACCAGTTGAACAACAATTCCACTGGTGGCAACGACAGCATTCACATAGCCAGCATGAGTAGCGGTTATGTGGGTGGCGATGCCGGGGAGAACATGCAGCATAACGCCATTGGCGGCAATGACACCATTACCGTGGATTCTGCCACCAGCGGCTACATTGGCGGCGATGCAGCCGACCGTATGTACAATACCAGCAAGGGTGGCAACGACAGTATTACCCTTGGCAACCTTACGGGTTCTGGCACCTTGTATGTAGGTGGTGATGCTGGCTACCAAATGAGCGATTCTGCCCAGGGCGGTAACGACAGCATTACTGTGACTTCCATGACTGGAAACACTACGTATGTTGCGGGTGACGCTGGCCATAGCATGACCGGGCCTGGAGTTGTGGGTGGCAACGACACCATTGCCGTTACTACCATGCTTGGTGGCAAGCTGGCTGGTGATGCCGGACACACCATGACCAACAGTACTGGCGGCGATGATAGTATAACGGTGACTGATTTTGGCGGCGGCAGTTTGAGCGGCTATGTGAGCGGCGATGCGGGATTATATATGAATGGTGCCAGCCAGGGTGGTAAGGACACTATTGCCGTAACCAACTTCATAAAAGGCACCATTGCCGGCGATGCCGGATTGACTATGAAGGATACCAGCAAAGGCGGGAATGACAGCATTACCATTGGAGCCATGAGCAGTTATACCACTGTTGCGGGCGACGCCGGATCTTCCATGTATAATACCACTAAGGGGGGAGATGATACCATTAGCGTGGAGTCTACAGCCAACTGGTCGAAGGTGATTGGTGATGCCGGTGAATACATGTATGACAACGCCAAAGGCGGCGATGATAGCTTGCACGTCACTACCATGAACGGGGGAGTTGTTTCTGGTGACGCTGGTAGCTTTATGCAGGGGAACAGCCAAGGCGGTGCCGATACCATTACGGTAACCACCTTGACCGGCGGCAACATTAACGGAGATTCTTCACTGCAAAACTTTGCTCGTGGTGGTGCTGACAGCATTACCGTAGGCTTTATGAAGTCTGGCTATATTGCGGGTGAAGGCGTAACAATGGAAGGTAATAGCGTTGGCGGTGCTGACATTATTCAGGTAACCACTATGCAAGGTGGCAGTGTGGCTGGAGACGGCGCTGAAATGTATGGCCTGAGCCAGGGTGGCAGAGACACCATTACGATTGGTACTATGAGCGGCGCCTCAACCAAGGTGGGCGGTGACGCTTTGATCATGTATGAAAACTCCATTGGCAGCGAAGATCAGCTTACAGTAGCCAGCCTCGTGGGCGGTTACGTTGGTGGTGATGCTGGTCAAAACATGCGTGATAACTCCACTGGCGCAATGGATACGATTACCATTGGCACTATGACAGGTGGCTATGTTGGTGGTGATGCCGGCGAGCAGATGCTGGAGGCGTCTGTAGGCAACGATGATAGTGTGACTATTGACACCATGAATGGTGGTATGGTTGGTGGCGATGCTGGAGTGTTCATGAAGGGAACTTCCGCGGGCGGTGACGATACGATTGCCATAACCACCATGAATGGCGGTGTTGTGGCGGGTGATGCCGGATCTGCAATGCAGGACAGCGCCACAGGTGGCGACGATGTGATTAACGTCAGCACCATGAACGGTGGCAGAATTTATGGTGATGCCCCCATCATGGACAGTACCAACACAGCCGGTAACGACACCATTCATGTGGGCAGCATGACAGGCGGCAGCATTTATGGCGATGCTGGCAATGGCGGGGCGGGTGACGACCACATTATTATTGACAGCCTCAGCGGAACGGCAGCCAAAGCCATTAATGGTGGCGGCGGCACAGATATGTTTACTTACAATAACAGCGACAATGGTGGGCACAGCCTGAGCTTGGATAGCGCTGGCAACGTGAGCATTGATAACCAGGCAAAGTATAACAACACGTCCATTACAGGCTTTGAAGGCCTTGGTGGCGGTGCAGGCAACGACGCCCTTACAGGCAACGCTGGCAACAACGTGCTCAACGGCGGTGCAGGCAACGACATTCTTGTGGGCGGCGCCGGGGCAGACACCTTTGTGTGGGGTGCAGGCCATGCTGGCACCGTGGGTAACCCTGCTGAAGACACCATTTCAGACTTCAACATGGCAGATGGTGACAAGCTGGACCTGAGCAGTTTGCTGAGTAGTATGAACCAGGACAACATGGACGACTACCTGCAACTGAGCTACGATGCCAATACCAACACAACAACCCTGCATATAGATACCAACGGCAACTGCCAAAATGGTGACTACAACCAGAGCATTGTGCTGGAGAATACCCACTTGAGCGCTACGGATTTGCAGAACATACTCACTAACTTTGGCAACTAGCGGAATCGCTCAATAGTCAATGGTTTTCAGGCAATAATACAAGGCCCCTGCACAACTTTTACGGTTGTGCAGGGGCCTTTGTTGCTTTGCATGGGGCTACATACAATGTCTATTTTCCACAAAAAAACGCGGCATCATACCGCGTTTTACCAAGAAAAAAGGGGGCTGACAATTCCGCAGGAAAGCGGAATTGGGAACCGCCCGCAGGGCGGGAGCCGAAGGCCGAGGCCCAGGACGGGCCGAGTCAACTCTTTGGTCCTGCCCCCTTTCAAAAAATGCAAATAACGCCGCCAAACGGAATAACTGAGCGTTTCCTTATACAAGGCGCTCAAAAATAAGATTATACATTTGCCGTACCACAAGGGAGAGTTTGAGCTGAATTTTGGCGCCTTCCTGGTGTTTGGCCGCAAAAATATCTGCCAAATACGCTGCCACAGGGGAAAAATCTGTCTCCGCCTTGGGCCGTAGCAAATCAAGGTAGGTGTTCAGCCGGGCTTGGCGCTGGGCAGCCTTTTTTTCCGGCTGGTTTAAAAAGGGTGCTTTTGCGCGGTAAAGGGCAAAAAACTCTTCTGCCTTGTCGGGGAACGAACGCTTGAGTGCCATATACCATAAGGCAATACTCACAACGCGCAGTTCTTGCAGGGCCAAGTTCCGCTTTTTAAATTGGAGCAAGCTAAAGTGTAATTCTTCCACGTCTGCGGTAAAGTCGTAGGAGTCGTACAAGGCTTGAAAATTGGCGATAACCTCTTCCGCATTATATTGCGTTAAGGTGGTGCGCCCTGCTTGGGAAGGGGAGGAAGGTGGTTGCGTATGTTCCGTATGCTGCATATGGGGTATGTTTACCAGAAGCCCCCTGTGGGAGGCAAGGGAAAGTGCGTGGTTTTCTTGCATCCTGGCATAAAAAAATCACAGGGTTGCCAGGAGCGTTGAAATCTTAAACGAACAATACACAATAGGAATGATGGCCTGCGCAAGCACACGACCACAAGCAAAGGGTTGGGTGAGCCAGGGGGCTTTGCCCGCGCACGTGGTTGCAAGCGAATCACGTAGGGTGTTTCTGAAAAGAGGGGGCGTTTACCGGCCAGGGCTTGCCTAATGCGTAAAACGTATTGTACTGGGTTCCTGGCTAGCCACACCCTTTGCTGCATCCTGTTATTACAAGAACAAAACACGTTATGCCACACAACCAGTATGCCAAAGCCCAATTTCCCTGTGGTCTTGCACAGCCGCAAGGCAGTTTTCGCTTTTCACAAGACGCATTGCTCCTTGCGGCCTTTGCCAGCCTGTTCTGGCGGGAAGGGGCAGAACCAGCCCAGGCAGATGAGGGTGGTGAAGGGCCAGTGGTGCAGCCGCCGCGTTCTCCCCTGCTGCTGGATATTGGCACAGGCTGCGGGGTGGTTGCCTTGCGGCACCTGCTGCATTTTCCTGCGGCCCATGCCATGGGCCTTGAATTTCAGCCGGAATTACTGGAGGCAGCGGTGGCCAATGCCCACACCCTTGGGGTGGGGGAGCGTTTTGTGCCGCTCCTTGGCAATGTGCATGATTTTTCCCCGCTTTCCCCAGGGCACCCCCTGCCTGAGTTTGCCCAAAGCTGCGCCCTGGTGGTGGCCAACCCCCCTTACAGGCTGTATGGGCATGGGCGCATTCCTGCTTCCCCCCTGCGGGAAAAGGCCCTGTTCGGGACTGAAGGCACTTTGCCAGCCTTCTGCCAGGTGGCAGCCATGGCCTTGCAGCAAGAAGGCGTATTGTGCGTGGTGTTTCCTGCCGCAGGGCTTGCCAGGTTGCAGGGGGCATTGCATGGGGCAGGGCTGGGCATTACCCACACCATGCATGTGTATAGCCGGGCAGGGGAGCCTGCCCAGCTTGTGCTTGTGGCGGCAACCAAAGGGGCCGGGGGTGTGGGGCCTGCGAGTTCTGCAGGCACAGGCGGTAGTGGGGGTACTGCGCTCACCCGGCTGCCAGACCTTGTGGTGCACCAGGGTACGGGCAGGGAAAGCTGCCTGACCAAGGCGGTGCTGGCTTTTTGCCCGGAACTGGCCCGTAACCGGGGCAATGGTGCGGTTGTACATGATAATGGGAGTGATGCATGACCAGAGCAGAACGGCTGTTACATCTTATGCAACTGCTGCGTATGGCGAAAAGGCCTGTGGCAGGGGCTACCCTGGCCGGGGCACTTGGGGTAAGCCTGCGCACCCTGTACCGCGATATTGCCAGCTTGCAGGCGCAAGGGGCACGGGTGGAGGGCGAAGCCGGGCTTGGCTATGTGTTGCGCGGCGGTTTTTTGTTGCCGCCACTTATGTTCAGTGGGGAAGAACTGGAAGCCCTGGCCCTGGGCCTTGCCTGGGTGCAGGAACGGGGCGACAACGACCTTGCCCCGGCAGCAGGGCAGGCCACGGCAAAAATTGCGGCAGTGCTGCCTCCGGCTTTGCAGCAGGCCTTTGCCCACACAGGTATGCTTGTGGGGCCGGGAGAACTGGTGGAAAACGCCAGCCAGTGGTTGCCGGAAGTACGCCGTGCCATTCGCCACGAGCAAAAGCTGCTTCTTACCTATGCCGATGCTGCCGGGGTGCAAAGCAAGCGCGTGGTGTGGCCCTTTGCCATTGGTTTTTTCGATTGTGTCCGCATTATCGGTGCCTGGTGCGAGTTGCGCCAGGGGTTTAGGCACTTTCGTTCAGACAGAATTAGGCAGCTTGCCGTGCTGGAGCAAGATTACCCGCGCAGGCGTGAGGCACTATTGCAAGAGTGGATGGAACTGGAAAATATACACTGTGCACACACTGCTGACAAAAACTGACAGTAGCTTCGGGTAGGGTGTGTGTTGTTGGCCGCATGCTGCGCCAGCAAATACACTACACGAGGTTATATATGACACGCCCTGATTCTGTTATTTATTATGTGGAAAATATTGAAGCGAGCACCGACTTTTATACCAGCCTGCTGGGAGCCTCCACGGAGTTTGCCAGCCCGGAATATGTGCAGTTTGCCCTTGGCAATGGCCTGACTTTGGGGCTGTGGGCACGCCACACAGTTGCCCCTGCGGCAACCCCTGCTGGCGGGGGAGAGCTGTGCTTTCCCCTGGAAGATGCCGCAACGCTGGATGCCCTGTTCGCTTCTTTGCAATCAAAGGGTGTTACCGTGGCACAGGCCCCCACCACCATGTGCTTTGGGTATAACTTCCTTGTGCAAGACCCGGACGGACACCGCCTGCGCTTTTACGTGCCAGCCATGTAAGGGGCAGCGCTCCTGATGAGGCTGTAAATTCCTCCATATGGAATACCAATAAAAAGGAACCTCTGCTATGCAGAGGTTCCTTTTTTGTATGAAAAAAAGCAGGCAGAAACAAAAAAGACCAGTAATCAAGCGTATTGCTGCAACTCGGTCCACAACTCGGGGTTTACGTCAAAACCAAGTTCCGTAGCTTTGCGGGCGTATTCCAGGGCTTTTTTGCCTTCGCCTTTTTCCAGCCACACCAGGGCCAGGTTGTTGTACGCCGGGCTGAAGCTGGGGTATTTTTCCACCACTTTTTCACTCAGGGCAATACTTTGGTCCAGTTCGCCTTTCATGTAGTACGCTGCCGCCAGGGAAGCCTGGGCCTGCACAAAGTTGGGGTCCCACTTCAGGGCTTTGGTAAAGGCCGGAATGGCTTCTTCTGCGTCGCCACGCTGCAAATGTACAAAGCCAATGTTGCCCCAGGCAATGGCAAAGCGGGGGCGGCACTGGGCGGCTTCCTTGTTGTAGTTCAGGCAGCCTTCCAAATCTCCCCGTTGCAGGGCAATGCCACCAAGCTGTACATAGGCTTCCGCCAGCCGGGGTGATTTGCTTAATGCATCCAGAAAGGCCCGCTCCGCAGCGGAAAAGTCGCGCTTAGTCAGCAGGGCCATGCCCAGGTTGTACAGGTGGTTGGCGCAGTCCGGGCTTTTGGAAATGGTGTCTTTCAGGTCGGCAATATATTCATCAATGTTGTCGTACTGTTCTTTCATCGCTTTTGTAGCTCCCTGGTAAGCAAGGTGTGGTACCACAGGCAAAAATCAAAAATACCGCGGTACTTTTCCTCATGGTTAACCATGCCAAGGGCGCATTCCAGCGCACCCCGGGCATACTCATTACTGGGCTTTTCCTGCTGCACACTTTGTAAAAATTCGCGCACAAGCTGCTGGGTGGTGCGCTTGGTCACATCTTCGCGAATATCCATGGGTTCTTTGGGGGCAGCAAAGGGGTCCCAGTTGTCGTAGCCAATACGGTCAATAAACTTGCGGCGGCGTGGGTTCATGCGGTCATACAAAAAACGCTTATGCTCAGCTTCTTCCTGGCTGTAATCACGCGGGCCGGATTCGTCCAACATGGAGGAAGGGGGAAGAAAAGGGGTGTTGTCCATGTGTTACTGTCCTTGCGTTATTCCTAACAAAGCACTGATAAATGGCATTCTGGAAACGCGCAGTTATTTCATTTGGCAAGGTCGGGGACACAGGCCCTGTGCGCAAGCTTTTTTTGAAGCAGGAGTGACAATTCCGCAGGAAAGCGGAATTGGGAACCACCCACAGGGCGGAAGCCGAAGGCCGAGGCCCAGGACGGGCCGAGTCAACTCTTCCGTCCTCGACTGTTTCAAAAAAGTGAAGCAACGCAGCCTAACGGAATAAATCAGCGTTTGCCTGACTACTTTTCCTTGGGAATGCCGCCAATACCAAGGTATTGGGCATCATAGGAGGTAATAAGCGCAGCGGAAACAGGAACATACATAAGTGCCAGTTCTTTGTAAGCGCTTTTCAGGTGGGTAGCTGTTTCTGCACTTAACTGTGCCAGCCTCTCCTGCATCTTGTCAAGAAACACAGTGGGGTAGCGCCCCCCAGCCTTAAACCCGGTTTTGCCGCAGGTGTGGCCTTGCCCGCCAATGGAGGTGGGCACACCGTAAAACCGGCAGGTAATAGGGCGATATTCATATAAAACGCACTTGTCTTCGTCGTCCAGCAGGGGGCAGCGCTCGGTAATGGCGGCTACCTCGTGCAAAATGGCATTGCTGTCTTTGCCGTCGCGTGAGTCGCGGTAAATCTGGCGCTTGACGCGGGCCAGCTTGCGGTCTGTTTCACTGGCTTTTTCGGTAATGGCAAAGCGTTCCATACCAGAAGGGAAAATTTGGGAAAATTTGGCGTTGAGGTACAGTGCCTCCACAAGGGAAAGGTCGAACAGGGCATGGCAACATGAAGCGCAGCCCTTGGCACATGTTACTTCCTGGGGGAACTGGGCGCGAATGTGCTGGAATGCAGCATCTGCTTCACGGGCCAGTGTTTCATAGCGAAGGAAAAAAGGGGAAAGGTCAGGCAGGGTGGCGCTCATGCAATGCTCCGTAGGAAAGAAGGCGTGTCAGTGCAGTCGCAAAAAAGAGCATGAGCCGCTGCCACGTGTTTCCACAAGGCAACGGCCATGCTATACAAGTGTTCAGGGAATGTGCAAAAAGCAAGGCATACCAAGCCCTTTGCACCAACACCTTACACTTCTTCAATAACAATAGCGTCGGAAGGACAAACTTCCACGCAAGATTCGCAACCAAGGCATTCTTCAGCGTTCACGGCAACAGCTTTGCCGTCCTGCAGTTCATACACTTCTACAGGGCACACATCCACGCATTCGCCGTCGCCAGTGCACTTGTCGCTGTCAACAATCACATTCCAAGCCATAATCGCCTCCAGTGTTTTTTGAGTGAACGGTCTTGTACCGTTCTTGTGAACAAAAGTTACAGACGCAGTCTGCGTCTTTCAAGCAGATAGCCGTAGCAACCATTGCTGTCAAGCATTCATTGTGAGGAAACGCTGATTTATTCCGTTTGGCTGCGTTGCTTCACTTTTTTTGAAACAGTCGAGGACGGAAGAGTCTACTCCTGCTTCAAAATAAGCTCGTGCCTTGCAAAACGAAATAACTGAGCGTTTCCCAAAAATCCAGTTAATCAGTGCTTTTGAAAGCATAGGCCAAGGGGCATGTACCGTTTTTACCGTGTCTGCCCTTGCCTTGCAACTGCCAGAAAAAATTTATGCAACAGTCTTGACCATTGCGGGTAACTGGGGTCTTATACTAGCAAAATAACGGTAGCCTATTATTTCTCCTTGTGCCACCGTGTTATTTTGTCACATATAACCACACGCCCCTGCGTAGTTCACACCATGCCCACTTTTACTCTTCCTTCTTTTTTGGCCGAGGCTGCTTCCCGCATTGCCCCTGTTAACCCGCAGCATGAAGCAGCCGCCAGGGCCCGCCTTGATTCCCTGACAAAACCCGTGGGCAGCCTTGGCAGGCTTGAAGACTGGGCCACCCAACTGGCTGGCATACAGGGGGGGGCCGTGCCCCTTGCTGTGGACCCAGCCTTGATGGTGACCATTGCCGCCGACCATGGCGTTGTGGCAGAAGGTGTTGCCGCCACCCCTTCCAGCGTGACAGCATTGCAGGTGGTAAATTTTATGCACGGGGGCGGGGCCATTAACAACCTGTGTGCCAGTGCAGGCATGCAGTTATGGGTGGTGGACGCCGGGGTGGACGCCGACCTGCCACAAGGCCCTGGCCTGGTGCACGCCAAAATTGCGCGGGGCACGGCCAACTTTACCCGGCAATGCGCCATGACAGAAGTAGAATGCCACGCCGCCCTTTCCCTTGGCCTGAACCTTGCCGATAAAGCCAATACCCAGGGCGTGCGGCTGGTGGGCCTTGGGGAAATGGGTATTGGTAACACCACGGCTTCCACCGCCTTGTTTTGTGCCTACCTTGGGTTTACCCCGCAAGAAATTACAGGCATTGGGGCAGGCATTGCCCCCAGCCAGTTGCCCCACAAGGCCGCCGTTATTGCCCGCGCACTGGAACGGCACAAAGATGTTGTGGCAGGCGGCAACCCTGTGCAGGTGCTGGCAGCCCTGGGCGGGCTGGAAATTGCTGCCCTGGCCGGGCTGATTATTGGGGCCGCCAGCCACGGCATGGCTGTTATGGTCGATGGGTTTATTGCCACTGCCGCCTATGTGGCTGCTTTGCACATTGCCCCGGCTGTGGCCCCCTATTGTTTTTTCAGCCATGGTTCGGCAGAGGCAGGCCACGGCAAGGTGCTTGCCCGGCTTGGGCAAAAGCCCCTGCTTGACCTTGGGTTGCGCCTTGGGGAGGGCACAGGGGCCACCTTGGGTGTAAGCATGCTGCGTGCTGCCGTGCAGGCCTACAATGGCATGGCAACGTTGCAAGATTTAGGCATTACCCTGAAACGCTGATTATTGAGGCCGTAGAGTTGGGATAAGCTGCATGCTTTGTGTTTTGTATTGGGCGTGGCACGTTGGTAAAACTAGCCTTTTTTGCGGAGACTTCGTTGGCGGCGAATTTTCCGTCAGGGCAGACCACGAGGTCAGCCCCTTGAAAAATTCGCCGCCGCCTTGCCTGCACAAAAAATTCTATCTTTTCACCAACGCCCCGCCCAAGCACAGCCCCCCCTGCGGGGCCTTGTGGCCGATGGCTTCGCTATGTAGGAACGAAGCGAAATAGTAACAATCATTTTATTCAGAGTTGTCATGCATAAAAACACAACCCCCCGTCCCCCCCTTGTGGTGGCCTTGCTGTGCCTTGGCTATATGGCCTTGGTGCTCATCGGGTTGCGGGTGCTGTTTGTATGGGCCGCCTGGGCGTGGCTGGTGGGCACAGAAGCTTCATTGGTCAGCGTAGCGGCAGGGCCGGGGCTTGAGCCCTTTGGCCCCGTGTTCTGGAGCGCCTTTGGCTATGGCGTGTTGTTTGACATGCGGCTGGCTGCGCTATTGACACTCCCCCTTGGTGTGGGGTTGGCCTTGCCCTCTGTGGCTCGGCAATTTTCCTTTATCAACGTGTTTGGCATGTATCTACCCATACTGTGGGTGGTGCTGCTTGTGTATGTGGTGGATGTGCTTTTCTATGCCAGCATCGGGCGGCGCATAGACTACCAGTCTTTTTTGGATGCACTGCAAGCAAGTAATTGGTCTTTTGGGGGCATGCTTTTGTCAAATTATTCACGGGTGTGGCTGGCTGTGGGCATTACGGTGGCAGCCGGGCTGGTGGCGGCTGGCCTTGCCTGGCTTGGCAGCATTCCCCTGGTTCATGCCCGCAGGTTCCAAACAGCGTATATGTGTTGTTTTTTGGGGGCAGTGCTGTGGGTTATGGCCCTGCATGGGCAACCGTTGTGGGGAAGCAAGCCCTTGCAGGCCAGTATGCTGCCTTTTCCTGCCCGCAGCACGGGCCGCGCTTTGGCCACGAATCCCGTGCAGAACATTATGGATACCGTGCAAACTGCTCCGTAATGATTTTTCACTCATACTGTTACTGCTGTATTTCGCGTAAAGAACATGCGTAGTGCAGGTGGCAAGGCAACGCTTTCCCACCTTCAAATATTTGACATAATACGAGTGTGCTGCATATTTAATTTTATATTTCAGTATGTTGCTGTGTGTGGCACTGCAATTGCATTCCTGAGGCAAACCCCTTTGCGTACACTGCCCAAAGGGAACATTGGTTCAGGAGAAACTTATGGCTACCTCATATCCTCTTGAGGGGTATCCACCCACCTCACGCAACAATGCCAACACGGAGCGTGGTGCCCCCAGTGGCACCAAAGCCTCGGACCCTTCTTTTGCGGCGGTTATGGCTGCAAAAAGTGGTGCTGGCGTGCCTGCCCCGGCGGAAAATGCCGCGGCTAAGGGGCGCTCATCCTTCTTTCCTGCCACGGCACCGCAGCAAACCGAGCGCATATACCGTTCCGGCCAGGGGGTGCCCCCTGGTTCATTGGTGGCTGGTCAGTCTAACCATGTGCAGAATACCCTGGCCCGCAGGCAATTGCAGCAGCCCATGTCTAAGCAGTCGGAACTTGCAGGCCCAGACCCAACCCGGCCTACAAACCCTGAAGCCACAGACATGCGTGCCCGCTTTGCAGGAACGCGCAAAGGCGCACGTGTTGCCACGCCGCAAGCCAATAAATATTCTTTTGGTATGGAAGACCCCCGTAACCTGCGTGGTTCCGGGCGTTCCGCCATTGGCTCTGGCAGGGCGGCCAACGTGCACGGGCGTGAAGCCCTTACCATGCCCGGCCAGGGAGTACGTTCCCAGCCAGGGCTTGCCCAGCAAGCCGTGGGCAAACAGGCCCTGGGTGCGCAACCCCTGGGGGGTAAACCCGGCATGGACAGCGTGTTCTCATTTAGCGGCAAAGAAAGTGCCGTGAGCCTTGCGGGGCAGGTTGCCAAGGACATGGTCTTTGTCAGTACCCCTGATAACGGGCGGGGGGGCATAGCCCGCCACGCAGCGGAAGCTGGCCGTTTGCCGCAAATGCCTGGCAACGGGGCACTGGCCGCCGCTGCTGCCCTTGGGAACAAAGGGCTACCCGGAATGCCGGGTGGCATGCCAGGTATGCCTGCCAGTATGCCTGGGGGGCTTGGCGGGGCCATGCCTTCAGGTATAATGCCGCCTGCGGGGCCTTCACGCATTACGCGGGAATCTCTTGTGCAGGGCAATGTGCCGGATGGGACAACCTATGGGGCTGTACCCAGCGCCCAGGCCTATTCCCGTGGGGGCGACAAGCCCTGGGAAATGGCGGTTCGTTCCTCCAGCCATAAACGGGCTGGTGGTGCCCTTGATGCCGGGCGCGTTCCCTTGCAACTGAAGGGTATACACCCTGGGGCTGTGCCAAAGGGTGAGCTGGCAGGGCAAAAGCCCGGTTCCCCTGGGGTTCAAGGTTTCCCCGCCTCTCCGGGTGCCTTGGGTGCCCTGGCTGCCCGGTTTGAATCCGGGGCAGATGGTATTGCTGCCGTTGGGTATGACTCCCACGGGGGCACTTCCTACGGGAAGTTTCAAATTTCTTCCCGTGCTGGCACCATGAAGCAGTTCTTGAGTTATCTTTCAGAAAAAGCCCCAGACCTGGCTAAACGCCTTGCGGTGGCTGGGCCTGCCAACACCGGGGGCAAGGGCGGGCGTATGCCGGAAACCTGGAAGGCCATTGCCGGTGAACAGCCAGATCGTTTTGAAAAACTGCAAAATGACTTTGTGCATGAAAGCCACTTCGAGCCAGCCGCCCAGGCCTTGGAAAAGAATACAGGTGTTTCCTTCAGCAATATGCCGGAAGCCTTGCGTGAAGTGCTGTTCAGCACGGCCGTGCAGCACGGCGCTGCCGGGGCAGTGCGTATTGTAAGCCGGGCTTTGGACCGCCTCAGCTCCCCTTCTGGCCAGCAAAAAAGCATGCCTGCGCGCCAGGCGTATGAGACAGGTAAAGAACTTATTCAGCAGATTTACGCCATTCGGGCCGGGCAGTTTGGTTCTTCCTCCATGCATGTGCAATCTTCGGTGAAAAACCGGCTGCAGGAAGAAATGCAGGAAGCACTTACCATGTTTGGCACCCACAAGCCACGGGGGTAATGGCGAAAGCCTTATTTCCAAGACAGCAGACCATAAAAAAGCGCTGGTGAGCAATGCTCACCAGCGCTTTTTGCGGTTTCCCAAATACCATTTAAGCAGTGTTTTGCTATGGCCATTTCCCTAGAGCAGTTTACCTTTGAAAGTATACACTGGCTTACCATGCAGCGCATTGGTTTTTTCAATGTAGTCGTCTGGTTTGTGCAAGGGGTTACTGGGCTTTGTTTTCTTCGTTACAGCCTTGCGCCGCTTGGTTGAAAATGCCTTCCTGTTTCAGGCAATGGCTGGCAGTGCGCAGCACTTGGGCCAGGGGTTCTTCCGTTGTGCTGAACTGGGTGGAAGACCACCCAGGCAGCGCCCCCAGCATGGCAGCAAGCCCGGCCATGCCTTCCTGGGTGGCAAGGGCTGGCAGCATGAATAGGCAAAGGCCTAACGTGTCTGCCATGGCCCCGGCAAGTTGCAGGCTTTGTTGGTCCTTGTCTGGCAGGCGTTGCTTCTTTTTTCCTGCTGTGCCGGGGGCTACCCCCAGGTGGCGGGCATAGGCCACGGCACCGTGCAGCATGGCGCAATGGGGCTGTTCCCCCGCGGCCGCACTGGCAATGGCCTTTGCCATGGCGCTGCTGTTGCCATGGGGCAGCAGGCCAGCCTGCACGGCAAGGGCCAGGGCGCTTACTGTTTCCACAAGGTCAAGCCCCGCACCATTGCAGGCGGCTTCCAGCATTTGCAATTGTTTTGCGGTGTGCAGGCCAAGTGGTTCTGCGTCAAATGCTGGCAGGTGCCCGGGGTTTGCTTTCTGCTCTTCCAGTTCATGGTGGGGGCACTGCATGGGGCACCCCGGCTGGCAGGCCGGGTGGGCTTTTTTGCGCTTGCTGGCGGGCTGGGGGCCTTCCAGTAATGGGTCTGCTTCTTTGGTTATTTGGGGTGCCTGGGGCAATGTGGGCGGGGGTTGCCCTGCCTTAGTATTCTGCGTGGCATAATGGGCATCCAGGGCTGTCAAAAATAAGGCGGCCTGGGCCAGGGCGGCGTCAGAATAGGCAACACTGTGTGCGGCACGGGTAAACTGGTGGGCACCTTCAATAAACGCTGCGCGGTAGCGGCTGGGGGCAGGCAATGCGGCTTTGGCTGCCTGCTGTTCCGGGCAAAACACAATGGCCTTAATGCCTTTGGCTGCCAGCACGGCCCCAATGCCGCCTTTGCCGCAGGTGCGTACAGGGGCACCTTGTTTGTCGGTAATTTGCAAGGTGGCAGTAAGAGCGCCGTTGTCTGCCGCCGGACCAGTGCACAGCACGGCACACTGCTTGCCAAAACGGGCTTGCAAGGCCTTGCACAGGGCTGCCGGGGCAGTGGGGGGGTGTTCTTGTTCTGTTGCTTGGGCAAGCGGTTCAAGCTGCCCACCAGTAGAGGTAAGCACAAGCACAAAGGGTGCCTGGGTTGGTGCCGCACCGCCAATGGTCAGGCAGCGCAAGCCCAGGCGGGCCATAATGCTGGCTGCTGTGCCCCCGGCGTTGGATTCTTGCAGCTTGCCTGAAAGGGGGCTTTTGGTCACAACGGAAAGCCTGCCCCCAGCCGGGGCAGGGGTGCCCGCCAGAAGGCCGGGGCACAGCACCAGTTTGTTTTCCGGTGCCAGGGGGGCAACGTTTGGGGGCACTGCCCGGCAAAAGGTGGCAGAAGCCAGCGCCCGCCCCGCCAAAGGGCTGGCGGGCAGGGGGTACAGGGTGACTTTGCCACGGGTCATATCGACATCACATTGATTCCACATATATTTTCTTACCTAATGCGCCGCAGGGCGAGTACGTATCGTTATTTTCTTCATAATCTAGCCCTTCTGGTGTCAAAATTCAAGGAAAAGGCGCAAGTCACCTGTAAATTCCCAATGCCCGCCATATTGCCCTGTTTTGATTTATTAATATTGTTTTGTTCAGTTTGGCGTACCTTTTGCATTGCCTAGGGTACCTGCCGTTTTATTCAAAATTCCGACAAACGGTGTGGCGGCATTTTTGCCTCTTATGAAGACTATTGCACAATAGTCTTGAGGCGGCTTCCCACAAGGAAGACGCTCCAAAAAGTACCAATAAGAGAAATTTACCTTCCCTGCAAAATGAGTACTTTTTGTGACTTAGGCCATATTTCGGTTTGCGGAAGCAACGCGAAATATGATGGAAAAAGCACGCAAAACGTAGTTTTGCAATGGTTTTTTATAAGAAGAAGGAGTGTACCATGCAACACTTTATGACCATGCCCCGCCGTTGTGGCGTTCTGCCCACAGGGCTTGCTGCATTTATGCTTACCCTGTTGTTCAGCCTGCCAGCCCATGCGGTGCGGTTGAAAGACATCGCCTCATTCAGTGGCGTGCGCGACAACCAACTGGTTGGCTATGGCCTTGTGGTGGGCCTTGGCGGCACGGGTGACAAAAAAGACTCCACCTTTACCATGCGTTCCATGGTGAACATGCTGGAAAAAATGGGTGTGCAGGTTGACCCGCGCCAAATGAAGCCCAAAAACGTGGCGGCTGTTATGGTAACAGCCAAAATGCCTGTTTCGGCAAAGCCGGGAACCCAGATTGATATAACTGTTTCTTCCCTGGGCGATGCCACTAGCCTGCTGGGCGGCGTGCTTATTCAAACCCCGCTGAAAGGGGTGGATGGCAACGTGTATGCCATTGGGCAAGGGTCGCTTACGGTGGGTGGTTTTACCATTACCGGGGAACAGGGCAGAGCGCAGAAAAACATTACCACTGTGGGCCGTCTTCCTGGCGGGGCCATTGTGGAACGCGGCATACCCTTTGAATTTAACTCGCAAGACACCCTTTCACTGACCATGCACGCGCCAGACTTTTCCACCACCAACCAGGTGGTGCAGCGTATAAACGGTGCTTTGGGGGGCAACTTTGCCAGCGCACCTGATGTGGGCACTATAAAGTTGCAGGTTCCCAGCGATTTTCGCGGTAATATTGTACCGCTTATGGCCTCCCTGGAAAATATTGAAATAACCCCTGATGGTGCAGCAAAAGTGGTGGTGGATGAAAAAACAGGCACCATCATTCTTGGGCGCGATGTACGCATAAGCCGTGTGGCTGTTGCCCATGGCAGCTTGCAGGTAACAGTGCAGGAAAACCTGGATGTTTCCCAGCCAGGGCCATTTAGCGGCGGTACCACTGTGGTTACCCCCAGCACAGACATTACGGCCCGTGAAGAACGCCGCAACCTGAATATTATGGAAGGGGCCACCTTGCAGGAACTGGTGGACGGCCTGAACTCCGTTGGGGCCACCCCGCGTGACCTCATATCCATTCTTCGTGCCATGAAAACAGCCGGGGCGCTCCATGCCCAGCTTGAGGTTATTTAAGGAAACGCTGATTTATTCCGTTTGGCGGCGTTGCTTCACTTTTCTTGAAGCAGTCGAGGACGGAAGAGTTGACTCGGCCCGTCCTGGGCCTCGGCCTTCGGCTTCCGCCCTGTGGGTGGTTCCCAATTCCGCTTTCCTGCGGAATTGTCACTCCTGCTTCAAAAAAAGGTCGCGCCTTGCCAAACGAAATAACTGCGCGTTTCCAAAAGGCTCTTGAAGCAGTGTTTCCTTTCAAGAAAAAATGCCCACAGGCACTATGAAGGTACCCCTGTGCGGTGAAGATACTGAACGCAATGTTTCAACATATGAGGCTTTGATATGACAACTTCTGCCCCCGTAGACCCGCGTGCTGCAATGGACCAGAGTGCCCAACTGGACCTGGTGCACCGTAAAATGGCCATGGACGACCTGCGCAACCGCATGGGCAACAGCAAAGATAAAGATGGCAAGTTGCGTGATGCATGCGAAGGGTTTGAAAGTATTTTCATTCAGCGCATGTGGGAACAAATGCGCAAGAACGTGCCTAAAGAAGGCTACCTGCACAGCAAAGATGAGGAAACCTACCAGTCTATGTTTGATGTGGAGCTTTCCAAGAAAATGGCTTCTGCCGGGGGCATTGGCCTTGCTGAAGTGCTGTACCAGCAGCTTTCCAGCCGGGCAACCAACGCCGCCCGCGGCACAAGCCCTGGGGCCATGGACAACAAGCAACCCCTGCATGGTGTGCAAGTACCTGCCGCGCCCCCACAAGAGCTTGAAGCGGCAGCACAACCCGTTGTCGAAAAATTGACGCAGGAAAACCTTTACTCTACCTATACCCCTGAAGCAGAAGGTGAGGCCCCTAATGCCGGGCAAGAACCCCTGGCCCAAAACCCAAAGCCGGAAGGGGAAGCCGTGGCGCAGGAAGAAGCTGGCGCAGGGCAAGGGCCCATGGCGGCTATTTCCGGGGTGGTGGCAAACGCCATTGCCGCCCTGCGGGCAGAAGTGGGGGAAGGCCTGTTTGCAACGGAAGGCCCCGCCGCAGCCCTGCCTGAGGGTGTGCTGAATGCCAAAAAAACACCGCGCGGCCTTTTACCCCAGGAAGCTGCGTGGCCTTATGAAGGGCAAATTACTGGCCGCTTTGGCTGGCAAGACGACCCCAGCGGCAAGCGCCGCTGGAACCCTGGGGTGAGCATTGCTGTCAACCCTGGCGACGCCATAACCCCCTGCCTGCCGGGCCGGGTAGTGTATGTGGGTGAACGCGGCGAATATGGCGATTCCATTGTGCTTGAACACGCCGATGGGTTCATGAGTTTTTATGGCAACGTCCAGGGAAATGACTTGAAGGTGGGCGACGCTGTAGCCGCTGGAACACCTTTTGCAAGGGTAACGGCAAACCCAGGATTTATCGCAGAAGGGGAAAAAACTGCCCCTCTGTTTTTTGAAATAAAGCGTGGCGAAATGGCGTTGAACCCGGAAGCCGCTATTAAAACTGCTATGGTGGCCAGTGTTCCGACACGGTAAACACGCGTCCCCCGCCCCTGCACCATAATGAATAAAGGAAGAAACCATGTACAGCTTGATACACGATAACCTGCACCGTCAGTTTAAAGCCCTTGGTGTATTGGAAAGCTTGCTGGATGAAGAATTTATGCTGCTGCAAGACCGCGACGCAGAAGGCATTACCAGCCTGGAATTTTCCATTCATGAGCTGCTGCGGCAAATTGCCAGGGAACGAATTACCTTGAAAGACACCATGCAGGGCACCCGCTTGCTGGAATATGCCAGCATGTTGCCGGAAGATGAAGGCGAAGCGGTGCGCCGCCTGTATTACCTGATAGATTCATTGGAACAGCGCTGTGCCCGTAATGCCGGGCGTAACGCAGAACTTTCTCTTGCTTTGTATGACCAGGGGCAGGCATTGCTCGACTTTTTACACGAAAAAATTAACCCGCTGTGCACAGATGTGTACGGGGCAGGCGGCAAGCTGTACCAAGCCAGACCTACAGCTGCCCTCATTTCAGGGAGGCTCTAATGGCTCTTGGTGTAAACTCTTTGCTGAACATGGGTAACGGGGCTCTTTTTGCCTCGCAGGCTGCCATTCAAACCACAGGCAACAACATTTCCAACGTCAACACGGTGGGGTATTCCCGCCAAAGTGTTGACCTGCGCGAAAGCTATTCCATTGACTACCGCCCGGGCCAGGTGGGCCAAGGGGTGGAGGCAAGGCAAATCATTCGTGCCTTTGACCGCTTTGTAGAAAGTGCCTACCTTGAAAAATCAACCCTGCAAAGCCGCTATAATGAACAATATAGTATGCTGCGCACGGTGGAAACGGCGTTTAACGAATCTAACACCGCAGGCATTGCCGACGCCATCAGCCAGATGTTCAAGGCCTGGAGCACCGTTGCCCAAACCCCAGACAGCCTTGCAGCCCGCACAGCCCTTACAGGCAAGTCGCAAGACATGGCCACCATTTTGCGCAATACAGACAATTACCTTGGTGAACTGGAAGAACAGCTTACCGGCATGATTGCCCAGGAAGTGGACAAGGCTAACTCCCTTATGCAGGATATTGCCCGCCTGAACCGGGAAATTAACGCCCACGCTGTGCCAGGGCAGAATAACCCCAACTCATTGATGGATGAACGCGACAGGAAAGTACGCTCCCTTGCCGAAATCATTGATATTCGTGTTCAAGACGATGGGGCCGGGCATTTTCAGGTAACTACCTCTGCTGGTATGCGTCTGGTACAAGATGATATTCCCTTTTCCCTTACCATGAAGCCCCCGCGTGTGGAAAATAACCTGAGCATTGGTTCCACCTACAACGGCACTGCTGGCTTTACAGGAAAAGATGGCTATGAATATACCCTTGATGTAGTGCAGGGTGGGAACATTGACTCCACCGGGGCTGTTCCTGCCCCTGCGGGCACAGCAAAATACCGTGTTTCCCTGGACGGTGGCCGCAGCTGGATGAAGGACGACTATGGCAATGACCTGCTGGTGGATGCCACCGATGAAGCCCATAGCGCTAAGGTAAAAGACCTGCAACTGTTCTTTACAGGAACAAACCAGTTGCAAACGGGCGACCGCTTTGTGGTGACCCCCAAAACGGATGTGTATTGGGTAACACCCACGGCTGGCCCGGTGAACATTTCCACCCAGATTTTTCAGGATGGCCAGGAAAACGCTTCACGCATTACGGGTGGGACGCTGGCCGCATACCAGGAGTTTCGTGACCACCGTATTGGGCAATACCGCGACACACTGGCCTCCCTTGGCAACAGCATGACCTGGGAAGTGAACCGCATTCACAGCCAGGGTGCTGGCTTAAAGCCCCTTACCAACGCCTTGGGCGAATTCCAGGTGCCCCGTGTGGACATTCCTTTGGGTTCGCGCAGTTCCGGTTCCCAGTGGTTTGACAAATTGCAGTCTGGCAACGTGACCTTTTCGGTTTACGACAGCACCACGGGCAAACCCATTACCGCGTACCCCGGCATCCAGGCATTTTCACCAGACAACTTTGACCCCAGCCAGCATTCCCTGGAAGACGTGGTGAGTGCCATTAACACCGGGCCTGCCTCGGCCCACTTAACAGCCAGCATTGTGGACAACCGCTTGCAACTTAGCGCCAAGCCCGGCACCCAGTTTGGTATTACTGCTGATACGTCTGGCCTTGCCGCCGCCCTGGGCATTAATGCCTACTTTGTGGGTGACGGCCCTTCCGACATGCGGGTGCGTGACGAACTGGTGAAAGACCCCAGCATGATCAATGCTGCCAGGGTGAACGGCGCAGGGGAAATTAACCCCGGCGACAACCAGATTGCCACGGAAATTGCAGGCCTTTTGACCAAGGTTGTGGACTTTACCAACGGCAGTGGCAGCAAGGTTAAGCAAACGTTTTCCGAATTTTACGGCACCCTGGTCACAAAAATAGGGGCAGACACTGCGGGCGTGGGCTTTCTTGCCAACACCACTGGGGCCATGGCTAATGAACTGGCCCAGCGCCGGGAAGAAATTTCCGGTGTGAGCCTGGATGAGGAAATGAGTAACCTCATTAAGTTTCAGGCTTCCTACAAGGCGGCCGCCAAGCTTATTACCACGGCAGACCAGATGATTCAGACGATTCTTGGCCTCAAACAGTAACAGGGAAACGCTGAGTTATTCCGTTTGGCTGCGTTGCTTCATTTTTTTTGAAACAGTCGAGGACGGAAGAGTCCACTCCTGCTTCAAAAAAAGTTCGCGCCTTGCCAAACGAAAAACTGAGCGTTTCCCAAATGCCATTCAATTCGTAATGGGCAACACATCATTTGTAGCATAAACGCTCCTCCGGTTACCGGGGGAGCGTTTTCCTTTCTCCACTCGGGCGTTGGGGAGATGCTTCGGCGGCGTAGCCGCCTTCGCTTGGTTTTTGCGGCGCGTGCGCCGCACCATTCCGCTATGGAGTTACTTGTTGTAATAAATGGCTGTGCCACAAAAAGTAATCGCTACATTCTTGAGGGAGTGGAAGAGAAACGACTGCACGTTGCATGAGTGGGCGGGCGCAGCAAAGCGCGCATGGGCTGGGGGCGGCTCGAAGAATTATCTGTAAGGTGCGGCGAAGCGTCGCCCATTTTCCTTCTCTTCGATCTAACAATACACAGGGCAAAGGCTCTGCTTATGTGTTCCCCTGCGAAGCCACCCTAAATCCCGGCAAGGGCCGCGCTTCGCGGCTTGCCGGGGGGATTCTCTGGAGGGCAAAGGGGAAATGATAGAATTTTTTGTGCAGGCAAGGCGTACGGTATTTTTGCAAGGGGCTGACCTCACGGTCTGCCTTGCAGCAAAACTGCCGCACAACGAAGCCTGCGCGAAAAAGGCTAGTTTTCCCTCTGCCTTCCAGAAGCACCATCCCTCCCCAAGCCCTTCTCCGCTCCTGCGCGTTTCCCTTGCCCTGGTGGAAAGGTAGGGGTATGCTCCCCCCCATGAAACAATTTCCCCCTGCCATTATGGTGCAAGGCACCTCGTCCAATGCGGGCAAGTCACTGTTAACAGCCGCGTTATGCCGCATTTATACCCGAAAAGGCTTGCGCGTTGCCCCGTTCAAAGCCCAGAACATGACCACCTTTGCCTGCGAACTGCCCGGCGGCCTACGCATGAGCGGGGCCCAGGTGTTACAGGGCATTGCCGCGGGCAGGCCCCCCAGCACAGCCATGAACCCTGTGTTGCTGCTGCCCCGTGGCTCCCAGGGGTCTGAGGTGGTGGTGCAGGGGCGTAGCCATGGGGTTATGCCCTTTGGTGAGTATACCCGGCAGAAGGAAGCTATTTTTTCCCACGTGGCCGAAGCGTATACAAGCCTGGCCCGTGACGTTGACCTGATGCTACTGGAAGGGGCAGGCAGCCCGGCAGAGATTAACCTGCAAGCCAACGATATTGTGAACATGCGCATGGCCCGTTTTGCCGGGGCCAAGGTGCTGCTGGTGGGCGACATTGACCGGGGCGGGGTGTATGCCCACCTTTATGGCACGTGGCTGCTGGTGCCGGAAGCAGACCGGGGGCGCATTGCCGGGTTTGTGCTGAACAAATTCCGGGGGGATGCGGCCCTGCTTGCCCCGGCTAACCAGGACATTACCCAGCGCACCGGGGTGCCGTTTATGGCAGTGGTGCCTGCCCTGAATGTGGAAGGCCTGCCCGAGGAAGATTCCCTGAGCCTTGGGGCAAATGCCAGGGGGGCTGTGTTGCAGGGGCACATTGATACGACGGAATCGGCACAAGAACATGCCGGGGGGCAGGGGACAAGTTTTGCCCAACTGGCTGCCCGGTATGACGCAGCCCTGGAGCGTTTGGCAGATGGGGTGGAAGCCGCGTTTGCCCCCGGGGTGCTGGACAAGCTCGCCCGAGGTGAGTGTGTGGAGACTAAATAACAGGTAAAGACCATTGCAACACTACGGTTGCCTACTTTTTTCATCATGTTTCGTTCTGCGTAGGCAGACCGCAACATGGCCTAAGTCACAAAAAGCACTTATTACGCTGCAAAAAACCACCTTGCTCTGTTTTTCAGAACAAGGTGGTTTTTTCTGTGGCAACTGCGTTGGGAAGCACGGACTACGGGGCGTTTTGGAAACGCGCAGCAGGCTCGCAGGAGGCTATTCCAGCACAAGCTCCACTGTGGTGGCATTGGGCCGGGTGCGGGAAGAAACCTTCACAGGCCGCGTCAGGTCAAACACAATGCGTATGCCTGTGGGGTGGTTGCCAAGGCGTGAACCAGTGGCAACAAGGCCCCCTGGCACTTCCGGGGCTGACGCCTTTTTCCACGTGCCGGGCAGGTCAATAATAAGTCTGTCTGGGCCAGGCAACTGAGAGACCTTGAAAGGGAAGGTGGAGTCAGTGCTGGTAATGCGCACCACAAATCCTTTGCCGTTTTTTTCTACCCGAATGCCCCCCATGGTGTGGGTAGCTGTGGCGGAAAGGGATGCTTCATCCACCGTAAAGGGCGTTTCCTTTTTGGGGGCTTCAGCCTTTTTCACAGGTTCTTCTTTGGGGGCAGGGGGTTCAGCCTTCACTGGTTTTGCCGGGGTGGCCTCAGGTGCTTTGGGCGGCGTTGCCGTTGTGGCTGCCGTGGTGGTTTTGTTCGCCTGGGTGTTCGGCTGCACTGCTGTGGGGGGAATTTGCGGCAGGGCCGGGGTGGCTACTGTGCCAGCTGGTTTGGCAACGGGTTGTTCCTGGGGCGCTGCAACAGAAGGGGCTGCCTGTGTGTCTGCCTGGGAACCAGCTTGTGTGCCCACTTGGGCCATGGGCTGGGAACTGGATTGCAGTTGTGGTGCCGGGGCCTGGCTGCGGTTTGCAGGCACCGCTTGCGGTAGCGTTGGCACAGTGGAAGGTACTGTGGCGTTGCGCTTGGCTGGCAGCACAGCCTGCGAGGCAAGGGACGTTTCTGTGGTGCGCTGCGGCGGTGTAACCTGGGTTTTGCGTGGTTGTTCGCCTGTAACCACCACAGGGGCGGTTGGGGCAGGTGGCATGGGAAGGTTTTCAATCTGCGGTTCGCGCGGGGGTTGTGGCAACTGTTGCCGCAGGGCAACGGGCGCGGGTTGTTCTGCTTCCATATTGCCATAAAAAACAATGCCCATGGCACTTAACAAGACAAGCAGAATGAGCAGTGTAATTCCTTTGTTCATGACATCCTCAGTTAGGGAAACGCTTATTTATTCCGTTTGGCGGCGTTGCATTACTTTTTCTGAAACAGTCGAGGACAGAAGAGTTGACTCGGCCCGTCCTGGGCCTCGGCCTTCGGCTCCCGCCTTGCAGGCAGTTCCCAATTCCGCTTTCCTGCGGAATTGTCACTCCTGCTTCAAAAAAAGCTCGCGCCTTGCCAAACAAAATAACTACGCGTTTCCACAATGGTATTTAATCAGTGTTTCCTAAGCTATGGTGCGGCAAAATCTCGTGTTATCGCGAAGAAAGAAAGGCAAGAAAATTCTTGGCAGCGGTGAAGTCCGGAGCCGCTTCCAGGGCCTGGGCAAGGTGCATTCTGGCAGCCGCCATGGCACCCAGTTCCACTTCTGTGCGGGCCAGGTTAAACAGCACGTTGGCGTCGTTGGGTGAACATTCCAGTGCCCGCTGGTGGCACAAAAGGGCCAGTTGGTGCTGCTGTTCCTTGCGCAGGGCAAGGCCAAACTCTGAAAACATATACTTCATTTGCCATGAGTTGGGAATTTGACGGCGAATGAGTTCTTCCATGTCCCGCAGGGTCATGGCATTTTGTTCATTGCTCATATGGTCAAGCAGCAGGGTAAATTCCTGGCGCATGGCCTGTTCAATAACCTTTCGGCGGCCTTCATTCAAGTTGTCCAGGGGGCTTTTGGCGGCAGGAACCGGGCTGGAAACAGGTGTGGTAAACTGGGCACCCTGGGCGGAAGGCGCAAGGTGCGCTGTCATGTCCACGGGAACAGCAGGCACCGGGGGCTGGGGAAAGGCGCTTTGGGCAGGCTGCCCAGGTTCAAAGCAGGTGTTGTCCATAATAAACTGCGGTTGCGGCTGGCCCTGGAACTGCATTTGCGGCTGCTCCGGTAACTGGGGCTGGGGCTGCATTTGTATTGGGGCAATAAAGCCAGGGTCTGCAAAGCCGGACTCGTCACTTTCATACCCAATATGGCTATGCACTTCCATGGCATAGTCCTGGGGCATGTCCTGAAGGGAGTTGTCTTGAGCCATGCTGGCCTGGGCTGCCTTGGCAGTTCTCTTTGGTCCGTCTTCATCGGGCAGGCTGGGGGTGGCCAACTGGTGCAGTGTGGTGCCGCTGGCCTGGGTGCGCCGTTTAAACCAGTGTTGCAGCAAGGTGGAAGAATGAGCAGAAAGCTTGGGCCGTGCTGTGGTAGCCTGGGGCAGGGCGTTAAACGCACTATGGAGCAATTCCCCTGGAATAGTATAATTTGCGTTTGTTTGCAGGCCGGCATTGTCCAGGCCATTAATCCAGAACGTACCGTCTGCCCGTTGCCACGCTTGCCACAGGGTGTTGGGTTGGGCCAGGGAAAGCCCAAAGTCTGTTGCCAGGGGAAGGGCAAGAAACGTACCGATAAATTTAGCAGATTCCATGGGCATTCCTTTGCCGGAACATTCCGGACGAAATGTGCACTTGCCCTCCCCCGGTGTGTGGGCTGCGAGCAGTAAAGTAGGCACAGCCGGGGGAGTGGCAGTATGTGTGCTATTCATACATTATAGTAATACTGCCCGGCTATCTTTATCTTCTTGAGTAAGTGTTTTGCCAAACACAAAACAAAAAAAGGTGAGTATAATGGCGAACAACACGCTCTGCGGGGCAAATTTGCAAGCAAAATTGCCTTAGTGCTCCCCGGCTTATTGGCCGGACAGCACTGACTCTACATGAGAATAAAGATTATTTCCAGTAGCATCGTGCAGGGTAACCGGGGAAAATGGCACAGGCCTTTCATGGAAAAGTGCATTATGCCATGCGCCTTTAGCGTTCAGTATTACGGCAAATATTTCTTTCTGTGCAGAAAACATGCAATTTGCATTCCTCTCTGGCAGGGCATTTTTGGTTGTTGGCAGCAAGGTGATTTTGGCATATGCTCTTTTCCATGCATGAAATGTCCCTTGCCTCAAACCTGCTTGAAATGCTGCGGCAGGAAATGGAAAAGCACGGAGCAACCCGCCTTATTGAAGTACGGGTCTGCTACGGGCTTCTTGCCAATGTTGTGCCGGAATCGTTGGAATTTGCCGTTATGGCCCTGACGGAAGGCACTCCCCTGGCCGGGGCCAAGGTGACCATGCAACCCATTCCCCCCTTGCTCCGGTGCATTGGGTGCGGGTGTGAATTTGAACCAGGGGAAGCCCGCCTTGCGGTGTTCAGCCCCTGCCCGCAGTGTGGTGAAGATTTTGGCCATAGTGTGCTGCGGGGCAAAGAACTTTACCTAGACAGCATTGAGGTGATGTAGGATGGAAATAGCCGTTACGCGCAATTTGCTGGAATCCAATGAAAGTGTTGCCGCAGAGCTGAAAGAACTTTTTGCCCACAAAGGGCTTCTGGTTCTTAACCTTATCAGCTCCCCTGGTGCGGGTAAAACTTCGTTGCTGGAGCGCACCCTTACCGACCTGCGCGGCGAATTCCGCATGGCAGTTATTGAGGGCGACCTGCAAACGGATAACGATGCCCGCCGGGTGGCAGCCACCGGGGCGCAGGCCGTGCAAATTAATACCAATGGTGGGTGCCACCTGGACAGCCGCATGGTGCGTGACCACCTGGCTCCTTTTGATCTGGCAAACCTCGATATTCTATTTATAGAAAATGTGGGCAACCTGGTGTGCCCCGTGGAATTTGACTGCGGTGAAGACCACAAAGTTGCCTTGTTAAGTGTTGCCGAAGGGGATGACAAGCCGGAAAAATACCCCCTGCTGTTCAATCTTGCCAAGGTAATGGTGCTGAACAAGGTAGACCTGTTGCCGTATGTGGATTTTGATGTGCAGCGGGCCACACGCTTTGCCCGCCAGTTGAATGCAGCGCTTGGGGTGTTTCCTGTTTCCTGCCGCAGTGGCGAAGGGCTGGACCCCTGGTATGCGTGGTTGCGGGCGGAGCGTGCCGCTAAAAAACAGGCATAGCCTTAGCTACATACGAAGTTGGGGCACCACTGTTTGAAATGTTTTCTCCAAGGCCGCTTCCGGTTTATTCCGAAGGGGGCCTTTTTTATACACTGTGACCTGCTGCATTTGCGGCAGGGCCGTGGTACAGCGGGAAATGGACGAATACTAATGCAACTGAGTGTTTTGGTACGGGCATGAGTAAGAAAAAAGAGCAGACCTTCCATTCTTTTGTCGCCCTTGGGGAAGCCAGGGCGCACTCTAAGGAGGCGCGGCACGGCAAACAACCCGGCACAGGCAGCCACGCATGTCTTGCCAGCCCTGCAAAAACACCCAGTTCAGGCAAAAATGGCGTGCCACCGCGCACTGTTCCAGAAAACACGGGCACAGGCAATGGGAGAAACGCTGCCTTTACAGAGGGCACAGACCCTGCTGAAGCTTCTTTATTTTTGGCTGCCATGGCTGCGGTAACCCCTGCCGGGCACAAACATGCCAAGCATTCCCCCCCCCAGCGGCCCCATGCGGGCAAAAAGAACAGAGCAGGCAGGGCTGCCCCTGCCGAGGCAGGCATGGGTGAAGAAGAGCGGTTGTTTCTTGCTGCTACGAGCCGTTTTGGGCAACCACTCACCCCCCTTGTTGCCTTTGGGCAAGAACAAGGTGCCAAGGCCCAGGGCAAAAAAGAACAGCAAGGTGTACCCCTTGGGCAGCAACCTTTTGCGCGGGGTACAGGTGTTTTCGGGCAGCAGGCCGAAAGTGCCTTGTGGGCCAGGGAGGCAGGCGGTGAAGAGCGTATGAGTACTGAAGAAGATTCTTTGTTCAGCAAAGCCATGCAGGGGGTTGCCCCGGTCACCACCCGTGGCAGGCAGGTGCATGCTGTTGCTGGTAAAAAAGGGGGTGCGGCTACGGAAAAAGCCGCCGCCTTTGTTCTGGCAGATTTATTGGCAGGCAAAGTGGAGTTTACCCTGGCCAACACAGGGGAATATTTGGAAGGCTATGTAAAGGGCACAGACCCTATTGTGGTAGAAAAGCTGCGGGCTGGTGCTTTTAGCCCGGAAGCGCATGTGGACCTGCATGGACAAAATGCCCAGCAAGCCTATGATTCCCTGCTGTTTTTTATGAAAAATGCCTACCAGCGCAACTTGCGGTGTGTGCTTGTTATTACCGGGCGGGGGAAAAATTCTCCGGATGGGGTGGGGGTGCTGCGCCCCCAGTTGCAATGCTGGCTCACGCGGGAACCCTTCAAACGGGTGGTACTGGCTTTTTGCACAGCAAAACCGGGGGATGGTGGCCCAGGGGCTGTGTACGTGTTGCTGCGCAAGTTCAAAAAATCCCGTGGCAAAATTATGTGGGAGAGGTTACCGGCCCACGATGATTTCATCGACTGCTAGAGAGTGTCTACACGAGTGCCTTTTTATCTCTTCCTGCGTCAGATTTCATCGTGTATTTCAGTCATGTACCAAAGAGTACACTCCTTCATACACGACTCATCTTCCTTGGTAGAGGATAAAAAATCATCTCGTGTAAACACTCTCTACGAAAACGCGCATTGTTTACGTTTGGCGGCGTTACTTTATTTTCTCCGCTCGGGCTTCGTGGAGATGCGCGGGCAGCAAAGCTACCCTGTAACGCTACCTATTACCGCCCCGGCCACGGTGGGAGCGCCCTGAATCTTGCCCCTCGCTTTGCGGGCTACTTTGCTGGATGTCCTCAGGCCGTTTCCTCTCCCTTACTGGCTGTGGCTGGCTTGTGCGGCTTGTTTCTTGCGGCTGCATGCGTTGGCGTTGTTCGCCTGGCTGGCGCTGCTCATATTCCTGCCGCTGCTGCATACGCTGGTGCTCTTCGCCTTGTTGGCGCTGCTGCATACGTTGGCGTTCTTCGCTTTGCTGGCGTTGCTGTTCATAGGCAGTGCGACGTTGCTGTTCTTGTACGCTTTGGCTTTGATCCTCGCTTGGGCGGCGGTATTCTTCTCTGCGGTCTTCAGTTCTGCCGTAATTGCCTCTGTGTTCGTTGTTGAAGCGATTTTCTTGTTCTCTTCTGTCGTCTCTTCTGTCGTCTCTTCTGTCGTCTCTTCTGTCGTCTCTTCTGTCGTCTCTTCTGTCGTCTCTTCCGTTGTCTCTTCCGTTGTCTCTGCGGTCATCGTGCCAGTTGTTGTCACGGCGGTCATCACGCCTGTCATCGTGGCGGTTGTGTTGTTCTTCCCGTTCGTGGCGTTGGCGCATCTCCCGCAGGCGGGCTTCTTCCCTGGCTTCCCAGACCATGCGTTCACGAATAAGGCGGTCGCGTTCTGCCGCAAAGGCCAGGCGCTCAAGGTCAAGGCGTCTGTTACGCTCATGCACATACACCACCCAGGCCTTGTCGTAGGGGGTGTCGTAATACACCGGGGTGGGGGCACGGTAGGAGCCGCCGCTGTATGAAGCGCCAACGGAATAACGGCCTGATGTGCCATAACCTGAACAACCTTGCAGGAACATACCTGCAAGCAGAAGGCATATTACAGGCCCGGAAGGGGTGTGTCGCATAAAAAGCTCCATGCTTTTTTGTATACGTCGTGCAGGGGAAAACCCCAGCCCCTCCATTATAGTATGTTTGGTGGGGAAAGCAATATGCCTGCAAGGCAATAACGATCTTTATTTTCAGGCCAGTACAAAGTTTTTTTGTGCTTTGTGCAGCAAGCTTTTGCGTAGTTGCCCATGCTGTATGTTGCCGTTTGCGCGTGGCGCTGCAAGCCAATGTTGTGTTTATGGGCCGGCACCGTACCTGTTTCCTGCTAATTCGTGGTTGAAAGCCACAGGGCTTGGCTGTTATGGTGCTGTGCGCCTGCTGCTTGCATAAGGAATGCGCAGGCAGTAGCACGCTTTGAATTTGCTGGAATTGTATTGCAGGAGAACCCATGCACACATCACACACCGCTGCTTCGCCCCGCAAGCAAATGTTGCAAGCCTGGTGGCAGGCAGCCCGCCCCCCGTTTTACATAGCCACCCTTATTCCTGTGCTGTTGGGGTTTGTGGCGGCAGGGAAAGATTTTGGCAGGTGGGATGTGGCCGGGCTTTTGGGTATTATGCTTATTTGCCTGTTGCAGCACCTTGCCGCCAACCTTGCCAACGATCTGTTTGACCACTTGCTGGGGGTGGATACTGGGGATACCATTGGTGGCTCCCGCGTTATTCAGCAGGGCAAAATTACCCCGCGTGCCCTGGCCGTGGCCCTGGTGCTGCTGTATGGCGGCACGGTGGCGTGCACGGCTGTGGGGGTAAGTTATTTTGGGTTGCCGCGCTTGTGGTGGGTGGCTTTGTTTGCCATGTTTTCCAGCTATTTTTATGTGGCCCCGCCCTTGCGGTATGGGCACCGGGCCATGGGTGAAGTGATGGTGTTTGCCAACATGGGCCTTGCCATGGCCGGGGGCACCTATTACGCCTTCACTGGTGTGTTTGACGCCCGCATTGTCAACCTTGCCATGCCTGTGGGCCTTATGGTGGCAGGTATTTTATATTACCAAAGCCTGCCGGAAATGGAAACAGACAAAGCCGCTGGCAAGCATACCCTTGCCAACGTGCTGGGGCCGCGCCTTGCCGTGGGGGTGCTTTTGGTGTGGTGGCCTGTGGTGTGGGGGCTTTTGCTACGCCTGTGGGTTACAGGTGCTGCGGGGTGGCCTGTGCTTGTAGGGGTGGCAGGCAGTGTGCCCCTGCACATTATTCTGATGCGCCGTGTGCGTAGCAACGGGGGCCACTGGCTCAGCCTGGACGCCCACGGGCACTTGGTGCGTAAAATGTACTTGCTGTGTGGGGTTTCCCTTATCCTAAGTGTGTTGTTCCGCTAGGAAACGCTGATGGCATGGCATTGGTGAACCGCAAGGCCATTGTATCCGAGTACACCCACATGCGCCTTGCCGCTTCACGGTTTTTATGCTTGCTTTTGTTATTCAGCGGGTAGCACAGCCAAGTTCCCAAAAAACGGCATTCCCCTGAATAAATGCCCTTGCAAATAGCGTGGGGGTATTATACTTCCAGCCTGTTTCTTGCTGTATTTTTTGTATTCCTAAGGAAGGCCCATGTCTGCATCTCCCCTGAACACCAGTGCTGCGTCAGTCTCTGTATTGCTACAAGAGCTTTTCCCTTTGTGCCGCAGCCTTACCGGCCCCGGCAACCGGGAAACGCTGGCCCGCTTGCAGCGCCTTATTCCCCTTACGGTGCATGAATACCCCAGCGGCACCCAGGTGTATGACTGGGTCATTCCCAAGGAATGGAAGCCCAAGGCAGGCTCTGTAAAGGGGCCGGATGGCCGTGTGCTGATAGATTTTGCCGAGAATAACCTGCACCTTGTGGGGTATAGCGCCCCTGTGGCAGGCCAGTTCAGCCTGGAAGAGCTGCGCCCCCACCTGCACTGGCTGGACAATGCGCCAGAAGCCATTCCTTACCGCACTTCCTATTATAAGGAAGATTGGGGCTTTTGCCTGAGCCGCAAGCAGTTTGAGGAGCGCTTTGCGCCTTATGGCCCGGAAGCGCGGTTTACTGTGACCATTGATACAGCGCTGGAAGCGGGTTCCCTCAGCGTGGGCGAGCTGCTTATTCCGGGGGAAACCTCGCAGGAAGTGTTGCTTTCCACCTATTTTTGCCACCCCTCCCTAGCCAACGACAACCTGAGCGGTGTGGTACTGACGGCTTTTCTGGCCAAAGAACTGCTGGCCCGCAAAAACAAATATTCCTACCGCATTGTGTTTGTGCCGGAAACCATTGGGGCGGTTGCCTATTGCGCCCATAACGAAGCCGCCATGCAGGCCCTGGATTGCGGGTTTGTTATTACCTGTGTGGCAGGGCGCGGCCCGTGGGGCTTCAAGGGCAGCATACATGGGGAGCACCGCATTAACCGCGTTGTGGAAACTGTGCTGCGTGAATTTGAACAGCCTGTGCTGCGCTACCCCTTTGACCCCCATGGCAGTGACGAGCGCCAGTATTCCAGCCCAGGTTTTCGCATAAATACGGCCTCCATTACCAAAGACAAATACTACGAATACCCGGAGTACCATACCTCATTGGATACCCTGGACTTTATTTCGCCAGAGCATTTATGCACCACCCTGCGTATGCACCTGCGGGCGCTGGAACTGCTGGAAGACGACGTGTTTTATGAAAATGTGAACCCGCAGTGCGAAACCATGCTTTCCCCCCGTGGGTTATACCCCAGCGCAGGCGGCGGCATGATGCCAGGAACAAATACTGGTGCCCAGTTGGATTCCATTTTATGGTTGCTCATGCTGTGCGACGGCGCAACAGCCTTGCCGGAAATTGCCAAACAGGCCAACCTTTCCCTGCAAGAGCTGCGCGACATGGCAGCGTTTCTGGAAGGGAAGGGGTTGCTCCGTAAATGTGCCTTCCCTCATGTGAAAAAAAACAATGCCCTTGCGGCAGGCCGTTATGAACACAAATAACCACAGGCTGGAAAAAGCCCAACTTGATGCCCAATGGGACAAGCTGGTGGCTGCCTCCCCCAATGCCACCGTGTTTTCTCACCGGGCCTACCTTGAAGCCCTTGAAGGTCGTGTTGGCCTGTACTACCTGTATAAAAAGCAGGAAGTACGGGGCGGGCTGGTGGTGGCGGAATCTGCTAATGGCGAAAACGCCGTGCTGCACCCCTTTATGATTTATGGCGGCGTATTGTTCCCCAATATTGCCCACAAGCAAAACAGGGCGCAAATCAATTCCGAGCGCTTTGAACTGTGCGCTGCTGTTGCCCAGGGGTTGCCCACCCTGTACCGTGAAGTGGAACTGGCCCTTTCCCCTGGTGTTACGGACATTCGGGCTTTTTTATGGCATAATTATGGGGAAGAAGGCCTGCATTACCAGCCAGACGTGCGGTATACTGCCGAGGTGCCCATTGCTGAACTGGCTACCACCCCGCGTGATGCCAGCGACCTGTTTGCCCAGTGCTCTTCTGCCCGGCGGCAGGAAGTGCGCTATGCCGAAAAAAAGGGCGTGCAGACAGAAGAAGCGTTTCTGCCAGAACAGTTTACGCAATACTACGCTAAAACCATGGGCCGCCAGGGCATTGAGGTGCCCGCAACGGAATGCGCTGCCATGGAGCGCCTTATTACCGCCCTTGGGGCAGCGGGGCTGGCCCGCATGTTTGTTTCCCGCACCGCCCAAGGGGAAATTGGCAGCATGGCGGTTATGGCGCTTGACCAGTACCGGGCTTACTACCTGTTCGGCGCAAGTGACCCGGCCCTGCGGGAGAGCCATTGCGGTTCTGCCGTGCTGTGGGAGGCGTTTACTGCGCTGGCGAAAGATGGGGTGCAAGAGGTGGACCTGGAAGGGGTGAATAGCCCCAAACGCGGGTGGTTCAAGTTGAGTTTTGGGGCGAGTATGAGGGTTTATTATGAGTTGGGGTTGAAGTAGCGGTGTGGCCGCTGCCGTAGGTTTGGAGAGTTGGTATTGCGTAGTTTTGTGCGGCGTGCCGCCGCCCCAGCCGCCACCCCAGCCGCCGTCGTCCCTGCAAAGGCAGGGGTCCAGTATTTTCAATATGATAGCGTGTAGTTTGTGCGGCGTGCCGCAGCCATGGCCTAAGCACCGTCATCCCCGCGCAGGCGGGGATCCAGTATTCTTAGGGGGTTAGGCAAAATTTTTGCGGCGCAAGCGCCACACCATTCCTCTTTTCTCTTTATTCTCCCGCTCCGCTTGGGTCAGGGGGCCCTTGTGCGGCCCCCTAACAACCCCACACCCTTGGGGCTCTGCCCCAAGACCCCGCTAGGCTACGGCCCGCGCTCAGTAGATTTGTTCCGCTCACTCGAAGACTCGTACGCTGCACAAATATATTCGCGCGGAGAGTACACCGTGCCAAGCGAAGGCGAAGGGGCGCTTATCGGTTACTTGCCAGAATAATCTGTTGTGCCACAAAAGGTAAGCGCCACTGAGAAGGGAAGCGGCAACTCAACAACCGCACTTCGCATGAGTGGGCGGGCGCAACAAAGCGCGCGTGGGATGGGGGTGGCGCGAAGAATTATCTGTAAGGTGCGGCGAAGACGCCGCGAGATTGTTTTGATTTTTGGGGAATGGTGGAGCGTGTAGATTAGGGGAAGGCACACCACACAAAACTACCCCAAAGATTCTTCAGAACTCCATTACGCTATTCTCATCACTATGTCATAAGCCTGCAACCAAGCCTTACCACAACCCCTGCCTTCTGCTATGAGAAAAATTGCTACCGCGTATTCGTTGTGAATGGGCGGCGCAATCGTATTCTCCTATGGCAGGAGGCAGTAAATGCACCCCATGAGCACAGAAGATTTTTTACGTGAAATTGTGTTTGGTAACAATGGTAATGCCAGCAGTTCCGGCACCCTTCTTTCCGGAGTTTCAAGCTTCATGCCTCCGCAAGCGGCAGGCTGGCAAGACACTGCGCCGCGCCAGTCGCTGCTTGGTTCACCGCAGGCAGGTTCCAGTGCCAGCGCATTCCGCATGCGTTGCACCACCAACCACCTTGGCAAGATAGAAGCCAAGGAAGAACACACCCCCAATGAAAGTACCCGCTGGGAGTATACCTATGACGTTGCCGGGCACCTTGCCACGGTGCGCTGCAACGGTAAGGTGACGGAAGAATACACATACAACGCCCAAGGCCAACGCATTGCAGACTGCGTGCCCCGTTCCCTGCGGCATATGGGTGGGCAGCGGCGGTTTGCCTACAATTACGAGGGGCAACTGGTGGAAGTAAACTCCACCCGCTTTTACTACACCGCCTCCGGCACTCTGCGGGGCAGGCAGGAAAACGGCAAAAACACCTATTTCAGCTACGGCGACGACACTCGGCTGGACAGCGTCACCCTGCCTTCCGGGTTTGAGGTGCGCTACGAATATGGGCAAAGCCTGCTGCCGGAGCGCATTCACGTGTCGGGGCGGCTGGTGGGGGAATATCGCTGGCACAGTCCGCTGCAACTGTACGAATACTACGACGTGATGCAGGACACCCGCTACACATTCCAGTACAAGGGAAACCGTGTGCCCGCCGGGGTGCATATCAGCGGTACCGGGGCGGCATTCATACGTGAACGCTTCCAGTGCGGTAATCTGGATTATTATTCACCAATGTTCCAAGCACAAGGGGCCACAGACTCCCTGTTCCTGCACATCGGGGCCGACCAGGTGGGCAGCATCCGCACCTTGAGCACGGAAGACGGCCGCATGGTGAAGGAAATCACCTACGACAGCTTTGGCAATGTCCTGCATGACTCCTTCCCGGAATTGTCCTTCCCCCTAGGCTTTGCGGGCGGCCTGGTGGATGAACACACGGGCTTCGTGCGCTTCGGCTACCGCGACTACGACCCGCAAACCGGACGCTTCACCGCCCAAGACCCTGCCCGCGACCTGCGCGGCGATGCCGATTTGTACGACTACTGCGTAGATGACCCCGTAAGTTGCATTGACCCGCAGGGGTTGGCGACACAGCAGTGGAATGAAAACCTGCACCCACGGGACGATGTGGGCAAGTTTACTTTTAAGGATGGGAGTGGAGGCGGACAAGGTTCTAACAAGAGTACGGAGGCTGATGCAAACTCTCAATCTGGAAAGGGCATTGGCAATAGTGTTGCCCAAGGGGGTGAAGATAAGGGCGCATCAAGTGCGCCTTCCCAAAAGGGAAGCACACAACGTGTTGGGGACAAAGTAAAAGAAGTGAACGGGGTTGAAGTCAAAGATGAAAAGGATAAGTACTATGTTATTGGAAAACGGCCTTTAGATTCAGTTGCTATAGGAAATTGGTATGGCGAGGGAGATAATAAATTCCAGCATCGCCAGCTCATAAAAAATGACGGAATAAATTTTGGGCTGACGGGTAATAACAATGGGGTTACTCCCTTTGAGGATACAAAAGATCAACTGAAAAAGTATGAATACTACGACGGCAACAAGTACAAGGCCGAGTTTATTGAAGCTGCGAAAGATGCACTTGAGCAGGAATGGCAAGAGGAACTTGGGAGAAGAAAGGAACATAACCAGGAAAGAAGTACACCTGCAAGAACGGGGGCGATCTTCCATGGTATAGATGAAGGCCTTCAGTCTGAAGCAAGGTACGGTATTACGCATTATAATTGCCAGGATTATGTTGATGATATCGTTGCAAGGGCAAAGAGAATTGCAGAAAGGAGGGGAGAAAAACTAGAAGTTGATTAATGTGCAAAGGGGTAACGCATAGTTCCCAGCGAGTCTCATTACTAGTACAATTCCACCTTGCATAGTGCAACATTAGCTATTTTATCCATATGTTGTATGTGTGGGGTGGATTACAACCTTATTCCCAGGGCGTTGTAAGCGGCAATGAGAAAAAATACGCCTGTAATTGAAAATACGAAGGATGATATGAACAAAAAAAGTGTAAAAGAAAATAAGAAATTCCATTTCGTTGCACGGTTATGATGGAGAAAGACAGTAGAAAAAGCTATCGCTAAAATAAGTGCCACTAAGTTGAGGGGAGCGAATTGAATTTCTGGGACTTCAAATAGATCATCTATTAAAAGATATAAGCTACTATTAATGAAAAATGTTTCTAAACCGAAGCACACGATAAAAAACGCTACCACCATCAAAGCAAAACGCCGCACAGAAACCTGCTTGAAAAAACCAGAATAAGCAAGGTACACCAATAACAGTATGCTTATGGCAAGGCGAACAAGAAATTCAACCAACATGGAAGGCTCCGTGCGAAAAGGTATATAGAAAATGATACAGAAAAATTAAAACATTTGCAATGAACAGTAGTAGTTCAGACTTGATCTGACAGTTGGCTTTGTTTTGATGGCATGGTACCTTTATCCAATTAGTTGAGGTGCAAAAGCAGCAGCCTAAAATCTTTTCCTGCTGCCCTTGTTTCTACCAATCAGGGGGCGGCACTTCTTTCCAGCCACCTTTTTTGTATTTCTTCCAGGCGGGGCTTACTGCTTCAAACGAAGGAATTTCCGGCTCCTCTTCATCATAGATAACATCACCTTGAAAACGGTAAGGACCATGCCTGCCATCGTCTCTATAACCGGGTTCATTGGGACAAAACATCCTTGAAAAAGGACCATTCGATCCAAAGCCCATTTTTCCATGCAATGCATACCGCTTGTTCTTTGCATCTATAAAGTACATTGAAAAATAGGGGTCTCTCACGCATTCCACAGTACCTTCCAGGGTTTGGTAGGGCAAAACTCGCGTGTTGCGGGGCACTCCGGGGCGGGTGTCAAGCCGAATAGCGCTGGGACGTAGCCATCGCATGTGAGAAATACCATTTTTTTCTTGTTCTTCTTCTACTATCATTTTTTCAGGAGTAATAATAAACTGCCTGCCAAGATTCATTTCCCATGCATTGGCGTCATAGGGATTGAAAGTAGAACGAGATATTCCTATTTCTCCGCACAAGCCTTCTTTGTCGTCATCATAGCATAAGAGAATATTAAAATTATTACCATCAGGTTCTGAGAAAACACAAGAAACACTTCCTTGCCCAGAATAACACGAAACAAACTCCGCCACGATATCCCCCGGAGCCGGGGGTACAGGGGCAGCGTTTTGGGTGCTATTGGCATTATGTTTCGCGGAACCCGCAGTCAGCGCAGGGTGGCTGCAAAGCAGCACACCAGCAAAGAGGAACAGACTGAACAACATGCGGCGCATATGGCCCCCGGATAGTTGGCGGTGCAGGGCAACGAGCAAATATACATATGACTATATATGAAGGCCAGGGCGCTGGCAATGGGTAAGGAATTGGGCTATCGCGGCGTCTTCGCCGCACCTTATAGGTAATTTTCAGAGCCTCCCCCACCCTACGCGCGCTTTGCTGCGCCCGCCCACTCATGCGGAGTGCGGTAGTTTAGGTGTCGCTTTCCTATACTGTAGCTATTACCTTTTGTGGCAAAGCCATTTACCCCAGCAAGCAACCGAGAAGCACCCCTTCGCCCTTGCTTGGCACGGTGTAATTACCGCGCGAATATGTTTGCGGGCGTCACGAGCGGAGCG
>NZ_AUCY01000031.1 GCF_000430005.1 Desulfovibrio cuneatus DSM 11391
AATGCCCTTCCAAAATCCTGCATTCCTTCTGTTGGGCAAGAGCGTGGAAGACATCACCAAGCTGCTTTCTCAAACCTTCAAAAAGCTTTTTCTTGCGGTACTTTGGAATCCAAACCACATGGTACTTGCAAACCCATTTGGAGTGACTTAAACTCAAGGCTCCATCCATTTGGGGCCTCCTGTTGATGAACTTTGAGCGGTTCAACAACGGAGGTCTCTTCTATTTCTGGAAAAGTCAAACTTTGGGAGTCCCCAGGCAGAGCCTGGGGTTTACCGATTTTTTATTATTGCCACAGGCAAGGCAGACGCCGTGGCCTTGGGCCGGGCTATGCTCTGGAACCCCCGCTGGCCCTGGCATGCAGCGGCAGCCCTGGGGGGCAAGGTAGCCATGCCCCCGCGTTATTGGCGCGGCGTACCCCATGGCGTTGCCAAGGTGTATGAATAGAGAGGATTACCCACAACCAACAAATACCAAAAGCCCTTATGCAGTTTTTGCTGCATAAGGGCTTTTTTACCGGAACAAGTCAATTTCCTATGAGAAGATATTGTTATCCTTCAAGGAATAGAACTGGTGCTCATCCGGGTCGTAATACTCTATTTCGCCGCTTTCAATATCATACATCCACCCGTGAATGTGCAGGGTGCCATTGTCCACCCGTTCCTTCACATAAGGATAGGTCATAAGATTTTCAATTTGCGAAAGAATGGACAGTTTTTCCGTAAGGGCCAGCAACTTTTCCATTTCCGCTTCTTTCCCCAAAGAAAGCACCGCCAGTTCCTTGGCTTTGCGACCCAGGGTGAGCCACTTTTTACTGTGAATAAACAGCTCGTTGTTCAAGTCCTTATACAGCGCGGCAATGGCACCACAATGGGTGTGCCCGCAAATAATAACATCAGAAACGTTCAGTTCAAGCACAGCATATTCAATGCCGGAAGCCGTGGCATGGTAGTCTGCATCCGGCTTGTATGGAGCCACGAAATTGCCCACGTTGCGCAGCACAAAAAGCTGGCCGGGGGGGGCGTTGGTTATAAGGGTAGGAATAACGCGGGAATCCGCACAGCCAATGAACAGCGCCTTAGGATGCTGCCCATGCGTTACAAGGTCTAGCAACTGCTCTTCATGCTTTTTGAAATAACTCTTCTGGAACAGTTCGTTCCCTTCCAACAATGCTTTCACGCTTTTCATATGTTCTCCACAAAAGTGAGTCCACATTCTGCCCAGAATAGCATTATTTAGCAATGAAAAAGAATTTGTTCACATAAACCATTGCAGCGCAATACAAAATCACCTTTAAAATGGAACGTGGGCTACCAACTGTGCACAAACGCCACCGCACGCTGGTAATCGGCATAGGTGTCAATATCCTGGGCACGCACACACACTCCTGGCAGGGGCAAGTGGGCTTGTAACATGGTGTACACATGCCCGGTTGTTTCGTGTATGCGCTCTTTTTTTATGCAGGCTGGCCCAGTCCATTCAAGGGTACCCTGCCCTGTGCCAAATGACTGCACACTGCCATCTGCCCCGGTATGAACAAACACCGGGTCTTCGGAGGCAGGCACACTGTAGGCAAGGTATTCACCCGGCATGGCAAGCAATGTTCGGGCGTCCTCCGGGTGAACAAGAAGGTCGCCGTCCCACTGCACAACATAAGCATGGGCATGGCGCGCCCCAAGAAACAGGCTGGCCCCGGTTTTTGTGGCAAAGTAATTGTGGTTGTAAACAAAAATTGCGTCCTTGCGGTACCGCAGCACTTCTTTCACCACATCTGCCGCCTGGTAGCCCACCACAATGCGCAAGTCTTCCACCTGGGTAAACAGATCAAGCTGCCAGGCAATAAGGGACCGCCCGCCAATGGAAAGCAGGGCTTTGGTCTGGCCCAGACCAAGGCGGGAACCAATGCCCGCGCAGGTTAACACAACTGAGTGAGTTGGCGGCATAAGGCTTCCTCTGAAAAGACAAGATAGTCTGCCACGGCAAGCACACTGGGGGAGGGCCAGTGGGTTAAGCCGGAGGCAATGGAAACATGGGCAAGGCGCATGGCTTCAGCATCGTTGTTGCCGTCGCCAATAAACACCACCTGTTCACCCTGGGCCTGAAAGGCTTGCACCACCTCTTCTTTGCGCACAATGTGGGTAAGCTGCCCAACCACCCCATGCTCCAGGGCAGCTTGGGAATAAAAGCAGGGGCAGCCCAAACGGTGTACCAACGCTTCCACCCAGCAAAACAGATTGCCCGTGGCAATAACGCAGTGTTCCCGGTGGCTTTGAATAAATTGGGTTACAAGAGGGTATGTGGGCACGGTTGCCAGCAAGGCGCTGACTTCCGCCACCGGGAGTTTGCCAAGAATATGCACGCGCCGGATGAAACTTTCCATAAAGGGAATATTCCCGCGTATGGTTTCCTGGGTGAGGGCTTCAATTTCAGCTTCCACCCCAAAATGCCGGGCTATAAGGGGCAGGGTTTCCACAGCAGTAATGGTGCCGTCTAAATCAAAAATAAATTTGGGCATGCGGCCTGTTCCTTGGCAATGGCTGGGCGTTGGCATGTGTATTTGCGGTGCACATAGCTCCGGCAACATGCACCGCGCACAGCATAGTCTTTTTTACCCCATTGCACCATAGGTACCCACCTGCATAACAAACAGATGACTGCACGGGCAACCCCATACAGTCATCTGGTATTTGCGCTAGCCGTGGCAGCACACAGTTCTTACTCCCTTGGGGGAGAAGGCTCGTTACAGCAAGTGTACTCTATTTGCCGTACCCAAGGGTATACGGCAGCCATGTGCTTATGGCCGGGAAGAAGGTAAACAGGAGAATACACAACGTAAGGGTGAGCAGGTACGGTAAAATGGAAACAGACACCCGCTCCACCGAAAGGTTGGCAATGCGCGAAGACACAAACAGGTTAACCCCCAATGGCGGTGTGAGCAAGGCCACTTCGTTGGTTACCACAAGGATAATACCAAAGTGAATGGGGTCAATGCCCAGCTTCAAAATCATGGGCAGCAGCACTGGTGCCAAAATAATGAGGGTGGAAAGGGTTTCCATGAACATGCCAAGAACATACAAAACGGCAATAATCATGAGCAGAACAATCTGCGGGTTGTCTGAAATGCCCAGCACAAGGTGGGCAAGGCGCTGGGGAGCTTCTTCAAAGGTCAGAATTTTCCCGAACAGGGTGGAAGCACCCACAATAAGCAGCACGCCGCCACATACCATAGCCCCTTCAATAAGGGCTTTGTAAATATGCTCCCAGCGCAGGCTGCGGTTAATAAGCCCGCCCACCAGCAGCGCCCAGCCAATGGCCACCACGGAAGCTTCCACAGGGGTGGCATAGCCGGAATAAATGGAACCAAGAATAATGATGGGGGTCATAAGGGCAAAAAAGCAACGGCGAATGGCCTGCAAAAAGGCCTTCATGGTGAATGGAGGTTGCGAATCGTCCCCTTTAAACCCTTTTCTGCGGGCAACAATGTAGGCGGTAAGCACCATGCCAAAAGCCACAATAAAGCCGGGAATAAAACCAGCGGTGAACATGGCTGTTACCGAAAAGTTCCCCAAAATGGCGTAAATAATCATGGGGTTACTGGGGGGAATGAGAATGCCTATGGTGCCACCGGAAGAAGCTGCGGCCGCGGCATAGTCACGCGAATACCCGTTGCGCAGCATGGCAGGAATAAGAATGGTGCCCACAGCGGCCACTGTGCCTGGGCCGGAACCGGAAATGGCGGCAAAAAACGTACAGGCCAGAATGGTGGTAATGCCAAGGCCGCCATAGGTACGGCCCACAAGCATTTTTACCACGTCAATAATCTGGTTGGTAATGTTGCCATATTCCATAAGGGTTCCTGCCACAACAAAGCAGGGAATGGCCAACAGGGGGAAAATATTCAGCCCGTCAAAGAGCGAGTTGTGAATAATGGACAGGGGTAAAATATCGCCCAGCATCAGGGTTAAGGCGCTGGCAATACAAAGCGACATAAAAATGGGCATGCCCAGCAAAAACATGACCACCATGGAAATTAAGGCAATGGTAAGTGGGCTCATGCAATTTCCTCCTCATAGCGGACCATGCTAGACAGCGTTCCCTTGCGCCAATGAGTGTAGTATTGCTCTATAATGCGCCAGGACATAAGCACGAAAGAAACAGGAATAATCATTTCAACCCACGCCTTCACCACCCCAAGGGTAGGAGACATTTCAGGGTAATACAGCCCTTCTTTGATGACTTCCCAGCTTTGCAAGGCAATAAAAATATTAAAGCATATCCATATGATATCTGCTACGAAGCGAAAAAATAGCCGCACTTGTACAGACATGGGGGTGAACTGGGCCGTAATACGCACCTGCCCGCCACGCTTAACAGCAAGGGCTGCCCCCACATACACAGCCCACAAAAAGCTGTAGCGGGAAAGTTCTTCCGTCCAGGCCAGGCTGGAACCAATGGTTATGCGCAAAATTACCTGTATCATAAGGCAAAGAATCATCACGCCCACAAACAGGGAGCATAAATATTCTTCAAAATTATTGTAGAGGATCTTCAGAAAGGCCATAATGCTCCTCCGGTGGCCATGGAACGGTGCGTACGCCGCCCTCGGCTTGAGTTGCGTTGCCCTGAAATAACAGGAAATAGACCCATTGCACACAAGCAGGGCCAAACCGGCAGGTGCATGCTGGGGCAGTCCAGAACACGGTTCCCGCTGCACTTCCTGCACCTGGCAAAAGCCTGGCGCAGGAAATACGGCACAGGAACGAAAGCAGCAGGCGTGCGCGCGCCATTGTTTGGCAGTATGCAGGCCAAAGGCATTGGCTACTGGCAGTACCCGGCGGGGGAACCCACCCAATACCAGCCAGTTACGGGCGCACGTAGGTCTTTACTTGGACATAATTACAACAGCTTCATCCACCAGGGCTTTGCCACCAACGGAATCATAGTACTTGGGCCAAATGGCACGGGCTGCTTTCATCCAGTTTTCTTCATCTTTCAGGGGCACAACAACCATTTTGTGGTCTGCGCAATCTTTCAGGGCAACGGTATCTTGCTCGGCAGCCCACTGCCATTCATACAACATGGCTTCATGGGCAGCCTTTTCCACCAGGGCCTTGGTTTCCGGGTCAAGCTTACGCAGCCATGCATCAGAAGCAAGCAGGGGGCCAACCCACAGCATGTAGTTCACAGGAGTAATGTACTTTTGTACTTCCCAGAACTTTTGGTCGCGGTTCACGGAGTGGGGGTTTTCCTGCCCGTCTACCACGCCCTGCTGCAAGCCGTTAAATGTTTCAGACCAAGCCAGGGGGTGCGGTTCCACGCCCCAGGAACGGAAAGCATCAAGCTGCATGGCAACGGCAGGCACACGAATTTTCAGGCCTTTCAGGTCTGCCATGGTTTCAATGGGCTTTTTGGAGTTGGTAATGTTGCGGTAGCCACCAATGAACCAGGCAAGAGGCCGGGTGCGGCTTTGCTTGGCAATTTCGTCACCCACTTTGTCAACAAAGGGCTTGTTCTGAAACAACGTTTGAGCATCTTCAAGCTTGGGGAACAAGTAGGGCAAAATAAAAATACCAGCGCTGGAGGCAAAGGGAGTTAAGTTTCCATCTGCCAATACAGCCACGTGAATTTCTGAGTTACGAAGCTGCTTTACGTTGGCCTGCTCGTCGCCCATGGAGCCACCGTAAAACGTTTGCACTGTGATTTTTCCGTTGGAATCCTTCTCAATAATCTCTTTAAATTTGTTCAACCCAACAACGTGCAAGCTTCCTTCTGGGTTAGCTGTGGCAGCACGAATAACCATGGGTTTATACTCTATGGCCTGGGCAAAAGAAGGAAACGCCAGGAGAAGACCAAGACACAAACTTGCAACACGCTTCATAAAAACCTCCGTTGTAAAGTAACTTGTACCAGTTCCAGTTAAAAAATACGTTTTCACCTGGAGAGCCACTCACGGCGGCAAAGCCGCCTTGCTCCTTCAAAACCTTCGGTTTTGGTTGTCTGTACGCGCAGACTCCTCATTCGAATTCTGGTTTTTTCAATGGAGAATTCGAACAACGTCAATCAGTTCCAATAAACACGGGCAGTTATTGCAGTAGCCCTATACTTTGCCGGGGGTTGCTACTTAGCAGCAGGAAGCACCGGGGAAAGCCTACATGGGGCAACGCGCAAGGCGCATTCTATAAAAACAAACACGCGCGTTCTGAAAAACAACATGTACGCCATGTGCGTGCCATGCAGAACAGGCGAGCCTGCAAACATTGAGAAAGGAAAGAGAAGAGAAGAGAAGAAACCAAGAAGAAGCAAGGAAAGGGAAGCAGAGAGGAACGTGGGGAGGGCGTGGGAGACTGCGGTGCTTACACAAACAATGCACCAGCATAAAATTACACTGCCCTGCAACGTAAACACAAGTTCAGACCGTTGCAAGACATACCCCCCTGGGGGGGCTCGAAATATGTTGCGGCTATGAGAAAAAACCATGCAGTACCTACCTTGCCAAGGAAACAGGGAAGGGAAACAGGTAACTGGCATAGACATGCAAATTTCAAGCCACAAATCATCAGACGAAAAATACTAGCGCCACAGGCAATTACAGAATGCGCTTGGCTATTTCCCTCAGGGCATGTGCCTATATATGGGCAAACGTCCTATATATGGGCACCTACTCTTCGGGTCTCTTTTTACACTTGGCAGGGGCACGCAAAAATGGGAGAGAAAAAATACTTTTTAAGAAAAACTAGACGCTATCCACGAAATTTTGCTAGTAAAATCAGGGCAATGTGCCATAATTCATGGGTGAGCAGCATTACTATGGGCTGTTCCCACTGAATATACCACGGCTTAACCACCGCACATGTAAGGGCTCAGGCACACCCGGCTCCCATCCCGCAGCATGGTTTGCCAAGTGGCCAATGCACTATCCACAAAAACAAGCATCACCTCTTTTTGGGATATTCCCAATTGCTCCAGCAAGCCCCCCACTGTCAGGCCAGCTTCCACCTGCATGACAGATTCAGGAATTTTGTGAGCCAATGGGCCAATACCTTGCACAGAAATAGATTCCATTTTCATAGCAGCAACCGTGCGGACCCCGGTTTCAGAAAACCATATACATTTTTTGAAAAAACGCTCAGTTTTTCGTTTGGTCAAAAGCTTTGCCAAACGAAAAACCGAGCGTTTCCCCAATGCCATTGAATGAGAGCCTTTTCACTTTGAACGTAGTTATTCCCAAAGTAATTCTGCTCTAGTTGCCCCACAGGGCGCAATAAGTAAACTGCGCATTTCCAAAATGCGATTTAATCAGTACTTCCCTAAGCAAGCCAGCCAAGGCCAATGGCTTTCAGCTTGCCCTTGCGGGGCACGCCTTCTTCATCCCAACCCATCATTTCATAGTACAGGTCAAGGGATTCGCGGAATGCTATTTCATCAATGAAGTTACCCTTGGCAGGGCCTTCGGGCAGTGCTTGATGCAGGCGCTTGAACAGGCGGTCGTCTTTGCGGCCCATGCCTTCACGCACGTTAAACATACGGGCAAGCACGATGGAACGTTCAGCACCAAGAAGCAGTTCATACAGGCTGGTTTCCCAACCGGTAATAGCCTGCACTGTTTGACACAGCTTTTCATAAGTCATGGCAAAAATGGGGCGTACAACAAAGTTGCAAATACCCAAGGTGTTGTTCATGGCCCAGGTTTTTTCCCCTTCCACAAAGTAACGCACTTTTTCATCGCCACAATCAAGGGGTTTTGGTGATTCCAAAATACCCAGGGGCTTGATGAGGTTTACAGCGGCACCCTGGAAGGCTACTTCATGGGGGGCTTCAATGTGGTCTGCACCTGTGGGGGAAAGGGCAAAGCCCATGCCCACGCCAGACTTGCCGCGTGGGTCGTGGAAGGCTGCTTCCTGGCCCTTCACTGTGCTATCAAACTCTTCTGCACCTTTGCCAATGGTTTTAGCTGCGCGGTGTACGCCTTCGGCAAGAATAGCGCCAAGGCCTTCGCGCTTGGCAATTTTCTCCACCATGGCAACCATGCCCGCAGCGTCACCAAACCCGGCAAGCTCTTTCTTGTCGATAATGCCTTTTTCTGCCAGTTCCATAGCAAACGCAATGGCAGCACCAGCACTGATGGTGTCAAGACCCAGGGCGTTGCTGCGCTCATGGGCTTTGCACACAGCGTCAAGGTCCGCCACGCCACACAGGGAACCGAAGGCAGCAATGGTTTCATATTCCGGCCCACCATAGCGTTTTTCAGTATTCTTCACTACGCGCTTGCAAGCAACCGTACACTTGTAGCAAGTGTGGCGGCCTTCAAGAATTTTTTCGTAGCCAGGCAGGCCAAGGGCTTCCGCCCCTTCAAACACGCCTTCCTGCCAGTTGCGGGTGGGCAGAATGCCACTGTTTTGCTGTGCCATAACGTGCATGGGCGTACCGTTCTTCCCAAGGTTCACGTTGGGCATATGGGTGCTCAGTTCCTTGCGGTGCCAAGTGCCTATTTCTTTCAGGGCTTCCGGGTCTGCATAAGTAATGCTTTTTTCGTCGCCGCGGCACACCAGGGCTTTCAGGTTTTTGGAACCCATAACAGCGCCCATACCACAACGACCGTTGGCATGCACCAGTTCGTTCATAATGCAGGCATAACGTACCAGGCGTTCCCCTGCTGGTCCAATGCTGGCAACGCGAATGCCTTTTTCATCCAGTTCCTGCTTCAGCGCATCATGCAAGGGGCCGTTTTCCATGCCCCACAAGTGCCCGGCATCACGCAGGGCAACTTCGCCTTTATTAATGTACAGGTACACAGGCTTTGCAGACTTGCCCTTGAAGACAACGGCATCAAAGCCGGCATGCTTCAGTTCAGGTCCAAGGTAACCACCTGCTTCTGCTTCACCAAAGCCACCTGTCAGGGGGTTCAGGGCTGCAACGGTGTAGCGGGAAAAGCCGGCAAGGGGTGCCCCGCACAAAACAGAGGTGGCAAACACAAGTACGTTTTCTTTACCCAGCGGATCAGCTTTTTTGGGAATAAACTTGTGCATGTACCAGGAAGCAAGTGCCCCGCCGCCCCAATAAGTGCGGTACCAGGTATCGTCATGTTCATCGACACTCCAGGTGCCGGAGCTCAAATCGACTACAAGAATTTTACCGTTATATCCAAATGCCATAACCAGCTCCTTTCTCAAAATTTGCTGCATGGGGAACCCTGGGCAACCCAGGGAAGGCCACTGGCCACACCCCTTTGCCATAAATGCATCCGCCCATGTGCCCGCATGTGAATGTACAACCTGAGGCCATTGCACAATTGAAATTGTTGCATTTTACTTGGTGAGGCGCTGCCTCCCCAAACCCCTCCGCCAAGGGCATGATGCCCTTGGAAAACGCAAATGGGGGGCAAGGGGACAATTGTGCAGGAAGCACAATTGGGAACCACCCGCAGGGCGGGAGCTGAAGGCCGAGGCCCAGGACGGGCCGAGTCAATCATTCCCCTGGCAGGGACTGGGGGACAGCGCCCCCCAATAAAAGTCAATAAATTCAATGTGCAATACTCTCAACCTACATCACCCGGTAACTTCCGGGCAATGCATCTTCCAACCAACACACGCAAAGGCAGGCAGAAGCAACACGCCAGCCGCTTCTGCCTGCCACACATTGGCCGTTACTTGCCAATAACTTTGTAAATGGCGTTGCAGTCTTCCTTGCCAAAACCAGCAGCAGAAGCCTTCTTGTAATTTTCAAGGGTCGCTTCCATGGCAGGCAGGTTCAAGCCCCATGCGCGGGCCATTTCCATGCCAAGGCGTACGTCTTTCAGGGCCAGGTCAAGGCCGAAACGAGGGGCAAAATCTTCATTGGCAATCCAGGAGCCGCGAACGTCCATCTGGAAGCTGCGGGCACCGGTATCAGTAAGCAGCTCAAGCAGCAACTTATTGTCCAGGCCAGCTTTTTCACCAACGCGAATACCTTCAGCAAGCACGGCCAGGTTGGTCATGCCCACCATGTTGGAAATAAGCTTTACAGCGCAAGAAGCGGCAACAGAACCTACATTGTAGGGCTGGCCGATAATTTTGAACATATCGCCAAGCTTGGCAATAGCGGCTGCGTCGCCCCCAATGAACATGGGCTCTTCGGCCTTTTCAGCGTGGGCAGGTGTTTTGCCAAGGGTGCACTGAATGTAGGCTACGCCTTTTTTGGCACCAGCTTGTGCCAAAGAATCAGCAGTTTGCGGGTCAATGGTGGAAAGTTCAATGTGAACACTGCCAGACTTCATTTTGGCATAAAGGCCGTTGTCGCCCATCATAGTGCCAGTTACGTGCTGGGGCAGGGGCAGGCTTGTGAAGATTACGTCACAGCCGGCAAGTGCGTCTACGCTGGCAGCCGCAGTGCCTGTGGTGCCAACGGCAAGGGTACGCTCTACAGCTTCCTTGCTCAAATCAAATACCTGAACGGATTTACCTGCACGAATAAGGTTACGGGCCAGGGGGCCACCCATAAGACCTACACCAATGAATCCTATCTGCATCACGAACTCCGAATTTTTGAAGGTTGTTGACGCCTATTCCATCGAAAACCAGAAAACACCAGCAGTTATTATTGCCATGGCTGGCAATCTGGGTACTTTTATCGTGGGCAAAATAATCGCAACCAGAAGTACCAAAACCAGTACAAAACAAGACATATATGCGGTTCTACTAGGTTTATTAAAAGCAAAAATCATACCATAGAATGGTCAGTAACAATATGCTACAACCATAATGGATTCAAAACACTGTATACGCGATGCGAAAAATATCTGCTGCCCAAAAAAGCCCATATAAGGGTAGAATGTCCATATATGGGCAAAAGGCTTTCAAAGTCACTTCAGAACCAATGGCATAATTGTGCTTTTTTACACAAATAGAGCGTTTACTGGGCAAGACTACAGAAACTTGCTCGGGCAATACGCAAAAAAAAGTGCCTCCCGCAAACACACATAGCCAATAATAACAGTAAACTATAAACACAACCCGGAAATTTTTCCCCATTTGCAGGCGGGTGCCCACATTGGGCTTCATCTTCTGCCCTTGCTGGTATATTGCTGTGCAACACGCATCCAAGGTGGAACAAACACCCACACGCTATATATATCAATATAGACATAGCGCAGCATGATAAAAAACCCTGGAAAGGCAGGCTACCCAGGGTTCAGGAACTATTGTTGGGTGAAAAAGGAAGAGTTGGCATTTTTCAGCAAGGCAATGCGCACAGGGCCATTGTGGGCTGCGAGCCACCCATCCACAGTGCTTTGCAGGTCGCCTTTTTCCAGGTGGCACTGGGCCAGTGCTTCCTTGGAAAGGTCGCTATGAATTTTCACTTCAAAATTAGTGGTGGCCCTGGCAAAAAGGTAGGCCTTGTGAGCACCCATTTTAAACGGGCTTGCCTCAAATGCCTTTTTAAGGGAATAGGCGCAGGGGTATTGCTTCACATACTCTTCATACACCTCGTCGCCAATACCTTGGGCGCACTGCGCCACAAGAATAATTTTCCCGCCGGGCTTAGCACATTGAGTGGCGGAATTCAGGCCTTTTTGGGCCTGGTACAGGCAAATGTCTTTAGGTGCGCCGCCGCAAGAAGCCACAACAATATCATAGGGCTCAGAAAATTCCAGACCATACAGGAACCCGGTTTGCTGGGCAGCAGCCCGCATAACCAGGGCAGGCACACCAGCCATAAGAGCCACTGGCTTTTTGTGCGGGTCAAGCACCACGTTTATGGCAATATCCACCCCAATCAATTCGCCGCTTTCATTCATATCCAGGCGAACAGGGTTGTTTTCAATATTGCCGGCACAGGCAGCTTCTTCACGCATCATACGGTGGTTGGCTTCAATCATGGGTTCAGAGGCACAACCAATAACAACGCCTTTAGCGCCGCCGGTAAAGCCCACAAACTGGTGGGCATCAACCATGCCCATTACTATTTTCAGTTCGGCGTCACCATACACCTTGTTCACTTCCACCGGGGTGCCCCGGCTGGTAGTCCCAAAGGAGCGCATGGGAGAATGCTTGGCGTCGTGGCTTACCACACGGCAACCATGTAAATTTTCTGGAAGAATACGGGCAAGTTGCGCTTCATCAGCAGGGGGGTGCAGCCCGCCGCCCACAACAAGGGCAACATCTTCACCACGCAGGGTCGGGAATGCCTGGAACAGACGTTTAAGCAAGGGGGGGAGCAACAATCTGGTGGGGAAAGGACGTGTTTCATCCGGCAGGGCAATGGCCACAGACTTGGGGGCACTGCGCCCTTCAAGGGACATGCACCCAATGGGGGAGTCCAGCCCAGCCTGCAATTCGGCTACCGGGTCTGCCAAGCACGGGGCCCTTTTGGGCTCGAACACATCTACTGTAACGCCTTCAGGCAGTTCCAAAGTAAGCTCTTGTGTGCCATACCGAAGGGTATGTTCCATGCTAGCCTCCCATTACGAAAATGCTGATGTATTCCGTTTTGCGGCGTGCCCTTTTTCGCTCGGGCTTCATTGGGGTGAACAGTCAGCAAAGCTAGCTGCTCCCTCCGCCCTTGCTCCACGGCTCGCTACGCTCGCGACTGCCGTCGGCTTTAAGGAAACAGTCGAGGACGGAAGAGTCCATTCCTGTTTCAAAAAAAGCTCATGCCTTGCCAAACGAAATAACTGAGCATTTCCTAAATACCATTTAATCAGTGCTTCCATTACCAATAAAACAACAGAAGAGCAATGAAGCTCAATAAAAAAAACGGCACAGCACCCTTTGCAAGGCGCTGTGCCGTAAGCGTTATGCTTATGCGCTTTCGTACAGGCGGGTCATAATGAACTCGCGGTGACCAAGCGCTTCTGCAGCAGTCAAACGACCGTTACAGGTGCGGATGAGCATTTCAAGCAGGGCGTTGCCAGCTTGATCGTAGTTCATTTCCTTGCGAACAATGCCGGAAACGTCTACGTCGAAGTGCTCAGACATGGTGCGCAGTGTGCGGGGGTTAGCACACAGCTTGATAACAGGCAGAATGGGGTTACCAATGATGTTGCCCTGCCCGGTGGGGAAGAAGTGGGCAACATAGCCGGAAGCGGCGCACAGGGTTACCATTTCAGCAGCAGCAGAAGAAGAATCCATGAACCACAAGCCGGGGCCAGTGGGCACTTCAGCTTTATCCAGGCAGCCAATAACAGGAGCTTTGCGGCCAATTTTCTGAATGTTGCCCAAAGCTTTTTCTTCGATGGTGGTCAGGCCGCCTTCGATGTTGCCTTTGGTGGGCTGGGAATCAGAAAGGTCGCTGGTTTTGTGGTCGTCCACCACTTTAGCATAGCGGTCAAAGAAGAACTGGAAGCGCTTGGCCACTTCTGCGTTAGCGCAACGGGAAAGCACAATGTGCTCGCCGCCAGTAATTTCTGTGGTTTCGCCAAACAGGGTGGTTGCACCAGCTTCCCACAGTTTGTCAAAAGCGTTACCCACGGTGGGGTTGGAAGCAATACCGGAAGTTGTGTCAGATTCGCCACACTTGGTGGAAACCCACAGGTCTTTCACGGGGCATTCCACGCGCAGGTATTCAGAGGTCAGGTGCACAAATTCTTTCGCTGTGCGGGAAGCGGCGCAAATGGTGTTCAGGTCGCCATTCTTTTCAATGGCGAAACCGGCCACAGGCTTGCCAGTTTTGGCAATGCCGTCTACCACGCGCTGGGTCCACTGGGGCTCAATACCAATAACCACAACAGCAGCCACGTTAGGGTTGCAGCCCGTGCCAATAAGGGTACGGAAGTGCAAATCAAGGTCATCACCAAACTGCAAACGACCATATGCGTGGGGCAGGGCAAGCGTACCCTTCACGTTGTTGGCAACAGCTTCACAAGCAGAGTTGGAAAGGTCGTCAAGCGGAAGAATAATAACGTGGTTACGAATGCCTACTCGGCCATTTTCACGACGGTACCCAAAAAATGTCTTCTGCATGACTACCACCTCTTTGTCTTCACGTTATGAACATGCAGGTGCTCGCCGCGCTTAATGGGAGCCACAACTTTACCAATGTCCGTATTGTACTTGAACACAGTATCGCCTACTGCAAAATCCTTCATGGCAACTTTGTGCCCAATGGGAATATCGCTAAGGATTTTGAAAGAAATTGTTTTGTCTTCCTGCATAATCCAGCCTGTGCAGTCTGTACCTGCCTTCAGCCCTTCGACCACGACAACACCGACACCATCGGCGGCTTCGTGGACAATAAAATCAATGGACATAACGACTCCTCGGGTTGTTTTATCCGTCACCAACGGGGGAACAATTTCCCAGCCAATATGCGGCAAAACCTTGTACTTTTTGTTTCCTTCCCTCAATTTGCCCGCGGTTGCAAAAGCAGGGAAAGAATAAAAAACAATACTAATGCCAGAAAGTGCCAACATTGCACGCCTGACTTGCCATGCAAGTAGACGCGCAGAGTTGCCTGAGAGGAGCAAAAGCTGTGCCAACAATGGCATATATTTAATTAATCAAATTAAAACAGAATGTTATAAACACAATAAAACAAGTTCAAAAAAAAATTATCATTCACTTTGCCCGCATATAGACATTTTGCTCGTATATGGGCATAGTCAACTTCCACATCCACATGGACTTTATTTCACAAATTCTCGGCAGCTATTTTTATGCTGCGATACAGGGGGGAGAGTATGTCACTCGTAATGAACTCACTCGGCAGGCAGGCAGATGAGCTTGGCAGAAAGCTCATGGAAATGCTTACCAAACGTACCCGGCGTAAACTTTTTTTCAGCACCCTTGCCCGCCTGCTGGAAAAGCATTTCCACTTCGACAGGTTGTGCATAAACCTGTACGACCAAAAAGGGGAAATGCTCACCTACTTCACCGCAGCGGAAGGCACCATTGTCAGCACGCTTTCCCCTGTACGCCCGGCGGAAGCTTCCAGCACCGTGGCAGGGCATGTTATTGAAACCCGCAAGCCTGTGGTTATTACCGACTTCGCCCAATATTTCCCCGAATCCAGCATACACCCCATTGCCGAAGCAGGCCTTGCTTCCACCATGGCCTTCCCCCTGATGCTGGACAATGAAATTATTGCCACGCTGCACTGCTCGTTTGCAGAACCACCAGCCAATATATACGATATCACCTCGTTCCTGGTGGAACTTTCCCCGGTTATTGCCACGTGCCTGGGCGCTATTTTAAGCCTGGAACACCTGCACTACCAAACTGTGCAGGCCCCGTTGCAGCCACTGTTTTTCCCCACCACTGAAGACACCGTGGTGTGCCACAGCCCTGCCATGCGGGCCATAATGCGCAAAATAAACACCATTGCCAAACTGCACCTGCCCGTGCTGCTGCTGGGGGAAACAGGCACGGGGAAAAGCCTTATTGCCCAGGAAATTCACCGCAGAAGCCAGTGCAAGGAAGCCCACTTTGTGAAGGTGAACTGCCCATCCCTGGCCCCTACGCTGTTTGAAAGCGAACTGTTTGGGCACGCCAAAGGGGCGTTTACCGGGGCAGAAACCAAGCGCATGGGCCGCTTTGAACTGGCCCACGGTGGCACCCTGTTTCTGGATGAAATAGCCGAACTCACCCCGGAAATGCAAAGCAAGCTCTTGCAGGTGCTGGAAGATTCCAGCTTTGAGCGCGTGGGGGAAAGCATTCCCCTGGCCGTGAATGTGCGCATTATTTCCGCCACCAACGTACACGTGCAAAAAGCCGTGCAGGAAGGGAAACTGCGGGCAGACCTGTATTACCGCCTTTCCGGCTACACGGTGGAACTGCCCCCCCTGCGGGAACGCAAGGAAGACCTTGCCCCCCTGGCCGCCCTTACTGCTGCCCAGGCCGCCAACCAGCTTGGCCTGCCTGCAATTAACCTGACCACAGCCCTTACAGCCCCGCTGTTGCAGCACCGCTGGCCCGGCAACGTGCGGGAGTTGCGCAACGTTATTACCAAACTGGTCATTCTTGCCAGCCTCCAAAAAAAGCTGACCCCCACAGACGTGCAACGCACTATTGAAGAATGCAGCCTGCACGGCCCCGGCGCTAGCAGCAGCACTCTGGAAAACTACAGGCCGCGCCCCCTGGCCGACGTAGAACGCGACCATATTCAACAAACCCTGGATTATACCCGTGGCATTATTGCCGGGGCCGATGGGGCGGCATCCATTCTTGGTATGCCCCGCAGCACCCTGCAACACAGAATGCAAAAGCTTGGCATTCAATTTAGGTAGGGGGGAGTCAGATTTTCACCCCCTACAGGGAAGCAACTTTGCCATACACAAAAAAGCCGGGAACACTTTACTGTTCCCGGCTTTTTTGCATCTTCTACCCAAGTACTACCGCCCCCGTATTCCCAGCGTACTCATAACATCACCAATAGGGCCATAAAAATAAATACCCTGCGACTCTTTACGGGCCAACGTGGAAATACCCACCACCCGGCCTTTGCCGTCCAGCAAGGGGCCGCCGCTGTTGCCGGGGTTAATGGCCGCATCCCCCTGAATCCAGCCCACGCCACGCATTTCCCGCATACCGCTCACAATGCCCTTGGTCACAGTGCCAGCCAATGCAATATCCTTGGGGGAACCAATGGCGTAAATATCTTCCCCCACCGCCACAGGGCTGGTGCGTATTTTCAGCGGGGCAAGGGGCAGCCCCGGCACCAGAACCGCCGCCACGTCACGCTTGCTGTTGCGGGCAAGGACTGTGCCGGGGTACTTCTGGCCGTCATGGGCAAGCACCATTACCTTGGTGGCACTGCCCACCACATGCTGGTTGGTAATAACAAGGCCATCCTTGTTCACCACAAAACCGGAACCATGCCCCAGGCCCACCAGCACTGTCACCACGCTTTTGCGGGCCGTTTCCATACCCACCGCATCCCCTGCCCCGGCTGTGGTAAAGGTTTGCCCTTCAAGCTGTGCCCCAGCCTTGTTCCCGGCTGTTGTGCCCGGTGCCCCGGCCTGCCCGCCTGCGCTGGTGGCATCCTGCTCCACCAATAGGCTCTGCACCTGCGGGTCTGCCAGCAGCTTTTGCATGGCATTCACACTGGCGGCATACAGCCCCCGATCTATCTGCCGGTTGGTAAACCGAATGTTGGCTACCCCCTGGGTGCTTTTTTTATACACCACACGGCGCTCCAGGGCGTCGTACACCTGCCAGTCCATGGTCAGGTCTACATTCACCTGGCCCTTGCTCAAATCCTTTATAAATGTATCGTGGTACACATCGACTGAAACATGGCTGATAATGCCCCCAAGGTACAGTTCAGCTTCTCCCTGGTCCTCACCAAACAGGCTGTCCGGGTTACCCACAGCCTTCAGCCCCTGGGCTTCAAGCCCCTTGAGCAGGGCACGGTACATGCCTTCAGACATGCCCCCTTCCCAAATAATTTCCCCGGCAGGTAAAATGGGGGGCGTGCCGTACTTGCGGGTACCCACCTCTGTGCCTTCGGATATGTTGGACGTAATCTTGCCCAAGCTCACTGTTCTTGTAGTTTTTCCAGCAAAAGTGGGGGCCGCCTTTACCGCAGGCTCCACCGCTGTTTTGGGGGCACAGCCCGCCAGCACCACCAGCAAAACCGCCACCCACAAAGCGCAAATACCCTTTCGCATTCTTTGCTCTCCTTTCCAGATAGTGGAAAAAGTTCATACACGGTAATCGATACAACAAGAAACCTTTGTGCTGGAACGTCTTAGCAGCACATTATTGTTCTTATCTGAAAAAAGAAACAAATAAAAGTCCATAAATGCCTGGGCAGCGCATGTACCTGCAAATAGCCTTTGCCCAGCACGCTGGACCATTGCCAAGCCTGCTGCCTTTGCGGTATCAACGGTCAGTGTTTATGCTCGTTACCCTTCCCCCAAGGAGATATTCCATGTTCCCTTCCGTTGTTAGCCTGCATGCGCGCCGCGCTGTGGCAGTTGCCCTGCTTATGTCTAGCCTATGCTTGCTGCATGGCACAATGGCCTTTGCCAATGCCAAGGCTGACCCCATCAAAGTGAAAGTGTTTATTGGTGCCATGTTTGAAATTGGTGAAAACACAGGCGACCGGGCCGGAGAATTTCAGAACTGGTATGAACGGTACTGGAAGGACAAGAGTGAATCCTTCACCGTGGCAGGTGCACCAAAGCCTGTGTTCGTGAATGCCGAAGGCGTTGCCGGGGCAGTGCTGGGCATGGGCAAAGTGCGCTCTGCCACAGCCATGCAAGCAATTTTGCTTGACCCGCGCTTCGACTTTTCCGAAACATATTTCCTTATTTCCGGGGTGGCTGGCACGCCTCCTTCCCGCGGCACCATTGCCGATGTCACCTGGTCTTCCTGGCTGGTGGACTACGACCTGGGCCACCGCTGGGCACCGGAAGAAGGCAAACCCGGCGCGCCTGTGTTTATGCCCCGCAAAGGGTATGAAAACGTGCGCGTGTTCCAAATAAACCAGGCACTTGTGGCCTGGGCCATGAAACTCTCCAAGGGCGTTGCCCTGAACGATTCTGACGCTGCCAAAGCTTACCGCCAGCGCTACCCGCAAGAAGCTGCCAGAAGGGCACCGGCAGTGGGCGTTGGCACCCATGTGGCAGGCGACACCTTTTTCCACGGGCCGGGCCTTTCCCAGGAAGCCCAGTACATTGCCAAACTGTACGGGGCAGATGATTACGTTGCCACAGAAATGGAAGGCAGCGCCATTGCCCACGTGCTGGAAAAGCACAAAAGCCTGGACAGAACTATTAGCCTGCGCGGTGCTGTAAACTTTGACCAGGGCAACCCCAATGAAACCACCCTGGAACACCTCGACCCCGCCCCAGGCCAAACAGCCGGGGGGTTTGCCGAAACAACCCAAAACATTGCCAAGGTGGGCGCCACCCTGGTGGACTACATTGTGGCCAATTGGAGCACCTGGGAAAAGGGCGTTCCTCCCCTCAAGTAGCCTCCGGCAAGCCAAATTCCACAGCTTGTTCCCTGCATACAAAACACCCCGCATACCAGTTTGGTACGCGGGGTGTTTTCAGTGTGAACGGCGGCTATGGAAACATTAATTACAGGGCCTTTGGAAACGGAATAACTCAGCGTTTCCCTATGCCATGGTGTCCAGCACAAACAACTTCAGCAGAAAAATAACCCCGAGGCTCCAAATAAGCGGCGTAATTTCTTTGGGTTTGCCCACAGCCACCTTCACCAGAATAAAGGCCAGAACACCCCACATAAGCCCTGCGCTGATGGAATACCCCATAACCATAAAGGCCACGGTAATCACCGCAGGAATAAGGCATTCCGGGTTGTTAAATTCCAGATCTTTCAAGGGTTCAAACATCATAATGCCCACCATGAACAGGGCACAGGTGGTGGCAAAGGCAGGAATGGCCCCCACCACGGGGAACATGAAAATAGCCAGAAAAAAGCACACGGCAGTCACAATGGCTGTAAGCCCTGTGCGCCCGCCTTCTTCCACACCAGCGGAAGATTCCACAAACGTGGTGACAGTGGATGTGCCCAGCATGGCCCCGGCAACGGTGGCAATGGCATCGGCACTCAAGGCACCGGTAATGCCCGGCAGGTTGCCGTTTTTATCCAGCATGTTGGCCTTGGTAGCCACACCGGAAAGGGTGCCCAAGGTATCAAAAATGTCCACATACAAAAAGGTCATAATAACAAGCAGGAACTGCCCGAAGTTGGCCCCGCTGGCAAACGCTTCGGCAAAGCCGTTCAGGAACAGGCCAAAGGTGGGGGCAAGGCTGGGCGGTGCGCTGAACACCCCGCCGGGGAACAGGGAAAAATGCCCGGCTTGCGGGTTTACCACATACCAGCCAGCGGCCTGGGCCAGCATACCAAGGCCCCATGTGCCCAAAATGCCCAAAAGCAGCGCCCCTTTCACCCGGCGCAAATACAGCACAATAGTCAGGCCAATGCCAATAATGGCAAGGGCCACGGCGGCACTGTTCAGGTGGGGGTTAATGGCTACCAGGGTTGCTTTGTCTGCCACAATAAACCCGCAGTTCTGCAACCCGATGAACATGATAAACAGGCCAATACCCGCGGAAACCGCCTGCTTGATTTCTTTGGGAATGGCGTTGAACAGGGCTGTGCGCACCCCGGTAAGGCTGAGGAAAATAAACACCACCCCTTCAGTGAACACAGCCGCCAGAGCAAAGGCAGGGGTTTTGCCCATGCCAAGCACTACGGTGAAGGCAAAAAAGGCGTTCAACCCCATGCCAGGGGCCAGGGCAAAAGGAAGCCGGGCAAGCAGGGCCATAAGCACCGTGCCCAGCACGGCAGAAAGGGCCGTGGCCATGAACACGGCCCCGCCGTCTAACCCTGCCTGGGAAAGAATGGCCATGTTCACGGGCAAAATATACGCCATGGTGGCAAAGGTGGTCAGGCCGGCACGCACTTCCGTGCCAAAGCTGGAACCCCGCGCACTGTAGCCGAAAAATTGATCCACTTTGCTTTCAAAGGTGGAACCACTCATTACGTTATCCCCTTTACTGCACTGCGCCGCAATGCAGGCGGCCTATGGCCTGTTGGTAAGTTTTGCACTGTTCAAAAACACTGCTCCCACAAAAGCAGCAGGCAAAGCAATAGCTTCTTTGCGCCCACCTTTCAAGGGGGAAGACCAATGCAAAACTAAGGAAACGCTGATTTGTTCCGAGTAGCAGCGGGACTTCACATTCTCCGCTCTTGCGGGTGTATACACCTTCTGTACTTTACCAAAAAAGCAGACATTGTCTGACACAGAAAACCGTACCCCATAACGCGCTTCCACCAGGGCAAGAATGAGGGAAAGGTCTTTCACCGCACCTCCCAGCATAAGGCACAAGCCCAATGAGTCCATGACGGTCGCTGCAAGCTGCGCGTTCTTGGAGGTTTCTATTGGCCCGTCTTTCAGATGATGGGGAATGACCGCCCGCACCGTATTTCCTGCGGTATGGTGTCTATTCCAGGGTCATTACAGGTATTGTTAATGCGGGCAATGGCATCAAGGCTGTCAATACCAAGGTTTGCCCCCATTAGGGGACTTACGCACATTGCTGCGCATTGCCATGCTTTGCTGCTAGAAGCATGATTTCGCAGCAAAGCATGGACATTTTTACCTGACTCCAAAATTATTCAGCATTGTAAAACACAATACCTGTTGTTTTACTTGAAGTTCTTCTTGTCCAGGTGTTCATACTTGGGCAAATGACGAATTGGCAGGGCCAATGCGTCGCGGCGGAAAGGAGGTGCAAGGTGCTGGTTACTGCCGTCTGTCATGATTTCAATAACAGCTGGTCGGCGGTTTTTCTTTGCAGCTTCCAGGGCTTCTGCCAGGTCTTTCTGGTTGTTCACGCAGTATCCATCTGCCCCCATGGCTTCGCCAATTTTGGCGTACGACTTAGACCAGATTTCCGTACCGATAAAGCGGTTGTTGTAAAAGTCCATCTGGTTTTTCTTTTCTGCGCACCATGCGCCGTTATTGTACACGGTGGCTATTACAGGCAGGTTATACTGGCACGCTGTGGGCACTTCAAACAGGCTCATGCCCCAGGCACCGTCGCCAGCAATGGAAACCACGGTATCTTCCGGGCAGGCAATTTGCGCACCTAAGGCGGCCTGGTAGGCAAAGCCCGTGTTGCCAAAGGTAAGGGTGGCAACGTGGCGCTTGGGGTTGTTGAAACGCAGGTAGCCGTTAGCCATGGAAGAGGTGTTGCCAATGTCTGTTGTGGCAATGGCGTTGGTGGCGGTAACGAACTTGCCCACAACTTCCAAAGCCTTGCGGGGGTGCATGCGTCCTGGCTGGGTGGGCTCATTGGCAATAGTTGCAATTTCTTTGTACCAGTCTTCCAGTTCAGCCTTGATCATGTTGTACACCGGGGTCAGGTCTTTTTTGGCTGGCACAGCTTCACGCAGGCGCTTGAAGAGTTCTTCGGAAGCGTCTTTTGCATCGGCACACAGGCCCACAGCCACGGGGTGGGTTTTGGCAATGTGGCGGGGGTTAATGTCGATCTGCACGATCTTGGCTGTTTTCGGGAAGTAGTTGATATCATACTGGGGCAAAGTGCCAAAGTAGGAAAGGCGTGTGCCCACAGCAAGAATCACGTCGGCCTTTTGCAGAATACGCATGGCAGCCTTGGAACCCATGTAACCGATGGGGCCTGTCCACAGGGGGTGGTCGTATTCAAAGGCGTCATTGTGCATGTAGGTGGTAGCAACAGGTGCGCCAAGGTGTTCAGCCAAGGCTTTAATGGTACCAATACAATCCGTGTCTACCACACCACGGCCAGAAATAATTACAGGATTTTTAGCGCTCTTCAACACTTCCACCGCAGCGGCAAAGTGTTCAGGATTGCCAATGCCACCGGGGGCTACGCGGTACTGGGAAGGGTGCAAAATATCTTCATTCAGTTCGCCGTAAAAATAGTCACGGGGAATATCAACAAGTACGGGGCCGCGCTCTGCGTAGGCAATGCGGAATGCAGTGCGCAGAATGTCGGCAGCACGGTTGGGGTGCGGCACGCGCAAGGAAGCTTTGGTAATGGGCTTGAAAATGTTCCAGGAATCGCATTCCTGAAAGCCGTCCCAGCCAATGGAGCCGGTGCCAGCACTTGGGGAAAGCACAATCATGGGCGTGTGGGCCATGTTGGCTGTGGCAACGGCGGTGACAAAATTGGTAACACCAGGGCCGTTCTGACCAATTACAACACCTGCACGGCCTGTAAGACGGCTATAGGCATCTGCCATGTGGCCAGCCGTTTGTTCATGACGCACGGAAAAAAAATCAATCCCGGCAGCAGGCAAAAGATCGAGTAAATCCATGAACGCAGAACCGAGAATTCCGCTCATGTGAGTCACACCTTCCTGCACCAAAACTTCTGCCATGGCTTCACTTGGGGTCATCTTAGGCATTGTTGTTCTCCATAAAGTCATCGGTTGTTGTGTCTAAACAAAAAACAGTCCACTACAAAAATCTGGCACACAAACGTATCTTCGGTTTCAATCGTCTGCCAATGGGAAACTCCTTTATTTATGACAAGGCTACAAACCCATACCCTCGGCCTGAAACTGCACTGACACTAAACCTTCCACAAAACGGCAGCGGGTATGGCCTGTATATTCTTCCTGAAGCAACGGGAAATCCGCACGGTAATGAGCGCCTCGGCTCTCCTGCCGGGCAAGGGCACTTCGCACAACGCAGGAGGCCACCATACATTTATGCAGGAACTTTTCCCGCGCAACGCTGGCCCACAATACCTTGGCAGCGCCCTCAAGCTCATGGAGAGTGGCCAGGGCGGCCTGCAAGCCTTTGCCTGTTCGCACCACAGAAACCTGCTCCCACATGAGGGTACGCAATTGCCGCGTCCACTCTTTTACTTGGAAAAGGGCATCCGAAGTTGCATCAATACAATTTGAAAACGATGTGAAAACACTGTCAGAGCGTGTTGCAGCCCCCGCCATATCTTCCACCGCGGCACGGCCTGCCCGCCATCCAAACACGCAGGCATCCATTAAAGAACCTCCTGCCAGGCGGTTGGCCCCGTGAACGCCGCCGCATACTTCCCCCGCGGCATATAGCCCGGCCACCGTGGTGCGGCCCTGCGGGTCAATGACTACCCCGCCGAGGCTGTAATGGGCACAAGGCCCGGCAACAAGCATGTCCTTGCCAAGGCATAAGCCGTGTTTTGCCAGAACCTGCCCGAACAATGAAAATTGCCCTTCCAGGGCGGCGTGGGGAACTTTGCCACAGTCCACGTAAACACCACCGTTCACACCACGTCCGGCGGCAACTTCCTGAAAAATTGCCCGTGCCATAACATCCCGCGTGGCCATGTTTCCGGTTTTACTGTACCGGGGCATGAAAGCTTCACCCGTGCTATTACGCAGCAGCGCCCCGGCACCGAACAGGGAATCAAGCACTGGCAGCTTTACCGGGGTAAACATCATACAGGGGTGAAACTGCACCATTTCCATGTCACGCACGGTGCAACCTGCCCCAAGGGCCAGGGCAACACCGTCGCCATAACTGTCTGACACGTTGTTGGTGCGCCAAAACAGCCCGGCATACCCCCCCGTAGCAAGTACCACAGCGTCAGCCCGCACCGAAAAACACTTCCCGCTTTTGCGTTCCACCACAAGCACACCAGTAACGCGCCCTTCCGTGCAGAGCAGGCGCAACGCGCAAAACCCGTTATGTACGGCAACTCCTTCCACCGCGAGGTGTTCCGCCAAAGGCCTCACAAAAGTGATACCCCGCATGGCAAAAGCCACGCCTGCCCAATCTGTGGGAATGTTCCTGGGTACGCTGTGCCCTGGTGGCAACCGCCGAAGCAGCTTGCCTCCTTCCCGCGCAAAGACAACGCCGAACTCCTCCATTCGTTGCAAGGCAGGGAACGATTCTTCTGCAAGCACCCTGGCCAGGGAGGAGTTTCCTACCCCTTGGCCAGACTGCATGATATCGTGCAGAAAAAGTTCCGGGGGGTTCTCCACATCATTGGTGGCACTGGATATACCCCCGGCCACAAGGGTATTGCCCGAGCGCCCCACAGGCCCAAGGCTGAGCATGGAAACAGCCGCTCCTGCACTGCGGGCTGCAAGGGCCGCCGTTATTCCGGCCAGGCCACCACCCAGAACGATAACGGCAGGAGCACCAGAAGAGGACGTTGATTTTGCCATTGCTACACCATGTAGGAACCAGCATTTACGAACAGGTCCGCACCCGTCATAAATGCAGAAGCCGGGGAACAAAGAAAGGCCACAGAATCTGCCACTGCCCCCGGCGGGATAAACGTATGCAGGGGTGTTTGCGATTTCAGGTGTTCCACATAATCCTCAAACTCCATGCCCGCTTGTGCGGCCCCGTGGTGCAGTGTCTTTTCAATGCGCGGCCCTTCCACCCTGCCGGGGCTTACCGCATTCACCCGAATACCAAATTCACCAAGGTCCATAGCCAGACTGCGGGTAAACCCAAGCACGGCAGCCTTGGTGGTGCAATAAGGGCTGCGGCCTTTTAATGGGCGCCTGCCTGCAACAGAAGCAATATTCACAATGCTTCCTCCCTGTTGCTTCAGGCCGGGCAACAGATACCGACAGGTAAGAAACATGCCTGTGAGGTTTACAGAAAGCGACTCATTCCATTCCTCCAGGGAAAACTCATCTATTTGCCCCAGCCCACCCACAATGCCCGAACTGTTCACTAGGCAATGGACAGTGCCAAAGCGTTCCACCGCACTGTTCGCCATAGCCTGTACAGAAGCTTCCTGGCGCAAGTCCGTATATACGGCAAGAGCCTGGCGCCCTATTTGGCGCACCTCTTCGGCCACTCCTCCTGTGCCCGCAGAAATATCTGCCACCACAATATCTGCCCCCTGTGCGGCAAGCTTCAGGCAAATCTCCCTGCCTATTCCCTGCCCCCCGCCCACCACCACGGCTGTAAGCCCTGTGCAGTCCATAATGATCTCCCTCGCAATATCAACCGTTAATGAGTATCAAACGAAGTAACAAGGCTGCAAAGAGTGCGGGGGGAGGCTAGGGCACGCCGCACCTTCCCCCCCACCAACATTACTTTTTGCTGAGCATTTCCTTGAGAACCCCACCGTAATACTCAAATTCCTGATCAAACTGCTTCTGGAATGCCTCTGGCCCCATCCAGTAAGCAGCGGAACTTATTTTGGTCGCTTCTTCCGCAAATTCTTTGCTGGCAACCACTTCTTCAATGGCCTTTGCCAATGTGCCCGTTACTTCTGCGGGCATGTTCTTTGGGCCCATAATGCCCTGCCAGTGCACCATGGGCTTGTCCAACCCCACTTCTTTGGTAGTGGGCATGTTGAGGTTGGCAACAGGCACATCCACATACTGCACCAGGCCATATACATCGAATTGTGAAAGCGCTGCCGGGGCGTCTGCATGCAATTGCACTCGTCCGGCAATCATATCTTTCATAATTTCAGGGGTGCTGCGGTAAGGGATATAACGAAACTGCAAGCCGAATTTTTCTGCCAGTTCCACCACGGGAACATGCGTCATATTGGCTGTTCCAGTAATGGCCACAACATATTTGTTGGGATTTTTACGCACTGCCTCAATCATGCCCTCAAGGTTTTTCCACGGCGCGACTTTGGAAGACATAAGCACCACGGGCTGGCGCGTTACCATGCCCAAAAAGGTGAAAGAATCTTTGCCATAAGGCAACTTTTGCGTATGCGGCTGCAAGCATACGGTCCCCACAGGGATATACCCAAGGGTATAGCCATCCGGCTTACTCCCTGTAATCTGGGCAACGCCCTGTGTACCGCTGCCCCCAACAATATTTTGCACCACAATAGGTTGCCCAAGCTTTTTTTCCAGCATGTTGGCAACCAGGCGGGCGGGCACGTCTGTGCCACCACCTGCGCCAAAGGGTACAATCAGGGTAATGGGGTGGTCAGGGTAAGCGGCATGGGCAGCCGTGCACAACGTAACTACGAACATGAGCGCAAGGCAAAAAATTCTTCGAATCATATAGTCCTCCAAGTAAAAAGGTGAGCTATGATGAAGTCTGCTTTTTCCGCTTTACAGTATCGCTCAACACAGGCAACGCAATCATGCCTGCGGAAAACAAGAACAGAACCATTGCAATGGGCGAGGACAGAAGGAACGATAGCCAGGATTCTGTTCCCTTGAACAAGAGCATTTGCCCAATGCTCATTTCAAACTGCTGGCCAAGCACCAGCCCGATAACAATGGGGGGCATGGGGAACCCCTGGCGGCGAAGCACATAGGCCAGCACCCCTGCCACCATGGTAACCACAACATCCACCATGTTCCCCCGCGCGCCGTAGGAACCAAGAATGCACAAAACCACCACAAAGCCCATAAGAATGGGTTCCGGCAGGCGAAGAAAATAATTGAATAACCGGGTGGTAATGACGCAAGCCGGGTACATGAGCAGGTTGGCAACGGCCAGGGCTGCAAAGGTGCCGTAAACTATTCCTGGGTTTTCCGTCATCAGGCGCACGCCAGGGCTGATGCCATGAATGGCAAATGTGGCCAGCATTATAGCCGTTACCGGGTCTCCGGGAATTCCCAGGGCAAGGGTGGGCACCATGGCCCCACCAGTCACGGCATTGTTGGCAGATTCTGCCGCAATAATACTGTCTGGCTCACCTTTGCCGAAGTTCTCCCTTCGAGGGGAAGAACGCTTGGCCTCGCCATAACTAAGGAACGAAGCGGTGGCCGCGCCTGTACCAGGCATAATGCCCACAATCGTGCCAATTATTGATGACTTCAACAGCAGCCAGTACCTGCCGCTCCATTCCTTCATGGAAGGCAGCGTGACCCCGCTTGTGGAAGTGGCCTCCACCCGGCCCTCATACAACATGCTTTCAGCACGGGTTATCACTTCAGAAAGCGCGAACACCCCCACAATAACGGGAACAAGGTCAATACCGCTGTTGAGCGAAAACAACCCAAAAGTAAAACGGCTTTCACTGGAAAAGGGCGAACCACCCACACAGGCCAGCAAAAGCCCCATAACACCAGCGGCAAGCCCTTTCATCTGGTTACCAGCGGAAATGCTTGAAATGCATGTCAGCCCCATAAGTATCAGGGCAAATGTTTCCAGCGCCCCGAATTCCAGGGCAAAAGCCGCCAGGGTGGGGGTGGCAATGGAAAGAACAAGGCAGGAAAAAATACCCCCTGCAATGGAAGCAGAAAGCGCCCAGCCAATGGCCTTGGCAGACTTTCCCGCTTTTGCCATGGGGAAGCCGTCCAGGCTGGTACAGGCAGATTGAGGAGTGCCCGGCGTGTTAATGAGAATGGCGGAAATGGAACCACCGCAGATAGAACCGCAATACACGCCCAGCAACAGTGCCATGGCGGTACCGGCATCCATGCCAAACGTAAACGGCAAGCACACGGTAATAGCCACCACAGAGCCAAGCCCCGGCAATGCCCCTACTATCATTCCAACAAGCACGCCCATGAAATTCATTCCAAGGTTCAAGGGAGTCAATGCCGATAAGGCTCCTTGTAAACTATCCATATTCACCTCATATTGGGATTAAATGGAACTCGGAAACCGGATGCGTTTACCACCACGGGAATACAGGAAGAGGAATTTTTAAGGCGTAGGTGAAAAGCAGCCAGATGCAGGCAACGCCCACAAGGTTCACCAGCAAGAGCAGGCCGCAGCGCTTCCAGCCCATAACCAAGGCACAGCAAGAGGCCCCCACGACGCTGGAAACATAAAAACCGACATAGACAAATAGCAGTGCATACAGGCTCAGAGCCAATAGCATGAGGGGGGTGCGGCTTGTAATGGGTGCGATATGTTCACCTGTGGAACAGGCGGAAGCAGAAGGCTTAAAGGCGATAATAAAGCCAAGAACAGCCAAAAGGCCAATGAGCACACGGGGATAATCCATGGGATGAATACCTTCTGTCAGGAAGGCATCCCCCATACTGAGTGTTTGAGAATACAAAATAAGAGCAACAAGAACGATACTGAATCCGCTGAGCATATTCCTTTTTATCAAGGTCATTTTGCCTCCTGGCGGTGGTAAAGAAAACGTATTTCTTGGCAGTAGCTCCGCAGTATGAAAATGCTGAATTATTATGTGGTGCCGCAGTTAGCGTGAAGCGCAGCAAAAGGAAACGGGTTGTCCAAAAGAAACTGTGGCAGAGAGAGCGTCGCGAAACCAGTACCCGGAGCAGAGTCGCTACACGCTATGCAGCACCAACGAAACTCTGCCCCAGGGCTCATTACGCCCTTAATCCATAAGCGTTCCGCCATTCACATCAAGCACATGTCCGGTAATGAAGTTTGCTGCGGGGGAGCATAAAAACCAGGCACTTTCTGCCATATCTTCCGGGGTACCCACCCGCTTTAACGGCACACGCGCCGCAATGGCAGGAATCTGTTCCTTGGGAATCATGGTGCCGGAAACTGGACCAGGGGCCACGCTATTCACCCGTATATTATTTCCGGCAAGTTCAAGGGCCAGCGACTTTACCAGGGAAATAACCCCGGCCTTGGAAGCGCAGTAATGAGCCTTTGTTTTTTCCGCATTGGCACCAAGAGCGGCAAAACCTGTTTTTGCCGCACGTGAAGTGAACAGCACCATGCTGCCCCCATGCTGTTGCATGGCAGGAATACACGCTTTTGCCAAAAAGAAGGCCCCTGTCAGGTTCACACGGATAACCTGCTCCCATTCCGCAACAGGCATCTCCAATATTGTACAGGCAGGCTTGGTAATGGCGGCGCAATGTACCAGGGCTTCAAGGCGGCCATATTTTTGCGCTTCCTCCACCAAATGCACACAGGCAGCAAAGTCGCTTACGTCTGCCCGCATAGCGTGGGCATGGGGCAGGGCAGCGGCTTCTGCCGATGCATCAACCAAGTCAACCATAACCACCTGGTGGGTGGCGGCAAAACGCCGGGCACAAGCAAGCCCAATATTATTGGCTGCCCCGGTAACAATAACAACTGGCAAATCACATTGCATGAAGGCTCCTTGGGGCTACAGGGGCTGGTTATCGGAAGCGGGGCGGTGGGAATCGTTGGGATCGATTTTCACATCAATGACCACCGGGCAATTTTCATGAGAATGCGCTTCGCGCAACACATCACCAAAAATCTTGGGGTCAGTCACGGTATAGCCCTTGGCCCCCATGCCCTCACACATCTTGGCAAAGTCCACATCCGGAAAATCGCACGCTATGCGCTTTGCCCCCATGTTGTCGCGCACCATGCCAAGGCCGCTGTTGTTCATCACTACAAAGGTTGCGCCTATCTTATGCTGGGCGCACGTGGCAACCACATCGGCTGTCATCATAAAACCGCCGTCCCCTGAAACAGAGGTGACGCGTTTTTCCGGTAATGCGAGCTTGGCGGCAGCGGCAGCAGGCCCGCCCCAGCCCATGCCCCCTGCCCCGCCGGGGGCCAGCAACTGGTTTTGATGGCGTACACGCAGGGCATTGGTAAACCAAATACGGCTGTTCCCTGCATCCAGGGTAATAATGTCGTCCTTGCCCATAAACTTTTGCATGTCGCGCACCACGTCCATGTTGGCAACACGGCCCGGCGCAGCAGTGAACCCCTGGGGATTGTCGTAAGACTGCTGTGCTTTGATGCTCTTTATAGCTTCCAGTCGTGCAGTATGCTTTGCCGGGGAAAGGCCACGGCGGGCGAGCATAGGCACCACGTCTGCTACGTCACCAGTAATGGCAAGGTCCACGGGGTACACCCACCCGGCAGCGCGGGGGTCAACATCTACCTGCACCAGCTTTTGCTCGCCAGGGCGAATCATTTTGGGATCACGAAAACGGGTATAATCCGGCCCCATGCTGGCCCCGAGCATTAATACCAGGTCGGCTTTTTGCACCATGCGGTTGGCAGCAGGGTTGCCCCATGTGCCAAGCATACCGCATGAAATATCGGCACTTTCATCCACGGTGCCTTTGCCAAGGTAGCTTGTTACTATGGCAATGCCTGCCTTGCGTGCCAGTTCCAGCAAGGCAGTACCCATACCAGAACCAAAAACGCCATTGCCAGCCACAATAACAGGCAACGCGGCGGCATCCAGCATGGCACCAAGGCGTTCCACAGCTTCGCTGTCTGGCTTGGGAGCCGTGTAGGCATAATACCCCTGTGAAGGATAAATGGGCGTGCGTGGATTTTCGGGAAATTCCTGGCGGATGATGGTGGTTTTCATAATAAGGGCTGCCGGGCCTTTGCGCGGCAACGAGGCGTGCTTATAAGCCATTTGTGCGCCGTAGACTACGTCTTCCGGTTCTGTGGCATAGGCGCAATACTTAGTAATGGGGCGCAGCACCGCCTGAATGTCCAAAGCGCCATAACCACCCACCATGCTCTGGTAACAACCATACAAGCCATAGCCATCATAATCTGAGGTATCCGTAATGACGAGCATGGGTGTGCCTGAAAAGGCCGCTTCAATAATACCGAATTGCCCAGTACTTGCCACCCAGGGGCCCTGCCCCATGAACACACCGGGCTTGCCCGTGATGCGCCCGGTGGCCTGGGCCATGATAGAAGCCACCTGCTCACTGCGGCACAGCACCAAATCAATAGCATCCTTGCGGTCATAAAAAGCAGGTAATGTCCAGGTTATGCCCAACCCCGGCAAAGTAAATGCCCGTTTTACACCGCTTTCAATCAGCGTATCCAGCAATTTCTCATTGGTCTTCATCAGTTGCTCCTTGGTGTACTGTTGTAGCCGACATACCTGACAAGTTACAGTTTCCCTATAAAAAGCAATTTACATGCCAAAATTTAATACTATAAACGTTTAATTTTATTGTATTTTAATTAAAATACACACTTGGACAGTTGTCCAAAAACAAGATACTATCCTAAAAATAGACAGCACGTCTTATTTCTGGACAGTTCTATTCCGTCCCAAGACCTAGAGCAACGTCTGGCACCTATGCCATCTATGCCTGGAGGTTCATTATGCCCGACCTCTCACCCGTTGCCACTCTGGTGGCAATTGCCCTGCATGAACTGGGGGGAAAGCTTTCCGCAATGTGCCTGGCCCTGACCCTGGAAATGCCACAACCTTTGGTGGAGGCTGCCCTCAAGGAACTTGTACACCGGCAATTGGTAAGCGCATCAGGTACGCCTGAACGAACACGCTATACTGCAATCACGCCGCTTGCTCTCCTTCCTTCCTTGGGCAAACTGTTCCCCGGTCAAGAGGAAGAACGGAATCTTGCAGCCTGTTTCCGCCTGCGTGAAGCAGGCAACTTCCTTGAAAGTTGTTCTATTATTTTTGAGCGCATCGACCATTTTCTGGACAACGCTTCCTCTGCGGCTGCTGTGGCCTGCCTTGGGCTGGGCATTGGCTATTTGCAGGAATGGAATGACGAGGGACACAAAGCCGCAGAAAAGCGTCGATTTGTAGAGCTTGCGCTTGGTGCGGCGGATACTTCCATGTACCTCACCATGTTCCACCATGAAGCCAGGCAACTGGTTATTCGCGCCCGAAGCGTAGCCATGGATATGGGCGACAAACGCACCGCGGCCCTGTGCAGCTTGCTGGGGGCCTGCCTGGAAAACATGGCAGCAGAATGTTCTGCCGTGCGCCTGCGCCTTTTGCGTGAGGAAAGCACAGGGGCACTCAGCGAACTGTGTGATACAGATGCCATTACCCAACTGCATTATTTTCATGGCATGTTCGCCTTTTGGGAAGGCAATTTTCAAAAAGTGCTTACCACCTTTGAAGGGGCAGCAGGGGCCCCGCAGGTTTGGAAAGGTCGCTTTCAAACAGAAATGTTCTCACTGTACACCAGTTCAGCGGCTGTCTACCTTGGGCACTTTCACCGGGCAGTGGGCATTTTGGAATCTGCCCGGCGGACGGCTGAATTAACGCAAAACACCTTCAAAACCATGTGGTGGGAAGCGCAACTCTCTATGATCCTTCTCTATATGAACCGCTGCGAAGAGGCGCTGGAACTCATTGACCGCGTCATCTCCCAGGCAAACCCGGAGTCGGAAACAAAAATTTACATATGGGGCATGCGGGGACTTGCGTATTATCATTTTCGCAAAGGACAGGTAAAAGCGGCGCATCAGGCTCTTGTGGATGCCATGCTCGCAGGCCAACGCCAGGGACTTAACCGCCCTATTTATTCCTATCCCTGGATGTTTGACATGCTGTTGGAGTTTCATGAGCAGGGGTTGCCCCCGGTACCCGGCATGGTACTGAATGACGAACTTGCCAGGGCACTGGAAGGCCCCAACAAGCACTTGCTGGCAACGGCCCTGCGCACCCGTGCCGTTATCAGCCTGCGCAAGGGGGAACCCGCAGAGCATGTTGTTACGCTCTTGCAACAAAGCTTACAGTTATTTGAGGAAGTGGGAAACCCGCTGGAAGCAGCCCGGACAAAGCTGCACATTGCCCACGCCCTTGCCCAGCAAGGCCTAGCCAGTAAGGCGCAAACCGCAAAAGAGGAAGCACTACACACTCTCGCTTTTTTTGAACAGCCGGAAGGAGATGGGTTTCAGTCCAGCCTTGCGCATACGGCCCATATCATGCTGCCTGCCCATGGTGCCACCAATGAAGTAAAAATCGGACAATCCTGGCTTTTGGGCACGCCAGCACCGGAAGAGAACCCGGCGGAAAACTGCCGGATGGCTTTGGAGTCTATCCCCCCCTGGCAAGATGTGAAACAGTTTCTGCACCAGATGACCCACATTGCCTGCTGTGAACTGGGAGCGGAACGTGCCGCCCTGTTTCGTGTTCGCGAGCCTGGCGTGCTTGAGGCACAAAGCACATGCAATATTACGCCTGCGGAGCTGAGCACCGGGGCCATTACGGGCAGCCTCCTTCGAATTTTGCCACAGCTAGGCGAAACCCCGGCCCTTTTGGAAAACGAAGGATTCGTCTCCCTTATAGTTCCGCTGCATGTGGCGCATGGAACCCTTTGGTTCCTGTACCTTGAAAGTACGTATGCCCTGCGTGCTTTGCGGGCAGTTTCTCCGCTAGTCCGCAAGGAAGTGGCAGACATTTTTTCCCAAGAGCTACGCACGGCTCTGCGGCATAACAGAACAGAGCATCCCAACGCCGTGGCACAGGAACAGGCAAAAGCAATCCCGTATCAGGATAGCCCAGAAACCCTGTACCACGGCAGCCCGGTAATGCGGCAGGTCATATCCAAAAGCAGGCAGGTTGCGGCTACAGACGCTCCAGCTCTCATCCTGGGGGAAACCGGGGTGGGTAAAGAATTGCTCGCCAGATATATTCATGATTGTAGTGGCAGGGCTGGTCCTTTTGTTCCTGTGCACCCGGCGAGCATTCCTGAAAATCTCTTTGAAAGTGAATTTTTTGGCCATGAAAAAGGTGCATTCACCGGAGCCCACAAACAAAAAATAGGGCTTGCGGAAATGGCCCATGGAGGGACACTTTTTATTGACGAAGTGGCGGATATTCCAGGGAGTACGCAGGTTAAGCTGCTGCGGGTATTTCAGGAAAAACGTTTTTTGCGGGTTGGGGGACGCATGGAAGTCCATTCCCAGTTCCGTTTAGTAGGGGCTACCAACAAAAACCTGTGGCTCGAAGTACAAGCCGGGCGTTTTCGGGAGGATTTGTATTACCGCATGTCTGTAGTGCCCCTGACCTTGCCACCATTGCGAGAACGCCAGGAAGACATACCCCTTCTGGTCAAACTGTTCCTTGACCGATTTGCACGGCGCTATCATCGCTCTATTCCTTCTCCTACAACGAAAGATATGGCCCTTCTCATGAACTACGCCTGGCCTGGTAATGTACGGGAATTAAAAAGCGTGGTGGAGCGGGCGGTTATCCTTTACAGGGGCGGAGTGTTGCAGTATGGCCTTGAACCCTGCACTGCAACCGAAAGCCTTGCTTGCAACAAAAGCCACCCCTGCGAAGAACAACATCTGCTAGCCGACCTTCCTACGCTTGAAACCCTACAACGCAGGTATGTACAGCATGTGCTCAAATTAACTGAAGGAAAAATAACAGGAGAGCGAGGCGCCCTCAAAATACTGGGCATGAAACGGTCTACTTTTTATGCCAAATTCATGTCCTTGAAACCCTCATAAACTGATATACTCGCAATTATTGACAACTATTCTTCATTTTCAAGGCATACCCTCATAGTGGAAGTATTCTGCCTGCTTAACAAAAACCGTTAATACAGCAACCTCTTTTTCAAGAAAAGAGAGCGTGTTGCCACTCTTCTCCACTACAACTCTCCCAAAAGGATAACTGGCTCCACGGCAAAACCACCGGAAGCCAGAGGAAATTCGCTGTCTTCCCCTGGAATGTCTTCAAGCTTCCTCAATTTTACATCTGTACTCTTTTCCATGTTTCCTCCTTTACAATGGGGGGAACAAGCTATGGGTACAAACAAAAAAAAAGCCCATTACTATCAAATAGTTTCAGGGGCTTGTCGTTGGGCTTTGCGCCGCGAATTGCTGTGTCTGTAAGAGAAGATTTCTTAGAAGGGGGAGGAATCACTCCTGGCAAGGGGTTACGTTCCCCCAGAAGTACCCCAAAAAGGTGGGTTGTCTATGGTTTTTTCAAACCGAGTTCGGACAATCTGCTTTGCTTATTCCCTTGCCAGGAAACACTTTTCAGACTTTTCCGAACTCGGTCGGATTTAAATATGGCGGAGAGGCGGAGATTTGAACTCCGGATACCCTTATGAGGTATACTCCCTTAGCAGGGGAGCGCCTTCGGCCGCTCGGCCACCTCTCCGCGGGCACGCAAAAATGAATTCCACGTGCACAAGACAGCTTTACTAGCGTAGAGCAGGCTGTTTTGTCAAGACATTTTCCTGCAAAGATGCAGGCCAGTGCCCGTCACTTTTTTAGACCATATGCTGTGCGTACTCTGATTACATTCAGAGCATGGGCTTACTCTGCGCTGGCAAGTGCCTGTAGGTGGGCATTCAGGGCGGTAAGGTCATGGTGCCAGGGCTGGCCGGAAGACTTGAAGTATTCCCCCCTGCCGTAAAACAGCGTTCCCACGGCTTCCGCTGCAGAAAGGTCTGTTTGACTGTCACCAATCATGAGGGTTTGGGCAGGGTCTGCCCCGGTTGCCGTTACAATATTGCGCAGCAAGGCGGTTTTACCGGGAGGGGAGCCAAAAATGCCTTCGAAGTAATGGGCCAGGCCGCGTTCTTTCAGCACAATGTGCAGCTCGTCATGCGGTGCACCGGAAGCCACATACATGGGCACCCGGCCATGCCACGTGCGCAGCACTTCTTCCACCCCCGGCACCAGCTTGCAAATGCGGATTTCGTCAAAGCAATAGTCCACAAACTTAGTGCACAACGCTTCCTGCTCTGCATCCGTAATGGTTCGGCCCAGCACTTCTGTAAACAGCCAGGCAAACTTTTCCCGGCGGCTTACCCCCCCATGCATGGCGTGGAACAGCACCAGCCTGTCTTCTGCTTCCTGCCCAAAGTCACGCCCAATACGGGCAAAGGCGCGGGTTTTGGCGTCCACACTTTCCAGCAACACGCCGTCACAATCAAACACAATAAGGGCTAATGCCATGATTTTTCCTGTTGGAGGCTGTTGTGTAATGAATTTTATTGGGGAGGCAGAGCCTCCCCAATAAAATTCATCTGACAATACTCTCTGTTGCGTGCTTTTATTTTTCCGAAAGCTGGAGCCGCTCGGCAATGCGGCGGCATGATTCCAGCACAAACCCGCTTTCCCCAAGGGTGGCGCTTTCTGCTTCGGTCAAGAGCAGTTCCGGGGCATTTTGCAGTTCTTTTTTGGGTGTAACACCAAAAGCTGCATCCAGCGAGTTGGTAAAGTACTTGTTCTGAAAGTCCATAAACTTCAAGGCATGGGCGGTGGAGTCCAGCACAGAAAATTCGCTTTCATCCACAAGGCCAAGGGCCTTGGCCCCTTGCAACCCGGCAAGGCATTCGCCCCCCTGGGTGCAGGCAATGTGGCCGTGGCGGTTTGCTTCCAGCATGGCATCCATAATGGCCTGTTCCGTCACCTGAATTACCTGGAAGGAGCGCTCCCCGCCAATGGCTTTGTAGCGGTCTACCAGGTGCTGCACACGGGGGAAGGACACGGGGTTGCCAATCATGGCGGCCTGGGCAACGCTGGGCTGCACCTTTACCGGAGCGTATTCGCGCGTTGCTTCCGGCGCGGCGTAGTAGCGGTATACCGGGTCGGCATGGTGGGACTGCACCCCGAAAAGGCGGGGCAATGTTTCAATTATGCCCAGGTAGTGCAGCTTCAAAAAGCCGTTCATCATGGCCGTAATGTTGCCCGCGTTGCCCACAGGCACAAATATGCACATATTTTCCATGTTCCAGTCATACCACTGGGCCACTTCAAAGGGGTAGCTTTCCTGCCCCAAAATACGCCAACTGTTTTTGGAGTTGAGCAGGGCCACACGGTAGTGGTCTGCCAAAAATTCCACCACCTTCATGCAGTCGTCAAACACGCCGGGCAATTCCAGCACAGTGGCCCCGCTGCCCAGCGGCTGGGCAAGCTGCTGGGGGGTTACCTTGCCATGGGGCAAAAGCACCACCGACTTCACCGGCGCACCTACGTACGAAGCATACAGCGCGGCAGCGGCGGAAGTGTCGCCCGTGGAAGCGCACACAGTAAGCACGTCGTCCCAGCCTTGCAGGCGCACCAGGGCACGCAAATAGCTGAAGGCACAGGCCATGCCCCTGTCTTTGAAAGAAGCGCTGGGGTTTTGCCCATCGTTTTTAAAGGCAAATCGGGCACCCACCTTGGCTTGCAGGGCGGGGGAAGCTTCCACCACCGGGGTGTTGCCTTCACCAAGGTACACAATGTCTTGCTCTTCCACTACCGGGGCCATGAGTTCGTAGAACCGGAAAATTCCCCGCAAGGCTGTGCGCTTGGAAGCGGCACGGGCATCAAACAGCTCACGCCATTCCCGGCCGGAACGCGCCCGCAGGGAGGAGAAATTTGTGTCTTCCAGCATAAGAACAGATTTGCATTCAGGGCAGGTGTACAGGAGCGAATCAATGCCATAGGTACTACTACAGCTCAAACAGCGATACTTCATTGTGCCACGGTAAGAGGGAAACTGTGCGCTCATAACCTTAATCCTTCTGGCCCATAACAAGGGCACCCAACGAAAGAGTGTGTTGTACACAGCACACCATGCGCTGTGCGACCTTAACAAAGGCATTTATAATGCGCCCATTTTGCATAGGGGTCAATGGCTTTTGTCTGCTCTGCCACCCCTGTCATTATCCGCTCGGGCTAGGTGGAGATGTGCAAAAAGTAATGCAGTTACACCTCAAAACAAGCTATCATGGCGGCACGCCACATAAAACGCTCTCCTTTCTCCTCTTTACTCACAAAAAAAGGGGAAGCACTCTGCTTCCCCTTTCTCTCCCGCAATAACCTTACGATTTTTGCCCCTCAAAAAAACCTTCTGCATCCTCCGGCACCCCCACCAGGGCAATACCGTGCTTTTCCGCCAGGCGAATGCCTTCCCCCTGGTCAAAAAACAACGTCTTTCCCGCCTCATAGGCGAGGGCGCGGAACCCATACTTCACCAGTAAGGCCACGGTGCCTGCACCAATGGAGGGCAAATCCAGCCTTGTGTCTTGCCCCGGCTTGGCAATTTTCACCATAGTGCAGCCAGCACCTGCCAGTTCCCCGGCGCGGGTCAGGGTAGCATCCGTGCCTTCAATGGCTTCCACCGCCACCACAATACCACTTTTTACAATAATGCACTGGCCCACATCCATCTGCCCAAAATGTTTGGCAGCGGCATAGCCGTGGCGCATATCGTCCCAGGTTTCCTGGCTAATGGTACCACGGGTAAGCACCCCTTCCGGGCTGCGCAGGGAAGGGGCAAGGGTTTCTGCCCCTATCAGCTCAATGCCTTCGCCTTGCAATTCCGCTGCAACGGCCCGCAAAATGGCGTCGTCGCCCTTGGTGCGGGCAATACGGAACAACAGCCGCGCCGCCCGCATATCAGGCTTAACGTCCAGCGCCCTGGGCTTGTTAATGGCCCCGGCCATGCAGGCTTGGGTGACACCATGCTGCTTGAAAAAGGCAATTTGCGCATTGAGCTTGCCAAGGGGCAAAATGGTAAATGCGTCCACATGCTCGGCAAGGGCAGGGTCGGTATTGTTGGTAAACCCACAGGCCACCACCTTATACCCCTTGGCCCTGGCCCCTTGGGCCACCAAAAATGGAAATTGCCCTGACCCGGCAAGAATACCTATGGTTTGCACATTACCTTCCTTTCGCTTTTCTCCGCTCGGGCTGCGTGGAGATGAACAGACAGCTAGCCGCCTGCGCCCTCCGCCCTCGCTCGACTTCCTTTCGCTCCAGCGGCGGTATACATGCTTCGGC
>NZ_AUCY01000032.1 GCF_000430005.1 Desulfovibrio cuneatus DSM 11391
CAGGCTAAGGTAAAACCCGTGGGGCCTGCTTCATAAACCAAAAGGTCGATAGTTTCTGCGAAACGCAGAATGGCCGTAAAAGTAGCTTTGGCATCGGCTGGGCAGACAAAGCTTTTGCTCAGCCCGTCAGAACGCAACACTGTAACAGCATTGGTGTTTTTATGTGCATCAATGCCCACAACACATGAAGTTCCCTCTTGCGCCTTACCGATGATTTTTGCTACCTTATTCATGTTGGTCTCCTTCGCCACGAAGAGCAGTTATTGCTGCGTTAGTAACACTGTTGGTATATTGCACCAACTTGTGGGTGGGAGGCCAACATTTTATTTGATGCGCCCTGTTGGCCAGTGTGGGACGGTGAGCAAAAAAGATAGTTTCCCCATGCCCCATTTAGGAGCAACGTGGTGCTGTGTCAAGTGCTTTTCCTGCGCTACACGAGGGGGAGTTTGCCCAGCAAGGGCGAAGCAAGGCAGGTGTATGTTTCTGCGAGGCTGGTTCGTCTGCATTTTTTAAGATGTTTTCCCTTCATGAAGGGGTATTTAAAAAATGCACGCTGGCACCATACACGGCAATACGCGGTGCATGGTGCCAGCATGGTTTGAGAGATTTCAACGTTCAAACGGAATAATCAGTGTTTCCCTAGCTGTCGTCATTCTCCTCTTGATGGGGTATGTGGGTGGGCAGAATGGTTTCCAGTTGCCGGGCCAGGTCTTCTGGTAAGGAAAACCCGCAAGGGTCTTCTTTGTCTTGCTGTATGGGGTCCGCCCCAAAAATACCCAGGTGCCTGCCCAGCATTTCCAGGGCCTTCAATTTGGCATGGGTTTTTATGCGTACGGCCCCTTTTCCCGTGCTGGATTCGCTAATCTCTGCTATGGCTGCGGTTTGTTCTTTGGTGAGCTTGCCGGAATGCAACAGTTCAATGCCTTCAGTACTCCAATGGCAAAAATCTGCCATGCTGGCAAAGCCAATGGCGGCAAGTTCACGCAGCACCCGATTTCCCGTTATTTCTTGCGGGTCTTGCGCGGTGCCAGGGTGGGGCCGGGGGAGGCGCTTTTGGCCTGTGCCCTGTTGTGTTTTAGCCGGTTTTTTTTGTGAAGCTATTTTGGCTGGTTTCACTGCGTTTGCTTGTTGTATGCTCTCGGAATTGCAGGGGGAAAGGGGTGTTTCTTTGGTAAGGTTCTCCTTGTGTGTTTCTGCTGCACATACTTCTGCCTTAGCCCGGTGTAGCAATGCCTGTACCCCTGCCAGGGTGAGCAGTTTTGTGCCTGTGTGCGGTGCGCGCTGTGCAGCATACCCGGCCAGCAGGGCTGCCTGGGTGGGGTTGTGGCAGGCAAGGTAATGCTTTGCAAAGGCCTGTTGTTTTAACGTTGCCCTGGGCTGTGGACTTGGTGGTGATGCCCCGCCTTCAGGCACATTGGTGCGGCGGGTTGCCGGTTGTGGTGGTTTGTTACTGGTTTTGCTTTGTTTTTCACTCATGGGCCTCCTTTATGGCACATAGTGCCATGGTAAGAATGATGTGGTTTGCTGGTGGCAAAGGCGCAGAAACCTCCAGCGTGTACAGCATGTAGCACATTGTTTTTGCCCCGGTGCGCTTACACGGGCTGGTAATGGGGTGAGGAGCATGGCAGAACCCCACGGGGAAGCTATGGAACAAGGGGGAAGCGGGCAGTAATTTGCAAGCATTGTCTGATTGTTCTGGTACACATCTTGGTATTTACTTTACTCTTGTGCCATGTTTGCCTATAACAGGGTGGATGCACACCAATACTTATAATACCCACCCACGCCATGCGGCGCATTCTGCGCGTTTAAGTAAGGAAGCTATTAACGAACTTCCGCTGTATGCCTATGAAGGCGCTGTAACGCTTGTGCGCACCGAAGAAGAAATGGAACTTGCAGCAAAAGCCCTTGCCGGGGAAACTGTTCTTGGGTTTGACACTGAAACTAAACCAAGTTTTTCCAAAGGCAAGACGTACCTGCCTTCGCTTTTGCAACTGGCAGGGGAGCAGGGTGTGTTTCTTTTCCATATGGGTGTGCAGCCATTAAGCCCTGCGGTTTGGAAGCTTTTGGAAGCTCCGGATATTGTCAAGGTTGGGGTTGCCGTGCATGACGACCTGTTGGCATTGAAAAAAGTATTTCCCTTTACCCCGCACGCTGTGTACGACCTTTCCACCCTGGCCAAAAAAAAGGGTATCCAGGAACAGGGGTTGCGCGGGCTTGCGGCCCGTGTGCTTGGGCTTCGTATTTCAAAAGGAGAACGTTGCTCCAATTGGGCGAAAAAAGATCTTTCCTCCCGGCAAATTCGCTATGCTGCAACAGATGCCTGGATAAGCCGCGCCGTTTTTATTGGGCTTTCTGCCCATTGTGTAAGCGAATAGCCTGTGCTTCTTTAATTGTATAGAGGTGCCATGAATACATTGCTCATTAGCCTTACACGGTTTGGAGACTTGCTGCAAAGTCAGGCAGCCGTAAGAGAGCTGGCAGCCAATGGTGGGCGTGTTGGTGTTGTGTGTCTTGAAAATTTTGCCCCGGCTGTGCAGCTGCTTGAGGGCGTGGACGTGGTCTTCCCTTTGCCTTCTTCCGGGTTGCTGGCTGCGCTGCATGCCCCGGCCAGTTCCAGCCCTGCAACAGGTGCCCTGTGCCCTGGCTGGATGCACGCCCTTGGTGGTTTGGCCCAGTGGCGCAACGCTGTGCTGCAAGATTTCCCCCCGGATTATGTGTGCAACCTTACCCCCACACTTTCTGCCAGAATTCTTAGCCTGTTCCTGGCAGGGGATGCTCCTATTACCGGGTTTGGCCTTGATGCCCAAGGCTTCAGCGTCAACAGTTCATTGTGGGTTTCTTTTTTACAAGGAGCTTCCCAGGTGCGGGGGGTGAGTCCTTTTAATGTAGTGGATGTTTTTCGTCGTGTTGCTGCCCCAGCGTGTACAGCGCAAGTTCCTATATCTTTTCCCCTGCCGGAAGGCACGACTGGGTTGTGTGGCAATGCCCGCTTGCGTGCCCCCCAAGGTGCTATGCACGCTGCTGCACTTGACGGCATGCGCCAGGAAGCCCCACAGGAAGCCAAGGGCTTTGTTGGCATGCAACTGGGGGCAAGCGACAATAAACGCCGCTGGCCTGTTGCGTATTTTGTAGAAGCTGGCCAGGCATTATGGGATACGCATAAACTTTGCCCTGTACTACTTGGCAGTGCTTCGGAGCTGGAACTGGCAGAGCGGTATATTGCCCAGGCCACACACCCTGTGGTTTCCCGCTGCGGCAAAACATCGTTGCTTGAACTTGCCAGCCTTGTGCAGGGGCTCAATGTACTTATTACCAACGACACAGGCACCATGCACCTTGCCGCGGGGCTTGGGGTGCCCCTTGTAAGTATTTTTCTTGCCACGGCACAGCCTTTTGACACTGGCCCATACAGCGTGGGTAGTGTGTGCCTTGAGCCGGGCTTGCCATGCCACCCCTGTGCCTTTGGCTCTGCCTGCCCCAGGAACAATGAATGCAGGTACAGCATTTCCCCTGCCCTGGTTGCCCGGTATGCCCACGCACTGTTCAAAGAACAGCCACTGGCCCCTGGGGCGTGCCCTGAAGCAGTGCTTGCCGGTACACGGGTGTGGTTGAGCGAGTTTGACACCACGGGCGAAATTTCCCTTGCTTCCCTTTCCGGACACCAGCAGGAAGACAGGAGTGTCTGGCTATTTTTGCTGCGGGAATTGCTGCGCCAGTTTCTTGACAGGCAGCGCACCGTTCCATTTGTTTTGCAAACCAGCCACCTGCGGTTTTGTTGTTCCCCAGACATGCGGCAAAAATTGCAGGGTGAACTGGCCCGCCTTTGCGGTACGCTTGAACTGATGCAACAGCAGGGCAGGCTATTGCTTGTGCGGCGGCTTGAGCATGTACAGAAAAAGTTTCTGGCTGGGTGGGAATCTGTTTTTTCCTTGCTGCGGGCAAGCCCGTATTTTGCCGCCCTTGCCTTTGTGTGGCAGGAAGAAACCCAGGCAGAAGGGCAAAGCATGCCCGATGTGCTGGAAGTTATGGGGCAGTTTCAGTCTTTATTTGTAAATCTTGCTGCTTTTATTGCTGTATAAGGTTCAGGGCGGATCTTGTTATAGATGGCTGGTACAACTTTTCTGCCATATCTGGCGTATACGTTTATGCGGTAATGTTTGGCCTCAATTTTGCATATTGAAAGCATCATGTGCATAAATTACCTCGTTACACTGAGGAAAAAGGAGACCAGCAATGATTATTATCGATGGACGTGAGAGTTCTGTTTCTACAGCCAACATGGCAAGCCTGGAAGAAGTTCTTACTAAGGTTATTGAAGCTGAGGCACTGGATACCCGCATTATTACGGATGTTTTCGTAAATAATGAGGCTTTTTCCGAGCTGTACCCCCACCAGGCGGAAGATATTGAAGCTGCCGACATTCACCGCCTTGAGCTGTGCACCGTCTCTGTGGAAGAAATGGCTTCCAACGTGGTGGTAGAGCTGCCTAAGGTTATTGACCTGATGAGCGCTGGCAGCCGCAAAATTGCTGAACTGCTGCGCCGTGCAGAGCTGGCAGAAGGCCTGGAAATGCTGCAAGACCTGATAAACATGAACCGCGATTTTCTTGCCACCGTGCAGGTGCTTCGCTTCCGTTTTGCATCACAAGCCTCCCCGCAGTTGGACCGCCTTGGCGACAGCATTGGCGACCTTTTGGGCGAAATTGCTGAAGTTATGGGGAATGAAGACTGGGTGCTTGTGGCTGACTTGCTGGAATATGAATTTATTCCTGCCTGTGAAGGCTGGCGCGAAGTTATTCTTTCCCTGGCAGGCGACGTGGCTGCTGAACAGGTGGCATAACCATGGATGCATGCTCGCGTTTGCTTGATGAAGCTTACCTGCTGCTAGACCTTGAAGAAAAGGCAATAGAGCAGGAAGAAGAAGAACAGGTGGCATTTTTTGCTGAAATTCGCCAGCAGGTGTTGGGTGAAGTATGGGCAAACCGTGCAGCCAGCGACCCGGCAGATTTGGAACGCCATCTTGGTTCCATACTGGATAGGACTGCTGCAATTGCTGTTCATCTGCAAGCATGGCACGGGCGTATGCGCGAAGGTTTGCAAAAAAGTAAAGCCTATAATAAATTTGCGGCTGGTTCCCGGTATGATTCCCACAAAATGGCAAAGCAGTTCTATCACTTTGCCCAAGCGTAACATGCTTTTTTTGATGAAAAAGAAGTTAACGTGACGCAGCAATCATAAGCGGAATTTTTTCGCAGTGCAGGCGCATGAAACAGCCAGGGGTTTTCCCCTGGCTGTTTTGCGTTGGAAGCATTTGCCACATTACATGATGTTTGTAGAAGGTGCGATGTGAAGTGCAGCAAGAGGCAGCCAGTGGTTAGCCAACGCTAAGCAGTAAGGCAAAGTGGGTAGCATTCAGGCCATGGCATGTGGGGTAGGGCGCATGTGCCAGCACGGGGCAATGGTGCTTGCTTAATGAGAAAAGGGCAATGTTTGTAGCAACAGTTGTTACAATAAACGCACACCCCGGTATGGTTCCATACCGGGGTGTGCGCGCAAGTAAAATGAAGCAGGGAGGAAGCTGGGGCAGATGCTCAGCCATTCATGGAGCAATTGACAAATGAAATGAGCGTATTGCGCGACTGTTTCACGTGTTGCATGCTCTGTACGGAAGGCTTTGTTACCCTACTTCTTCACGAAGCTTGAGGGAAGAAAGGGAAGTAATGCAGTTAAATGGAATCAACCTGCGTTTCCCTAAAAATTGAGGCCATACGAAACGCCATACGTGTCAAAGGCGTCGTCGTTGGTGGTAATGCCCCAGGTGGAATGGGTTGTGTATTCCCCTTGAACGCGGTGCTGCATACTTTCACCAAACTGCACGCCAGCCATGCCTTTGGTTCTGAATACAGCGTTGCTGCCCATTTTCCACTGGTCAAAGTTTCTTTCCGTGATTACTGCGCCGCCAAGAGAACCGCCAAGGTAAGGGCGGAAGGCGCTTTGGCTGGTGAACAGGCTCAGGCGGACACCAGGCGCAAGGAATGCGCCGTATACGTCTTTGCTGCTGCGAATGCTCCACCAGGAGGCACCAATTTCTGCTGTGGGGGCTATTTCACCCAGTTCGCCACTCACCCACGGGTTGTACACCTGTTCGGCAAACACGGTGAAGGCCGAAGAGCTGTGGTCACCAAATGCGGCACTACCGCCAACAGCAGTGCCTGCGGCGTGTGCTGTGCCAGACATGCACACCAGCAGGAGGAAGGTCGTGAGCAGGATGTTTTTTTTCATAATTCCCTCTCGTTGTTGTAAGGAAGCTCGTATGCAGTGTTTCCTTATATAAGGCTATTCTTATCCGTTACAAAGCAGTGATGCGAAAGGCCACAGGCATTTGTGCGTGCGGCCTTTTTGCGTGCTTTTTTTTCATACGGCTGAACATTACGTTTTTTTTTAGACTATGTCCAGAGTTTATCATGAAATTCTCTAGGAAAAATATTTAACAGAAAAACAAAAACATGCTTGACATGAGCAAGGGAACAGCTTAGATATTTCCTCTTTCGAGCCGTGATAAGGAGCTGTCATTCTATGAAAACGTTCTCGCCAACACCCAAAGATATCAACCGTGAATGGTTTGTGGTTGACGCTACGGACAAAGTGTTGGGCCGCCTTGCAGCCCAAATAGCCCACCGCCTTCGCGGGAAGCATAAGCCGGAGTTCGCTCCGCACATGGACAATGGCGATTTCATCGTTGTGGTGAATTGTACAAAAATCCGCGTGACCGGAACAAAGCTGGCCGACAAGAAGTACTACCGCCATAGCGGGCACCCTGGGGGCCTTAAAGAGGTTACCCTGCAAACCCTTATGGATACCAAGCCGCACTTGGCACTTATGCATGCTGTAAAAGGCATGTTGCCCAAGAATCGTCTTGGTCGCGCCATGCTGACAAAGCTGCGTATTTACCCCGGTGCGGAACATCCGCACGAGGCGCAGACCCCACAACCTTTGTCCGTTTTGTAACGGCAAAGAATGGAGAGTTGTATGTCCACAGATTTTAATTATGGTACCGGCCGCCGCAAGAACGCCACTGCGCGTACTCGGTTGTACGCTGGCAGCGGTCAGATTCTTGTAAACGGTCGCTCGTTCGAGTCCTATTTCCCACGCAAGTCGTTGCAAATGATCATTCGCCAGCCGCTGGTGCTTACACGCCTGTTGGACAAGTTCGACATTAAGGTGAATGTTCAGGGTGGCGGTGTGTCTGGTCAAGCTGAAGCTGTGCGCCACGGTATTTCCCGTGCACTGCTTCAGGTAGATGTTGGCCTGCGCGGCCAATTGAAAAAGGCCGGCTTCCTTACCCGTGATGCTCGGCAGAAAGAACGTAAAAAGTATGGTCTGCGCGCCGCTCGTGCACGCTTCCAATACTCCAAGCGTTAATTCCGTCTTTTGGCAAAAAAGGGGTGGCATGTGTCACCCCTTTTTTCGTTTAGTGGTTTTAGGGTGAGAATGTTTTTGTTTTGCAGCGGAAAATGGCCACGAAGCTAAGCGGAATAAATCAACGTTTCCCTAAAGCTTTTGCTCCTGTCGCCGATAGGTAGGTATGTACGCCGAAGGCGGGAGGATAAATACAATGAATATAAAAACAGTGACCCTGGTTTGCTTGGTAATGGCATTTGCGTGCGGCTGCACGAACATGAACCGCACTCAGCAAGGCTTTTTAAGTGGTGCTGCCGTGGGCGCTCTTGCCGGAGCAGGCCTTGCCGCTGCGGCCAGCGGTAGTGGTACCACTGGCGCTCTTATTGGTGGTGGCGCTGGTGCTGCCCTTGGCGCTGCCTACGGTGCAGGCTGGGTCGATCCTTCCAGCTTCTAGAGCAATTTCACTTTGAGAATCTCCTTTCTTAAGGTGAATGCCCCGCTTGCTTCGGTGCGTAATACCCCCATGGCGTTATGTTTGCCAGCCAGAACTATTGTCCGGGCTGTGCGCCTTGTTGCCTAAGGGCTATGCCTGGAAAACTGTACGACAAAACCCCCATGACCTGCGAAGGACATGGGGGTTTTGTCGTGTTTCTTTATTGGCCCGCCAGCGCGGCTTGGTGCGCTATTGCTGTGTGTAGGTATCTTCAGAGGTGGGGTGGGGTTTCTTTTCAGACTGGCCTGTAGTGTTCAGGCGGTTTTCCATTTTAGCCATACGCGGGAAAATAATGTACGTGTACACAAGGCCAGACGTAATGTACCCCAGCATGGTGAGGTAACCATAAAAAATGGGGTCTGAAACCACAAGGGCAAACAGAATAATAACGCCCACCATGGTTTTAAACGGCTTTGCCTTGATGAACCCCAGTTCCTTGAACGATGCGTAGCGAATGTTGCTGACCATAAGTACAGCCAGCAGGCAGGTAAACAGCAGGCAAAATACCGGAAACGCCCCCATAATACCCTGGGGGATGTTGGGCACAAACAGCACAGTAAGGGCCAGGCAGCAGCCTGCCGCAGGGGTGGGCAGGCCTACAAAAAAGCGCTTGCTTAACACAGCGGTGGTTACGTTGAAGCGGGCAAGGCGCAGGGCCGCGCACACGGTAAATAAAAAGGCAACGGCTACCCCGGCCTTGTGAAAGGTGTGCAATTGGTACTGGTACAGCATAAATGCCGGGGTAAGGCCAAAGGCCACAAGGTCGGCCAGTGAATCGTACTGAACGCCAAACTCGCTGGCTGTATTGGTTAGCCGGGCTACCTTGCCGTCCAGTCCGTCCATAAGGGCACTAAAGAGTATGGCTAAGGCACACCCTTCAAAGTTGCCCTGGGCGGCCATAAGCACCCCCCAAAAGCCGGCGAACAGGCTGGCTGTGGTGAACAGGTTGGGTAAAATATACACACCTTTGTGGTGAGGAAGCGGACGTTCCATTGTTGGCTCCAGGGTAACGTTTTGCCTGCATGGGGCGTGTTTACTTATACAAGTGAACATTCCATAATGTGTGCAGGTTGTACAACAGCGAAGTCGTTGGGAACAGGAAGAAAGCTTTGTACTTCAGTCTATTGTTCTGTATTCAGAGTTCCGGAAAAATTACTCGTCCGTGCCGTTCTGGTCTTTGCGGGCAATAATGGTTTGCCCGGCAAAAATATTCTGGCCAATGGTCACGCTGGGGGTATAGCCTTCGGGCAGGTACATATCCACACGTGAACCAAACTTGATCATGCCATAGCGTGCCCCCCGCTCCAGCTCTTGGCCAATGGCAGTGCGGCACACAATGCGGCGGGCAATAAGCCCGGCAATTTGTACCATGCTCCACAGTTTTCCTTCTTCATCGCGCAACTGGTACGCACAGCGTTCATTTTCCGTAGCGCTTTTGTCAAAGGCTGCATTCAGGTACAGGCCAGGGTGGTAGGCAATGTTTGTAACCGTGCAGCGCACAGGGCTTCTGTTCACATGCACACTAAAAACATTCATGAAAATAGCAATATAGGTACGTGTTTCCCCGGTGAATGGGTCTGCCTTTGTGGTTATGGTAATCACCTTGCCGTCTGCAGGGCTAATTGCGCAGTGGGGTTCCTGTGGGGTTACCCGTTCCGGGTCGCGGAAAAAGTGGCAGGAAAAAAACGCCAGGCCAAAGGCCAGCAAGGCCGGAAACCACCACCCAAGGGCTGCAAAAACCAGAGCCGCCAAAGAAGAAAGACCAATGCTGGGAATGCCTTCGGGGGTAATGCCACACGTGGGCTTATACATAATTGCACCTGTTTGTTATGTTGTCTTGAAAAGGGGTGAACCCGGCCCGAACAAAAGGGCTGATGGCACCCGGCAACCTCATACTGTCTATAATACCCTTTTATGGTAGGAAAAAAAACCCTTTTTTCAGGCAGGTTTCGCGGGCAGGGCATACTGCACGAAAAACCGCACAGCGGGGGGGACGGGTAGGCGCTTCGTGTTCAAATATGACAGTTTTTACGCGGAGAGCCGCTCATGGTGGTTCAGCCGCATTACTCCTGCGCAACCTTCAGTTTTGAGCGCTTGCTTGCGCCGAATCCGCAATACCGGCTCAAGCAAGAGGGATGCTTGAAGGGGTATTACACGGTTTCCTCGTTGGCTTCAATAACGGAAAAGTGGCAAATAGCAAGGGAAAGCTTGACATTCACTCCAAAATGAGTAAGTAACAACCATGCGGCAGCCGCCGCGTTACCGCATTCCGGAGGTTCCATGGCTAAAGAAGAAGCGCTTGAGATTGACGGTGTTGTGCAGGAAGCCCTGCCAAACGCCATGTTTAAGGTAGAACTTGAAAACGGGCATACCATGCTGGCACATATTTCCGGGAAAATGCGTAAATTTTATATTCGCATTCTGCCGGGCGATAGAGTGAAGGTAGAGCTTTCCCCCTATGACCTGACACGTGGGCGTATTACCTATCGTATGAAATAGAAAAGCGAATTTTTGTTTTGCTGAAAGCCACGTGCCAGTGGCTTTTTTCATTTGTGCCGGGTGCATTCTTGGGCTGCTTTCCTGTAATGCGTATTCCGGCAGGCGTAGTAATGGCTCAGTGCGGTATGCCGCAGTGGTGCCCCCTCGTATTTTCTGCTTATTATCCCTTCTTTTCAGCACATATGTAAGGAATACCTATGAATGTATGGGGCATTGTTCTTGCCGCAGGCAGTGGCAGCCGCTTTGCAGCGGCTGGATTTGATGTTGCCAAACAGTTTATCCCCTATGAAGGTGTACCGCTTTTTTGGCGTTCAGTACAAACCCTGGCACGGGTACCGCACATACGCGGGTGCGTGGTGGTGTTGCCCCCTGGCAACAATGCCAATGCCCTGCCTACCGCGTATGCCTTGCTTGAAGAATGCATGCAGCTTGCCCCGGTAGGGGTGCCTGTGGTGGCAACTCTTGGGGGTGCACGGCGGCAGGATTCTGTTCGCCTTGGGTTGCAGCACATTGGCGCAGGGTGTGAATCAGTGCTTGTGCATGATGCTGCGCGTCCTTTTTTCACTGCCAGCCTGTGCAGCCGTATTATTGCGGCCCTGGAGCAGGGGCAAGAGGCTGTTGTGCCAGGGGTTCCCCTGGCAGACACCATTAAGGTGGTGAATGCTACAGGGTCTGTGCAGCATACGCCACAGCGCGAAACACTGCGTGCTGTGCAAACGCCGCAAGGGTTCCACATGCCGCTTTTGGCCCGTGCCCATGCCCTGGCAGAACAGGAAAACTGGCAGGTTACTGACGATGCCTCCCTTGTGGAGCGCATGGGTGAAGCTGTTTGGATTGTCCCAGGAGAAGCCATGAACCAGAAAATTACCACAGCCCAAGACAGTGACTTGTTGCAGCCCGTAACCCCCAGGCAAACCCTGGTGCCATGCACGGGGTTTGGCTATGATGTACACCGGTATGGAGGGGAGCGTCCGTTCATTCTTGGGGGGGTGCCCATTGCTACCAACATTACCATTGCAGCACATTCAGATGGCGACACCTTACTGCATGCCCTTATTGATGCCCTGCTGGGCTGTATTGGCGGGGGTGATATTGGCACTTTGTTTCCCGACAATGATCCGGCCTATGCTGGTATTTCCAGCGGCTTGCTGCTGGCAGAAGTGCTGGAACGCACCCGCAGGGCAGGGCTGGTGCTGTACCATGTAGATATGACCATAGTGGCGCAAACACCCAAAATTGCCCCCCACCGTGAAGCCATAGCCCGCAACGTGGCAAAACTGCTGGAACTGCCTGCGACGTTTGTAAACGTTAAGGCAACCACTGAAGAAAAACTCGGCTTCACAGGCGATAAAAAAGGACTGAAGGCCATTGCTGTGGTAACCGCGGCACGGCCTGCTTTATAAATGGAGACCATTGTACAATTATAATTGTTGCACTTTACTTGGTGAGGTTCTGCCTCCCCAAACTCATCACTTTCTCCACTCGGGCTTCGTAGAGATGTACGGGCAGCATAGCTGCCCGTACCCGTCGCTCTCGCTCCACGGCTCGCTCTTGCTCCACGGCTCGCTCCGCTCGCGACTGCCGTCAGTTCTAGGGACATGATATCCTTGGAACCCGCATCAGCGTTCAGTTTTTCGCTGTGTGAAAAGCTGAACGCAAATGGGGGTCAAGGGACGTCACGTCCCTTGCAGGGGGTGTGGGGGACAGGGTCCCCTAATAAAAGTCAAACTGTACCAAGTGGGTTATAGTTTTACATTGGGACTATACAAAAAACAGCCTGCACGTTGTGCAGGCTGTGGGCATAAAAGCAGTAGTGGATAATGAGAAGGCAAAAAAAAAACGCCCTTGCAGGGCGTTTAACGTGGTGTTTTAGTAGCGCGGTTGACGCGGTGCTCTGGGCTGCGCTTCGTTAACGCGCAGGGTGCGACCACCGAAGTTGCAACCATTAAGCGCCTCTACGGCAACAGGTGCATCAGCATCGTCCATTTCCACAAAGCCAAAGCCCCGTGCACGGCCGGTTTCGCGGTCGCTCACGAGTTTTACGGAGCACACATTGCCGTGGTTAGCGAATAAGCTGCGTACTTCATCTTCCGTTGCCGACCAGGGCAGGTTGCCCACATAAAGAGACTTAGTCATTCAAAAAACCTCACAAAAAAAACAATGCCACTTCGCGCTATACTCCCACAACCGCCTGTGGTTCTTGCGCGCTTCCTGAATAAAAGCCTTGCCTTATACTTTTCGCTGCGTCAATAGAAAAAAGAGCATGTTTTTATGATTTTAGCGGTACTTTAAAATAAGTGGTTAATATCAGTGAAATAAAAAAGAGGCAGGATTATTCTTATTCATGCGCTCTTTTTAACACTTTTACCCCTTCCTGGAACAATACTTCCATTTTATCTGGGCGTATAACGCCAATAACCACGCCTCTGCCAAACGTTGGGTGGTCAACAAAATCGTCCTTCTGGAAAGGGGTTTTCATGCTATAGGCTTGTGGGCTTAGGGCGCTCAGGCGTACCATGGCTTCCTGCCAGGCACTTTCGTTTTTTTGCAGGGCTGCTTTTTGGCGGGAAGCGGCAGTGGTTCTGGTTCCTTTGGTGGCTTTGGGGGCACCCAGTTCCTTGGCTGCTTCGCGTGTTTGCCCGGCTTTTACAACGCGCATGCTGGGGCTTTGCTTTTTGGGTGCGGCGGCTTCACCACTGCCCCAATATTTATGTACACTGCCGCAGGCTTTGCATTCAACCTTTGCAATTTCTCCTTCAAGTACCAGCATAACAACATGGCCGGTAACGTCATTGCAGCGGCGGCATTTGGCAGTAATATAATCTCCCGGACGAGGGATAGCCATATAATAATTCTCCGTTAAACAGGGGTAAAACTGGAAGGCACAAAACCTTTAAGTATAGCAGGAATGCCGCTCACCATGAACACAACGGTATTGGCGGCATGGGCAACACATTGGTTGGCTATGCCGGCAAAATCTCTAAAATCTCTTCCCGCAGAACTGGCCGGGGTTACCCCAAGGCCCACTTCACCACTTACCACCACCACAGGGCAGGGCAGGGCTGCTAGCCCGCGTACCAGGGCTAAGGTGTGTTGTTCCGCCTGGGCGGGGGTGGCGCCTTCTTCCAAGCAGGCCGAGGCCCACAATGTCAGACAATCCAGCAGTATAACGTCAAAATTTTTCCCTGCCAAGGACAAAGTTGCAGGCAATGCCGTGGCGTTACCCCTTCCCATTTCATGGGTTTGCCATGCAGCACCGCGCGAGTTTTGATGCAGCGCAATGCGTTGGTGCATGTGAGTATCTTCCGGGTAGGCAGTGGCTATGAAAAGGCGTTGATTCCCCAGGTGTTCAGCCAGGCGCTGGGCAAAGGCACTTTTCCCGCTACGGCAGCCCCCTGTAACAAAGTACAGGGGCACATCATGTGCGTGGGGGGCGCTCATTGTGCGGCAGAAGGGGGGGCAGCGGGGGCAGGGGAAGCTGCGGGGGCCTCTTCATCGGAAAGGGCAGCTTCTTCCTTTTGCAGGGGGAATTCTTGTGGGGGTGCAGAATGTGTGCTTTGCTCAAGTGCGGCTGTAGCCAGGGTGCGTTCTGCTTCTTCCAGGTGGGTTGCCACGTTTAGTATAATGGCAGCGCTTTCTTCCACCGCAGGAATGTTGTGTTCCCCCCGCCGGGCAAGCCATTTGGCAATGGCCACCAGTTCGTCCGCTTCCAGTCCCCGTGTTTCCCCGCGCATGCGCATGGCCGAGGCAACATCAGCTCTTGCCTGTTCCCCGCGGACAGAGGCTTCAAGGTAGGTATTGGCAAGGGCAGAAAGGGTGCGGGTGGGCAGGTCTTGGGTGCTGCCTTCGCGGTAGCTGGCGTTGGCTTGCATGGCTGTTTGCCAGGTGTTTTCCACATGGGCAAGCAATTGGGGCATATTGGGGGTGCGGGCATAACCGGCAATAGCCCCGGCAATGCCCCGAAACTTGCTGGCATAAATGCCAAACATTTCTGCCTGCTGGGATTTTGTCAGGCGGAGGCTGTTTTTTTCTGTATTGGCAGCGGTGCTGCGCAGTACCTGCATAAAGGCAGCCCTGTTGCTGGTGTAAATTTCACGCAGCATGGAAGGCATGAAGGCGTAAGCAAACAGTTGTGCCCTGCCCTGGGAAGGGTTTTCACGTTGCACCCCAAGGCCGGGCAACTGCACTCCAAAGTAGCTGTTGGCACTGCGTACCGAAAAGGTGGAAATGCCGGAGTACATTGCGTTGGGGTGGCTGCCTTGGGGCCAGTAATTGTTTACCAGATACTGGGCAACGGCCTGGAAAAAGGCTTGGGTAATGATGCGGTCTTGCCCTTTGGGGCTGCTTTCTTCAGCAGGCAGGGCGGCATTGAGCGGAACGGCAATGCCCCGCACCTCTTTGCCACGAACTGGCTTTGCCTGGCTGTATTCCAGCAGTCCTTCCGTTTGGGGGTCTTCGGTATTGGGCTGGTTTGCAAGCTCATGCCCAGCGCCTTCGGCGTGGCTTGTGGCGTTTTGGGTGTTTTCAGGCTGGCCAGTTGTGCTTTGGCCTGCCAGTGGCTGTGCAGCAGAATTGTTTTGCTGGAGAGTATTTGCAGTGCCAGGGGGTGTTGCCCCTAATGGGGCCGTACCTGTGCCCTGGGAAGAGGCTGTGGGCTGCTGGGCCGCTGGGTTGAGTGCGGAGGAAGGTGAGGGTTTGGAGCTACTGAAAATTCCGGCAAGCCAGGCGGGCTGGCCGGTTACAGAGACATATATTCCCCCCCCAATGACCAAAATTGCCACTAAAAGTGCAGCAACAGTAGGGGAGAATGACGATTTTTGTGCTTGTTGTTTCATACTTGTTCCACGAAAAAATGTGACAGTGCCACACGGTATTTTTGTATGCTACTCGAACATGAAAACTATTTCAAGAAATGACTGTGGACTTTCTCGTAAATGGCTTGAAAAAAAATGAACCGCTTGTGTTTTTACATGAGGTTCGCTAGTGTCTTCATGGTTGGCATTGTTGCCAAAAGTAGTGTGGCACTTAGGAAATTCTGGTTTATTTCGTTTGGCTGCGTTGGTGGAATGGTAGTTGCTCCGTGGGTTCCTCAACCAGAATAACAGAAACGATATCTTGTAGCATTCTCCCACAATGGGAAACAGGCGCAAGGGTCGTGCAACCAACGGGGAAGCCCGGTAACGAGGTCCGTGTGCAGCGCTATTTGGGTATTTTTTATATAGTTGCGGCAGCTTTTTTGTGGGCCTTTATTGGCCCTTTTTCACGTTATTGCCTGCAAAGTGGCATCAGCCCAGCAGAAATTGCCTTTTGGCGGGTCACTTTTGCGGCTATTCTCTTTTTAACCCATGCATGGTTTCAAGGGTGGCAGTTTGTGCGTTCCCGTAGTGATGCCATGGGTTTTTTGCTCTTTGGCGGGCTGGGCATTGGTGGGCTTTTTGCCCTGGTCTTTAACGTTGTGGAGCAAGGCGGTGCTGCGCTGGCTTCTGTTATGTTATACACAGCTCCCGCCTGGGTGGCACTTTTTTCCCATGTTTTTTTTCATGAACCGCTGACCCGCCGGAAAATACTGGCTGTGGGGTTGTGTTTGGTGGGGGTGGTGGGCATCAGCTTTTCCGGTGGGGGAACAGGGCAGGGCTTCAGCCCCCTGGTGGTGGGCATGGGGCTGGTTACCGGTATTTTGTATGCCTCACACTATGTGTTCACTAAAAACTTTCTGGCGCGCTATTCCCCCATGATGCTTTATGGCCAAGCCATGGCGGTGGCAGCTATTTGCCTGTTGCCCTTTGTGACTTTTAGCCACAAAACCCCTAGCGACTGGTTTTTCCTGCTGGCGTTGGGCTTTTTTTGTTCGTACTTAGGGTATTTTGTCTATTGCCTTGGCATTGAGCGTATGCAGCCTACCAAAGCAGCCATTCTGGCAACACTGGAGCCTTGTTTTGCCACCTTTGTGGCTTGGTGGTGGTGGGGGGAATTGTTCACCCCACTGGGCTGGGCTGGGGCCGGGCTTGTGCTTGCCGCCGTGCTTGTGCAGATAAAGCCTGACCCCGCTAGTGGGGCAAGCGGGAAGAAAGACTGATAGGTGGCTAGTATCCTATTCAATATAAACATAAAATACACAGCGGGTGGCCTCATGTAAGGCCACCCGCTGTGTATTTTTGTCAATTGCATGACTGCTGGCGTAATGTGCTTGTCATAATTATGACGTATGGAAGTGGAATGCTGTTTTCTTCTCGTCAATACAAAACAAATCAGCGTTTCCTTAAGCCAGCTTGCGCATTTTTTGCGGCGCTGTCCCTTCCGTTCTGTTGCGCCCTTTTTTCTTGGCCATGTACAAGGCTACGTCTGCTTCCTGGATAAGTGATTCCTTGGAGTGTGGGGTTTCTTTATCCAGGGAGGCAACCCCAAGGCTTGCGTGTACGGAAAACGGCCCTTGGCTGGAAGTAAAAGAGTGGGCCGCAATGGCCTTGCGCAAGCGTTCGGCAAAGGCAAAGGCTTTGTTGAATTCCGTGTGGGGCAGCAGCAAAATGAATTCTTCGCCGCCATAGCGTGCACAATAGTCTGTGCTGCGTATGGAATTGGCCAGAATGGCTCCAACTTCGCGCAGCACGGTGTCACCCACCATATGCCCGTGGGTGTCATTTACCTGCTTGAAGTGGTCAAGGTCGGCAATAATCACGGAAAGAGGTTGTTCATAGCGTGTAAAGCGCTCAAATTCTTCTTCCAGCCTGCCTTCAAGGTGACGGCGTGAATGCACCCCGGTAAGGGCGTCAAAATCTGCTTGCAGTTGCATCATGCGGAACCTGCGGGCGTTGTTCAGGCTTAATGCCAGGTGCCGCATGGCGGAATCCAGCGCCGCAATTTGGTCTCGACCAAGGTTTTTGTGCATGTCTGTGAGCAGTACAAGTACCCCAAGTTGCTCGCTTCCTACCAGAATGGGCAGGCACAGCAGGTTTCCTGCATCCGGGAGCAAGTTCTGGTCTTCGTCGGGCTGCTCAGGGAAGCAAAGGTGGGTGGTTTCTTCCACTCGCAATCTGCCTTCCATGCGTGGCCGTACATGGTCCAGAAGCAATGCCCGCCATTTGTTGAAGGCGGTACTTTTTTGAGGCGCGTTAACGTACAGGGAAACAGATGTGCCCATAGGGCCGCCAGGCTGCCACAAAGCCGCGTGCATGCCTTTAACCGGCAACAGTAACCCCATGGAACTATATACTTTTTGTAAAATAGCGTCCATTTGCAGGTTGTCTGTTGTGCTGGTAAAAAAGCTTACCAGAAAAGACAGCAAGTCGTTTTTACGCTGCAACAGTTCTCGTTCAAGCATAATTTCACGGGTCATGCACAGCATGTCGTGGTGAATGCTGTGTACTTCCACTGCCCGCATAAGCACGCCACGCAAGCGTTTTTTGGTAAAGGGCGGGCGCACAATTTCAGCAATGCCCAGGTCCGTGGCTTCTTCAAAGTCTTTTATGGAATAATGCTTGTCTAAAAGCAGCACCTTGGGAATAAGTTCCAGGTGGCGTGTGCTGGTGCTTGGCAAGGCTTGCAGTGCATGCAATGAAGCAGAGGAAAGCCATAGAATACACGGGGTGTCGTGTTCCATGTCTGCCATGGTAGGAAGGGTGTCTTCCTTCCAGAAGCGAACGGCGGTTTCTTGCTCCAGCCCGTTGCTGATCTGGCGTTGCTGTTCTTCTGTAAGGCCAAATGCCCACGTGGTGGGTAAGGTCTGTTCTTTCATAGTCATCATTCCTCAGTAAAGACCATTGCAAAACTATGCTGTACGGCTACAAAGCCGGATAGCATTGGGGCGATTTTGCTTACAAAATTCCCCGCGTAGCGTGTTGTTTGCCTTTATAATCACTTCTTTTTGTCCTCTCTTTTAAGGTAATGCTTGGCAGAGAACAAAAAGATAACCAGACAGTATTGATGAAAGCCGCCCCAGGGCCGTAGTAGGAAAAAATGGTCAGAAGGGCGTGTGTCGATTTCTTTATGCAAATTATGCGCCAAGTTATAAGTTTGTGTTGTTTATGTTGCGAATGCGGCTTCGGGGGTGGTTGTTGGGTCAAAATTTCCTCGTAATGGCAAGCTGTTGCCTGGCTATTATTAAGGGTGAAGAGTTCCTTTTGTATTGATGGCAGAAGTGCCGGGAGGAAAATGGGGCTGTGCCTTGCTGGACAGTGCGCCGGGAATAGCGTAAAATTGTCTTGCTTTTACTGGTGACTCCCACCTTAAACGACACGCTTCTCGGGTGTCCGCGTTGCGTCCACCAAGCAATTTCAAAGTGAAATTGCTCTAACACTTTGGAATGCCTGAATGACATGTGCCTCTTGCCCTTCATCTGCTTCTTTGTGTGAACCTCCTGCGGAGCCTTCCGTTGCTTCGTGTTGCCTTATTGCTCTTTCCCGGGGGCTTCCTCCCTTTGCTGAACCGCTTGTGTGTGCCGATATGCGCGGCCCCCTTTCGCTTTTTGGCGAAGTCAGCATTTTGCCAAAACCCATCGGCTACTGGAAAAACCCTGGGTTTTCCACGCTGGAAGCGTTTGAGCGCCAAGCCCTTGCAGGGGCATTGCTACTGTGCGACTCCAGTTCCCGCGTTAATGCGCAGGAATGCCGCCTGCTTCCGGCAACGCTGTATTTGGCAGGGGCTGTTTCTTCTACCTTTGATGTTGCGTGGCGCTTGCATGCGTTGGGCCAAATGCCGCCTTGGGGCGGGGTGCTGGCTTCCTGCCAGCGTGAAGGCCGTGGGCAGGTGCGCAGGGCGTGGCATTCCCCTTTGGGGAACCTGTTTGTTACGTTTCGTTTGCCGGAATCCCCCCTGTTTCGCACACAAGCCGCAGCCGTACTTGTGGGGGCAATTCTTGCCCAGGGGCTATGCCGCCTTGGGTACAGCGCTGGCATGAAGTGGCCCAACGACCTGCTTTCCCTTGAGGGAAAAAAGGTGGGCGGTATTTTGCTGGAAGAACGAGGCGGTGTGCTCATGGTGGGCATGGGGCTGAACCTTATGGAAGCACCGCCCCCCGCTGCAATGCGCGCCGAGCATGCCTGCCCCGCAGGGGTGCTGCTGCCGGATGACGATGAAAAGCATTCTCTTGCTGCACCGTTTCCGTTGTGGGTGGACCTTGTGCGTGAATGTATGGATATTTTTGCCGCCCAGTATGCAGGTGCCACCCTGGAACAGGCCATTGCCCTGGCCCAGGAACAACTTGTGTGGCGCTCACAGCCTGTGGAACTTGTGGAAGAAGGGGAGGGCGTAGTGCAAGGCATCTGCCTGGGGCTAGGGCCGCAGGGGGGGGTGCTGGTACGCACCGCTGCGGGTGAGGTGTGCGAACATACCTGCGGGCAGTTGCGCCTGCGTAAGGGCTAGTTGAAGGCACCATTTTTTTGTGTATTTACACTGATATGTGCGGGTTGCCCGTAACAGGCACCCCTTGTGCTTTCTTGCTATTTGGCTTACGAAAAAAAGTCGAGTGTGTATACGTGCCATGTGCAAGGCATGGTGCCACTCCGGAAGCAATTCCCCGGCATAAAAGAGCGGCGCTGTGCGCACAAGCCGGACATAAACATAAGAACCGTTTGCGGCACGGTGAGGAGAGCGAAAGACCATGGGTATTTTGACGTTTGACCAAGTTGTGAAACAATTAAAAGGCAAGGCCATTCTTGTTGCCAACCGGGGTATTCCTGCGCGGCGTATTTGCCGTTCTGTGCGGGAACGGTTTGATGCCACTGCCGTGTTAACTGCCACCGACGTGGACAAAGCCTCTCCGGCTGCCGCTGCCGCACAAGAATTGTTGCTGCTTGGGGCGGACGCCCGCGCCTACCTTGATATAGAGCGCATCATTACCCTTGCCAAACGGCGTGGTATTGCTGCCATTCACCCCGGCTGGGGCTTTGCTTCGGAAGACGAAGCCTTCCCCCGCCTGTGCGCTGAAGCAGGCATGATTTTTATTGGCTCCACTGCAGAAGCCATGAACCTTTTGGGCAACAAGGTGCAAGTGCGCGGGCTTGCTAAAAAACTGGGCATTCCTGTTGTGCCGGGTTCAGATGGGGCAGTGGACGTGCCAAAAGCCCGCGAAGCGGCACAGCAAATTGGTTTCCCAATAATGCTGAAGGCCGAAGGCGGCGGCGGTGGTCGTGGTATTTTTGAGGTGCATAATGAAAAAGACCTTGAAGATGCGTTTTTTAAAGCGTCCACCATGGCCCAGGCTTCTTTTGGCAACCCCCGCGTGTATGTGGAAAAATTCCTGCAGCGTGTACGGCACATTGAAATTCAGGTTATTGCCGACACTTACGGCAATGCCTTTGCCTTTGATGAACGCGACTGTTCCGTACAGCGGAACAACCAGAAGCTGATTGAAATTACCCCCTCCCCCTGGAAGGGGATGACAGAAAAACTGCGGACAGAACTGAAGGAATATTCCCTGGCCCTTGTGAAGGCCGTGGGCTACCATTCCCTGTGTACCGTGGAATTTTTGATTACCGAAGACGGCACACCCTATCTGATTGAAGTAAACACCCGCTTGCAGGTGGAGCACGGTATTACCGAATGCCGCTACGGCATTGACCTTGTGGAAGAGCAGATTGCCGTTGCTTTTGGCAGCAGGCTGCGCTTTACGGAAGAAAATACCCGGCCCAACCATGCCGCCATGCAGGTGCGCATTAACTGCGAAGACCCGCAGAAAAACTTTTCCCCCAACGCAGGGCTCATCACCCGCTACGTTTCCCCGGGTGGCCCCGGTGTGCGGCTTGATTCCAACGTAAGCGCCGGGTATGAGTTTCCTTCCAACTACGACTCCGCCGCAGCACTGCTTATTACCTATGGGCAAGATTGGCCCAAGGTGCTGGGCATTATGGAACGGGCCCTGGATGAATACATTATTGGCGGGGTCAAAACCACGCTGCCCTTCCACAAGCAGGTTATAGCCCACCCCCTGTTCCGCCAGGGAGAATGCGACACCCGGTTTATTAATGCCAACCCGGAACTGATGGATTATTCCGATGTGGCGGCAGAATCGGAGCGCACAGCCCGCCTTGTGGCGGAAATTTCCGCACGTGGCTATAACCCCTTTGTGCAGCTTGGTGAATACCGTTCCAGCACCACCCCGCGCGTGCCCCAGTTCGACCTGGTGCTGCCGGAGGTGAGCCAAACGGCACGCCGCATGCCATCACCTTATCCGCGCAAAGACAAGAAAGCATTGCTGGAGTATGTGCGTGAATCTGGCTATGTGCACTTTTGCGACACCACCTGCCGCGACACCACCCAATCCAACAGCGGCAACCGTTTTCGCCTTGCGGAAGACAGGATAATTGCCCCGTACCTGGATAACTGCAACTTCTTCTCCCTGGAAAATGGCGGTGGGGCTCATTTCCACGTTGCCATGATGGCCAATATGACCAACCCCTTTGCGGAAGCTCGGGAATGGAATGCCCTGGCCCCAAAAACCATGAAGCAGATTCTTATTCGCTCCACCAACGTGTTGGGGTACAAGCCCCAGCCCAAAAACCTCATGCGGGTTATGGCGGAGAAAATTTGCGAAGAATACCACGTTATCCGCTGTTTCGACTTTTTGAACCATGTGGAAAACATGCGGCCCTTTGCTGAAGTGGCCCTGAACACCGAAGGGGTGCTGTTTGAACCTGCCATTTCCCTTACCTACGGGCGTGGGTTCAGCATTGAACATTATATGGACGTTATCAACGCCATAGTGGAACAGAACGCCAGTCTGCTTGGGGTTTCCCCGCAGGAAGCCACACGCCTGTTTGTGCTAGGCCTGAAGGACATGGCAGGCAACTGCCCACCCCGGTTCATGTTCGATTTTGTCAGCACCATTCGTAAAACATGGCCGGAGCTTACCTTGCATTACCACAGGCACTACACGGATGGCCTGTTCGTGCCTGCTTTGGGGGCTGCTGCCAAGGCTGGCGTGCATATTGTGGATACCACCCTCGGGGCTGCCATGCGCTGGTATGGCCAGGGTGAAGTGCTTTCCACTGCCGCCTATTTGCAGGATGAACTGGGCATAAAGAACAACTTGAACAAAAAAATGATCCGCGATGCCAACTTTGTGCTGAAGCAGCTCATGCCCCATTACGACCGCTACACCGCCCCGTACTTCCAGGGTGTGGATTATGACGTTATGGAGCACGGCATGCCTGGTGGGGCCACCTCTTCTTCCCAGGAAGGCGCCCTGAAGCAGGGGTACATTCACCTGCTGCCCTACATGCTGCGCTTTTTGGCAGGCACCCGGCAGGTGGTGCTGTACCATGACGTTACCCCAGGCTCCCAAATTACCTGGAACACCGCCTTTTTGGCCGTGACCAGCGCCTATAAGCGCGGCGGGGAAAATGAGGTGCAGTACTTGCTTGAAGTGCTTGAAAACGTCACTCGCGTGCCGGAAGCAGACCTCAGCCCGGAAATGAAAGAGGCCCGTTTGGGTCTTTACCAGGACAGTAACGACGCTTTCCGCAACCTGTTGCTGGGGCGTTTTGGCAAACTGCCCATGGGCTTCCCGGCAGACTGGGTGTACCAAAGTGCTTTTGGGGCTGAATGGAAGCGAGCCATTGAGCAGCGCACCATACTCTCCCCTCTGGATTCTTTGCACGATGTGGACTTTGAGACGGAACGCAAATCCCTTACAGAGCAAATACACAGGGAACCAACGGAAGATGAGTTCCTGATGTACCTGAACCACCCGGCAGATGCCATTAAAACCATTGAATTCCGCAGAAAGTATGGCAACCCCAACAACCTGCCGGTGCATGTGTGGTTTGAAGGGCTTATGCCTGCCCAAGACCTGCAATTTACCGACGCCAGTGGCAAACCCCACCAGTTGACCATTCTGAACATTGGGGAAGTAGATAAAAACGGTGTTTCCGTGGTGCGCTATGTGCTGGACTCCGAATTCCTCAGTTGTGAAGTGCAGGTGGCCAAGCCGGTTGCAACGGGCAATGTGGGGGGCACCAAGGCAGACCCCAGCAATGAATACCACGTGGCTGCGCCCAGCAATGGTGACTTGTGGGTTATGTATGTGCACCCCGGCGATCTGGTGCAAAAGGGTGAGGAACTCTTTAACATTTCCATCATGAAGCAGGAAAAGGCCGTGTGCGCCCCATGCAATGCCGTGGTAAAACGGGTGCTGAAAACCGCCGACTACCGCCACAGCAAGCAAATGATGCCTGTGCGCGAAGGTGATTTGATTGTAGAACTTGGCCCAGTGCCCCGCCTGTGTGAAAATGAAGCATGCCGCAAGCCGTTGCCGGAAGATGCCTTTGTTTTCTGCCCTTATTGCGGGAACAAGGCCGGCTGATAACCCCTTGCGTTTCGGTGTTTCGCAGCTTTTATTGCGGCGTAACACCGAAACATTCCTCTGGCTTGGTGCCTGTGGCATGGCCAGCCTTCTTTTTTTGCAGCCCTGTGTAGTAATAAGGGGCAGGCCGTTTTTTCAGCAGTGCATGTACTTGCATTGACGTTACTGAAAATACTCTATAAGCTGACAAAAATATCCGGTTAAAAGTCGGGTAGCTTTGGGCGATTTTGCTTGCAAAATTGCCTCGCATAACGTGTCTTTTGTCTTTAGAATCACCTCTTTTTGTCTCTTATTTTGGTCTGGCGTTTGCCTGAGAACAAAAAAAGAGCCAGATAGTTTTGATAAGTTGAAGTGGATGTTCCTATTTTTCCCACGAACTGATTTTCCCATCTCGCATTGAGAGGAGAGACGCAATGGCGAAGCCTTCGCAGGAAAAGCCCAAATCGAAGAATGAAAAGCATGAACCGGATTTAGCAAAGCTGCGGCAGTTGCTTATTCTGAACGGGGCGGAAATTTCTGCCATTGGTGAAGAAGCAGAATTGCTGGTGGGTGGTAAAAACTACAATACAGCGATTATCAGCCAGGTGCCTGGCATTAAAACCCCCCAGTTCAGGGCTGTTTCTGCCCATGCCTTCCATAAATTACTGGATGAAAGCAAAATAAACGCTTCACTCACCCGTTCCATTGTGGACAGGGAGTATAAGCGGGTGGACTGGACTGACCCGGAAATTAGTGGTGACCCGGAATTTTTGCAAAAATTTGTTCGGGGCATTGGTAAGCAGATAAAAGCGGAAGCATTGGCCGCAGAAGAAGGCAAAGGCCTTGTAAAGTTGCGTTCCTTCATCAACAACGTTGTGGAAGGGTTTGCCACCTCGCCTGAAGGCATTGACCAACTGCGCAAGCGTTCCGTGCTGGTGCAGGCGGGTATTTTGGCCGCAGAATTGCCACATGAAGTGGCAGATGCTGTGCGCCAGGGCTACCAAGCCATTTGTGATGAAGCCGGGGAAGAAGATGTGCCTGTGGCTGTGCGTTCTTCCGCCGCCGGGGAAGATTCCCGCAAAAAGGCGTTTGCTGGCTTGCAGGACACCTACCTGAACATGCGCGGGCCTGAAAAAGTGGTGCAAGCCTACCATTGGGACTGTGCTTCTGCTTACAACCTGCGCTCCATGACCTACCGCCGTGAAGCCATTCTGGACGCCATTAGCCTTGCCGAAGAAACTGGCGACGACAACATTGCCATTCTTGCCAAGCAGGAATGGGCCATTGAAAATACCTCTCTTTCCGTATGTCTTATGCGCATGATCAACCCGGTTATTTCCGGCACTGCTTTTGCGGCAGATACAGCCACAGGCTGCCGGGGCACTGTGCGTAACGACCTGGTTTCCATTGACGCAAGCTATGGCCTGGGTGAGGCCGTGGTGGGTGGTATGGTAACGCCGGATAAATACTATGTGTTTACCCGCGACGATAACCGCCAGGTGGTTATTCGCCAAATGGGTTGTAAAGACAAAAAAATTATTTATGACGAAGCAGGCGGCACACGCCATGCCCCAGTGCCGGAGCATGAAATATACCGCTGGGCGCTTTCCATGGCCCATGCCGAATCCGTAGCCAAGGGTGTGCGCTCTATAAGCAATACCTATGGCGGCATCATTACCGACTCAGAATTTTGCATAGACGTGAATGATGAGTTGTGGTTTGTACAGGCCAGGCCTGAAACGCGCTGGAACGAAGAATTTGAATTGCACCCCGACACCATTTTCATGCGCCGCAAGGAAGTGGACCCCGCTGCTGCTGCCCGTGCTGAACTGCTGCTGGAAGGCAATGGCGCTTCCCGCGGGGCAGGGCAGGGCCGGGTAAAGTTCCTGCGTTCCGCCCTGGAACTGAACAAAATCAGCAAGGGTGAAATTCTGGCTGCCGAACGTACCGACCCGGACATGGTGCCGGGCATGCGCGTGGCTTCCGCCATTTTGGCAGACGTGGGTGGCGACACCTCCCATGCGGCCATCACCTCCCGCGAGCTGGGCATTCCTGCCGTTATTGGCATTCAGCGGGTTGAAGCCCTGCGCGCCCTGGATGGCCAGGACGTGACAGTGGACGGTACCACCGGCCGCGTGTACCGTGGCATTTTGCCCCTGCGTGATGTAGGCGGTGAAATGGACCTTTCCAAGTTGCCTGTCACTAAAACCAAAGTTGGTCTTATTCTGGCAGACGTGGCCCAGGCCATGTTCCTTTCCCGCCTGCGCAATGTGCCCGACTTTGAAGTGGGCCTGTTGCGGGCGGAATTCCTGCTGGGCAACATCGGGGTGCATCCCCTGGCTCTGGAAGCGTACGATAATGGTGAGCTTGAGCACGTTATTCAGACCCACTTGAAGGTGCTGGACAGTAAACTGACCAAAACCGTGCGTACCCAGCTTAACGCTGGCCTGGTGTTCATGAACTTGCGCCTGCGTGAATACGTGGGCCATTTGACGGGCATTACCCCGGAACTGAACGCCCTGAACGAACGCGAAGGCATGGGCACAGAAGAAGAAGTGCTGGCCCTGCGCCGCCAAAGCCGCGACCTGGAACGCAAGCTGGATGAGTATATTGATAACGCATCCCGCCGCCTTGATTTGATTAAGACCTCTGTGGACCTTGAAGCCCACGTGCGTTACATGATGGGCTTTGAAGATGAGTTGGCCCTGCTTGTGGGGAACGATTCTGAAGTGGTGCGTCGCCGCAGTGAAATTGCTTCCCAGGTTGCTTCCATTGCTGCCAAAGCGGCAAACATCCCGTATGTTCAAGAAACACTTGAAGAAATCAAGGAAGTTCGGGCAGACGTGGGCCACCGTACAGGCCTTTTGGTGGAACTGGAAGAAGTGCGCACCATTCCCGATAAAATCAAGGTGCTTATCCAGTCAAAAGGGTACCGTTCCGGGCGGGAACATTATGTGCAAACCCTCGCTCAGGGCCTTGCCTTGTTTGCCATGGCCTTCTATGGCAAAAACATTATTTACCGCACCACAGACTTCAAATCCAACGAATATCACAACTTGCTGGGTGGCCTTTTGTTTGAACAAACAGAAGATAACCCCATGCTGGGGTGGCGTGGTGTTTCCCGCAACCTGCACGACTGGGAAATTGAAGCCTTTAAAATGGCCCGTGGCGTGTACGGCGGCAGCAACCTGCAAATGATGTTGCCTTTTGTGCGCACCATTGAAGAAGCCCGCAGCATGCGCTGCTACCTTGAACAGGTGCACAAGCTGAAAAGCGGTCAGGACGGCTTGAAAATTATTCAAATGTCCGAACTGCCCAGCAACGCCATTCTTGCCAAGCAGTTTTTGGAAGAGTTTGACGGCTTCTCCATTGGTTCCAACGACATGACCCAGATGGTGCTGGCAACAGATCGTGACAACGCCCGCCTTTCCCATATTTATGATGAGGAAGACCCAGCGGTTGTGTGGGCTATTCTGGTCACCATTTTCACGGGCCAGAAGTTTGGTAAAAAAGTAGGCTTCTGCGGGCAGGGTGTTTCCAACAGCCTTGTTATTCGCGGGCTGGTGGCCATTGCAGGTATTGCTTCTGCTTCTGTTGTGCCAGACACTTACTACCAAACCAAGTTTGACATGGCTGCCGTGGAAGCGGAAAATATTCCTCCTTCCGGCCTTGGGGACTGGCTGCGAGGCCAGCATGAAAACAACTTGCAAGCCCTGCTGGTTGACCAGGGGTATGACCATATTCTGAAAAAATATGCCCAACCTGCTGAATTGAAGGAATGGTATGAAGGGGAGCTGCGCCGCCTGCAAGAGCAATTGCGCGAAAACCTGGATTCCGGCAATGAAAAGTTCTACCGTCAAGAAGTGGAACGCTTCCGCCGCACCTTCCACAAGCCTGTTGTGTATGCTAATTGGGACTGGAATAGCCTTGTGAATGACGCCCTGCACCAATCCGGCTTTGCCTCGTTTGAAGAACAGGCTGATGCTCTTGCGGTGCAGCGCAGTAAGGTCTGGTAGCATAGGGAAACGCTGATTTATTCCGTTTGGCTGCGTTGCTCGCTTTTTTTGAGGCGGGGCAGGACCAAAGAGTCCAGCACCCACCTCAAAAAAAACTCATGCCTTGCCAAACGAAAAACTGAGCGTTTCCCCAAATCCTCTTAACCAGTGCTTCCATAGTTTCCAAGGATGTATTCCTTCTACATCGCCGTGTTTCCTGCCAGGAAGCACGGCGGTTCTGTATGCATTGCCAGGGTAAGCCTGCGCGTGTTCTTGACAACTTGGGGCATGGCTGACAAAACAAACGCACTGTTTGCTTGGCATCTAGCACCGGCCTCATTTCCCTGTACCAACGATTTTACTAGCCTCTTGGGCTCACGTTTACTCTTATGTCTACGCAGAAACACTATTCCCCCCTGGTTGTTTATCTTGCCTGCTTAAGCTACACCTTGCTGGTCTTCTTTTTATTTCGCATGGTGTTTGCTGTTATGGCGGCGAACAACTTAGCTGGTGCAAGCGCTGCAGAATTTTGGCAAGCCCTGTATCTTGGCTTTCGTTTCGACGCCCGCCTGGCTGCCCTGGTCACGTTGCCCTTGGGGGTTGCCCTGGCTGTGCCTGCCTTGGCCCGGCGCGTAACATTCCGTCTGGTGTGCCTTGTGTATGCTTTGCCCCTGTTCTTCTTAGTGGTGCTATACGCGGTGGACATGGGTTTTTATGCTTACCTTGGGGGGCGCCTTGATATTACCATTTGGGACTTGTTGAAAGATTTAACGGTGTCCATGTCCATGGTGTGGCAAAGCTACCCGGTGGTGTGGATTATACTGGGTGAATTTGCCTGTGCCGCTGCCATTACCTGGGGCTTGGCCCGCTTGGCAGCGCTGCCCCTGGCCCACAGTGCCCGGTGGCAGGTGGGGGCACTCCGCTTTGTGGTTGGCCTGCTGGTACTTTTTGTGGCTGTGTATGGGCAAATTACCCCCAATATGTTTCCCCTGCGCTGGAGCAATGCCTATTTTTCCCAAAACCAGCATATTGTGGCTTTGGCGCTGAATCCGGTACATAATTTATATGATACCTTCATACAGGCTTCTGGCAGAAATTACGACCTGGAAAAAGTGCGGGAAGCTTACCCGCGCATGGCAGCTTACCTTGGGGTAGATGCCCCCAACCAGGAGACCTTGAGCTTTTCGCGCACAACACCGGGCAGGGGTGAGCGCCCTTTGAATGTGGTTATTATTTTTATGGAGTCCCTGGCGTACCCAAAAACCTCTTTTGCACCGGGTGGGGCAAATACCACTCCCTTCATTGCGGCCCTGGCAAAAGAATCTGTACTGTTCCACAACTATTATGCTAACGCCCGCACCACGGCCAGGGCCGTGTTTTCCGCTGTTACGGGCATTCCGGATGTAAGCGAAAAAAGCACCGCTTCACGCAATCCGTTGGCAGCAAACCAGTTTTTGCTCATGAATGAGTTTGTAGGGTACGATAAATACTACATGCTTGGGGGCAGTGCCAACTGGGCAAATATCCGGGCCGTATTCCAGCGCAATGTGTGCAGTTTGCAAGTGCTGGAAGAGTATAGCTGGAAAGCACCCAATGTGGATGTGTGGGGCATTTCCGATTTTGCCCTGCTTATCGAAGCGCATGCCACCCTGGCAGCCCGCGACCAAAGCACTCCCTTTGTGGCTGTTATCCAAACAGCGGGTTTTCACAGGCCCTACACAATTCCCCCCACCCCAGGGTTTGTCTTGCAGGAACTGCCCAAAGAACAGCTTGATTTATATGGCTTTGAAGACCAGCGGGAATATAATTCCTTGCGCTTTTCCGACTTTGCCCTGGGTGAATTCATGCGCCTTGCCCGGCAAAGCCCGTATTATGAGAACACCGTGTTTTTCATATTTGGTGACCACGGAATTACGGACAATGGCAGGAATATGCCTGCCGGATATTCGGCCGCTTACCTTGCCCCTTGGCATGTTCCCTTACTGGTGCATGCTTCCCCTGCGCTGGGGCTGTTAACGCCGGGCAACAGGCACGATGCTGCCAGCCATGTGGATATTTTTGCTACCGCAGCTTCCCTGGCGGGCATTGGGTTTGAAAACCGCACCCTGGGCCGTAACCTGTTTGACAAGCGTTTCGATGCAGACCGGATGGCCTTTATTGGGGGGAAAAGCAACGTTCCTTTGCGGGTAGTGCAGGGGCAGTATGGCTACTTCAAGTCTTCGGGGGGAGACGAACACCTGTACCGCCTGGACGACACTACAGGTAAAGATTTGGCCGTTGCCATGCCAGAATTGCTGGCAGTATTGCGGCAGCGGGCAGAAGACTATGTGCAAACGGCCCGTTATATGTTGTATAACAACCCGCAAAAAGAACAATAATTCTCTATTCTCACCTTGGGGGCCTTTTGTGATTCGATTGTGTGCCTGCATATTGCACTATGGTGAGCCAGAACTGACAGCCCGGCTGCACACCCACCTGCACAAGGCAGAACCGGAGCGGGCACAGGACGTGCTGGTGCTGGATAACGCTGCCCCCCATGCCTATGCCCCGGCCTGGCACCGTTTGGATGCAAACAGATACTGGGCAGGGGCTTTTGCCTGGTTTTTGGCCCAGGCCGAAGCCCTTGGGTATACTCACGTCTGGTTTTGCAATAACGACATACAGCTTCTTTCCGCCGGGCCGTATCTGAAACGCCTTGAGGCACGCCTTGCCCGGCTGGAGAAGCAGGGCAGGGTGGGGGCTCTTTCCCCAGCTTTGGAACACAACCCCTACCACCGGCACACGCAGCAGCAACCCGGCGGGGGCTGCCGCCCTGTGCCCTACCTGGACGGTGTTGCCCCGGTGGTGAGCGTGCAGGCCGTTGCCGCTGTGGGGGGGCTGGATTGTGAAGACAATCAATATGGCTATGGGGTTGACGTGTGGCTTTCCTTGCGCTTGCAGCAAGCTGGGTGGCAAGTCCTGGTGGACGATGGTATGCTTATGCGGCACCGCTACCACACTACGGCCAACGCAGTCACAGGTTTTATGCAAACAGCAGCCAAAGCGGAAGAAGCCTTTATGCAAAAACGCCTTGGCCCCCAGTGGCGTGAGCATATGCAACAATTGCAGCAGGGGTGGCAGCAACCCAGCGGACAAACTGTGGAGTAGCTTTCTTCATTGCTGTGTGTTTTTGTACCGCTTTTCGCATAGCCTGTAATGGGCTATTGCTTTTTTAGAAAAGTAATAGTAACCTTAGATTAATAGTTTTTATTCCTAATTATGTACATGTTACCTCCCCCCCGGCACTCGTTGCCGTTGGCTCTATCTTTAACCAAACGAGGAATGCCATGAATACTCCAAAAACTTCCAGCCTTGCCGGGCTTAATCGGCGTGAATTTCTTGCGGCTGCTTCCAGCGCTGCCGTGCTTCTTTCCATGGGTGGCTTGGGCAATGTTGCCTTTGCCGCAACGCCCTTTGCCTTGCCTGCCCTTCCCTATGCAGAAAATGCCCTGGAACCTGTTGTTTCTGCCAAAACCATCAGCTTTCACTATGGCAAGCACCATAAAGGGTATGTAGACAACCTGAACAAGCTGGTGGCTGGTACTGAGTTTGCGGACATGCCCCTGGAAAAAATTATTGCCGAAACAGCAGGCAAGGCCGAAAAGGTGGGCATTTTTAATAATGCAGCCCAAACCTGGAACCATACTTTTTATTGGAACAGCCTGACCCCCAATGGGGGTGGCACACCACCAGCAGCGTTAAAAAAACGTATTGATGCCTCGTTTGGCGATGTGGAAGCCTGCAAAAAGGAACTGGCCGCAGCTGCCATGGGACGTTTTGCCAGTGGCTGGGCATGGCTGGTGAAAGATGGCGATAAACTGAAAATTGTGAATACCATGAATGCCGATACCCCCATTACCACCGGGCTGAAACCCCTGCTTACCATTGACGTGTGGGAGCATGCCTATTACCTGGATTACCAGAACCGCCGCGCCGACTATGTAACCGGGGTGCTGGATAAACTGGTGAACTGGGAGTTTGCAGCCAAAAACCTTGGGTAATTTTTCCTCTGGGAATCACTGGTTATAGGGCGTTTCCTTAACCACATCACCAGGTATTTCTGGAAATGTTCATTGCAGGTAACTCCGGGGGGCACTGTCACCCCTGGAGTTACTTTTTTGCATGTGGGGAAATTCTTGTCGTCGTGTAGTAAATGCGCTAGATAAACGCTACGGGCGCGTTTTTTCAAGCGCCTGAGTGTGAACACGTGAACAAGTTTAGCTTTGGCAAGGAGCCATTATGACCCGTATTTTCCGTCATTGTGCAGTTGCTGCAACACTTTTGTGTCTTCTTGCACCGCAAGCCTTTGGGGCAGCCCGTCTTTCCAACCAAATGCCTCCCACCCACTTTCTTTCCAAGGCTATGGACTTGTATGCCGAGAAAGTTGCGGAATTTTCCGGTGGTAAAGAAACGGTGCAGGTGTTCCACTCCGGCCAGCTTTACCAGGACACAACCGTGGTGGAAGCTGTGCAGGATGGCCTTGTGGAACTGGCATTGCTGCCTGCCAACAAATGGGCTGGCATGTTCCCTGCCATCGATATTTTTGAAATGCCCTTTGTGTTTAAAGACCAAAATGCCTTGCACCGCTTTTTGGATGAAGGCGGGGCCGCGCTGCTGGACGAAGAATTCCAGAAACTCAACGTGAAGGTTATGTTCTGGGCAGACTATGGTGATGTGCATATTTTTAATAACAAGCGCGCTTTGCTTGCCCCCGAAGATTTCAAAGGGGTAAAAATACGGACATTTGGTAAGGCTTCCACCCAGGCCATTGAAGCCCTTGGTGGCAGCCCCACCATGATAAGCTCTGCCGAAATGTACATGGCCCTGCAACGGGGCACTGTGGATGGTGCTGTTACCGGGGTGCCTGCTGCCGTTAGCCGCAAGGTGTATGAAGTGCAAAAACACATGACCGTGGCAGGCCTGAGCGCCGTGGAATTTGTGCTGCAAGCCAACCTTGACTGGTGGAACAACCTGAGCCCGGAAGCGAAAGAAGCCCACATGCGGGCCAGCAAAGAAGTGTCTGCATTTATTTCCCGCTCTGTGGCGGAAGAAGAAGCCAAGGCGCTGGAAACGGTAAAAGCGTCAGGGCTGCAAATTAGCGTGCCCACGCCGGAACAGCGTAAAGTGTTGCAACAGGCCACAGCCCCTGTGCTGGAAGCCTTTGCCAAAACGAGCGGTGAATCTGGCAAGAAACTGCTGGAAATTACCGCCAAGGCAAACAAGTAGCTGGCAGGTTTTTTTGTCTCTGAACGTGTAAGCCCGCTTTTGAACGCGGGCTTACACGTTTCCAATAAGTTTTTTGGAGGAATACGTGGTGTTACATCTGTTCAGGCAATTCAGCGCCCTGGTGCGGCGAATAAACTTGTGCATGGCCTATGCCGCAGGTTTAGGCATTTTGTGCATGGGGTTCATTCTTTTTTACGAAGTCATTGCCCGCTATGTGCTGGATAGTCCCACAGTGTGGTCACAAGAAGTTTCGCTGTATATTTTCATTTGGTCCATGCTGGCTTCTGCCGGGTATACCCTTATAGCGGAAAAGCACATTGCCATTGACGTGATAACGGGCAAAATGTCGCCGTTTATGCAGCGGGTGTGTGTGCTGCTTTCTTCCCTTGCCGGGCTGGCCTTCAGCCTTGTTATTACCTGGCAAGCCTGGGAAATGCTGGAAAAAACCATTCGGTACAACCGCCATTCTCCCACCCCGCTGAATATTCCTTTGTGGACAGTGCACTCTGCCGTGCTGGTGGGTTTTGGCCTGCTTGCTGTGCAGTATTTGTGCATTATTCTTGAGCGGTGCGGTGCTGCAGCCCTGCCAAATAGCAAGGGAGGCAAGTTATGCTAAGCTTTTTCCTGATTGTTGTCATATTGCTGGTGCTGCTTGCCCTTGGTGTGCCTGTGGCGTTTTCCCTTGGGGCGACTTCCCTCATGCTTATCTGGATGTACGACCTGCCCATGCAGGTGGTTGGGCTTACGGTGTTTTCCGCCCTGGAAGGCTTTGTGCTGCTGGCGGTGCCCCTATATATTCTCATGAGCCAGATTTTGCTTTCCGGCAAGGTAGGCGACAACCTGTTTGATGTGATGAACGTGTGGGTACGGCATTTTCCTGGCGGGCTGGCCACAGCCACCATTTTGGCCTGTGCCTTTTTTGCGGCCATTACCGGTTCCGGGGCAGCCACTGCTGCCACCATTGGCATGGTGGCCTTTCCTGCCATGATTTCCCGCGGCTATGAAAGAAGTTTTACCCTTGGCCTGCTGGCTGCCGGGGGCACCCTGGGCATTTTGATTCCGCCCAGCATTCCCCTTATTCTGTATGGCTCCATTGTGGAAGAATCCATTGGCAAGCTGTTCATGGCCGGGGTTGTGCCCGGTGTGCTCATGACGCTGGCCTTCATTGCCTATGCTGTGGTGAAAAGCGTTCGCAGTGGGTTCAAACCACTGCAAAAGGCAAGCTGGCGGGAACGGCTGCACGTTACCCGGCAAAATGCATGGAGCCTGCTTTTGCCCCTGATTATTCTGGCGGGTATTTACACCGGGGTGTTCACCCCAACCGAAGCTGCGGCCGTAGGGGTGTTTTATAGCCTTGTGGTAACTCTGTTTATTTACAAAACTCTTACGTTCCGTGATATTCCACTGGTGTGCCTGAAAGCGGTAACCACTTCCTGCATGATTTGCACGATTATTGTGGGCGCTACCCTTTTTGGTAAGGTCATGACCATGCTCATGATTCCCCAGTTGCTCACGCAAATGGTGGTGGAACACAACCTTTCCATGGGGTGGTTCCTGCTGTGCATTAACCTGCTCATGCTGGGCCTTGGCATGATTCTGGAAACAGTGTCCATTATTTTGCTCACCATTCCGCTGCTGTTGCCCATTATGGCCGCCTTGCACATAGACCCCATATGGTACGCCATTATCCTGACCATAAATATGGAAATGGCCCTTATCACTCCACCTGTGGGGGTGAACCTGTACGTTATTAACGGGTTACAAGCAGATGTGAAAATGGAAGAAATTATTCGGGGCGTGTGGCCGTTCATTCTTATCATGGCAGGGGTTCTGGGCCTGATTATGCTGTTCCCTGAACTAAGTACCTGGCTGCCATCGGTAATGAGCGTGAAGCAGTAAAGGGTGTGGCCTTGAATGAATTGGTTATTCTTTGTTGGTATTGGGGGGAGCATTTGCTCCCCCTTTTTTTTGCTCCGGGCGGGCATATGGCGGATACTTCTTCCCTCTTTGGGGGTATGCCTGCTTCTAGCGCCGCATGAATCCGCCATCCACAATAAGTGTTTCCCCAGAAATAAAGTCTGACTCCGGCGATGCCAGAAATACCACGGCATTGGCAATGTCTTCCGGCAGGCCTGCACGGCCCAGGGGAATTTGGCGAATAATGCCTTGGCGTTTTTCCGGGTCAATACCGCACGTCATTTCTGTGTCGGTAAGGGCAGGGGCAATAACGTTGGCCCGAATACCCAGGGGGCCTGCTTCCCGCGCAACCCCTTTGGTAAAGGCAATAACCCCGGCTTTTGCCGCTGCATAGGCGGCATTGCCCAACAGCCCGCCCCCCAGCAAGCCTGCCACGGAAGCCATGTTGATAATTTTACCGTACCCGGCTTGTTTCATATAGGGGAAAGCCGCCTTGCAGGCCAAGAACACGCTGCGCAGGTCTACCTTCATAACAAGGTCCCATTCTTCAATGGGAATGTCCCAAAAGGAACTGGTACGCACAATACCCGCGTTGTTCACAAGGGCGGTAATGCCACCGTGGTGGGCCACAAATGCTTCCATCATGCCCGTTACGGCCTCAGGGTTGGCAATGTCTGCCACATAGGTGGTGACCTTTCCCCCTAGGGCGGTAATTTCAGCGCACACGGCGTTGGCAACATTAGCGTCCAGGTCGTTTACCCCCACAGCAAACCCTTTGTGGGCCAGGGCTAGGGCAATGGCCCGGCCAATGCCGCGCCCGGCACCTGTTACCAGGGCTGTTGGTGTACTGTTTTCGTTATTTTTCATGGGTGTTTCTCCGTTGGTGTTGCCGTGTTCACTGTGTCAGTTTGCCAGGAAAAGACGTTTGCAGGCTGCGCTATGTGCCCTGTACTTTTGCCACTTCATCCGGTTGCGGCAGTTCATAGCTGTTGCCTGTGCGCAGGCGAATAAGCAGGCGGGTGGGGAGCAGCACAAGCACCGTGGGAATGGCAAAAAAAGCTCCTGGCAGCGCTTCGGTGATGCCAAAAAATTCCATGCCCAAAATCATGGCCATAACCCCGTTGCTTACCCCAATGCCAATGCCCATGGAAACCTGCTGGGGCAAGGGCCAGCGCCAGGAAAGAATGGCCCCGCACAAAAAAAACACTAGGCCAGCCAGCAGGGCAGCGGCCATGCCGGGCAATAGCAGGTCCGGGCTTTGGCGCAGGGTGGGGGAATATTTGGCAAATACAGCCAGGTTGCACAGCCCAAGGGTGGCGGTGTTAATCCAAAACCGCACTGCCATAATTTTAAGGCACCCTTTGGGGAATACTGCCTGGGCAGCCTGGGCCAGGGCGTAAGGAACAATAAGAAGGGTTGCCATGTCCAGGCTCATGCGTAGTGGGGAAAAATGGGCCATGCCCACGGCATCGGTTCCCAAAAAAGGCAGGGCAAGGCTGGTAAGCAGCGGCAGCGTGAAAGGGGAAAGCAGGGAAGTGAACACAATCCCCGTGAGAGCCAGGGTAAAGTCTGCCCGCATAACCAGGGCAAAAAAGGCGCAAATAACCCCCACAGGGCTGCCAGCCAGTAGCAGGGCACCCAGGGCAAACTTGGGCATAACCAGAACAAACAGGAAAAAAGTGACGAGGGGAGCAATAAACAGCTTGCCCACACTCATAACCAGCAGGCGGGCGCGCAGGCGCACCACACCGCGCAGCACTTCCTGGGTGCGCAACCCAAGAAAACTGAGGAATAGCATGAGCATAATGCTTATGCGCGGGTATCCATCCAGCGGCTCTGCCGCCTGTGGCAGGAAAATACCTGCAATGATACCGCCAAAAGCAACGCTGATAAGGATAAAGTCCCTTAGGCTCATGAGAAGTTCCTTAATTGCTTAAATAAGCCTGTGGCATGGCATGTGCCTGTGGTGCAGAGCGTTAAACAACACACATACGGGCTCCGGCCCTATGGGTCAAGGGTCGCCTGCTGGGGGCTGGAATGGCATGGCCATACTTGTTTAACCAACAGCATACAGGGCGTTTTCTGGGCTTGTCGCGTTTAATGCGTTTCTTCGGCTTGATGCGTAAGTTCAATTCCAGGTCGCAATAAATGCGGTAAACTCGCTTGTGATTCGGTAATCCTCCCCTTTTTAGTAGCTCTAACAAGTAGAGCCTATGCCGCCTGTTTAAGCTTCATTGCAGGGGTGATGCCGCCAATGCCCATGTTAGGGCGTTCATTATTGTAACTCCAGAGCCACTGCGTTGCAAATTCGCGCATTTCCTCTACAGATTCAAATAGGTATTGATTCAGCCAATCATAACGCACAGTTCGGTTATAGCGTTCAACGTAACTGTTTTGCTGCGGTTTCCCTGGCTGGATGTAGCGCAGTCGGATATTCCTTCGCTTAGCCCAGCGCTGAAGCGCTATGCTAATGTACTCCGGGCCATTGTCACA
>NZ_AUCY01000033.1 GCF_000430005.1 Desulfovibrio cuneatus DSM 11391
TTACAAAAAGCTCGTTTTATGGTTCAGTAGCCAGGAATACGTTCCTTCAAATAATAAATCATAAGCAAATTCTGTGCAGTACTCACAACTACAATAACAATAGATATAATAATAGATATATTGATAACACGCAGAAACAAGGGGTGACAGACTCACCTTGCTGAAAAAGTGCCTTCTTCTCCGCCGCAATAGGGGCCTGATCCTTCCTGTATGCACAAAGATCATACTCTTCACGACACCTTATGTACGTTGCAGGGGTGTTTCTTAATCCATTATTCTGCGCCAAAAGCCTTCTGGACATCAAGCACCGCCTTACAACACACCCGGGGTGTGCCTTTTGGGGCACATTGCAATGGCAATGTACTTGATGAGCCTGCGCAAGTGGAGGAGAGTGAGGGCGGAAGGTGCGGCTAGCTTCGCTGCCCGCGCATTTGCATGAAGCCCCAACAGAAGACAGAAAAAGGCCCTTTGTGCTGCATGCAGTACAAAGGGCCTTTTTCTGTGGAATACGAAAATTTATTGCAAAGACGGGCTGGCGAGGCCGTTGTTGCGTTCTATCATGGCAATGGTTTGAGCCATTTGGCGGCCCTTGGGGCTTTCCCCGCTCATTTCGCGTTCCAGGTTGGTAATGCCCTTCAGCACGGTGGAATGGCGGCGGTTAAAGCGCTGGCCAATGGAATCTAAGGAAAGGTCGGTGTGCTTACGGGCAAGGTAAAAGGCGGCATTACGTGCAGCCACCAGTTCGTGCTTGCGCCTGTCGGAAAACAGTTGGTCACTTGTCAGGCCAAACACTTCACACACAATGCGAATAATACCATCAAGGTCGGCAAGCGGAGCCTGGCTGGCAAAGTTGCCAATCACTTCCCAGGCCATTTGCATGGTTATGCCTGAACGATGCAGTTGCGCCTTCAGTAGCAGGTTTTGCAAACAGCTTTCAATTTGGCGAACATCCAGGCACACGTGTTCAGCCAGCACGTCTGCCACGTCTTCTGAAAGGGACGCATTGCAATTCATGGCCTTATACTGGAAAATTCGCTTGCGTGTGGCCTTGTCTGGCTTGTCTATGCCAGAGACAAAACCGGTATAAAAGCGGGAAAGCAACTGTTCATCAAAGCCGCGCATTTCCCTAGGGGCAAACGAGCTGGTAAGCACCACACGGGCACCGTTATTTTGCAGCGCCTTGATGGTGGAAAGCAGTTCCAACTGTATTTTGTCCTTGCCTTGAAGAAAATGGACATCTTCGAGCAAAAACAGGTCCAGGTTACGCACCTGGCCCTTGAAGGAATCCAGATTATTGGTGCGCAAGGCCTGCACAAAACGCGAAGCAAATTCTTCCGCCGTCAGGTAGGCGCTTTTGGGGGCTGTTTTATTGCAAGCGTCTGAAAGCATACGCCCGGCAGCGTGCATAAGGTGCGTTTTGCCAAGCCCGGGGGCCGAGTTCAAAAACAGCATGCTGGTCATGGCATTGGCAGAAGAAACACTGCGCGAAGCCGCATAGGCCAGTTCATTACAGGGGCCAACCACAAAATCGTCAAAGGAAAAACGCCAGTTTTGGGAAGGAACAGTGCGCGGTGCCACTTGCATAACCGGCAAGGCCAGTTGGGCAGCAGCAAAAGAACGGGGAACAGGACGCATGTTCACAGGCGGGCTTAGTTCTTCTTGCTGCGGGGCAGCGTGCAAAGAAGCCGGGGAAACATCACCCTGTGCAGGAACAGCTACAGAAGTAGCAAGGGGTGCAGCTTCAAAGATGGCAGCATGTTCCAATGGCGCGCTGGCATGGCGCACAGCAACAGAATAGTCTGGACCAAACACCGCTGCTACAGCTTGCTGCAACGCGGTAGAAAAACGGCGACGAACAAAATCCACCATAAATGGCGTAGGCGCATGGGCAACAACCACTTTTCCTTCACAAGTAAAGGAAAGAGGGGTTATCCACACTTTATATTGCCCTTCAGCAACATCCGTAGCCAAAATACGGAAAATTTCACGCCATTTGTTTTGCATGAAGGCGTTGTACATAAGCGGGGCAAATTATACAAGCTGTATTCTCGTTTCCTTTGACATAAGGCAGCACTTTTCCCCAACACCGAGACAAACAAATAACACTATGATATTATTGCATTTTTGAGAAATCCGCTGATTACACCACCCCGTAAAATCCTTGGGACTGCTAAGCCCAACAGCCGGGTAGCAAAAAGGCCCCACAGCATGACACAGTTATTCCAACAGTAAAAAAACATAAAATCTTCATATTACGTAAAATTACTCAAAATACCTACATCTTCAATTTTTACACAACAAAATGACTTAGCCAAATAACAAATAAATTTTCACATACCCCCCACCAATAATTTCTAGCACACTTCTTACGTACATAAGGCCTGCTCGGCATATCATGCGGCGTGTAGCGGTCCCTTCCTTTTGCCTAGTCCAACCAATACCCAATTACAGGGCCGACATGCACAGATTCTCATAAAATAACCACATGACAGTAGTGGGGAAAAATGTCCATAAAGGCCATTGTCAATGAATTTCACGTATACGAGGGGACGCTGCATCCCCAGCAAGAAACCGCCATTTCAACTGGGCAATAGCCTTCAATGCCCCCCCCCCACACACACAGCGACAGGCGTAAAAAAGAGTGCAGGGAGATTGCCTCCCTACACCCATTCCACGAAATTGGGGAAACGCTGATTTATTCCGTTTGGCGGCGTTGCTTTGCTTTTTTTGCAACAGTCGAGGACAGAAGAGTTGACTCGGCCCGTCCTGGGCCTCGGCCTTCGGCTCCCGCCCTTTGGGCGGTTCCCAATTCTGCTTCAAAAACAGCTCGTGCACAGCGCCTGTGCCCCCGACCTTGCCAAACGAAATAACTGCGCGTTTCCAAAATGCCCTTTAATCAGTGTTTCCTTAGCTCTTGGGGTTATATTTTCTCACTTGGGCAAGGGGTAGCGCCCGCAGGTAAACTTCTCTCCTTCCGGGCAATACTTCAGCCGTTCACACTTGGCCCCTGCGGTGGCAAACACCACAGGCAACACGTTGCGGCACTCTTGCAGCATGGCCAGGGCCAGGGCCCGAATTTCCCATTGGGCCCGCATGCAGCACCGGTGCTCAAAAAAATTCAGCAGCCCCCTGCAGTTCATGGTAAGCACAATGCGTGTTTCCGCCGCCTGGGGCAGCAAAAAACGCGCATCTTCCTTGGCTTTTTCTTTTCGCCCTGCTTCTTCCAGCGCGTCCCGCACTTCTTTATACCCTTGGCGAATTTCTTCCATGCATTGCAAAAAACGGGCTTTGGCCTTGGGGTTTTTAGCAATGGCCGGGGGAAGAATATAATTAAATTGCTCTCCATCCACATACCGCTGGCTTTGCTGAGAAAACGATGCAATACGGTGCCGCACCAACTGGTGGGTGAGAGCGCGGGAAACACCTTCCGCTGCAAAGGTAAAAGAAACGTGCTCCACAGGACTTACGTGACCGGAGGCAACAACCCCTTCCACAAATTCCGCTTGCTTTTCCGGGGCAATTTCCCCCGCCAAAAGGCGCGGCCACATATCTGCCACAAACCCGGAGTGGTAACACTGCCGAAAAGCAGCATAAATAAGAGAAAGCGCATTGGGGGTGTGCGCCAACAATTCTACACGAAGCGATGTTTCAGACATAAGCTATAGCTCCATTTACCAGAAGAGACTGGAAGATAATGCGTAAGGAAACTACCTGAGGCCGCTGTGTTTCATGAAAACAGACCGAACCCAGAAGTATATAAAAGACGAACCGAGCGGAGCGCAGTGTATATGGACATACATAAGCGTCGCGCGTGACGAAACTGACGCAGGCAGAATAAAAAAAGACCCTCAACCTGATTGCTGCTCTTGATTGCTGCTCTTGATTGCTGAGGATTTTTTGATTATACCAAAAAAGTGAAGTTACGAGCGGAGCGCAGTGTATATGGACATACATAAGCGTCGCGCGTGACGAAACTAACACAGGCAGAATAAAAAAAGACCAGCAATCAGGCCATACGCTGCAAATGGCGGTACGCCTTGGCAGTAGCCATGCGCCCACGGGGCGTGCGCTTCAAAAAGCCGCTTTGAATAAGGTATGGCTCATAAATATCTTCCAGGGTCCGTTCATCTTCGGAACAGGCCACGGCGAGGGTTTTTAGCCCCACCGGGCCGCCGCTGTAATGGTCAATAAGCACAAGCAGCAGTTTTCGATCCATGGAATCAAGGCCGCTTTCATCCACGTCCATGCGGGCAAGGGCACGGGAAGCTTCTTCCTTGCCTATGCGTTCTGTACCGGTAACGCTGCAAAAGTCACGTACCCGGCGCAGTAGCCTGTTGGCAATGCGCGGGGTACCGCGGGAGCGCCGCCCAATTTCCTGGGCGCCATCTTCCGCCAGGGGAGTTTGCAAAATTCTGGCTGTACGCTGCACAATGCGGGCCAGTTCTTCCGGCGTATAAAACTCAAGACGCAAAAGCATGCCGAACCTGTCTCGCAGGGGGGAGGAAAGCAACCCCACCCGTGTGGTGGCCCCCACCAGGGTAAAGGGTTCCAGGTCAATTTTTACGGTGCGGGCAGCAGGCCCCTGGCCAATAACCAGGTCAAGCTTGAAATCTTCCATGGCTGGGTACAGCACTTCTTCCACAGAAATGGGCATGCGGTGAATTTCATCAATAAAAAGCAGATCGTGGGCCTGTAAATTAGTCAAAATGGCAGCCAGGTCGCCGCTGCGTTCCAGCACTGGGCCGGAAGTGGAAACAAAATTCACCCCTAGTTCTGCGGCCATAATTTGGGCCAACGTTGTTTTGCCAAGCCCGGGGTTGCCATGGAACAGGGTATGATCCAAAGCTTGCCCACGTTCCTTGGCTGCCTGCAAATACACCCGCAGGTTTGCCCGCAAGTCTTCATGCCCAATGAATTCATCCAGATTTTGCGGGCGCAATTTTTCATCAGGGGGAAATATGGCATCATCCATTTAACGCCCCCCGGCTAAAATTTTCAGTGCAGCACGCAAAGCGCCACCCAGTTCAAGGTCTGGCTGCGCTTCCAGTGCTTGCCGGGCAACCTGCAAGGCATCATCTTCATCGTAGCCAAGGTTTACAAGGCCAGCCACAACATCTTGCAATACCTTGCCAGAAGCATTTGCCGGAGCAAGGGAGGTGAAGCCATCGAGCTTCAACTTATATTTTAACTCCAAGAACAGTTGTTGCGCAGTTTTTTTCCCTATTCCCGGAACTCTGGTAAGCAGTTGAACATTCTCTTCCAGCACAATGCGGCGCAAATCTTCCGGCCGGAAGACAGAGAGAATGGCAAGGGCTGTGCGCGCCCCCACCCGGTTAATGGCTGTCAGCACAATAAAGGTCTGGCGTTCTTCCCAGGTGGAAAAGCCAAACAGTTCCAGGGCATCTTCACGCACCACAGTACATATATAAAAGAAGCAGGCGTCCCCTTTGGGGGGTAAATGGGAAAGGGTATGTGCGGGCAGGTACACTTCATACCCAACCCCCCCTTCTGTTACCACAACACAGGAATGTTCCATGCTTTCAGCCAGGCGGCCTTCAAGGTAGGCTATCATACGGTCTCCTCGGCAGCAGTTTACCGCATTCACCCGCACTTGCAAACAGGTGGCAGAGCTATTTCCCCGCAAAGTGGAAAAAGAGCTTTGCCAAAATCATTTAAATACTGTGGCACAAGCGTTAAACAAAACCAGAAGAAACCCTTCCTGTTATGGCTGTTTATAGACAGGCAGCCAAACCGCAGTTTGTGGAAAATAAATGTAACCGCTGCACCACAAGCACAGGCGCATAGCCTGCTGCAAGTGCTTCCCGTGCAAGAACCACCCCTTCACCTTCGGAGCGGGCCGGAAGCATTTCCACACTTCCTTCACAGCAAACAACCACCCAAAACCCTGCCGGTTGCCGCAAATATCGGGCACGGGCATAGTCTGCTGTGCTGCTACTCACTGCCTCGGCCATTGTATTTTGCATACTTTTTCCTTCATGTGTTGCTGCGCTATTCCCATTGCCAAAAAACACTGGGTACAAAGTGTTTCCCCATGGCGGAGCGGCATGTGCCATAAATTTCCAGGCAGACCTGACCCATGCGGCTTGTTCCCAGCCCTCGCCTTGACCAAGGCGTTATTCAATAGACGCAACATACATGAACAAAAAGTTCAAAGTAAGCCTTGGTCGCAACAGCGCCACCTGTGGCTAGATATGATGTTTCAGGTTCCACCACAAAGGCTAATGTGACATTACGACCCCCAAAAACAACGTGTGAATAAATAGAAAAAATTAAACAATAAATGGATTTACCTGGTGCATGTGCAAGAAACACCACGCACCCAGCCAAAAAGCAGTTCAGGCGGCTGAACCTCGCAGAAGATGCTCGGACCAACGGAGGGCTACAATCGCTTGCCAACCCACACAATGCGCCCCAACACGTTAAGGACAATGGCACCAGGGTTGTTTGGCAAAGTAAAATCAAGAAAGTGCACTTCCCGGTTATCGCAACGCAGCACAATCCCTTCCGGTAAACGGCATACCCGGCGCACAAACACGTTTTCACCACTGCAAAACACATACACAGCGTCATTTTTCAAAGCAGAATCAGCGCTATCTACAAGGCATACATCGTTTTTATGCACACAAGGCTCCATACACCTATCCTCAGCCACCAACATGCGCAATGATTCTGGAGTAAGTGTAAGCCCGGCCAGCAAGCCATAGGAAAACTGCAAAACAGGTGGGCGGTGCGTCCCTGCCTGAACCAGTTGCGGGACACTCACCAGTTCCGCAGCCTTTGGCCCATAAAAAAGGCTGCCTGCCACAATTCGTGGATCAGTAGCCTTTTCATACCCCATTCCCGGTGCCACAAAACACAAATGTGAGCAGCCTGCCCTTTCTGTTCCCCACAAGCCCTCTTTTATTCCCTTTGTTGTTACCTGGCTGCCCCCTTGTGCGCCTGGCTTCTGCATACCCTGCGGCAAAGGGGTACTGCCATATGCCTTGTGCAAACCGTCCAGGTACACCTGAATTTTCTGAATTTTGTTATGCCGTGGCATTCTTTTACCACTTTTCCACGCATACACAGCCCGTGAAGTTACGCCGGCAATCTTGGCAAGTGCGTCAACTCCCCCCACAAGCTGGACAGCTTCAATTATATATTCCCTTACTCCCTCTTGCATATACTCCAACATACCCACCTCCCTGTTCGAGCAAAATCAAGCTCCTCGTCTACGATAGGTTCATTCCGAAATCAATGGCAGAAGCCCGCAACCATGCATTGACGTTAAAGTTCACTATAAGTACTATTCTAAAGTATAACAAGTATAGAATAATACAGAAAAAAGGAGCACGCCCATGCTAATTCCTGCCAGAGCAACATTCACTGCCAAGCTTATAACAACGAGGCATAACAAGGCAGATGGATTAAATAGAGGGCCTCCGCAACCAACATCAAAAATAGAATAACATATAAATCTCTTTTCTTCCATGTGTCTTAATAGGAACAAATAGAAGAACATTTTGTTCTTATTGCGTCACCTATGGGCGTCACGTGCAACATGCAATGTCATCTTCTTTGTCATATTTCATTTAGGAGAGTTATTATGCCCGTTGTCCAATGTCCCGTGTGCCAGCAACACTTTTCTGTTTCCACGTATCACCTGCGCCGTGGGCGCGGCATATATTGTTCCCGCGCATGTTTCGCGAAATCACGTAAAAAAGAAGAAAAACATACCTGCCAAAGGTGCGGTGCCTTACTTACTTCAGGCAGAAACAATGCCCTGTATTGCTCCCGTGCATGCGCCATTAAGGCACTGTATGCCAACGACACAAAAAAACGGACATGTACCTATTGCAACAGAACATTTACCGCAAAACAGCATAATGAACGCTTTTGTTCACGTCTGTGCGAAGCCAAAAACAGCATTGCTATGGGAAGAGTCAGGCTTATGCTTGACCCTTGGAAAAATGGGAACATTCCTCCTGTGCGTTACGATGCAGACTACTGGCGCGTGCCAGACGAGTACCTGGGATTTTAGGGGAAACACTGGCTATTCCATCCCCCCCCACCATGAGACCGTTGCAACACTGCGTATTGCGTGCCTTATTCTGCCAGGTTCCACTTAGCCAGAGCAGGACGCAAACCACAATAACACACGCAAATAACAGGAAAAATGAACTTCCCTTATTCCGTTTTTGGGGCACCTTCCCTGCAAGAAGCCCCCAAAAGACCATTTTGCAATAGCCCCAAAGCAGATGAATGTTGAGAATTGAGACCCTCAATGCTCATGACATGCAGTACCAACGCACACAGGCCCCCTGAACACCTGCAACCGAATTAAAAGCCAATTCCCTGCGCTTTTCTCAGGAACACAACATGAACAGCAAAACAACAGTGCAGCGTCAAAACAAACACACCTATGAAAATGTAGATAACAAAGCCCACTCCGGCGCGGACTTCCTGCCCCAAGCCCCCGCCTATGGCACGCCCACGCCCCAAATGCTGCAGCCCCTTGTGTTCGTGGGGTTACAGGCCATTGCCAAAGCCGTGGGTGCGGGGCACCTGGCCTTACGCCGGTGGATACGGGAAGAAAATTTCCCGGCCCGGCGTTGTTCCGACGGCATTTACAGGGCGGAGCCTGAGGCCATTCGCCAATGGTTCCGCACCATCAAACAATAACAGGGCACCACGGCCTTCTGGAGCAAGAAGCCCCGCTCCAGAAGGCCGTGAGCGAACAAAGGCACTTCCGCAATAACGCGTTCGAATCCTTGCAGGGCAGCGAACTCGGTTCATTCCCCATTGCTCTAGCAATACTTTTCCATAAACGTCTGTTCAGACTATCTGGAGCCAATCAACACCAGTTCATCCCCCATGTTCAATTGGGCCTGGGGGTCTGGCGGCACCTGCACTCCATCTGGCCTGGCAATGGCCACCACATTACACTCTGTATTGGTCCGAATATTCATGGAAACAAGGTTTTTGCCACGCAAGGAGGCAGGTAACAGCACCCGGAACACACTCATGCCTTCCGTAAGCATAAACACACGGTTGGGGGTGAGCAGGTTAACAATGGTCGTTGCCACCATGCCTGCCTGGGAAACCACCAGGTTGGCCCCTGCGCTATACAGGTTAACCACGTTGCGGTCCAGGTTGGCCCGGCTGATTATTTGAACACCCGTGCGTAGTTTGCGGCAATACATAGTCAGATAAATGTTCACATCGTCATCATGGGTGGTCACCACCACCGTTTCCGTTTCTTCCATCAGCTAAAAGCGGCGTATTCGGCCCACCTGAAAGGCGAGGTATTCAGGTAAAGCACCTCAACGTTGCAAGGTTCCCGCCAAGCAAGTTTTGCAGGGAACACCCATTTTCTGTAGCCAAGGCGAAAATTGGCAGTACAGAGCCAGGGCATGCAACCATCCAAATCCGTAAAGAGTGCACAAGGCTTCCTTGTGTAGCTGCTACAACACAGAATATGCCCAGAGAACATGAAAAAAGCAATATCCTTCTTGGCATACGGAAATCCGTACTCAACAAATGATATTTCAAAAAGTCCTCTTTCCTACCTCATAACACGTGCTGACAAGGGCATAAACACCCCACGCCAAGTGGCACGCCTCCCCTTGTACTTTTTTTAACTATAAATAAAAACAAAAAGTTATAATATATTTACATTTTTTTCTGTAATTCCTTGCGCGTAACGTCATTCCGGCTTAAGATTCCCTATCGCTCCTATAGTTCGGTCTTGGTGTTTGCTAGGCATGTGTTAGCTTTGTCGCGTTTTACTGAACGAGGTGAGTATGCTCGATTTTTTGCTTGGTTTATGCATCTTGTTTCCCATTGCTGCTGGGGGGACTATTTTTTTTGCCAAGGATAAATCCTTGCAAAAAAATATCGTGGTGCTCACGGGGGGGGTCCTGGCTGCCGCGTCCCTTTTGCTCATTACTTATGTACCAACCCAAACCACCCCTGATTCCGGCCTTGCCAGTTTCCTGCACGTTCCCATTATTGTTTGTGACTTTCTTCTGTTGGCCGTTATTTTTGTTATTGGTTTACGCCGCATGAGTACTGCCGTTATGGCTCTGGCTGGCCTGCAACTGGCTGGCATGGTTATGCTCAAGTTCTTCTGGCACGGTGAAGCTGCCACACCCCTTCCTGTGTTTACCGTTGACAGTCTGGCCATTGTCATGGTGCTTGTCATTTCCATACTAGGCTCTGCCATTGCCTATTATGCAGATAGCTACATGCGCGAACATGAAGCCCACCTGGGGCTCAGCCAGTCCCGCCGAAACCGTTTTTTTGCCATCATTCTCGTGTTCCTGGGCGCAATGAACGCCCTTTCCCTGGCAGATGACCTTTCCTGGATGTTCTTTTTCTGGGAAATAACCACTCTGTGTTCCTACCTGCTGATTGAACACGACGGGACCACCGAAGCGAAAACAAATGCCCTCAATGCCCTGGTTATCAACATGCTGGGCGGGGCAGCCTTTATGTTTGCCCTGCTCTTTTTGCAGCGCACCACAGGCACCCTTTCCCTTACCGCACTTATGCACATTAAAATGGCAGGCGAACTGAAAACCGCCATGCTCATGATTCCCATGGTGGCCCTGTGCATTGCCGGGTTTACCAAGTCGGCCCAAATTCCTTTCCAAAGCTGGCTGTGCGGGGCCATGGTAGCCCCCACCCCTGTTTCGGCCCTGCTGCACTCTTCCACCATGGTCAAGGCCGGGGTGTATCTTATTCTACGCCTTGCCCCGCTCTATGAAGGAACCACCATTTCCAGCATGGTTGCCGTGTGCGGCTCCTTCACATTCTTTGCTGCGGCGGCCCTTGCGGCAGGCCAAAGCAACGGCAAGCGCATTCTTGCCTATTCCACCATTTCCAACCTGGGGCTTATTATTGCCTGTGCGGGCATTAACACCACAGCCTCCATTGCAGCGGGCATTATGCTGCTTGTGTTCCACGCCATTTCTAAAGGCCTTCTGTTTCTATGCGTTGGTAGCATTGAACAAAAAATTGGCTCCCGCGACATTGAAGACATGCGCGGCCTGTTTGCCGTTATGCCCCGCACCGCCCTTATTACCTGCTTTGCCATACTCACCATGATGTTACCCCCCTTTGGTATGCTACTTGCCAAGTGGATGGCCCTTGAATCTGCCATAGACGCCCGCGCCGCCATGCCAGCCATTGTGGCCATGCTGGCGCTTGGCAGTGGTTTAACCGTTCTGTTCTGGGCCCGCTGGGCTGGCATTATGCTGGGTAGCGCCACCACAAAACTGGTGGTAGCCAAAGAAAAGCAAGACCCCGACATGGCATTGGTGCTGCGTGGCCTTGCCTACACGGCGGGTATTGTTTCCCTGCTGGCACCCATTGTGTATATGGGCCTTGCCCTGCCTGCGGCGGGTTCTTCCACCACGGCTGCGGGGCACGTAAACCCCACGGCCATTTACGCAATATACCCCATTTACTTTCTGGTGGCGGTGGGCTTTCGCTATGCCTGGAAAGAAGCACAAAAAGCTGAGGACATGGCTCCCAGCCTGCCCTACATGTCGGGCATACAGGCAGAACAAAACGGCGAAGTAGGCTTTATTGGCCCCATGAAAACCTTTGTGCCTGCCCAATCAGGCAACTACTACCTTGAATCATTCTTTGGTGAAAGCAGGCTGACAAAGCCTGTGAACTTGGTGGGGCTTGTGTTGCTGGTTATGCTGCTAGGAGGTGTATTGCAATGATGATACTTGGCAAACTCTTGCTTGGGGTTATCGGGCTGGCACTGGCCACCTTCATTGGTGGCTTCATTTCCGGCCTGGACAGAAAAATCACCGCCCGTATGCAGTCGCGCTTCGGGCCACCCCTTGCCCAGCCCTTTTACGATGTCCTTAAGCTGTGGGGTAAAGCCCCCATGGCAGTGAACGCATGGCTTGTTCTGTGCGCCTATTTAACCCTTATGGCCTCTGCCCTTTCCGTATTCCTGTTTTTTGCCCAGTCCGACCTGTTGCTTATTTTCTTTGTTATGACCATTGGCGCTGTCTTCCAGGTTATGGGGGCCCTTTCTGTAAACTCCCCCTTCAGCCATGTAGGGGCGCAGCGTGAACTTTTGCAAATGTTTACCTATGAACCCCTGATCATTCTTGTCATTATTGGCATTGCCATGCATACGGGCAGTTTCAGCATTGCCAGTATTTACGCGCTTGATACCCCCCTGCTCTATTCCATGCCCTTTTTGTATGTGGCCCTTGGCATTGCCTTTACCATCAAGCTGCGTAAGTCTCCCTTTGACATAAGTGCCTCCCACCATGGGCACCAGGAAATTGTGCGCGGTGTACTGACTGAATATACAGGGCGACAGCTTGCCATGCTTGAAGTGGCCCACTGGCTGGACGTGGTACTGCTGCTTGGCCTGTGCTCCCTGTTCTGGTCCACCAGCGCTATTGGCCTGTTCCTGCTGCTTGCAGTGACCTACTTTGCTGAACTATTTGTGGACAACGTCAGCGCGCGCCTTACCTGGGGCTGGATGATAAAACGCGCCCTTGGCCCCGGCGTGGCGCTTGCCATGGTTAACCTGTTGTGGCTGTACGCCATAAAATAAGCAAGGAGGCAGTATGATCAACCTGAAAGAGTGGATCAACAAAGGCCGGCTGAAGTCGCCTTGGGTTGTGCATTTTGACTGCGGCTCCTGCAACGGTTGCGACATTGAAATTCTTGCCTGCCTGACCCCCGTGCATGATGTGGAGCGCTTTGGCATTATCAACGTGGGCAACCCGAAACATGCCGATGTGCTGCTGGTTTCCGGCACCGTAAACCACAGGAACAAAATCGCCCTGAAAAACATTTATGACCAAATGGCAGAACCAAAGGCTGTTATTGCCATTGGGGCATGTGGCCTTTCCGGTGGTGTGTTCCACGATTGCTATAACGTGGTGGGCGGCGTGAACAAAGTTATTCCTGTGGATGTGTATGTGCCTGGGTGCCCGCCCCGGCCCGAAGCCATTATTGACGGTGTTGTTGTTGCCCTTGAGCAAATCAAGATAAAACTTGGCCTTGCAGAAGCCCCCGCAGTACACGCCGTACATATGGAATAGCCCAGCAACGGTGCAAACCCTTGCCAAGGAGAAACAAATGTTTGAAGCGCAAGATATAACGCTTGAAGCAGTTCACACAACTGCCCAAAAAATGATGCACGACGGCTGGCGCTTTGTGACCCAAACAGCCGTAGACCGTGGTGAAGAGGGCATGCAGCTCTTGTACCATTACGACCGGGACGAAGAAATGCAGCATTTCCGCCTGAAGTTTCAAAAAGGCGATGTTATTCCCAGCATTTCCGACGTGTACTTTGCCGCCCTGCTGGTGGAAAATGAAAACAGGGACCTGCTTGGGCTGACCTACCAGGGCCTGGTACTGGACTTTAACAGAACCTTGTACCTGGAAGAAGCAGGCGACCCCATGCAAGCACCGTTTTGCAAAATTTCCACCTTTACCAAAATGGAAAGCGAGGGCTGATTATGGCAAAAACACTCATCCCCTTTGGCCCCCAACATCCTGTTTTGCCAGAACCACTGCACTTGAAGCTGGTAATGGAAGATGAAATTGTCGTGGAGGCCATTCCCGCCCTTGGCTACATTCACCGTGGGCTTGAAGGCCTGGCCACCCGCCGCGACTTCAACCAAATGGTGTATGTTGTTGAACGCGTGTGCGGCATTTGCTCCTGCATTCACGCCATGTGCTACTGCCAAGCCATTGAAGGGCTTATGGGCTTAAAGGTGCCGCCCCGCGCCCAGTACCTGCGCGTTATCTGGTCGGAACTGCACCGCATGCACAGCCACCTGTTGTGGCTTGGCCTGTTTGCCGACGGCTTTGGCTTTGAAAGTCTGTTCATGGCCCTGTGGCGGGTGCGGGAACGCATAATGGACATTAACGAAGCCACGGCAGGCAACCGGGTTATTATTTCCACCAACATTGTAGGTGGCGTACGCACAGACATAAACACCGGCTACCTGCAAGAAATTCTGCGCACCCTGAAAACCGTTGAAGCAGAACTCAAGCCCTTGTACGACACCATGATGAACGACTACACCGTGAAGCTGCGGACCGTGGGCAAAGGGGTGCTGACCAAGGAACAGGCCTGGCAACTTGGTGCGGGTGGCCCCACCCTGCGCGGAAGCGGCTGGGCACACGACATGCGCACCCTTGGGTATGAAGCTTTCCACGAACTGGACTTTGAACCCGTGGTGGAAACCGACGGCGACGCATACGCCCGCACCAAAGTGCGCTTCCGCGAGGTATTCCAGTCCATTGATTTGGTACGACAGGCCATTGCAAAATTGCCTGATGGAATCCTTGCCGTGCCCGTAAAAGGGAACCCCACAGGGGAAATTACCACCCGCGTGGAACAGCCCCGCGGCGAACTGTTTTACTACGTCTATTGCAATGGCACCCCCAACCCGGAACGGGTGCGCATTCGCACCCCAACATTTGCCAACATCCCCCCGCTGCTTGCCATGCTGCCCGGTGTGGAACTGGCTGATGTGCCCGTTATTGTGCTGAGTATTGACCCATGCATCAGTTGTACGGAACGGTAAGGAGAACGCCATGCTAATGGGAAGAACCATCATCAAAAACCTGCTGCACAAATACGCCACCCGCCTGCATCCGTATGAACAGCGTATTTTACCAGACAAATTCCGTGGCCGCTTTCGCTTTATTATTGATAAATGCATCATGTGCCGCAACTGTGCGGTAAAGTGCCCCACAAAATGCATTACCATTGACCCGGAAACCGGCCTGTGGGAACGTGAAGTAATGGCATGTGTTTACTGTGGCGTGTGTGCTGATGTGTGCCCTACCGGGTGCATTATTATGACCAACGTGTACCGCCCACCCATAACAGAACCCACCAAACTGACCTTTATGTGTACCCCGCGCCCTAAAAAGAAAAAGCCCACTGAAGAGGCGCAAACCATGAATAAAAAAGATGTGGAAACCGCCATCAAGCAACAACAGGCAGAGCGTACAGCCCCTAGCCTGCCTGTTTCGGAAGAGTAGTTCTCACATTGTGGACCCGCTGATTTACTTAGCGGGTCCTTATAAAACCCAAACGCCTCGCAATACACATTGCGAGGCGTTTGGGTTTTTGAGAGCATCTTCCCTATGGAAAACTACTTTAACACTCTTATTCCCTAGTCTTATGAAAATATTTCCATTCCTTACTGGGCAGAACTTTCCAGCGTTGCATTAAGGCAGGCTGCAAATTCTTCCTGCGTACGAAACACCTTCTGCACCACCGTGAATACGTTTTGCGGCAAACCGTATTGTATAAACGTATCTTGTAAGGAAGTTACCTGTTCTGCCACGGCAGAACGCCCATGGGAGTAAAGGCATGCCTGGGGGGGGCAGGCAAAAATCACAACCCGGCGCACGCCCTGGGCACATAAGCGGGTAAGCAGGCGCGGCCCCAGGCGGCCCGTGCAACGCACTGTTTCCAGCAACGTATTGGCAGGCAAAGCCACCTGCTGCACTCGTGGCACGCTGCGTAATTCATACAGGGAAGCCCCACCAAGAACCTGTTCAAAACCAGTGGACTGCGCTTTGCTGTTCAGGTTTTCGCAAAAAAAGACCACTGTATGCACAGCTTCTGCCTGTACCTGGTGTAACAGTTGTTCCATGCGGAACTGCTGCAATGTGCCGGAAGGGCACGCCGCAGCACAGCGCCCACAGTGCACACACAGGTGCGAGGCAACGGAAGGACTTCTACGGGTAACTTCCTGGCTGCGCACTTCTTCCATAACAATGGCCCCCACGGGGCAACTTAAGGCACACAAGCCACACCCAAGGCACAGGTTATGGGAAATTGCGTCGGACTGTTCATGCGGAAGTAAGGTGAGTGGGGTCATATGGCCTCCTGAACGGTTAGAAACCAAAAGAAAGGGAGCATCACGCTGTGCAGCATGCACAAATAGCATCTGCCAGGGCAGGCATTGCGGCTTCAGCTTCCGGGCTTAACACGTCAGACATAAACACAGGAATGTTGGCTGCCTGTACGGTTATGGCTGTTACCTTGGCCCCGTTACGGCACAAGGCGTGCAAAAGACCCCATGTGGGCGCGTGGTGCAGCCCGCCACGCCCTGGGGTTGGGGGTATATCTGGCACAGCTATTTTTTCCAGTGGTACAATGCAAATACTGCCAGGCTCGCGGCCTTCTTCCTGCACAATATCCACAAGAATCACTTGGTCCGGGGTGCATTGAAAAAGCGCCATATCGGTAAGCAGGCTACGCACGGCAGTGCCCGCATCAATAAAGGCAACATGGGCAAAGGCCGGGGTATTCCCAGCCTCTTCCGCCAGGCGTTGCACCGTTCTGGGGGCAAGGCCGTCGTCACCAAACAGGGTGTTACCGCAGCCGAATACCACGATTCGGGCATCCAGCATTGTGGACCAGTCCATACTATTCCTCAATGTTGTCCACCATCTTTTTGTTCTCGGGCAAATGTTTCACCAAAAAGAGGGACAAAAAGAGGTGATTGTAAAGACAAACAACACGCTACGCGGGGCAATTTTGCCAGCAAAAGTGCCCCAATGCTATCCGGTTAACAACCGAACAGCATTGATTATTCCTGATTATCAGCCTGGAAGACAACGTTTCCAGAAGCGTCAAGCAAACGTACATGCATGGGGATACCGCCATCCAGGCGGTGTGTGGCGCAGCTCATTCAGGGGTCGTATGCGCGCAGGCACATTTCCACCTTGTTCAGTATTTCCTCGGAACATTCCCCATGGCGAATCAGCTTCTGGGCCGCCATTTTCATGGAAAGGTTCATGCCCGCATTATTGTGGGTGGTGCCGGGAATAATGTTGGCCATAGTCACCATGCCCGCATCATCAGTGCGAATATGGTAAACAAGGGTGCCACGCGGCGCCTCCACATGGCCTATGCCTTCCCCTGCCTTGGGGGCAATGGAGGCAAGGCGCACTTCACGCCCCGTAATTTCCGGGTCGTGCAGCAGTTCTTCTGCCCGCTCACAGCAGTACACCAGCTCCATGAGGCGGGCCCAATGGTACAGGCACACAAGGTGGACTGGCCTTCCAAATTCCTTGCGGAAAATATCCAGCTCTTTCTGGGCCAGCGGGGTGGCAAAACCCTGTGCTACGTTTACCCTGGCAAGGGCATTTGTGCGGTACAGCCCAAGGGGATTTTGCCCCTCCAGCTTCAGCCCGCCCGCCTTTTTCATGTAAGGGAACTTCAGCCAGGTCCATTCTGCCGTTTCTTCCGCAATATGGGTCAGGTAGTCCTTGGGGGCAAAACGGGTACGCACCCCTGTGTTGTCCATCAGGCACAGGTCGCCATCATACAGTTGCACATTATCATTGGCATCCACTGTGCCGAGATAACCGGAAGCATATTCCCCCATATCCTGAAATTGCTTGATAAATGGGGGTAGCAGTGTTTCACGGGCCAAGGCCATGGAATCAAGGGCAAACTGTTTAGCTTCTGCCACATTGGCCAGCAAGGCACGGCGTTCTTCTTCCAGCAACGGCTTGGAAAAACCACCCACCAGCACGGCAACAGGGTGAATAGCCTTACCAGTAAAGCGCTCCAGCGCCATTTGCATACCATAGCGCATTTTTACTGCTCGCCGGGCCAGATCTGGGTTTGCCCCGGCAAGCCCCACTACGTTGCGTTGTGCTGCCGGGGCATCTGGCCCCAGCACAAAATCTGGCGCAGCAAGAAAATAAAAGTGCAGAATCTTGTCGGGAATGGTGGCAAGCATCTGGCACAGTTCACGCAGTTTTACTGCTGTGGGGGGGGGCGTAACGCCCATGGCGGTTTCCACTGCTTTGGTGGAAGCCAAATGGTGGTGCCACGGGCAAATACCGCAAATACGGGTGACAATGCGGGGCAGTTCTTCCGCAGGGCGACCTTGTATGAACGACTCAAAGCCACGCAGGCTCATAACAGACATGCGTGCATCGGCAACGTTGCCTGCATCGTCCAGGTAAATGTCCAGCGCGGCATGCCCTTCAATACGCGAAAGCGGTGCTATGCGCAGGTGGGATTCCGTAAGACGAACCATAATCCTGTTCCTTGTTATTCATGTTTACCAGCACACCCACAGTTCCTTGCGGGGGGGGGAGGCTGGAAAGGCGGCACACAACAGGGGGGCAAACACCAGCGCTAAGCGCGGGTGCTTTCGCGCAGTTGCAGCAATGCGTCGCACGCGGCATTGAACCGGGAAATATACCCCGGCTTATCTGGCATGGTAGCTCCGTTTATGCCTGCGGCGGTAAGTGCTGCCACATATTCCACAGAAGGAATGGAAGAAGAGAGCGCTGGCCCCTGGCAGCCACGGCAGGGCGTGCGGGCTGCAATGCATTTGGGGCTTCCGGTACGCCCGCCGCAACCAGCCAACGTTACTGGGCCAAGGCACATAAACCCTTGCTCCAGCAGGCACTGCATGGAAGAAAGGGGGGCTTCCGGGTCATACGAAGGTTGTTCAAGCATACGCCGTACAGGCCTGTTCCCTTCACTCCCGTTCCCTGGTGTGCCCTTGCGCCATGTGGGGCAGCTAGAACAAACAGAGCGGCTGGGGAATGCGGCAGGCCTGCCTTCAAGCAAGGAAAGAATTCCTTCAGCAATCCATTCCGGGTGCGGGGGGCAGCCAGGAATAACCATGTCTACCTTAACGTGCGCGGAAAGAGGCAGGCATTGGGGGAGAATTTCAGGAATACTCGTGTTCTTGGGCTGGGGCATGGGGGCGTTTGGCCCCTGCACAGCCAGGGAAGGGGCCTGGGTAAAGGCAAATTCTGTAATACTTTTTTCCGGGGTCAGGTTTGCCAGGGCAGGCAGCCCCCCCGTTGCAGCACATGTACCAAGGGCCACAAGCACATCAACCTGTTCACGCATGGCGTGTAACAGTTCCAGGTGTTCCGTGTTGCGAATGCCCCCGGAAACAAGCCCCACCACAGCTTTGGGGAGCGTAAGGCGGGAAGACTGCCCAAGCTGCCCATAATATTTGTTATCTACCAACACAGGCAGGTGCACAATTTGTATTTGGGGCAACAGGTCAAGCAGTGTTTCCCCCAGGTTAAGCAGGGCCACTTCACAACCAGCGCACGAATTAAGCGATTCTCCGGCGAGTGTCGTCATGCCATCCTCTCTCCTTCAACAGGTGAGTTAAACCAACAATATGCTAAAATTCGTGTTTTAATTTTTACGAATTTTTGCAAAAACCAGCAACTACAACGGGTATGGGCCACAGCATGTTCACTTTGAGTCAGTCACTTCCCAAAGTTCTCCTGCTCTAGAGAAGCACTGATTACATGGCATTTTGGAAACGCGTAGTTATTTCGTTTGGCAAGGCGCAAGCTTTTTTTGAAGCAGGAGTGGACTCTTCCGTCCTCGACTGTTTCAAAAGGAGTGAAGCAACACCGCCAAACGAAATAAATCAGCGTTTCCCTAGTCATCCGCTTTATCAAGGGACAACGCACCCATAGTGCAGCCTGTTACACAGGCAGGTAACTTGCCTGCATCCAGCCTGTCCCTGCACAAATCGCATTTACGCATCACGCCTGCGTCACTATCAAATTGCGGCACATTCCAGGGGCAGGCCACCAGGCAGGCCTTGCAGCCCGTGCATTGTGTTTTTTCAATAAACACTATGCCATCTTGCCGCCTGCGCATGGCCGTGGTGGGGCATGCGCTCAGGCAGGGAGCTTCTTTACACTGCAAGCAGGGCATATACAGGTTTTGCAAGGAGACCTTTTCCCCTTGCAGTGTTGGCCCAAGCTGAAGGTGCACCCCCAGCTTAAGTGCCTTGGGTACTGAATTTTTAACCTTGCAATGCACTTCACACGCTTTGCAGCTTATGCACAGCAGGGCATTTGTTTGCATGGTATAGCCCATTACTGTTTCTCCACTTTACGCAGGGTTACAAAATGCTCCTGCATGGTTAAGCCACCCCCGCGTGGGTCGTGGTGTGCAAGGCCATGGGCAAGCAGCTCGTTATCTGCCGCACCTTTATTGAATGCAAGTGCTTCCTTGGGGTGCTTTTGCCCAAACCCGTGTACCATAAACACCGCTTCCGGGTGAATACCTTCCGTAACAAACACAGGCAGGCTGCCCGCACTTTCCCCGCGTGCATTCACCACCTCTACCCGCTGCCCGGAAGCCAGGCCCAAGGATTCTGCCCTGGTGGGGTGTATCCAGGCCAGGTTCTCCGGCATTTGTTCTGCCAGCAGGGGGTTGTTCATGGTGTGTCCTTGCGTATGCACTGCCGTGCGCCCAAAAATAATGCGGAAGGCATTGTGCGGGGGGCGCTGCGGGCTTTGGTATGCCACAAGGGAAGGAAGCCCTGTTCTTTCTCCCCATCCGGCAGCGGAAAGTTCCACCTTGCCGGAAGGCGTGCCAAAACACAGGCTTTCCGGGGCCGGGAACACTGCCCCCTCACACAGGGAAACACTGCCGTTTTTGGCAAAGTCTGCCATGCTCACGCCAGTACCCTGCAATTGGTACTCCCAAATAGCTTCCACACTGGAAAACGCCAATTTATCAAGCCCCATATGGCGGGCAAGACCACTAACAATTTCCCAGTCTGCCCGTGTATTGTCTGTACGTTCAAGCGCTTTTTGGCGCACAAAAAACTGCGGGCTCAGGCCACCTTTGTGGGCAATAATACTTTCCCGCGTCAGGTACGTGGAAAGGGGCAGAATAACGTCGGCATAATGGACAACTTCCGACCAACTAAACGAAACCGCAACTAAAAGATCCAGGTTATCCAGGCAGGCTTTAATAGCAGCAGGGTCTGGCATGGACTGAATGGGGTCGTGCCGCCAGGCAATGTATGATTTGATGGGAACACGTGCCCCAGGCTTCATGGCTTCAAGCATTTTATGCAAAAGGCCCTTGTCAGGGTCAAAAGCCAAATATTCCGTTCCAATACCATCTGCACGCTGTGGCTCTGGAGCAGGATAGAGGGCAGAAAGGCGCTGCAAAGGCACCTTGCCTACCGACTTGGCAGAACTGGCAGGCACAAAGCCACCCTTAACACCAATGCCCCCAAGCAGGGCCGTAATAATAAACGCACTTTGTGAAACAAGGAAAGAATCACCATACCGGGAGGTCATCCACCCCGGGTGCCAAATAACATGCGGGGCGGCCTTGGCAAGGCTACGGGCAAGGGCAAGAATAGCCTGCTCGCTCACCCCGGTTTCTGCAGCGGCCCAGGCAGCGGAATATGGCTGCACAAAGGTGGCAAGCTCTTCAAACCCAGTGCAATACTGGGCAACAAAATCTTTTTGAAATAATCCCTCAGTAATCAGGGTGTGTATAACCCCAAGGTTCAGGGCGTAATCTGTACCGGGGCGCGGGCAAAGGAAGGTATTCGCCTTGGCAGAAGTAATGCTGGTGCGGATGTCGATAACCGTAAGCTGGCAACCTTGTTGCAGTGCTTTACCCACGGTGCGCGCTTCACTCACAGCCAGGGCTTCAAACAGGTTGCGCGACTGCAACACAAGGTGCTTACAATTGGCAAAATCGAACACCGTGGCTTCACGGCCCCACCCCAGCACTGCCTGCCCAGCGTGGTGAACATTAATATCGCAGGAAACACTGTGGCTGCATATGTTGGAAGAACCAATGCCGCGCATAAAAGCACGGTACAGGTCGGTGAACGGCCCATTCCTGTCTGACCACAAAACGCTTTGCTGCCCGTGCAGGGCTTGGGATTTTTGCAACTCGCTGGCAACGTGCCCCAGCGCTTCTTCCCATGTGGCTTCACGCCACTGCCCACTCCCCCGGGGGCCAACCCGCAACAACGGTGTTCTGGGGCGCTCCCCTTCTTCCAGGGCAATGCCCGCAGCACCTTTGGCGCATAAGGCACCCTTAAGCGAGGTTTCCATGTGCCCGTGAATCCACTGCGCTTTTCCGTCATGCACATGCACCTGGATGGGACACCGTGCGGTACACATGCCACAAATACTGTTCGCTGTGTAAGCGTTAACCATCACCTTCTCCTTAATAGAAGATACGCACCAGAATTGTATAGTCATGGAGTTTGAGCTTGAATTGCTCTAAGGAAACTGGCCTTTTAGCAGTTTGGTCCATATTGAGTCAAGGAAAACCCCAACAAAAAAGTTTTTTAGAAAATAAATTCAGAAATAACGTTATGTAAAATATATAATATACCTGTAGATTGTGCGTAAATATACATAAACAACACTCTTCTTATAAAATACCGGGCAACAGTATTCGCACCTGGTTTGCTCATAGCATTCCTGACAAGGCGAGAAACACAACACACACAAATTAAACATAAAAAAAGTATAAACAGACTTCTTCTGTTCTCTGGGCACGAATGCTTCCACACCCAAATTTCTCTTCCCCCCAAAAAAATGGATGCTTCCAATACAGGAAGCATCCGCTCTTGATTGCGCCTATTTTCACGCACCAGTAAAAATGCGTTTTTATGAATATGATATCAACTCTTTCATGGGAATATCACCACAATCACCGTAAAGCCGTACTGCCATGTACTACTTTGTCAATACATTCATTAAGAAATAGCGTTTGTGCGGCTTTCCCTGCCTTCTGCCAAACGTTCAAAACAAACACACTCCCAGCAGTGCCGCTAGGCCAAAGAGCACTTTCAAGGTGTAATTGCTTTATGCAGGAATCCCCGTGGGCACACCCAGGCGGGGCAGCGCCATTTCCAGGGCATTAGCCATGCCAAGCAGGGCAATATCATCAAAGGCACGGCCCATAAGCTGCACCCCCACAGGCAGGCCGGAAGCCGCACCAAGCCCTGCGGGCAGGCTTACACCCGGCAGGCCAGCAAGGTTCAGCCCAAGGGTGAGCATATCCATTTTATACAAGGTAAGGGGGTCGTTCACGTGTTCCCCTTTCTTCCAGGCCGTAACCGGACTTACCGGGGCAATCAGGGCATCACACTGGCCTAGGGCTGCTTGAAAATCTTGCAGCAGCAGGCGGCGCACCTTGGCAGCTTTCTGGAAATAGGCATCGTAATAACCAGAAGAAAGCACATGGGTGCCCAGCAGAATGCGGCGCTTCACCTCTTCCCCAAATCCTTGTGAACGTGAAGCCGTGTACATGCCCACAAGGTCATGTTCCCCTTGTGCCCGCAGGCCATAGCGCACACCATCGAAACGGGCAAGGTTGGTGCTGGCTTCAGCACTGGCAAGAACATAATAGGTTGCTACTGCATATTGCAGGTGCGGCAAGGAAATTTCCACCACTTTGGCCCCCTGGGCCTTGGCAGCTTCCACAGCGCTCTGGCAGGCAGCGGCCACTTCATCGCTCAGGCCGCCTTCCCACAGTTCCTTGACCACCCCAAAGGTTTTGCCTTGCAGGCTTTTGGTGGCAAGGGCCGGGGCCACATCCGGTGCAGGCAACTGGGCACTGGTGGCGTCGCGCCCGTCATACCCGGCGATAACGCCAAACAGGGTGGCGCAGTCTGCCACGGTGCGGGCCATGGGGCCAATCTGGTCGAAGGAGCTGGCATAAGCCACTGCGCCGTAGCGGGAAACATATCCATACGTGGGTTTGAAGCCAACACACCCGCACAGGGCCGCTGGCTGGCGAATGGACCCGCCTGTGTCAGACCCCAAAGAGCCAAACGCCTGCCCGGCTGCCAGCCCGGCTGCGCTACCACCGCTGGAACCACCAGGCACGCGCTGTGCGTCCCAAGGGTTACAGGTGGGGCCATGGGCAGAACTTTCTGTACCAGAGCCCATGGCAAACTCGTCAAGGTTCGTCTTGGCCACAATAACGGCACCGGCTTCACGCAGGCGCTCTACCACAAAGGCATCATACGGGGCCATAAAGCCTGCCAACATGGCGGAAGCGCAGGTGGTAGGGGCGTCCTTGGTGCACAGCAGATCTTTTACCGTTACCGGAATGCCCCACAACGGCAAGTTGTTGGGGTTGCCTTGCGCTTCCAACTGGGCTGCCCGCTGCATGGCGGTTTCTTCCAGCACGGTAATGCAGGCGTTCAGCACAGGCTCGGTGGCGGCAATGCGAGCAAGGCAGGCAGCAGTAAGGGCCGTGGGAGTGGTTTCCCCTTGGGCCAGCATGGCCTTGGCTTCAAGCAAGGTACGGGTATGAAGAGGCATAACAAATCCTTCTATAGAACAGGGGGAACGGAAAAGAACGTATCTTTACGCTCCGGCGCGTTTTGCAACATATCTTCGGTAGGCCGCTTCTTTTCTGCTTCATCTTCCCGTGGGGGGGCCACATGCAAAGCGGGGCAAAACAGGGGCTCAACCCCGGCGGTGTCTGCCTTGCTGATGCCGTCTATGTAGCCCACAATGGCGTCCATTTGCCCGGCAAGGCGGGCCATAAAGGCTTCCGCTTCCTGGGGGGTTTTGCCATATTCCAAGTCAATGCGGGCAAGCCCGGCAATTTTCCGAATTTGCTGTTCAGTTACAGCCATAAAAAGCTCCTTGCAATGAATGCTTCGTGTGCGTTCAGCCCTCTTGTATAAAGCAAGCTGCGGCAGCCTGCAACCCCGGCACCCCCCCAATAGAGATTCTGGACTCTTTTTTCCGGGGCTGATATAGGAAAACGTCCATCTGTATTGTTATTCCAAGCGAAGGAGCTTCCCATGCCTGCATATGAGGCGGTTATTGGCCTTGAAGTACATGCCCAACTGCTTACCTCTTCCAAACTGTTTTGTTCATGCCCTGTGCGCTTTGGGGACGAACCTAATGAAAATATCTGCGAGGTATGCGCTGGCATGCCGGGTGCCCTGCCCCGCCTGAACAAAAAAGCTGTGGAACTGGCGGCCAAGGCTGGCCTTGCCTTGCAATGCACGGTGAACCCCATGTCGTTGTTTTCCCGCAAAAACTATTTTTACCCAGACCTGCCTGCTGGCTTTCAAACCTCGCAGCTTACGCCGCCTATTTGCGAGCACGGCCACCTGGACGTTACCGTGCAGGATGCTACCCGCCGCATAGGCATTACCCGCATTCACCTTGAAGATGACGCAGGCAAGTGCGTGCACGGGCAAGGGGCCACCCTCATAGACCTGAACCGCGCAGGCACCGGGCTTATTGAAATTGTGAGCGAGCCGGATATTCGCAGTGCAGAAGAAGCCGCCGCTTACATGCGGGCCATTCACGCCATTCTTGTGTGCATTGGCGCAACTGATGGCAACATGGAAGAAGGCAGCCTGCGGTGCGACGCCAACGTTTCCATACGCCCCAAAGGCAGTACAACCCTTGGTACCCGCACGGAAATCAAAAACCTGAACTCGTTCCGCAACATTCAGCGGGCTGTGGAATTTGAAATTCGGCGCCAGGAAGGCTGCCTGGAAGATGGTGAAAGCATTGTGCAGGAAACCCGCCTGTTTGATGCAGTCAAACAGGTTACAGTAAGCATGCGCTCTAAGGAAGATGCCCACGACTACCGCTATTTCCCCAACCCGGACCTGCCCCCTGTGCTGGTCTTGGCTGAAGAATTACAGGCCTGGGAAGCAGAATTGCCGGAATTGCCGGAAGCACGCAAGCTGCGCTTTATCCAACGCCTTGGCCTGAATGAAGAAGAAGCCGCAGCCCTGACAGCAGAACGGGCCACTGCCGACTTTTTTGAACAAGCCCTGGCCCTGTGCAGCAATGCAAAGCGCGTGGCCCAGCTTATGGCAGCAGAATTTTTACGCGAATGCGCCCAACAGAACATTGCCCCGGCACAGGCCGCCTTTGGGGCTGCCCATGTGGCAGAACTGGCGACCCTTATTGATGAAGGCATTATCAGCGCCCGCATTGCCCACGATATTTTCCCGGAACTGTTTGCCAGTGGTGCCATGCCCCGTGCCTTTGTCACAGAAAAAGGCCTGGTACAGGTTTCCGACTCTTCCGAACTGGAAGGGGTTGTGGCAGAAGTGCTGGCTGAAAACCCGGCAGAAGTGGAAGGCTACCGCGGCGGCAAAACAAAGCTGCTCTCCTTTTTTGTGGGTCAGGTTATGCGTAAAACAAAAGGCAAGGCCAACCCTGCCCTGGTCAACAGCCTGCTGGAAGAAAGCCTGGGGAAACACTGATTTATTCCGTTTGGCTGCGTTTCTTCACTTTTTTTGAAGCAGTCGAGGACGGAAGAGTCCACTCCTGCTTCGAAAAAAGCTCATGCCTTGCCAAACGAAATAACTGAGCGTTTCCCCAAAACCATATGGCCTGATACCCCAATTCAACTTGACATGTGCACCAACACCGGACTATATGCAAGCAAAGCTTTTTAACTATACCTTGTGAAGGAGGTAGCGCTATGATGAAAAAGCTCTTTATTGGGGGCGTGCTTCTTTTAAGCACTGCTTTTGCTGCTTCTGCTTTTGCTGCCCAGCCAGAAGCGCCCGCTGACGGGATTAAGATGAACCGGATGTCTAAAGTGGTTATTTTTAACCACAGCACCCACAAAGACATCAAATGTACCGACTGCCACCACCCTGTGGATGGCAAAGAAGATTTCCGCTCCTGTGCAACTGCGGGTTGTCACGACAACTTTGATAAAAAAGACAAGAGCGTGAACTCCCTGTACCAGGCTGTGCACAAAGCCAAAGACGCCAAGTTCAAGACCTGCGTAGCCTGCCACGTTGCTACTGCTGGCGATGACAAGGAAAAGAAAAAGGAACTGGCCGGTTGCGCCAAGTCCAAGTGCCACCCATAAACATGGGAAGCAGCCTTGCCCCGGCAAGGTAACCATTGTGCTATAAAAAGTCGCCCGCAAGGGCGGCTTTTTGTTTGTTGGCAACGTCAACAAACAATCGGAAGAGGGCATAGCCGCAATTCACTTGCGGCGTTACATGCCCGCATTCCGTGTATTCCGCCCGGCGATAAAAGAGCCGGTAGGCGGCGCAAGCACGCTTGGCGGGCCTTGCCATCAGTCTGAACCGCCCGCAAGGGCGGCTTTTTTTGGTTGCCATCATACCGCAGAGCGCATACCATGGCTACGCACAGAGCACGCATGTTCAACAAAATCACTGATTCCATACCTCTTGGAAACGGAGCAATTTCCATGAAAGAACGCATAGTCATACTGGATGCCGGAAGTGTTGGCGACGATTGCACCTGGCCGGATTTTGCCCGCCTGGGTGAAGTGACCCGCTACGAAATAAGCAGCACCCGCGACGTGGTGGAACGCGCCAAAAATGCCACCATGCTGCTTACCAACAAGGTATACCTGCCCAAAGAAATTCTGGAAGCCCTGCCCCACCTGCGCTATGTGGGGTGCATTTCCACAGGGTACAACCAGGTAGACCTGCCCACTGCCGCCGCCCATGGCATTACCGTGTGCAACGTGCCGGCCTATTCCACGGCATCTGTCATGCAGCACACCTTTGCCCTTATTCTTGACCTGGCTTCTAAAATTACCATGCATGTCAACGCGGTGGAGCAAGGGCAGTGGGAAAAAAGCCCCCAGTTTTGCTTTTGGTTGCAGCCAGCAGTGGAACTTGCAGGCAAAACCCTTGGCGTGGTTGGCTTTGGCGACACAGGCAGCGCCGTTGCCCGCATGGGCCATGCCTTTGGCATGAACGTGCTGGCCTATGCCCCCCGGCCCAAGCCCCTGCCGGAATACACCCCGTTCGCCTTTGTGGGGCTGGAAGAACTGTTTGCCCAGTCAGACGTAGTCACACTGCACTGCCCCTCCACCCCGGAGAGTAAGGAAATGGTCAATGCCGCCCTGCTTTCCCGCATGAAGCCCAGCGCGTTTATTGTTAACACCGCCCGCGGCGACCTTATTCAGGAACGCGACCTGCGCACAGCCCTTGAACAAGGCACCATTGCCGGGGCCGGGCTGGATGTGGTGAGCAAGGAACCCATGCCAGCCCACCATATTCTGCATGGTGCCCCCAACTGCCTCATTACCCCCCACGTGGCCTGGAGTTCAGTGGAAGCCCGCAACCGCCTGCTGCACGGCGTATTTACCAACATCTGCAACTTCCTGGCGGGTGCCCCCACCAACGTCGTGAAGTAATTATTGCAAGACATGGCATACAAGAAAAAGCCTGTTGCACAATGCAGCAGGCTTTTTTACATCGAACCACAATGAAACTATTTGGTGGCTAGTTTCTAACAAATATACCCTTTGTTATATGGCATTTAGGAAACGCTCCGTTATTTCGTTTTGCAAGGCATAAGCCTTTTTTGCAGGGGGGGCCCTTTGGCCCTGCCCCCTTGCAAAAAAGGGAAAATAACGCTGCAAAACGGAATAAATCAGCGTTTCCCAAAACGGTACTTTGCCCACTCCACCACAACAGGCAGCACTGAAACCAGAATAATAACATACACAAGAATACTGAAATTTTTCTGCACAAAAGGCAAGTTGCCCAAAAAGTAGCCTGCGCTGACCAAACCAAACACCCAAATTAGCGCACCAGCCACGTTATACGTTAAAAAGCGCCCCTGGTGCATGCCTGCAACCCCTGCCACAAACGGGGCAAACGTGCGGATTATAGGAATAAAACGCGCAAGAATAATGGCTTTGCCCCCGTGCTTTTCATAAAAAGCATGGGCCTGCTCCAGGTGCTTACGCTTCAGCAGTTTGTAGTCGCGCTGAAAAATGGGCGGGCCAAGATACTTGCCAATACGAAAGTTCACGGCATCGCCGATTATTGCCGCAGCCAGCAGGGTCACCACAAGATAGCCGTAATGCAAAAGCCCGGCCCCGGCCAAGGCCCCCCCGGCAAACAGCAGGGAATCTCCTGGTAAAAAGGGGGTCACCACCAACCCAGTTTCACAAAATACAATAATAAACAGCATAAGATACACCCAAAAGCCATACGTGGTAACCAGCTCTTTCAAGTGCACATCAATATGCAGCAAAAAATCCATGAAAACCCAGAACAAATCCACAAGACTCAGCAGAAAATCCATATTTTCTCCAGCATAAGCAGCGTTGGCATGCAAAAAAAGACAAGTAACAAGCTAAAAGCCACACCAACGTACCAAGGCAGCGGTGTGGCTTTTACAGACAATACAGAATCAAAGGCAAACGGAATAAATCAGCGTTTCCTTAAATTTCCATGATCTCTTTTTCTTTAGCCAGGCACTTCTGGTCAACCTTGGCAATAAAGCTGTCAGTCACCTTTTGAATCACTTCCTGTGCCTTTTTAATGTCGTCTTCACTATGCACCTTGTCTTTTTCCAGTTTTTTCAGGGCGTCGTTGGCATCGCGGCGAATGTTACGAATAGCCACCTTGGCTTCTTCCCCGTATTTTTTGGAAACTTTCACAAGGTCTTTACGGCGTTCTTCCGTAAGGGGCGGAATACTAATACGAATAATCTTGCCGTCATTCATGGGGTTCAGCCCCAGGTCTGCCTTGAGCAGGGCCTTTTCAATGGGCCCGAAAGCCCCTTTATCCCACGGCTGAATGGTTATAGTGCGGCTATCAGGTGTGGCCACAGAAGATATCTGGCTGATGGCCGTGGGGGTGCCGTAATAGTCGGCCTTTACCCCATCCACCAAAGAGGTGGAGGCACGCCCGGTGCGCAATTTACCAAATTCACGGTCCAGGGCCACCAGGGCCTTATCCATTCTGTCTTCCGCATCGTGTTTAACTGCTTCCATAAAAACCTCCTCAAATAAAAATGCTTTGCTATAATGCCCAATTTTGCACAAAAAGAAAAGCTGGATATTACCTTCTTTTTTCCGCTCGAGCTGCGTTGAGATGAACAGCCAGCAAAGCTGTCTGTTCCCTCCGCCCTCGCTCCACGGCTCGCTACGCTCGCGACTGCCGTCGGCTTTAGGGAAACATTTTGGCTGCGTTACTTTGCTGTGTTCGCCTGCATTTCGTGAAAACGTAAGGGTGACAAAGCCACCACGTATATATTCACCAAGCCCTAGCGAGGAATTGATGAGGATTTTTGGGTTCTGCCAAGAAAGGCGCGCGCTGTGCGGTGCGATGTGTATTGAGGCATACATGAGCCTCGCGCGGGGCGCGCCTGACGTAGGCAGAAGCCAAAAAGACCATCAATAGCTGCCGGGCAAACCCCGCTGTCGTAAAACGGCATCTATAGCACCCAAATGGTAACAGGTGTGCCGAATCATGGCCAGCAAGGCATTCTGGTCTGTCATAAGGCGCTTAAAATGGCCCATCATGCCTGGGTGGGGGCGGGTAAGGTCTGCCGCAGTCATGCCATCCATGAAGGCATACGCAAGTTCGCGCATGCGGGTGGCAAGTGCCAGCACCTCTGCCTTGGTCATGGGCGTTGCAGGCACACTACACAGCATCAGTTCTTCCCCTGTCCAGGGAATATCTTTCCAGGCCTTTCCTTCTTCCCGGATGGCATAGAATTCAATGCTGGCAAAGGTGTGCATATACTGCTGCCATACCGGAAAACCCCCGGCTGTTTCCAGCCACAGGTCTTCCGGTACACTGGCAAGCTGCTTTTCCATCATGTCGTAAAAACGGTCAAAATCCGCCCGAAAACACTGTATTACAGCGTCTGTCATGTAAGCTCCCTTTGTGCGAGATAATCCAATGGAAACGCCAATCAATCAGCCTTTCCCTAATCTACAGAGATAACAGTGCCCACATCTTCACCCAGCATCAGGCGCTTGATATGGCCGCCAAACATACTGCACACAATAATGGGCACATTGTTTTCCATAGCCAGGGTCATGGCGGTGTAGTCCATTACCCCAAGCTTCAGGGTCAGGGCTTCCGTAAACGTCACGCGGGTATAGCGCTTGGCGTCGGCATACTTCATGGGGTCTTTGTCGTACACGCCGTCCACTTTGGTGGCTTTGATAATGGCGTTGCACTTCAATTCCATGCCCCGCAAGGCAGCGGCTGTGTCTGTGGTAAAGTAGGGGTTGCCTGTGCCTGCTGCGCAAATAACCACGCGGCCTTTTTCCAGGTGGCGCTCACCCCGGCGGCGAATATAGGTTTCACACACCTGCTCCATGGTAATGGCGGAAAGCACCCTGGTGCTGTGCCCGCGTTTTTCCAACGCGTCTTGCACAGCCATGGCGTTCATTACCGTGGCAAGCATACCCATGTAGTCGGCGGAAGACCTGTCCATACCCTTGGCAGAGGTGGAAATGCCACGAAATATATTCCCGCCCCCAATAACCAAGGCCACTTCCACCCCCAGGGCCAGCACCTGGGAAATTTCAGCGCACAGATTAGATACAACAGCAGGGTCAATCCCATACCCGGCATCACCTGCCAGGGCCTCGCCACTTAGCTTCAGCAACACGCGTTTATAAGCCAGTTTGGACATATGTACCTCGAAGAATATAGGTTGGCGAAAGAAATGAAACACATGCTTTCCGGCGGATATCCGAAAAACAGGAAGTAGCTATGGGGAAGCCCCCACAATTTTTGTGTAATAAAGAAATTTCAGGAATTACGAGCACACATCCATGGAGCCAGCACTGGAATAGAAGGCTACGCCCAAATGAGCGCCCTGCCAGAACATGAGATGGTAGCTGGCGGATGTGCATCAGAACAAGAGAGTTTCCTTAATGGTGGTTAAACGGCTCCCCCCACGAAGCCTGCAACACCCTTGCGTACTTCAAGAAGGCATAAAATGCCCCATGCACAGCCACAAGGAAACCAGCCTTCCCATCTAAAAAGCCCCGTTTAAGCACGTAAATACGCAAAAAGCGGCCACCCCCGTGCAGCAAGCCTTTGGCAATGCCGCCGGGCTTACCATGGGCGCGCAGGCTTTCTGCCCCTTGCTGTGCATACACATTGAGCTTTTCAAGGTGGTGGAAAAACGAAGTGTAGGGGTAATGAATAAGCTCTTCTCCCACTGCGCCCACCCGCCGGGTTTCCCCTTGGGGATGATAATGAATGTGCGCGTCTTGGGAAAAAGACACAAGACCGCGGCGAAACACCCTGGCAATAATGTCTGGGTACCACCCACTGTGTTGTAAAAATCTGTCAAAATACCAGGACTTACGCCCAACGGAAAACGCTACAGGAGCGTGCGAGCCTTCATTGGTGTGCCGTGTGGCCTGGGCCACAGCCTGTTGCAGGCGTTGCCCCAGGGCAGGGGGACAAATTTCATCCTGGTCAAGAATAAAAAACCAGTCGGTTTCCACAAGGCCGTGGGCAAAGGTAAACTGATTGGCAAAACCGGGCCAGGCATTTTCCACAACACGGGCACCAAAGCGCCGGGCAATAGCCATTGTTTCGTCCGTACTGCCGGAGTCCACCACAAGAATGGAGTGGCAAAAACTTAAGGAAGCAAGACATTGCTCCATAAGCCTTTGCCCATTGCGGGTAAGCACAATGCCGGTAATGTGTGCCTGCAACGGCAACGCAGTAGAACTCATATGACCTTTAATACCCATGTTATGACCAAGGCAAATTATACAGTGCCACAGCCGGTTATGATGTAAAAAAAGGGCCTCTGCTTTTGCAAAGGCCCTTTAGCATATTAGGCTTCGCTTTCTTCACCAAGCTGCAAACGGACGAAGCGGGAAACGCCGAGTTCGTCGCCAAGGTTTTTGCCCTCAGCCTGCAACAGGCCTTTAATGGTCACTTTGTCGTCGCGAATGTACACTTGTTCCAGCAGGCATACTTCCTGGTAGAACTTTTGGATGCGGCCGTCCACAATTTTTTCCACAATGTTGGCAGGCTTGCCTTCATCAAGGGTTTTCTGGCGGAACACTTCGCGTTCACGGGCAATAAGGTCCTGGTCAAGGCTGGCAGCGTCCAGGGAAAGGGCGTTGGCAGCAGCCACTTGCATGGCAATGTTCTTGGCAAGTTCAACCAGTGCGGGCTTGGCAGCAGTTTCTGCTTTTTTGCAGTTCAGCTCAACCAGTACGCCAATTTTCCCGTTGGAGTGCACGTAGCAACCCACAACGCCGGAACCTTGCACCTGCATACGGCAAAAACGGCCAATGGACATGTTTTCGCCAAGGGTGGCAATCTGGTTGTTCAGCTCGTCGCCCACAAGGGCGGCAAGGGCTGCGTCATCGGCAGGGTTCTTGTCAAACACAAGGCCCACAACCTGTTCGGCAAACGCCTTGAACTTGTCGCCGCGGGAAACGAAGTCGGTTTCGCACTTAACTTCCACAATGGCAACAACGGAATTGTCGGCAGTGGCCTTCTGGGCCACAACACCTTCAGAAGTGGCACGCCCTGCTTTTTTAGCAGCCTTGGAAAGGCCCTTGCTGCGCAACAGGTCAATGGCGGCTTCAAGGTTACCTTCGGTTTCTTCAAGGGCTTTTTTGCAGTCCATCATACCTGCGCTGGTGCGGTCGCGAAGTTCCTTCACGAGCGAAGCGGAAATGGTCGCCATACTCTTCTCCTTCAATAAATACGGTTCACAGGCATAGGTTGCCCGAATCTGATTTTTCAAGCGCTTTAAGCACTGCCATGGGGCAGATACGCCCATGGGCACAAAGCATACAGGCCAGCCTTATTGGCGCATAACATACACACAAGCTGACATAAACAAATAAAGCCGGGGCCCCGCAAGGCAATGCCGGGAAGTTCCCCAAGGCACCACCCGAAGTTCGGTGTGGGCCGCATTGCTCGCCTGGGGAACCCGGCTTCACTCAAGTGGCATTCCCAATACAGGAAACACCACTGTCAATCTTGTACAGCTTATGCTTCTGCAGGGGCTTCAGCAGCTTCGGCAGCGGCTGCCTTTTCAAAGGTAGCTTCAGCAGCGGCTGCCTTTTCAAAGGTAGCTTCAGCATCTTTGCCTTTGCCGCCGTCTTTGCGCATGGCTTCGCCTTCAAGGCAAGCGTCGGCAATGTGGGCAACAAACAGCTTGATGGCGCGAATGGCGTCGTCGTTGCCAGGAATGATGTAGTCCACCACGTCGGGGTCACAGTTGGTGTCTGTTACTGCCACAATGGGAATACCAAGCTTGCGGCATTCCTGCACAGCAATTGTTTCGCGGTGCGGGTCAATAATAAAGGCCAGTTGGGGCAGCCCTTCCATGTCTTTAATACCGCCAAGCACAGCCATGAGCTTGTCAAATTCGCGCTTCAGGGTAAGCTGTTCTTTCTTTTGGTAACGCTGAATGCTGCCGTCAGCAAACATGGCTTCCAGCTTCTTCATGCGGTCAATGCTTTTTTGAATGGTGGCAAAGTTGGTCAGGGTGCCGCCCATCCAGCGGTTAGCCACAAAAAACTGGCCGGAACGCGCAGCTTCCGTAGCAACGGCTTCCTGTGCCTGGCGCTTGGTGCCAATGAAGAGCACACGACCACCGCGGGCCACTGCGTCTGCTACTTTATCGTGGGCAGTGCGGTACAGTTTTACTGTCTGCTGCAGGTCGATAATATGAATACCGTTGCGGGCCCCGAAAATGTAGGTTTTCATTTTTGGGTTCCAGCGACGGGTTTGGTGACCGAAGTGAACGCCGGTTTCCAGCATTTGCTTCATGCTTACATAAGCCATAATAAAACTCCATGTTGGGTTGTTCTTCCACCTGCGGCAAGACCCTTCAACCTTGCGGAACCGCCCGCATGGCACCCCAGGCCCTAAAAAACAGGTGTGATTAGTTAAACGCCATTACTTAGCCTCTTCAGGCCAACTAGGCAAGCAAAATTTCACATCCTATGGCACATTTTGGCTTTGCACACCCCACGGCCCACGTGCTATAGTGCCTGCCACAACAGGCCATTCAATCAGTGCTTCCCTGGCGAAATAGCCTGAAACTGCTCATTTTTATACATCAGCGTTTCCCTGAATCTTTGCTCCAAAGGAAAATCCCCTTCATGGTTCCTTCCCCCTACACCAAAACACGTTTTGTGCAGGAACTTGCCATAGGTACAGAGGTGGCAGAACTGTTCCTTATTGGCACAGCCCAGCAATTACAAGCCAAAAATGGCCCGTACTGGCGGCTGGAATTTCGTGACACAACAGGCAGCATTGGCGGCAAAATATGGAGCCCCCAAAGCGCTGCTTACCCCAGCCTTGCCCCAGGGCAAATTGTGCTGTTGCAGGGCCGGGTGGGCAGCTACCGCGAGGTGCCGGAACTCACCATTGATTCCCTTGATATCCTTACAGACGAGCAAGTTGCGGCACTTGACCTTTCCCTGTTTATGCGGGCAAGCCGCCAAAAACCGCAGGACATGCTGGAAGAATTGCAGGACGTGTGCCGTAAAAACATGCCCCACAAGCCCTGGCGCAAATTTGCCCAACTTGTGCTTACGCATGATGAAATTGCTCCTGCCCTGCTCACTGCCCCGGCAGCCAAAGCCATGCACCATGCCTATACCGGGGGGCTTTTGGAACACACCCTTTCGGTGTGCAAGCTCAGCCTGCGCCTGGCAGAACAGTACCCCCAGTTGGACAAACAGGTGCTGCTTGCCGGTGCCTTGTGCCACGACCTTGGCAAGCTGTGGGAACTGAGCGGTGGCCTTGCCATTGACTACACCCAGGAGGGCAGGCTTATTGGGCACATTTCCCAGGGGCTGGAACGCCTTACCCCGCTTATGCGCAAAGCCGGGCTGGAGCCTGAGTTGGTGGAGCATCTGCAACATCTTATTCTGAGCCACCACGGCACCCTGGAATTTGGTTCCCCCCGCCTGCCTGCCACGGCTGAAGCCATTATGCTGCACTATGCTGACAATATTGATGCCAAAATGCAGCAGGTGGAAACCGCCCTGGCCGACCTGCCCCAAGACGAAAGCGGCTGGTCCGGCTATGTTCCCTCCCTGGAGCGCGCCCTGTTCCGGGCAAAGCCAAGCCCGCAGCCAGCGCCCAAAGCCCCTGCCAAAGCTTCCGCCCAGGCCAGTGCGGAAAAAAAGCAGGACACCCCCACCCACCCTTTGCCCCAGGTGAGCCAATGTTCATTACTCTTGAAGGAATAGAAGGCGCAGGCAAAGGCACGCTGCTGCGTGGCCTGTGCGCCTGGCTGGATGAAACCGCCCGCCCCTATATTGTAACCCGCGAACCCGGCGGCAGCCGCCTGGGCCAAGTGCTGCGGGCCGAGCTATTAGACGTGCGCCACAGCATTGTGCCCGAAGCAGAACTTTTTTTGTATTTGGCAGACAGGGCCCAGCACGTGCATGAAGTAATACGGCCAGCCCTTGCCGCAGGGAACATTGTTATTTCCGACCGCTACGCCGACTCCACCATTGTCTACCAGGGCTATGGCAGGGGGCTGGACGTGGAAGAACTGGTGCGCCTGAATGAGCGCGCCACCCAAGGGCTGTGGCCCCACCTGACCCTATTGCTGGACGCCCCTGCGGCTATTGGCCTGGAACGTGCCCGCAAGCGCAATGCCCGAAAAGGCATGAGCACAACTGAAGGCCGTTTTGAAGCAGAAGCCCTGGCCTTTCATGAGCGCGTGCAGCATGGCTACGTGACCTTTGCCGCCCGCAACCATGCCCGTTTTGCTGTGCTGGATGCCACCCAACCACTGGAAAAAGTACTGCAAGACGCGCTTGCCGTGGTCCAAAATCGCCTCAACACATCTGTTAACAGATAGCCACTTTGCAAGGAACACTCCATGCCGACATCCAAAAAGAACGACCCCAGAACCCTGCCCGTATTAGAAGCCCGCACCGCCACCTGGCGCCTGCACCTGGAAAAGACCGCCAAGCAATTTGAAAAAATGGGGTTTGAAACCTCCGTGGTGGAATCCATTGAAGATGCTGCGACACTGCTAATGCATACGGTGGTGCCGGCCTGTGCCCCTAAAACGGTCAGCTTTGGCGGTTCTGTCAGCGTGCAACAAAGTGGCGTTCTGGATGCCCTGCTTGCCCACAAAGACATTGAAGTGCTCAATACATACGATTATTCATTACCGCCAGAAGCTTCCACAGAACTGCGCCGCAAAGCGCTTACGGTAGACCTGTACATTACTTCGGTAAACGCCGTGGCAGAAACCGGGCAGCTCGTTCTGCTGGACGGCATTGGCAACCGCACGGCTGCTGTGCAGTTTGGCCCCAAAAAAGTTGTACTGTTTATTGGCCGCAACAAACTTTGCCCCACCCTGGAAGCTGCCATGGACCGCACACGCAACATTGCCGGCCCAGCCAACGCCATGCGCCTGAACCGCCAAACCCCCTGCACCAAAACTGGGGAATGCATGAACTGCCAAAGCCCGGAACGCATTTGCTCCACCTGGACCATTACAGAACGCAGCTTCCCCAAAGGACGCATTCACCTTGTGTTTATCAATGAAGAAGTGGGCTTTTAGGGAAACGCTGCGTTATTTCGTTGGGCAAGGCGCAAGTTTTTTTTGAGGCGGGTGCTGGACTTCTCTACCCTGCTCCACCTTATACGCAAACCTTCCCTAAAGCCGACGGCAGTCGCGAGCATAGCGAGCCGTGGAGCGAGGGCGGAGGGAACAGACAGCTTTGCTGGCTGTTCAT
>NZ_AUCY01000034.1 GCF_000430005.1 Desulfovibrio cuneatus DSM 11391
TTTGGAGGCGAGCCTTCCATTTCCTGATTTGATGTGTCTTTTACCGTTTGGCGGCGTTACTTCACTTTTTCTGAAGCAGTCGAGGACGGAAGAGTTCACTCCTGCTTCAGAAAAAGCTCGTGCCCAGCCAAACGAAAAACTCAGCGTTTGCTAGAGCATTTCAACGTTGAAATGCTCTGTGGACGCGCAGTGGACACTCGCGAAGCGTGTCGTTTTATTTTATTATCACCTTGGGTTATGTTGAGTTGCCCATGTGTATTACGGAAAATGAATACAACTTTTCAAAATTAAGATGCTCTAAGAGGGGTGCCTTATTTCCTTTGGAGGCGAGCCTTCCCTAAAGCCGACGGTAGTCGCGAGCGTAGCGAGCCGTGGAGCGAGGGCGGAGGGTACGGGCAGCTTTGCTGCCTGTACATCTCCACGAAGCCCGAGCGGAGAAAGGAGGAGGCAGAGCCTCCTCAAATAGCAAAAGACAGGGGTTGCCGGGGAAAGCCCTGGCAGCCCTTTTTATTCACACGTGGGTGTGCAAGTGGTTGGTGCGGAATGTTCCGCGCAGGCCACAGTGTATTTTGTGTAATGAACTTGTGTAATTACCCAGGAGATAATTATGGCAGCTCAGCTTATTGTTGTAGCCTACCCGGACATGTTTAAGGCGGAAGAAGTGCGCCTGACCTTGATGAAACTGCAAAAATCGTATTTGATTGATATGGAAGATGCCGTAGTGGTCACCAAAGACGCCAAGGGTAAAATAGCCCTGAACCAGATTAACAACCTCACAACGGCTGGGGCAGTTTCCGGTGGTTTTTGGGGGCTTTTGATTGGCCTTTTGTTTATGAACCCGCTGCTTGGTGCTGCCGTGGGCGCATCCACCGGGGCAGTAAGCGGAGCACTTTCCGATGTGGGCATTAACGACAACTTCATGAAGGAACTGGCAGGCCATTTGGAGCCGGAAACCTCCGCCCTGTTCATTCTGGTGCGCAGTGTGACTCTGGACAAGGTTTTGCCGGAAATTGAGCCCTTTGGTGGCAAAGTCCTTCAGTCTTCCCTTACTCAGGAAGATGAAGCAAAGCTTCAGGCCGCGTTGAATTCCGGGAAGTAATGGATATTGCCCATTGAGTGCATTGGTTGTTACTTGAAAGAGGCTGCCCCCAGCTTGTGTATGGGCAGGGGGCAGCACATTTCCAAAATTAGTTAGCCATGCCTGCGAAAGCAGGGCGGTACAATACCTGTACAGTGTGAGGGAAGGAGCCAGCAACATGGGGTTTGTAAGCAGAAGAAGAAAAAATGTCATTCCACGGGATGAAGCTGCGCGTATTGAGCAGCGCACCTTAACTCTTTCTTTGCTGCTTGTAACGCTTGTCGGGGTAGGCAGCCTGTTTTATGGGTTATGGATTCAGTCGGATGTGGTTATTTTAAATGGTATTTTTACCATGTTCAGCCTTATGGGCTCGTGGTTGAACCTGACGGCCTCAAAGCTTATTACCCGCCCGGCAGACGACAGGTTTCAGTATGGTTACTCGCATGTGGAACCCATTGTGCATTGCGTTAATGGCCTGATGATGGCCCTTATGTGCGTGTATTCTCTTATTGTGGGCATTGAAGGTATTCGTTCTGGCGGGACAATTGTTGATGCTGCCATGGTCATTTGGTTCAGTGTGGTGACTTCCATTATTTGCGGGGTTTTTGGCCTGTACGAACTGATGTTGGGCGGCAAGCTGAATTCGCAGCTTTTGCGTAACGATGCGCGGGAATGGTTGATGGATTTTGGGTTCAGCCTGGTCACGCTTGTGGGGTTTGCAGGTCTCTTTATGCTGCCCCCTGCCTGGCAAAAGGTGTGGGTGTATTACGCCGACAGCGTTATGGTTGTGGTCATGTCATTGCTGCTGTTGCCTTTCCCTTTGCAGGTGTTGCGTGACAACATGCGCGAGGTGCTGCGTATAACCAATACCCAGGAAGGGCTGGTGCTGCGTGTGAATGAGGCCATGGAAGAAATTGATAAAGACCATACCATACTTGATTACTCTACTCATATTGTGAAAATGGGGCGCACCTATTTTGTGGAAGTGAGCATTCTTGTAACACCGGAGTTTTCCCTGCAAACCATTGCCCTGCAAGATTCCCTGCGGGAAATTATATGGAAGGCCTGTGACAAGCCCCTGGATGAGTTATGGCTTTCCGTGTGTATTACTCAGGACGAGCGCTGGGCCTAGGCCAACGCTTCAATATGGCTGTACTGGTCTTGCAGTTCTTTAAAATACGAGTACGTTTTCAGGCGCAGTTCGGAGCAGGCATCTTTGTCTGCCACCACAAGTACATTGGGGTGCATTTGCAGGGCAGTTATGGGCCAGGCGTGTGAAATGGCACCTTCCACGCATTCACGCAGGGCAAGGGCTTTTTTGTGCCCGGAAACAAGAATAAGAACCTGCCGGGCATCCATAAGTTGCTGAATGCCTACGGTGAGGGCCTTATCGGGCACCTGGGAGATGTCGTTATTGAAAAAACGTGAATTGGCAATGCGGGTACTCATATCCAGGTGGACTATACGGGTAGAGGCTGCCGGGGAAGAATAGGGTTCGTTAAAGGCAATGTGTCCGTTTTCACCAACACCGCCCAGGAACAGGTCCACCCCGCCATTGGCGGCAATGCTTGTTGTGTACTGCTCGCATTCTTTTGCAAGGTCTGGGGCATTGCCATTGGGAATGTGCACTTGGGCTGGGTCAATATCTATATGGTTGAACAGGTTTTCAAACATATAGGTGCGGTAACTTTCCTTGTGTCCTTCCGGCAGGCCAATATATTCATCCATATTGTACGTGGTCACGTGGGCAAAGGAGAGTTCCCCCCTGGTATGCATGGTCACCAGGTGTTGGTACATCTCAAGCGGGGTGCCGCCTGTGGGCAGGCCAAGCACGAAAGGCCGTGCCTTGGTGGGCGCTGCATGAAGGATTTGTTGCTTCACATACTGGGCAGCCCAGTTACCCACACCTTTTCGGGTAATGACCAATCGCATACAGTGTCCTGTTGTTGGTTGTAAGTTGGCCTGTCAAAAAAGTAACCAGCTTGGATGATTGATACATGTTTGCAATTAACACTAAGTTCTCATCCAGAAGCATCCAAAAGTTCCAAATAACCCGGTAAATAGTCGTTGCCGGGCAAGGCGAATGTAAGGGCTGGTTAAGGAAACAACAGGTAGTGCTTACCTTCTAGCTGTCCCTTCTTTGCTTGTTTGGGTAAGAATAAGTTCTACTTCATCGCGGGAAAGGCCCGTGGCTTTGGCAAGCTGATCAGGGGTGCGCCCCTTGCTGTGCCCGGTAAGAATAAGTTCACGCAAAAATTGGGGGGAACGGCTAATGGCTTCGGCCTGCTCCACAAGGTGTGTGAGTTCTGCGGCGCGTTCTTCAAGTTTTCGGTTCAAGGTAATGAGTTCTGATTGACGGCGGGCAAAGCTTTGCACCAGTTCCTGTTCCAATTGGGCATTCATTTGCAGTTTATCCAGCAGTTGCCCCTGGTTTTCCTGTAGGCTGGCCAAGCCGTCTTCTGAACGCTTGAGCCGGGCAAAAAAACGGAAAAGAATAAAGAATAGGACAAACTCCACAAGGCTGAGCAGAATAAGCAGAACTATGGAAATATTCATATTTTTCGGTTCACCATTATGCCAATCCACGGCGTTTGGGCCGTAGGGGCAGGTTCGGGTTCCTGGTCTTCCTTGGGACGTTTATCTCCATTTTTGGAAGAGTGGTAAGAGGCCCCTTTGTTGTCTGGCTTATCATCCACTGAGCGGCGACGCTTCTTTTCTGCGGGCTGTGTTTTTTCAACTTGCTGTTCGCGTTTTTTCATGTCAACAGCAGCTTGGTCTTGCAGCACAGCCTGTTGCGCCTGAGCATTGTTTTGCAAAGTCTCAAGCGTTTTTTCTGCCTGTGCTAATTGCACGACAGAAAGAAGTGGCACATTTTCAATACTCATAGCCTCCTCCTGTCAAAAGAAGGGGGTAGTGGCCCAGGAAAATACTGGTATGTGGTTTCCTGGTTCTTTTTACTGAGTAAAAAGAACAGAATCCTTGAATAAGGAGAATTTACTGCTCCTGAAAATAAGCGGATTCTGTGCCTTTTCCAAACAAGTGGACGTTACTTGTTCGGGCATGGTTCTGATGTATGGCAATTAATCAGCGGTTTTCTGGAACAGGCACCTATAGGCTGTTATGTTCTGGCATAGAGGCGTGTGCAATGGCCAAAGGGATAACGTGCTTCTTGGTACGTGCCAGAAATTGAAGAGTCCCCACTGCTCCCCATATTCTATAGCATTATGTTCCTTTAGTCTTACCTTGTTCTGTGAGAGTGTGCAAGGGCAGGGCGCGGAAAAAATGCAGTCAGGGGGTAGGGTGTAGGCGGGATTTTATTACATAATGGAGTTGCGGGGGGGGCGGTGCACGCGGAGGCGGCGGCACGCCACATGTCCCAAAAAAAAGAGGCTGCGTTCTCTCGCAGCCTCTTGCAACATTTTCAGGGACCACTCAGCCTAGCGCACTCACATGCCACCGGAGTAAAAATCCTCAATAAATACTTTTTGGATTTTCCCGGATGTCATGTGTTCATTGATGACCTGCACAAGCTGTTCCCGCAATTCTTCTGCCCTGGAGCTATCCATGAGGGATTCCAGGGTTTTCCTGCTTAAGTAATAGTACACCGCATCACGTAGTACGGTATTGCGGGCTTCAAGTTCGCTTTTTAAGAGGGGCTCATCAATGGGTATGGTCAGGGTAATGGTAAAAATAGCCACTTCCCCTTCGGCTCCTTTCAAAGGCACGTTGAAGGCCGGCCAGGTAACCATAAATTTGGCAATGGGCGGGGCCGGAGCAAGGCCGGGTGCCGAAGGCACCACCACTTTGCGTGCTTCAGGCTTAGGGGCTGGGGCTTCTTTGGGTTTGTCCGGGGCGGAAAACAGAAATATATTGACCACCACAGCACCAATCACAAGCAATACCAAGGAAGCGCCAATAAGGATAAGCCGCTTTTTGTTAGCCAGCAATCCGGCAAGGCCGCCTTTGCCTTTGGCCTTGGTGTCAGGTTCTGGCAGGGCTACCTTTTCAGGAAAATCAAGGGGTGGGGGTGGTTCTGTGGGCTCTGGTTCAGGGGCAGAAAGAAAAGGGGCATCGTCCAGGTCCAGTTCAACGTTGGTAGGCGCTGCCTGTGGCTGGGCAGCGGCGTTGGGGGTGTCATCTGGGTCTGGTACGAGAAAAAGCATAGAAGTACCTATTTCAGGCAACGCGCCCGGTATACAAACAAGCCTTTGCCATACTCAATACGGCAAAAGACATGTTGCCTGTATCAGGCTGTTCCGCTAGCGCGGAAGGCATGCCGGGCAAGCGTTGGCTACGGGAAAATTTTGTCAATTTTCTGTTTCATTACTTCTGCAGTGAAGGGCTTCACAATGTAGTTTGAAACCTTGGCCTGCACGGCTTCAATAATGTTTTCCTGCTGGGCTTCCGCCGTAACCATAAGGAATGGCAGGTCGGCAAATTCTTCGCTGGAGCGCACCTTGCGCAGCAGCTCAATGCCGGTCATTTGTGGCATGTTCCAGTCGGAAATAATAAATTCAATCTTGTCTTTGTTCAGCACATCCCAGGCGGATGTCCCGTCGTCTGCTTCCACCACGTTGTTCATGCCAAGCTGGCGCAGAATGTTTTTGATAATACGGCGCATGGTGGAAAAGTCGTCAACTACCAGAATGCGCATGTTGGGATTATAAGGCATGGGATACTCCTTTATAACGATGCTGCCGAGTCGCCGTAGCGCCGGGAAAAAGCTTTTCTCAAGCGGGTAAGTGCCTGCGAATGCAATTGCGAAACGCGGCCTTCGGTAATGCCCATTACTTCCGCCGCTTCACGCATGTTCAATTCATCCGTATAATAAAGCGACAATACCAGCTTTTCCCTTGGTGTCAATTGGTCAATGAGTTCAGCTATCTTGCCCAACATGTCGCGTTCGGCTGCCTGTGCAAAGGGTTCCTCTTCATGCATTCCCTCTGCTCGCGGTAGCGAATCTTGAATTAAATCAAGGGATACACAGAACTGGCTGTTCAATGCTTCCAGGCCTTCACGCACGTCTTTAATTTCCAGGCCAGTTTCTCTGGCCAGGGCTTCTTCCGTGGGTTTATTGCCTGTTTGATGTTCCAGTTTGAGCATGGCTTCATCAAGCACACGCACCCTGCGCCGCAGGGAACGTGGGAACCAGTCCAGCTTTCGCAGTTCATCCAGCATGGCGCCACGAATGCGGCTTTCCGCATAGGTGTCAAATTTAATGCCAAGCTCTGCCTTAAATTTTCCAAAAGATTCCATAAGCCCCAGTGTGCCAGCACTAATAAGTTCGCCCAGTTCAATATTGCGTGGCAGGCGAGATTTTAGACGCAACGCAAGGTACTTCACTTTTGGGGCGAAGTGCCGCGCAATTTCCTCTTGCTCGGCCAAAGAAAACCCAGACCAGGGTGAAACACCTTGGTCAAGAGCTTCCCATGGGGGCAGGGATTGCTTATTCACGGAAGAGCAGTTGCTTCCAGAAGAACTTGATGTTTCCATCGAGCTTATTGGGTACTTCCCACTGTTGTATGTTGCGGGCCAGCTCTTTAACAGCCAGGGTGGCAGGGCAGGCAGGGGCTATGGCCACAAACGGTTTTTGCTTCATCACTGAATCGCGCACGGTGGAGTCGCGCGGGATAACACCAACCAGATCAAGGGAAATACCACTCAAAAAGTGGTCGCATGCAGAATACAGCCGGCGAAACATTTCTTTTGCGGTGTTCATGTCCGGCATCATGTTGGCCACCACCTTGAACCTGTCCACCCCATGTTTTTGTTGCATTACCTTAATAAGGGCATACGCATCGGTAAGGGAAGTGGGTTCCGGGGTAAGCACCACCAACCGTTCCTGGGCAGCAAGGTTGAAATACAAGACGTTATCATGAATACCCGCACCCGTGTCTACAATGAGGTAGTCGATCTGGTCTTCAAATTCGTCCATGGCTTCCAGCAAAGAAATTTTCTGACCAGGGGAAAGGGCAAGCATTTCCCCAACGCCGGAAGCAGCGGGAAGAATTTTAAATCCATAGGGAGTATCCATCAAAATGGAAGAAAGTGCAACGTCTTCATGAAAAAGATGAAACAAATTGAAAGGCGGCGTCATGCCAAGCAGAACGTCGACATTGGCAAGGCCAAGGTCTGCGTCAAGCAGCAGAACACGTTTATTGTCTGCGGCAAGGGCTGCGGCAAGGTTTACTGAAAGGTTCGTCTTACCCACCCCTCCTTTGCCGGAAGTGACGGAAATAACCAAGGGAAGATGCGCTTTCATATGCATTACTCCAGAAACATGACGGTGCGTAAAAGAACCGCAAATATTGTGCCACCGCTGAGGCGGTTATGATGGTTAAAAGCCATTTCGGTACATAACACTGTGGGCGGGCGTAAACATTGCCCTGCCTTGGTACTGCGCCTGGGGCGTTGTAAGAGCACTGTGAGGGACACTTTGCCGGCCCAGCCGTTATTCTGGCAGTTCCCGCTTGAATATAAGCCGCCACATGAGGGTTGCCGAGGCCGCGGTAAGCGAACTGCCAAGCCCAGGGCCGTAAGAAAAGGCCGAGGTGGGCAGCCCTGTGCTGTGTGCCACGTTTACCATTTGGCCATAGTGGTCCATTTCATCCAGCTTTGTGTACACCACACTGCTGGTAAAAGGCGTTTTATAGCGTGCCAGTAAACTTCGAATGTGGTTTAGCCCATACTGGGGGGCAAATACCAGGTGCACTGCACAAGCTTCACGCCATGTGCCGCCAAAATAGCTGGCTTCGTCTGGGCGAATGCCCGCTTCTGCCAGCAGGGGCACCAGCGCCTGCCTGCGGTCCAGCCCTGGCATGTCTACAAAAGTGCGGTCATACCCTTCAGCCCCGGCAGAAGCCAGCGCTGCCATGAGCTCCATGGGGGTGGAAGCTTCTTTGTATACCAGGTCGGAAAGTTCCGCATAGTGGCGCAAATAAAGGCGGCCATTGCCCCTGGCTGCGTCAGCATTAATAATGCAAATACGCATGGAAGGGTCCACCTTGCGCAGTTGCAGGGCAAAGCGCAGTGCTGTGGAAGTTTTTCCCCCGCCAAATGGGCCTGCCATGAAATGCACCTGCATGGGCCATGCTTCCGTGCCCCAGGGGCGCACAGGAACCATTGCACTGAGAGGTGCAAGAATAGAGCCAGTTTGTTGTTTGAGCAGGGTTGTGTACAACGCCAGCACGGCTTCATCGCTAACCCCTTCTCGCTGTAGGAATTCCAGAGCCAGCTTTTGTTTTGGTTCCAGCTGTTCCAGGCGCAGCGCGGGTTTTATCAGGGTAAGAATGTGTTCTTTTATGACACCCCATTCTTCTTCCCATGAGGGGCCATACGTACCAATGCCCCCAAAACTGGGAGTGTGTGCCGGTGCGGAAGCAACGTGGTTGCAGCGTTCCAACGCTGCTGTCATGCTTATGACACCATCTTCTTCTTTGGTGTCAAGAATCACGGCGTCGCTACCAAGCTCTTCCCTGATTTGCGCCAGTACATCGGCGGTGCTTTTCGCTGAAAAGGTTCTTAGCTGCATTAGTCGATTCCTACATTTCCTACGGCTGTAAGCCTGATGTCAGAAGGAATTTCCGCCTGTGAAAGTATGGGTGCTGAAGGCAGAAAACGGGAAACCAGTTGAGCCAGATGGGGCCGTACCAAGGGGGAAACAAGTACCACAGGCTGTCCGTCTGTGGTGACAGCCCCTTCAATAGATTTACTTATTTGCTGAATGAGCTTTTGGGCTGAACCAGGTGCCAGGGCAAGGTATACACCGTTTTCCGTTTGCCGGATAGCCTCTTGCAACGTCTGTTCCGCCTTGGGGTCAAGAGTAATTATGGGAAGAACCCCTTGTGAGTCAAGGTATGGCTTCACAATAGAACGGGAAAGTTTTTCCCTGGTATATTCTGTAAGTGTTTCTGGATTTTTTATGCCGATGCCGTAGTCGGCAAGGGTTTCCACAATGGTGAGCAGGTCGCGTATGGAAACATTTTCCCGCACCAGGTTCTGTAGCACTTTTTGCACAGTCCCCAGGGGCAGAATGTTGGGTACCAGTTCTTCCACCACTTTGGGTGCCGTTTTTGCCAGGTTGTCCAGCAGGCTTTGCACTTCCTGCCTGCCCAGAAATTCACCCAGGTGGCGGCGGAACACTTCTGTTAAGTGGGTGGCAATAACGGTGGAGGGGTTTACCACGGTGTAGCCTGCCAGAACGGCCTCGTCTTTGCGGGCGTCGGGAATCCATATGGCGGGCAGGTTAAAGGCTGGCTCGCGCGTTTCCACACCCTGAATGCTGCGCTTGGCGTTGCCAGGGTCCATGGCCAGGTAGTGGTCAATTAAAATTTCTGCGCTGGCTACTTCGTTGCCCTTAATGAGCAGGGTATATTGCCCGGGCTTAAGCTGCAAGTTGTCGCGCAGGTGCAGCGAAGGGAGAATAACCCCCATGTCCAGGGCAAACTGGCGGCGAATGGAGCGAATGCGGGAAAGCAGGTTGCCGTTCTGGCTTTCGTCCACAAGGGGCACAAGGCCATAGCCCACTTCCAGTTCCAGTGCGTCCAGGGGGAGCAGGGCCTGCACTTCTTCCGGGGTGTCCATGTTGCCTTCCTGCGCAGCCATACCGCCGGAAAGGCTTTTGGGGCCATTGGGGCTGTCAAGGCGGGCGGGGCCGTGCTCTGCCTTGCCAGCGGGGGCATTTTTGCCACCTTTGGTAATGTAGGCCAAAAAGGCCAAAAGGCCACCAATGCTTAAAAACGGTAAGCCCGGCATACCCGGCACAATGCCAAACAGCATGACCACACCGGATACAAGGCTAAGGGCGCGGCTGTTGTAGGTAAGCTGGCCAATAAATTCTTCACCCATTTTTGCTTCAGCAGCGGCACGGGAAACAATAATACCGGCGGCTGTGGAAGTGATAATGGAGGGAATGGTGGCCACAAGGCCGTCACCAATGGTAAGCAACGTATAGGTGCGCAGGGCGTCGCCCCACATCATGTCTTTTTGCACAACACCAATAAGTACGCCACCAATGACGTTGATAAGCGTAATGAGCATACCAGCGTTCACGTCGCCGGAAACGAACTTGCCCGCACCGTCCATGGCACCGTAAAAGTCGGCTTCTTTACGTATGTTTACCCGGCGCTCCTTGGCTTCTTCTTCGTTAATCAGCCCGGCGTTGAGGTCGGCTTCAATGGCCATTTGTTTGCCTGGCATGGCGTCCAGGGTAAAGCGTGCGGTTACTTCTGCAATACGGGTCGTGCCAGAGGTAATAACCATTTTGTTCAAAATGAATAAAATGGTGAAAATAACGCCACCAATAACGTAGTTGCCGCCCACAACAAATTCGCCAAAGGCCTTAATAACCTGCCCGGCAGCGTCGGTTCCTTTTTCGCCGTTCATAAGAATAAGGCGGGTGGAGGCCACGTTCAGCGCCAGGCGCAGCAGGGTGGTAACCAGCAAAAGGGAAGGGAATATGGTAAATTCCAGCGGGGAAAGAATGAACATGGAGGTGACAAGCACCGTGAGGGAAAGAGAAATGGAAATACACAGCAGCATGTCCAGCACAAGGGTGGGCACTGGCACCAACATAACAAACAAAATGGTGACCACGCCAGCGGCAAGCAAAAAGTCGCCTTGCCGGGCGAAACGGGCATAATCTATTTTTGGACCGGTAACACCTTGTTGTGCCATGATTCTGACGCCTTTTTGCTATGCCTAGAGCAATTTTAGTTTGAAATTGCTCGGTGGACGCAACGCGGACACCCGCGGAGCGTGTCGTTTTATTGTATTATAGCAATGTGTTACATTGAAATGCCAAAGCACTGCATGGTAACTCACTGTATATTTTCAAAGTTAAACTGCTTTAGAGTCAACAGCCTGACAATTACCCGTTTACTGGGAACGAGGCCGCTGTTTGCTAGGGTTGTTTTTCCAGATTTGAGCAAGAATAACAGCCACTGCCTGATACAGTTCTGCCGGAATCATATCGCCGACTTCGGTTTGTTTATACAAAGCCCGTGCCAAGGGAACATTCTCACGAATGGGCACCTTGTTTTCTCTGGCCAGTTCTTTAATGCGCTCTGCCACGCGGTTGGCCCCTTTGGCTACCACCACAGGGGCCGGGGCTTCGCTGGTGTCATATTTCAACGCCACGGCAAGGTGCACGGGGTTGGTAATGATAACGTCTGCCTTGGGCACATTGGTCATCATTTGGCGCATAACCATTGCCATCATTTTCTGACGCATTTTGGCTTTAATTTCCATGTCGCCTTCAGCCTGCTTGCGCTCGTCCTTAACCTCGTTTTTGGTCATTTTCAGGTCTTCATTGTACTTCCAGCGGGTGTACCATAAGTCTGCAACGGCAATAAGCAGCATGGGCACCAGGGCATACTTCACCGCTTTAGCGCTTATGGTAAGAATGTACACAATAATGCCCGTAGGATCAAAGTCGAACAGGCGTAGCATGGCGGGTAATTCGGCTTTTACCACGATAAATGGCGCAAGGCCAATAAAAAAGGCCATGGCAAGGCTGCGGCCCATGCGAATGAAGGTTTGGGCCGACAGAAACATGCGCTTAATGCCTTTAAGGGGGTTGAACTTGGAAAGCTTGGGCTGGAATGGTTTGCTTATCCAAAGGCTACCCACTTGCAGGCGGGTGCCCAAAAAAATGCAGGCCATAATAAATAATAAAATGGGCAGCATGAGCCTGGCTAGTTCCGTAGCCAGAAAGACCATGAGCCCGGTGACACGTACATCAGTAAATTCAAGGTCTTCAGGAATAACCAGGAACATGCGGAACAGTCCCTGTATTTCTTCCCCCATGAAGCCAATCCACATGGTCAGCGCGATGTACCCCGCCAGAATACTTAAGGCCTTGCCCACTTCCTGGGAGCGGGGCACGTTGCCGTCGCCGCGTGCTTTTGAAACACGCTTGGGGGTGGCTTGCTCTGTGCGGGAAGGGTCTGCCATGGGTTAAGTCCCCATGCGCATCAGGTTGCGCAACATCGGCCCGAGCCCCACCACCAGCTCTTCCATATAATTGGCAAGCACGGTGAACAAAAGCCCCAGAAAGAAAAAACCCACGGCAATTTTAATGGGAAAGCCAAAGGTAATAAGGTTCATTTGCGGGGCAGCGCGGCCCATAAGGGCAAGGCTGAGTTCCACCAGCAGCAGGGCCGCAATAATGGGGGCTGCAATGCGCACCGCCAGCAGGAACATGCCTGCGGAAAGTTCTATCACTGTGTGGGTTAGCCGCTCCGGGTGGACAACCCCCCCCGGGGGTACCAGGGTGAAGGAGTCGGTTAAGGCACGCAGCAGGTGCAGGTGGCCATCAAGCACCAAAAACACCATAAGGGCTGTCATGTATAAAAATTGTGAAGTAGCCGTTACCTGGGCACCGCTCAGGGGGTCTGCAAACGAAAGCATGGAAAAGCCCATTTGCAAGCCCACTACCTGGCCGCCTGTTTGCAAGCCGGCAAAAATAAAATGGACACTCAGGCCCATAACCAAGCCAAACACACTTTCACCCAGTAGCAGCACGACCAGGCCAAAGGGGTGGGCAGGCATGCTGGCCCCGGCAATGGCAAGCTTGGGCCACAAGGCAAGGGTAAGCATAAGGGAAACACTTACCTTAACAGAAGTGGGAATGGCGTCGCCACCATAAAAAGGCAAAAAGAACAGCACAATGCTTACCCGCATAAAGGTAAGCAGAAAGCTGAGGAATGCTTCAGGCGAAAAAGCAAAAATATCCATAGTGTTCCTGCGCAACCCACGGTGCGCAAAAAAAATGAATGAGGCACCCCAGTGTGGCGTGGGGCTGGTCATCAAAAAAAAGGGGCTATTTCATATTGTAATGAATGCTGACAACATAAATTCGCCCTAGGCTGATTGTTGTATGCTCTTGGTGTAGCTGTCAAGTAAAAAACAGAAAATTGATTGCGTAAAGGAATACTGAAACAGGAAAGCGTTGTGCACCAGTAAATGGACCCTTTTTTGCATTTAACAAATGAATACGAAGAATGTCATGACAGGCCAAGGAAAATACAGATTCATTGGTTTTTGCCAAGGGTAACCAAAAGGGGGTACCATGCGTATTGAAACAATGTATTCCACAAATGTACCACAACGGATAGAGGCGGCAGGGGCTGCCCGCCAGGGGCAGGGCCAGCAGGCACAAGGGCCACGCCCTGTGGGCAGGCCAGCAGGGTATGATACGGTAAGTATTTCTCCTGAGGCGCTGGAAATGGCCTTGCGTACCCTGCAAGCCCCGCAGCCAGACGATGAGGACGACTTTGAAGCCCAACTGGAAGAGCTTGATGCAGAAGCACGCCTTGCAGAGTATTTGCAGAAAAAGAAGGAAGCCTTTGGGGACCAGCCCAATGAAGAGGCTGAAGAGATTGAAGCGCTGCTGGAAGCCTTGCAATCAGAACGGGCAGCCCCTGGTGGTGCTTTGCTTGGGGCGGGGAAGTACTCCAGCGTTTCAGCCCTGCAGGCGCAGGTAGAGCGGGCTCGCCTCGAAATCATCACTTAAATCCGCCTACTCTATTTTTCCGCCTGTTCCTTAAGCGCCCGAAGCCACTGGCTAAGGGCGTTTTCCAGTGTGGCCTGCAATGTTGCCCGCATGAGCAGGGCGGCGGGGCCTTCAAATGACTCAGCAGTGCGCACGCGCACGTTTCCTGGTTCTTCATAAACATCCCATTCATGCAGGGCTGTAACGCCCATGGCGGTGCCTTTCCAGGCAAGGCGGGCAGGTGCTGCGGCTTCTGCCACGGTGGCCTGAATGGTAACCCCTTGGCTTTGCCAGGAAAAAGAAACCCCGGCAGCCAGTGGCTGTGCTGCCTGCACCTGGCGCACTGTGGGGTTCCAGGTTTCCCACTGATCTGCGGTGGCAAGTAAGTGCCATACGGTTGAAGCGGGGGCTGCTATGGTAATTTCCTGTTGGTCATACACAGGAGCGTTGCTGTTTGCCTGAATCATGCTGTTTCCTTGCTTATGAGTGTGTGCTGCCATGGGTGAAGGGGAACGAAGTGCTGATTTATTCCGTTTGGCGGTGTTACTTCACTCTTTCCGCCCTTGCTCACCTTTCTTCCGCTCCTGCGGCGGGGTATATGCTCCGGCGTGCGGGGCTGCCTACGTCCCGCCGTGTTGTTCCACGGCTCGCTCCGCTCGCGACTGCCGTCTCCCTTTCTCCGCTGTGACTGCTGCCGGGGTTAGGGTCGCAAGAGAAGGCAGAAGAGTCAACTCCATCTGTCAAAAAATGCGTGCCGGGTCAAACATAACAACTGAGAGTTTCTCAGCTACCTTTACATGAGTGCTTTTTTAAACTCCCCCCACGCTGGGGGGTTGTACATGTTGGCATATAAAGCGTTTTTTTGAGTAACTGGCCTCGAGCTGTGTGTTGTTTTAGCAAAAATCTTTTGTTCCACAGGTAGTTGCGCATGTGAGCAGATGAATGCTGTGAAGAAAAATATTTTTTGGCATAGTGCGAAGAAATTTGTATATAGCAAGAATAAATTGCTGGCAAATAGGTAGCATCTTCAAGTGATTGTATTTTTTAATGTAGCTTTTATATATCAGATTGAATAGTAGGTTTTGCACGTAACTCGTTGAATGCTTTTACAGTTTATTCATAAGAGTGATTGACATGATGTATCTATTATGCGATACACTTTGAGAAATTGCAGTATGGCGCAATGCACGATGAAATGACCCGCAGGACGCGCAGGGGGCACCAACAAAGTGTGTTGCGTAATTTTGCTAGTGTTCTGAATTTTGGAGAACCCTTATTCCCTTTGTGGCGATGCGTGGATATGTTCAACGGTAATCTGTTCTAGCCGTTGTTTTTTGCACAGGCCCTGCCTGCTTACGGGGAGATTTTGAAAGTTTTTATCTCATATATGAGTCACCGTTTCGGTAACCTGAACCCGAAGTCACTACGCAAAGCGTATGTTTTTTACTCGGCTACATGCACACGCCGTGCATTAATTAGGAGGTTGTTATGAGTCAAACTAATGGAAAGCAAGCTGCCAATAGTTCACCTGTTGTTGTTCCTGGCGTCCAGGCAAATCAAGAGATTTCAATTCCTGCTGTGGCAGGGGCAGAAGTACAGTTCCAGTTTGACCCAACCTCAGCCACTGTTACCCGTGTAGACAATAGTCTTGTATTTACCCTTGATAATGGCGGTAAAGTTACTATTACCGATTTTTTTGTGACCGATGGGCAACCGCTGCCCATGCTGGCCTTGCCCGACGGGCAGGTGGTTCCCAGTGAAGCCGTGCTGGCAGGCCTTAATGGCGACATGGACTTGAGCACCGCCGCAGGCCCGGCAGCACGCCCCCCAAGCAGCGGCGGCACAAGCTATGAAGACAGCGCGGGCTCGCTTATTGGCGGAACAGACCGCCTGGGCAGCCTTGGCACCGACGGCTGGGGAAATTCCCTGAGCCAGCCGGAACAGGGCATAGGCACCCTTGAAGTTCCTGGCGGGACCTTTTCCTTTGATGCGTCCTCTGATGTGGGGGGAGCCTTTGGGGTGAGCGGTGGGCTGTACGAAGACGGCATGGCCTACCAGAACACGGGGGACACCACCGTTGCCTCTGGTAAACTGGATTTTTCCTTTTCCGGCACGGGCACAACTGTGGTGGATTCTGTTTCCCTTACCGGGTTACCGGTGGGCACCGTTGTGTACATTGGTAACCCGGATAACCCCACGCAAACTATTACCATTGAAACTGCTGGTCAGGCCGTTTCTTTAACCTATAGCCAGCTTACTGGCGACGGGGTGTACCTGCTGCCGCCGCCTAACAGCGACGCAGACATGAACATTAATGCCAGCGTGACGTTACGGGCAACTTCTTCCGGCGTTACCCAAACGCTGAACGGCAGTTTCACCATTGTTGTGGACGCCGTGGCAGACAAGCCCACAGAAGTGGAAGCAGCATTTGTTGGTGGAGTAGACCAGACTGCCATAGGCAACACTTTGGCAGGGAAAGAAGAACAGCAGGTAACCATAAAAGCGAAAGCTGTTTTTGGTGGCGATGCAGACGGCGCAGATACGGACGAAAGTCATTTTGTAATGGTAAGTGGTGTCCCTTCAGACTGGAGCCTGGCCTCCATTCCCCAAGGGTGGGTGCAGGTTACTGATGCAGCACGCCTCGCAGCCATGGGTGCCGGTGCGGGCGATGTGGTGTTTGAAGTTTCTGCTGACTTGCTCCAGGGAGCGAATGCCTCTGTAGAAGGGGACGTGACTTTTGATACCAATGAATGGTCGAGTGAGCGCCTTGGCAGCGGTGCCGTCAATACGGCCGGTAACGCCACCCTTACGGTGAAAGGTGTTACCTGGGAAGAAAACCCCAGCGACGGCGAACTGACCCAGGATAACAACATTGCCACCACCAGTTCACAAGATATGACAGTGCATTTTGAGGAATCAAAGCCTGTTATTACTTCCCAGGATTTGGTGCTGCCAGTTGATGAAACCGCTGGCTTACAACAGCAGGACAAGGCTGTTACCGCTCTTACCCCCGAAGCGCAAGCCGTTCTTGCCGGGCTGGGCCTTGGCAGCACCCCTGCCGTTGCAGCAACGCAAAATGACGTTACTTTTTCACTGGGAACAGACGTTACCACCCCTGAGTTGGGCGAAGGCAGCCGCGGCATTGCCCTTTCCAGCGAACAAACCGACCCGGTTTATACCGCAAGCGGCCAGCTACTGACCATTGAAACGGTGGATGGCGTGTTGCAGGGCTATTATATGGAAGGTGGCACCAAGCACCTTGCCTTTGTGGTGTTCAGCTCAGACCACAACTTTGCGGGGGGCACTGGCAAGCTGACCTTTGTGCAGTATGAAGCCTTGCGCCATGCCGATGCAAACAACCCGGACGATGTGCTGCCCATTAACGTGCAGATAACCGTAACCGATGCCGATGGGGACAGTGTGACCACTTCCCTGACCATTACTGTGCATGATGACGGGCCAACGGCAATTGCAGAGTCTGAAATGCTGGGAGAGCACGACACCTCTGTTTCCGGCAACGTGCTTGGCAACGACCAGTTTGGCGCAGACGGCCGGGCCGCCACCAACGGGCTTGATTTCAATACTGAGGCAGGTAAAATAACCTATACCTTGGGAGATGGCACCACCGTTGCCCTGACCCTTGATGCTGAGGGCTTCCTGCGTGATGCCTTTAACCAGAACTACGGCAAGCTTACCCTGAACGAAGCAGATGGCAGCTACACCTACACCGTTCCCGGCAAAAGCCTGAATGCGCTGGAAATGGATGGCACCATCAAGGTGGATTACACCCTGAAGGATGCTGACAACGATACCGCCAGTGCTACCCTGAGCATCACGGTGAAAGGCGAAGACCTGAAGCCGGAAGTTATCATTAATGCAGGGGCAAACAACCTGCTTGTGGATGAAGCCGCCCTTGATACCATAGGCACCAATGCTGCCGCTAATGCAGAACACGCCAGCGGTTCCCTTGACGTAAGTTCTTACGAGCAACTCACCACCATTACCGTGGGCGGGGTTGTGCTTACCCTGAAATACGATGCCAGCGGCACCCTTTCCGGGTATGACGTGGATGCCTCAGGCGAAAACGTACCCAATGGTGATTTGGCCATTGCTGCCAGTGGTGCCGTTTCTGTTGCCTACGCTGCTGATGGCAAAGCAACCTATACTGTTACTTATTCCTATACGCTGACTGACCCACGCACGGTGGATACAGATGCCGATACAATTACGGTACCTGTAACGGTAACCGACAAAACAGGCGACGAGGCAAACGGCAACTTTACCATTACCATAAAAGACGATGCCCCCATTGCCAGTAATGAAAGTGTAGCCCTGGATACTACCTCCTCTTCAGAAACCTCTGTTCCCGGCAACGTGCTTGATAACGACCAGTTTGGCGCAGACGGCCGTGCCACCACTGACGGGCTTGATTTCCATAGTGCGGCAGGTGAAATTACCTATACCCTGGGAAATGGCACTACCGTTGCCCTTACCCTTGGTGCAGACGCTGTTCTGCGTGACGCTAACGGCCAGAACTACGGCAAGCTTACCCTGAACGAAGCAGATGGCAGCTACACCTATACAGTGCCAGGCAAAGGGCAGAGCGTTGTAGAACTGGATGGCACCATCAAGGTGGGCTATACTCTTAAAGATGCTGATAACGATACAGCCAATGCAACCCTGAGCATTACGGTGAAAGGCGAAGACCTGAAGCCGGAAATTAGTATTGACGCTGGGGCAAGCAACCTGAATGTGGATGAAGCCGCCCTTGATAGCATAGGCACCAATGCCGCTTCCAATGCCGAACACGCCAGTGGTTCTCTTGCCGTAAGTTCTTATGAACAGCTCACTACCATTAATGTGGGCGGCGTTGTACTTACCCTGAACTACGGTGCCGATGGCAAGTTGGCTGGCTATAGCGTGAACGGCACTGCGGAAAACGTGCCCAATGGCGATTTGACCATTGCGGCTACCGATGCTGTTTCCGTTACGTACGCCGCGGACGGCAAGGCAACCTACACTGTTGAGTACTCCTATACCCTGACAGCCCCCCGCACGTTTGACGGAGACTTCGACACAATTTCTGTGCCTGTAACGGTTACGGATAAAACAGGTGACGTGGCCAATGCCAACTTCACCATTACTGTGCAGGACGACGCCCTTACGGCTGCTCCCGACACCAACACCTTTACCGAAGGCAGCCAAACATCTGTCAGTGGTAACGTGGTAACGGGTGAAGGGCAAACAGGCGGTAAAGACACCATTGGCGCAGACGGTCTGAAAGACGTGCAGTTTCACGGCCTGACCGTCACTTCTGGCAGCCTTGTGGACAATAACAATGGCACCTACACATACCAGAATGCTGATGGAACAACCGCCGGAACGTTGACCCTGAAAGCCGATGGTAGCTACACGTTTGAAAAAACGGGTGGCATTCAAAACAGCTTTACCTTGGAATGCAAGTATGCCGCCACAGACAATGATGGCGACAGGGCTGAATCGACCTTGACCATAAACGTGGAGGCCGCACCCATTACTGTTGGGCTCAGCGGTTCCGCACAAGCGTATGAAAGTAACGCAAACAATACCCAAGGTGCAGGGGAATACACCCTGAATATATATGATGAGAGCAATGGTATTGCTACAGGTGGGCAGATTCCCGACGATATTACTGTGACCATCAAAGTAACGTTGGATTCTGCAAAACTGGAAGACTTTGACCAAGCCGCACTGGAAACGCTTGATGGCTACACAGTACAGTACGACAACCATGGCAAGGCTGTCAGTTTTACCTTTACCCAAACTATTTCCCATGGCGATGCCGACGGCAAATTGACCTTCAATCTGCCCTTTAATGACGACCACATTACAGAAAATACCGAAACGTATACCGTTTCCATTGAAAAGGTGGAAGGTGGCACAGGTGTGTATGTTTCAGAAAAAGCAGATGCCAGCACTGTAGATACCACCCTTATTGATGACGGTTCCACGGCTCACCCTAAAGACGGTCCTGTAGTCAACGTGGTGCGCACAGACGGCACAGGCAACTCTTGGGAAGGGGCACAGGATTCTTCCTTTGAATTTAAGCTGGACCTGAAAGACCCGCACACTGGCAGCACTTACGCTGGGGACAGTGACGGGTTTATGGCGCAAGACACAGTTGTTACTATCACCCTTGGCGGCAGTGCACAGCTTGGCACCGACTTTACCCTGGATACCTCTGCTTTTGATAACATCCCAGGGCTGAGCTATGAGGTGAAAGACAATACGATTATCTTTACCATTACCGGGCAAGTGGATGCCAACGGCAACCTGCATGCCCCCGGCACTGCTGTCTTTAATGTGAGCGACCTTGGCAAGTTGACCTTCCAGGCCAATGTTATTTCCGACGCCATGGCAGAAAACGCAGAAGCCATTACCCTGAACGTGACTACTGACGGTGGCAACGAAAGCGCCAACGGTTCCGGTTCTTCCGTCACCATAGAATCTGACCCGAAATTGTCCCTTGCCTGGGCCGCTGGTTCGGTGAACGAAAGCCAGGGCAACATTACTGCCAGCCTGACCCTTGATAAACCCCTTGGCGAAGACGTGACCGTGACCCTGAAACTGGGCGGTACTGCACAGGTGTATCAGGAAGGCGACACCCTTGCCCTGAAAGACTACACCCTGCCCGAGGGCTGGAAACTGGAGTCTGACGGCAACGGTGGCTTTAACTTGGTGGGCACCATCAAGGCGGGCACTTCCGGCACTATTCCGCTGGAGTTCGGGCTTGTTGACGATCATATCAGTGAAAGTAATGAAAGCATTACCCTGCAACTGGATAATGCCACTTATGCGGGCGGCCAAAGCAACGTCACCATTGGCACAACGGGCACCCAAACCGTTACCATAACCGACGACAACGCCATTCCCAATAGCGATGGCGCTTCCAGCACCAACGAAAAAGATGGCCCTGTGGTGGGCATAAAAATGGATGGGGCCAGCAGTGCAGCGGAAAATTCCGGCACCACCTTCACCTTCCAGGTAACGCTTACAGACCCGCACGCACGGGCCAATGAATACTCTGGCTTTGAAGACAACAACACCCTTTCGCAAGACATGGTGTTAACCTTGCAAGTGGGCGGCGCGGCTACCCTGGGCAAGGACTATACCCTGGACTTTACAAGCCTGAACGAATTGAAGGCCGCGGGTGTGCTTACTTACACAGCCGATGCCAATGGTAAAATTACCATTACCCTGCACGGGCAGGTAGATGCCAGCGGCAACCCTTCCGGGCATACGCCGTTCAACATGGCAGACCTAGACAAGTTGCAGGTGGGTGCCACCATCAGTAACGACATGGTAACGGAAAAGAATAGTGAATCCATTACCATGAACGTCATCACTGACGGCAAGAACGAAAGCACCGGAGGTGGCACTGCCACGGCCACCATTGAAGGGGATACGCCTGTTCAATACAACGGCCCCTTTGTGGAGTTTGGCAAGGCCAATTACGGCAGTGTGCAGGAAAGCAACGGCAAGCTTAACTTTACCCTTGAACTGCGCGACCCTGCCGATAAAACACAGCCATATAGTGGCACCGGGCTGGAGCAGGATATTGTTGCCACCATCAAGGTTGACTTTACCGAGACCTTCCAGGCCCATGACCTGAAGTTTTACACCCAGTCTGGCAACTCATTTACTGCCAAGCAACTGGACACCGCCAGTTTGCGCAGTGCCGGGCCGCTGTTTGTGAACATTGGCGACCCGGACGGCGACGGCAACGACAACTACGCGCCCATTACCTTGCAACCCGCCACGGGCACTCCCACAGGCTTTACCTTTGATGCAAAGCTGCCTGTTGGGCCTGCTGGCGATGCAGACGGCAAGTATGACCTGAGCCTTGAAATGAACGACGACCCGTTCGGCGCAAGCGAACAGCAAAAGTTTGACAAGCCAGATGAAAGCATCAAAATGGAAATAGTAGGGGTGGAAGGCAGCGAAGCCCGTATTGGGGACGTTGCCAACACAGAAGGGACGGTGACAGACGACGTACCGGAAATGGCGGAAACAGGCGGCCTGGAAGGGCTGAAAGTGGGTCTGCACCTTGCCACTACCAGCGGTACTCCGTATACCAATGCGGAAGTGAACGAGGGGCTGGATTACAGGCTGTATGTGGACCTTACCACCCAGAATGGCACCGCTTTTGGCACAGGCAACAACCCCTATGCTAACTACACGGGCAACCAGGTGCTGCCGGAAGACCTGGTTATTACCATTACGCTGGAAGGCACCGCTGACCTGGGCGACGACTTTACCGTAAGCTGGAACTTGCCAGCAGGTGCCGAGGTGAGTGGCCCCAATGCCAATGGGGAATACACCCTAACCTTGAAGGGCGGCATCTTTAATGCCGCCGATGCAGGCAAGGTGTGGGCCAACATTGATGTGAAGGGCGATAACATTAACGAACACGGCAATGCCAACCAGTACCTTGACGACAAAGCCGCAGACGAGAAATTCTCCTTTACCGTAACCGACGTAAAGGGCAACGAAAGCAGCATTACAGATAAAGCGGGTGCACACACAACGGAACGCACTATTAACGACGTGGCCGACGGCAAGCTCACCCTTTCTGGTGGTACCTTTGATACCACCCACACAGAATGGGGCTTTGGCCTGAAGGTTGGCTATGGCGCAACCGAAGGCAACGGTGGCAACCAGTTGCCCGGTGAAACAGTGCACATGCAACTGAAAGTGAGCGACAGCGTCAGTATGCAGCACGGTGAAGAATACCGGCTGGATGCTTACAGCCTGTTCTGTTCTCTCAACGCTGGTGATGCCGACCTGCAAGGCTTCCTCAACGCCAACGGCATTACCGACCTTGCTACTTACAATGCCTGGGTAAATGGCAACGACCTTTCCGCCGCTGCCGGGGACAAGGGCCTGATTTTTGTGGATGGAGACGATGCTGGCTGGGCCAAAGGCGACAGTATCGTATACGATGTGTATGTGCCGAAAGATTCATGGAAGGCTGATGGCTCGTTAACGTTCAGCGTTGACCAGGGCGACCACCACGGCGGGCGCGATGATGCGGGCTTTACTGTGGAACTGGTCAACCCGTACGATAAAAACGGCGACGGCGTGAGCGATGCAGGCCAGCCGGGCTTTGACATGAAGGGCGAGATTGTGCAGGTGGTGAACCCCAGTGATGTGGCGGTTTCCGACGCCATACAGGTGAGCCTTTCCAACGGGCATACCATTAGGGAAGGTGGCACCGAGGGCATTGGCGGCACGGCGGTGGAGCAATACACCGTGCAGTTTGCTAATGCCAACGCTGCAACAGTTGGTGGTACCTGGAAGGCCGCAGGCGACGTTATGTTCGACCTGACCATTAAGCCCACAGGCGCTGAGTTTGACAGCAATACAAGCGATAATATTGGCAATGGCACAGTAAAAGACTTTGCTCTGGCAGATTTTGAAGGCAAGCCCCTTGATATGGGCAATGGCACCTACGACCTTTCCACGATAGATACGCCTGAAGAGTTCGCCCTGCTGAGTCAGAAACTTTTTGGTGCTAATTACCCAAATATTCAGGTGACAGGCATTACCTACAATGGCAATAACGTTGTGTTTGCTGTGAAGGTGGCCGAAGGCTACGACCTTTCCCAGGGCGTGAAGATAAACTTCATCACCGAAGATGACAGGGTTTCGGAACCGAGTGAAAACTTTGTTCTGACGGTTACCGACCTGCATAGCAACAAAGACCTTGATCTTTCCACCACCAAAAACAGTGGCACCACCACCATTGTGGATGAAGGTGATGTCACACGGTTGAACGGCTTTGCCCTTGCCCTGAAAGACGGGGGTGCAGTGGGCGTTGAAAAAAGCGAAACCGGGGTAAGCGTTACCGTAAAAGCCTACATTTTGAGCAATGGGGTGGACGGCACTGGCTGCAACGACGGGCAGGTAATTACCCTTGACGACATGAAGGCCCTGTACACTGCTGAAACAGGCAACAGTTACTCCGGTGCCAATGATGCCGACTTCGAGAAATTTGTTATTGACCACTTTGGGCCTACCCAACCCATTACCTTGGATTTTGGTTTTAGTGACGATTCTGCCGTACGCAATGCAGATTACAGAACGGACCAAACGTCATTCACCCGTGGGCCGGGCGGCTGGACGCTGGTTATTGATGAAAACACAGGCGAAATTAGCTTTGAACGCAATGACATCAATATTACCACCATTAACGACAACCTGGACGAAGGCACGGAACAGTTCGATATTACGCTGAATGGCGTTTCCAGCAACGAATCCCGCTTGGTGAATGGTGCAGATGGTGTGACCGAAAACACCACCGTCAAGGCCGATATTATTGACGTGCACGACGGCCCTGTGCTGGAAGGCTTTGGTTTGAATGACGAGTCACTGGTGGAGCCAGACCGTTACGATGTGGTGGATGGACAGCGCCTGCACACGGTGGAATACATTTTGAATTTGAGCAAGGCCACTGCTGAACCTGTCACCGTGTGGCTGGATGCTGGCGGTGCCGCTTCACTGGGTATCGACTACTCTTTTGGTGAAGGGGTATATACCTACCAGAACGGTAGCTGGCATACCTTTACGGCAACGGGCGAACTGGTTGCCAGCAACGCTCCCGCAGGCTTCAGGGGCGAGCCGAAAGAAGGCGGCTTCTGCATTGTTATTGATGAAGGGCAGTCCAGCGGCACCGTGAACGTGGTGGTACTGCACGACAACGACGAAAAGGCCGTGGCAGAAGGTGTGGACAACGGCACGGAGAACATCAACCTGACTGTAACCGACATGACGGGCAGTGAAGTGATGTACAAAGATCCGGCCACAGGAGAAGTGAAGCCCTGGGCAGACAAGCCTGCTGGCTTGATCGTGGACGAAGGCAAGTCTGACCTGAACATTATAGATGATATGGAAGGCCCAGCCATTTCCGTTGGCCTTGGCGGCGACTACAATGCACGAACAATAACGCTACACATTGGTGAAGATGCCACCGCTCCCATTACCGAGCCTGTAACGGTAAAATTGCAGGTAACAGATCAACTCGGTAACTCCCACGAGGTAAGCATTACCGTGCAACCGGCAGACCTGCATGACGCAAGCCTGACGGATGCCGTGAACAAGGCCCTGGCTGACCAGAAAATTAACATAAATAACTGCTATGTGCAGATAATAGATACCACTGGCGGGGAAACGCAGGTTTCCGGCGGGCCAGTGTATGTGAACAATGATAGCGGCCCGGCGATTATTGAAATTAAGGGCTTTGAGGGCAATACCATTACCGAAGGTGATGGGGAGAGCCCTGAATACACCATGAATCTGCTTATTTCGCAGCCAGATAAATTGCCAAACACCCTTAGTTTTGATTTGGAACACCTTGGTGGCACGGCAAGCCTGAGTGGCGATTTGGCAAATACTGGTGGCGCCCATGTGGAAATTACCAATATAGACGCCCTGAAAGCTGCCGGGACGGATGTTACCCTTACTATCAATAAAGATGGCGTGTTCCTGCAAGATGGAACACAAATTGGTACGGTTACGGGTGACCTGCCTGTGGCACTGGATGATACCAGCGTGGAAGGTACAGAAAGCTTTTATACCATTATTACCAACCCCAGTTCCCCGCTGGATATTGACGAAGGTGTGGCAACCGTTGAGGTTATAGATACCACCAGGGTCGGGATTGTGCTGGTGAAAGAAGACGGCACCCTGTTTACCGGCACCACAGAAGACGCAGGCCTGCTTAACCTGAAGGCCATGCTTGTGATTGTGGACCCCCAGGGCAACCCTGTGCTTGTAAATGGCGAGTTTGTACAGGCCACCACGGAGGTGCCCATTTCCTTCAAGGTGGGGTACACCAATGCAGAAGGCACAACAGGTGGGCAGGGGGCAGACTTTACTGGCAATAATGTAATTACCTTCCCGGTAGGTTCAGGTACGGTAGACTTTAATCTGATGATTCAGGAAGACCGCCTTTCAGAAGGTACAGAAAAGTTTGATGTTTCCTTTGAACTGACAGACAAGAGCAAGACCGAGCTTGGGGGCAGTGCCCAAAATAATATTGTTGGTGGCAAACAAGGGTTTACCATTACGGATGAAGACACCTCCCTGCAAATTGGCTTTACGTCCGATAGTTCGGTAAGTGAAGCTGACACCCTGACGGTAACCTACTTTGCTGAGGAAACCATGAGTGGCGCTGCCTTGCCCCAGGGTGGGCAAGCAGGCGGGGTGAACAAGTCTGTTGTGGCGGAAGACGTGACCATTACCTACGTCATTACGCCAAAAAGCGCAGGCTTTGACCTGAATGATATCAAGAGCATGACAGTTAATGGTAAAACATACACGCACGACGGCCCTGCTGGGGCTAACCTGAGCGACCTGTTGACGGCAGACGGCAACGGTGGATGGGAATTCAAGGTTACCCTGAACAAGGGTGTGGCCTATGGTGAGTTTAAAATCACCTTGAATAACGATGTGCTGACAGAGGGCTCCGAACAGTTTGGCCTGGCCATTAAGGAAACAAGCGGCAGCGAAAGTCTGGTTGGGCCGGGCAGCGACAAAACCATCAACGTGGAAGACGTGCTGGACGGTGCCCGCCTGGGCATTGTGGCAGGCCCAATGGCTGAAGAAGGTGACTACGCCACGGCAACCATCAAAATGACGGCAGGCATGGCTTCTGAAGAGCCTTCCACCATTACCCTGACGGTGAAAGACGGCAACAGCAGTAACCTGAGTGACAAGTTCGACACCAATGGCGTCATTAAAGTAAACGGCTTTGGCGGCGAAGCAACCATAGATTTGAAAAATGCCCAAAACGGCATTGCCACAGGCCAAATTACGGCCGCTGGCAAAACGTATGACCTGAAGTTTGACCTGAACACAGGCAAGCTGACCATTGATATGCCAGCAGGTGTTGGTAACACGTCGCAAGACATCACAGTTTCCTTCCCTGTGCAAGACAGCAGTGTCGCGGGCGATTCCGGCAGCTTCACCTTTGGGCTGGAAGTAAACGGTGGGGAAATGCAGTTGGCTGGCTCCAACCCACCAAACTATCAGGCAGGTGAATGGACTGGTGAATTCAGCGCCGAGGGCACAAGCAACGGCGGTTCCAACACCTTCAAGATAGCGGCGACTGGCGGGTCAAGCTTTAACGACCTGACAGAAACCACTGAAACTGTGCTTACCTTGGGCAACCTGCGGGCAAGTGGGAGCAGCGTTGACCTGGTGCAAAAAATTATTGTGGACGGGGTGGAAATACCCAGGAGTGCATGGTCTTGGGATGGGCAGAATGTGGTTATTCACACAGGCTCTTGTAAGCCAAATTACGAAGTAACGCTTGTGTACAATACCGTGGGTGTGAACCCGGCAGACCTTTCCTACGCCAAGGGCAACGTGGACCTTTCTGCCAGTGTTGTTGGCTACGGCAGGGAAGTGGTTACCCAAATTGGGGATGAAACCGACAAAACCCAGTTTGACGGGCCGGAAGCTTCTTTGGTGAATGTGGCCGAAAGCGTGGTGGAAGGCAGCGTGGTGGAAGGCGATGTGCGCGTGCACTTCCCCATGCTGGATGGCGACCTGAACCCGGACGGCACCCACACCACAGTGGAGAACCTGAACGTTACCTTGCAATTGTCCAAAAATATCAACGGCACATACTCAAGTACCGTTGAGTTTGGTGGCAACAGCTATGTAGTGAACCAAACCACCGGGCAGGTAACGGTTTCTATTCCCAAGGGAACATTGGTAGATGCTGATGGTAACCTGGACATTCACTTTACGGTGACAGTGCCAGATAACACGGTGACCAAGAACCCGAACTTCTCTATTACGGTTGTAGACCTGAAGGGCGACACAGGTTCTGACACACATTATGAAAAGTATAGCAAGGACAGTACGGCAGAAACTGTGACTGTGACAGATAACGACACAGACAGTGGGCCAACGGTTTCACTTGGTTCCAATGGTGCTGGTACGGAAGGGGGCAAGTACTACACGTACTTGTCCATCCAAAACCCTTCGGGTAAAGATACTATCGGTACTACTGTAGAGGCCATGCGAGTGACAATACAAGTTGGGCAAAACCCTGATGGTACGTATTCTGCCCCGGCAAACTGCAGCAGCAATGCCACAATCAAAGATTGGAATCCGGAAACCGGGCAATTTGTGTTGGAGATTATGCCAGGTACTTCTTTTAGTCCTACCTCAACATGGTTCTATATGAACACGGCGGATAACAGCCTGGCCAGCAACCCGCCGGCAACCTTGACTATTATCAATGTTGAAGGGGCTGGTAGCGGCAATACATACGAAACCATTATCCATAGCGATGAAACTAAATCTGTTACTCTTGGCAATAATGGCACCCCTTCCGGCCCAGAGTTTACGTTAACGGTAGACCAGACCAGCGTGAATGAAGGAACGGATCTTGCGGGTACGCTCAAGCTGGCCTTTACGGCTGACAAGGCCAACCCGAACACCCTTGGCACCGATGTAACGGTAAACCTGACTCTGAATAACGCCAATGCCACGTTTACTTTGAGCCAGGCCGCGCTGGACGCCGGGGTTACTTGCACGCAGAACGGGGCTAAGGTCACCATTATCTTCCCTAATGGCAGCAGCATGGCCGACTTTGCAGACGGCCTGGACTACAGCATTAACGTGCCAAAAGACGAAATGAAAGGCCAGAACCTGGAAATTACCGTTGATTCTGTTACCCAGTCTTCCAACTACTACGAAAAAGTGGGCAATGTGGGTGACAGCCAGTTCGAGGTGCCCGTTATTCCGGTAACAGACCAGCCCACGGACCAAAGTGTGGCTCCTGGCCAGCTTGTGGAACAGGATGGGCACGTGGCCAGCGTTAGCTTTACCCTGGCTGCGGATTTTGCAGACAAATCAGGTACGGAAGAGCACTTCTTTCTGGTAGCCTTGCCTGCAGGGGCCATTCCCCCGGCCGGGTGGGTTGCCATAACCGACCTTGCACTACTGCAAGCCGCAGGCCTGGGGGACAAGGTGTACAAGGTACCTGCCGACGCACAGGGTGACGCTTCCTTTGACTTACAGGTGCCCGAACACTTTGCAGGTGGCGACTTGCAGTTCAGGGCCGGGGCTGTGGAAACAGGGCAAAACCAACCGACCTATGAAGTGAGTGAAATTGGCAGTAGTAGCATTGCTCCCACCGGAATTATTAACCTTGTGCCGGAAGCCCAGGCGAGCCTTGGTGCGCTGGACGGGGACCTTCCTTATTTTGATGGTTCCCTGGCTGTGCAAGACCCGGATGGCGATTCCTGGCAGGTGGTGTCTGTTTCCGTTGGCGACCAAGTCCACTTGGTTCCGGAAAATGGTTTCAAGACCATTGAAGGGGAACACGGCACGCTGACACTGCATGCCGATGGCACCTACCATTATGAGTTGCACGAAGGGGAGGTGGCCACAGACATTAATGACATGGAAAGCTTTGGCTACACCGTGCGCGACAGCCACGGCGGTGAAAGCACCAGTTCCATTGACATTACCCTTGGCCAACCGGCAGATGGTGACGCGCTCACGCCCATGGCTGCCAACGCTGCCTTTACCTTAGCAGGAGACCATTTAGAAGGGGTGTTTGCAGACCAGGCCTTGTATGACAACACCAGCCACCAAAGCGCTGCGGATACTGCCGGGGAACAACACCTGTGGTTTGACTCCCCCAACGGGGAAGATACCTTGCTCAACGATTGTGCAGGGGAGCATCTCCTGCTTGGGCAGGCAAAAATGGCAGAAGACGGAACCTATGTGCACGGGTTTGTATACGAAGGGGCAGAACCCCTTAACATTCAAGTGACAGACGACAACAATCAGGTACTCAGCCTGCATGACGTGTTGTTTACCGATGAAGAATCTGCCCTGGATACCTACCTGGAAGCCATGGTCAACAACAACGACATTACGTTGATAGTGCAGACAGGAAACACGGAACACACCATTATTATTGAAATGGGTGCCGGTGCCGTGGCCGGGTATGAAAACTATACTTCCTTTGTGGAACAATACAATGTGGCAGAAAGCGAAGAGGCCCAGTCTGCTATGGTGCATCAGTTGCTTACCTCCATTACCTGCTAGGGAAACACGCATTTATTCCGTTTGACGGCGTTATTTGCATTTTTTGAAAGGGGGCAGGACCAAAGAGTCCAGCCCGCCTTTCAAAAAATACTTCATGCCTTGCCAAACGAAATAACTGCGCGTTTCCTTTCTCCGTTCGGGTTTCGTGGAGATGTGCGAGGTGGCAAAGCCACCTCGCACCCTCAGCCCTCGCTCCACGGCTGCTATGCTCGCGACTGCCGTCGGCTTTAGGGAAGATGTGGGCTCAAAAGCTTGAAAAGCTAGCGCCTTGCCAAACGAAATAACTGCGTCCTTAGAGGAATTATGAGGGAGCAGCGATTTTACTCAACGCATTAATAAGAGCCCCCCTTGCACATTACTGATATGCAAGGGGGGCTCTTATTAGTTTTCTACAGGGAAGGGGGGCGTGCTATCTGTTCTTTAATCCCTTCTTCACCAGCACAAACATGGCACTCGGCGCATCCAGGAACCCGGCAACGTGTTCAGCCTCTGGCCCGGCACCGCTGAACAGGTCAATTCTGTTACCTTTAATGGCCCCGCCTACGTCTTGGGGCAGGGTCAGGCCATAAAAGGGTATGGTCATGTTGCCCTGGGCGTCTGGCAGGGGCAGGGCAACAAAGGTCAGGCTGCCATGGGGCAGGGTGCGTCTGTCCACAGCAAGGCTCATCCACGGGGTAAGGGTTCTGCCCATGGCCCCAATTGGGCCTTGGTTTGCCTCACGGAAAAACACATAGCTGGCGTTCTGGTCAAGCAGTTCTGCCTGCTCATTGGGGTGGCTGGCAAGGTATTCCCGTATGCTTTTCATGTTTACATTGCCAGGGGCCAGCAAGCCCCGTTCTTTCATGACGCGGCCAAGAGATGTGTATGCGCGGTTGTTTTTGTCTGCAAACAACACGTGGGTAATGGTGCCATCAGGGAACAGGAGCCGCCCGGAACCCTGCACATGCAGGAAAAATGCGTCCACTTCACTGCTTACCCAGGCAATTTCAAGCCCTTTGCCACGCAAAACGCCTTTTCTGTCAATATCGGAATGGGTGTGGTAGGGCACGCCTTTACGCAGGTCGCGGGGCACCCGGTACAAGGGGTAAGGGAAGGCAGCGGAACGGGTGCGGCTTGCCTTCAGTGTGGGCTCGTAATAGCCTGTGGCCCCAAAGTCTGGCCCAATGCGGTACCAGGTAAATTCTTCCGCTAGCAGGGAAGGGGCTCGCATAACATTGGGCAGCACAGCCTGCATGTGGCGCAATGTGGCTGCAAGTTCGCCGTATGTCAGGGAAAGGCCGGGGTGGTTTAATGCGGTATCGTTTGCAGGTTTGGCCGCAGCATGGGCCAGGCTTTGGCTAATGGCAAAGGCCACCTGTTGCTGGCTTACTTTTTTGCCAAGCTGGCCAGCGGCCTGGGCGGCAATGTGTTCGGCTTCTTCCTGGCTAAGGCGTACCGCCCCCCTGGCTTGCATGGGGGAAATAATGTGGGCTTGCTTGTTGCCTTTTGCCGGGGGAGTGTGCAACGTACACCCGGTAAGGGAAAAAGCCAGCCCCGCAAGGAGCAATGTTGTGCAAATGGGCTGAAATACAGTGCGGCGCATGGGGGACTCCGGTTACAGGCATATGATGCTGGGGAACATACCGGGTTTTGCTCTTGTGGGCAAGGTATGGTGCCAGGAAATTGCCTCCGTTATCGCCTGTTTGCAGCCAGGAAAAAACAGGCTACATTGCTGTTGCCTGCCGTTTGTGCCTGGGTAGTAATACGAAGTGATTATGTTGACCGACAAAAAATATGGCCAGCATTGAAGGAGTGATTATGTCCGTGAATGCAAAAAAGTGTGTGTACCTGCACCGGGTTTCCTACGGGGAAACAGATGCCATGGGAGTACTTTATTATGCAGAATATTTGCATATTTTTGAACGTGCCCGCAGCCAGTATATTCGGGAGCTGGGAATGTCGTATGCTGAAGTGGAACGGCGCGGTATTTACCTGCCCGTGCGTGAAGCCGCCTGCCGCTACCGTGCTTCCGCACGGTATGATGAAGTGATAGCCGTTCAGGTAACGGTGGAAGAACTGCGCGGTGCTTCCATGGCGTTTGTGTATGAAATGATTAACAAGGAAACCGGACAACTGGTTGCCACAGGCATGACACAGCACGCCCTGGTGAATGGTACAGGCAAGCCTGTGCGTATGCCGGAATGGTTCAAACTGCTTGTTCTTGGCGGCACGGAATAACTGGCGGCGTGGTGGCGTTTTTTTTGAAACCGGGAATTCATGGTTTCTTGCGGCGTGCCGCCGCACACTCTCCCTCACCATCATATAACTACTCTATTAGAAACGCTCAGTTTTTCGTTTGGCAAGGCGCGATGTTATTTTTGCAAGGGCGGGCTGGACTCTTTGGTCTTGCCCCCCTTCAAAAATAGCAAGCAACGCCGCCAAACGGAATAACTGAGCGTTTCTAAAAAACAAAAACGCCACCTCTCCGTCCCTGGATCAGCAGCGTTTATGGGGTAAGTAACCCGTCTGTCATGGTCGCTCCAGCGCATTCGCCTGGCTAAGGGTTCGCAAATTCCTTTTTGCTCTCCGCTTTTTCAATTTTGATCCAACCCTTCTCTGACTTCCTGGCCTCTCGCGCCAGCTTGAGGCCAGGAAATCTACGGAGGGGGGGGATCATGTGGCAAAATCAGGCAAGCCTGTTTTGCCTTTTTTTACGCCGCAAAGTGGGCGTAAAGTTGTTGGGCAGCGATATTCTCTGGGTGTTCACCCAAAAGAAGTTCTAACTGAGCCCGAGATTCTTTTTCGCGACCAAGGGAAAGCAAGCAACCTGCCAATGCGTAGCGAATGGCTTCATCGCTTCGTTCCTGAAGGGCAGCTTCCAGCATGGGAACAGCTTCTTCAAGGCGATTCAGGAAGTAGCAAAGCTGCACAATGCCGTTAATGGCAACCATATTGCAGCTGTTGTAAGAAAGTGCCTGGGAATAGTGGGTAAAGGCTGTTTCGTATTCGCCTTTTTCCACTTCCACCATGGCCATGCCAGACAATGTTTTGTCGCTTTGGCACACGGTATTTGCTTTGGTGTACAGGGAGTAAGCCTGTTCCAGGTTGCCCCGGTCCAGTTCAATGGCTGCCAGGCCAAGGTAAGGTTCTGGCTTGCTTTTGTCGCAGCTCACGGCCTTCAGGTAATAGTCTTGGGCTTTTTCGTATTCACCCATAAACAAATAGCATTCACCCAATTCTTTGTTAATTTCGTAATCTACTTGATTGCTCATAATCCCCTCCTTGTTGTGCGCTGTTGTGCGCATTTTGCCTGCTTCATAAAGTTTATTGGCGCGAGCAAGCTTGCCAAAGCTTATGCAACCCGTGTGCCATTTTTTCTTTTTGTGCGAAGTTTTGTTGTAACTATGGTAAATTGTTAATAATAATTTTTTCTTGGGCATTGGCGTGTCCTGTTGTCAGGCGGCAGTTTTTGCTTTTCCTGTCATTTTTCCTTCTTTGCTGCCCCCTTCCTTATAAAGGGCGTATTCAAAATTATGACAAGTAACGGTGTGGGGGTATGGCTTTAGTGCTTAATGCACTGTAAATAAACAATAAATTAATTTTGGTACGCTTGTTGCTTAATGCTGGCAAAGCAGATGGGAAAAAAATTCCCACATAACTTTACCTTAAGGAGGAAACGGTATGAAAAGCCTTTTTGGTTCACACATTGAACTGACCAGCCGGGTGCTGGATATGCAGTTGCAACGGCAGAACATGATTAACGGGAACATTGCCAACATCAAAACAGAAGGCTACCGCCCCCGCAAGGTGGAGTTTGAAAAAGAATTGCAATCAGCCCTTGGGCTGGACGTGCGCGGCAAAATGAGCCGTACCCAGGAAGGGCACATGCCTTCTGTGTTCGACGCCAACACCTTTTCCGCGAATGCTGAAAAAGCGTTCAAGCCGCGCATTATTTACGGTGAAGACCGTGTGAGCATTGATAAAGAAATGGCAGAAATGGCAAAAACCCAACTGCAATATAGTGCCCTTTCCCAGGTTATTCGCAGTAACTTTGAAGGGCTGAAAACCGTCATCGCAGAAGGACAAAAATAATGGACTTCATGACCGCACTTGACGTGAGCGCTTCTGCTCTTTCGGCAGAGCGTACCCACATGAATATAATTTCCATGAACCTGGCCAATGCCAAAACCACCCGCACGGCGGAAGGTGGCCCTTACAGGCGCCGCAGCGTGTATATGCAAGAAACTGAGGTGGATACACCCTTTAGCAAGCAAATGCGCAGCGCCATGGACAGAGAGTTGAAAGGCGTGCGTGTGCAAGGCATTGCGGTGGACCAGCGCCCCCCCAAACTGGTGTTTGAGCCAGGCCACCCAGACGCCAATGAAGACGGTTATGTGGCTTACCCGGACATTAACGTGGTGGAAGAAATGGCTGCCATGATGACCGCCCAACGTGGCTATGAAGCCAACGTGGCCACCATTGAAACCGTTAAATCCATGTATACCAAAGCCCTTGATATTGGGCGTTAAGGAAACGCTGATTTATTCCGTTTGGCGGCGTTCCTGCACTTTTTCTGAAACAGTCGAGGACGGAAGAGTCCACTCCTGCTTCACAAAAAGCTTGTGCCTTGCCAAACAAAACAACTGAGCGTTTCCAAGATGCTATGGAATCAGTGCTTTGAAAATTTTCTGACTTTTGCAAATAAAGGAGCATACCATGAGTATTCAATCTGTGGGCTTAAAGGCCTATAATCAGGCCCTTGAAAACTTCCAGCGTGCCCAGCGTGCCTCCAAGGCTTCAGCACTTACCCCTGCGGCACAGCCAACAAACAATTTTGCCGAAACCCTGAACAGTTCCCTTGGCAAGGTAAACAACCTGCAAACCGAACGCACCGCCATGATAGAGTCCTTCGCTTCTGGTGAAAACCAGAACGTGCATGAACTGATGATTGCCATGCAAAAGGCCAGCGTTGCCGTAAGCATGACATCTGCTGTGCGGAACAAGGTTATTGAAGCGTATCGTGAACTTTCTCGCACCCAATTCTAGGGAAACGCTGATTTATTCCGTTTTGCCTAGCTAAACGAAAAAATGCAGCGCTTCACAAGATCAAGAGTTTATACGGTTTACACGCATCAACGGGCCAGCGCACACGCGGACAACGTGAAACGGTTCCTACCCAGAACCCTGGTGCCAGGTTCATGTACTTACCCCGGTTCCTACCCAGAACCGCATGGAATTAACCCTGCTGCAACTCCTTAAGGAGAAACTACCATGTCACCCATGCTGCAAGATTTCATCGAACGTTTCAAGAATGTCTGGTCCAGTGTGTCGTTTTCCCAGCGCATGTTCATTGGGGGTCTGGCAACCATTCTCATCGCTGTGTTTATTGGCGTTATGGTTTGGATGGGTCGCCCGGAATTTTCTCTTTTATATGCCAACCTGCAACCGGAAGACGCCAACCGGGTCGTAAAAATACTGGAAAAACAGCAGGTTCCTTTTGTGCTGGAGCAAAACGGCACCGCCATTATGGTTCCTGCAGATAAAGTGCATGGATTACGCATTAGCATTGCCGGTGAAAATGTGCTTACAGGCAGCGGCATTGGCTTTGAAATTTTTAACGATGTGCAGGTTGGTCAAACCGACTTTGTACAACGCCTGAACTACCGCCGCGCTCTGGAAGGGGAACTTGGCCGTACCATCAGCCAGTTTCCTGGTGTGGAAAGTGCCCGTGTCCACCTGGTTTTGCCCCACCGCAGTCTGTTCATTGAAGAGCAGCAAAAACCTTCCGCTGCGGTGCTGTTAAAGCTTACCGGCAGCCGCCGTGTGGAACCGCGCGACATGGAAGCTTTGGTGAACTTGGTAACCATGTCTGTGGAAGGGCTGGACAGAACACGGGTTTCCGTAACGGACAATAGCGGCAAGGTACTGTTCCAACCAGAAGTGGAAGGCTCAATTTCCGGGCTTACGCAAACCCAGTTTGACCACAAAACACGTACCCAGCAAAACCTGGAGCGCCGCATTGAAGAACTGCTTATGCCGGTTATTGGGGCAGGCAAGGTAATTGCCCGCGTCAATGCAGACCTGGACTTCAGCCAGCGCACCATTCGCCGCGAAATGTTTGACCCGGACAAAACCGTGGTGCGCAGCGAAAACCGTAATGAAGAAAGCACCCAGGGCCGTGCCACCATTGGCGGCGGCGTGCCAGACCCCAACTTCCGCGGCGACAACCCCGCCGGGAACATGAGCGACCAGAACAGCAGCCGTGAAAGCCGTACCATCAACTTTGAAATTAACAAAGAAGAGCAGAACATTGTTAGCAACTCAGGGGACATCAGCCGCATCTCGGTAGCTGTGATTGTTGACGGCACGTACGAGAAAAATGCAGAAGGCGAAATGGTGTTTACCCCGCGTAGTGCAGAAGAAATGGAACGCATTCGCCAGCTTGTTGCCAGCGCCGTTGGGTTCGACTCTGTACGCGGTGACACCCTTGAAGTAAGCAGCATTGCCTTTGAAGGTGTGGACGTGGCAGATGCAACCCCGGTAAGCGCCGTGATTATGGATTACGCCATGCGCTTCGGCAAACCGTTCCTCAACGCACTGCTGGTATTCCTCTTCCTCGTCATGGTAGTACGCCCGGTTGTTCTGGCCCTTATCCGGCCCAAAGTGGAAGGCCGCATGATTGAAGAACTGGAAGGCCTGCCACAAACCGACGACCGCCTTGCTCTGGCAGAAGATAGTGAAGACGCCGTAACTGCCACCGCCATGCTGGATAAGATTGAAGACATTAAAGTGCACGCCCTGCACCTTTCCGAGCAGAACATGGAGCAAGCCCTGGGTATTATTAAGCGCTGGCTGAAAGACCCCAAAGAAGAAGGGCATAAAGTACCTGCACGTGCAGCATAACATTTGGGTAGAGGCTGCGTGCATTGGGTAGATACACGCAGCGTGACATGGAACAAAGGCTACTTCGCAAGAAGTAGCCTTTGTTATTTGTGCAGCATAGCTGCACAAATACGCTGC
>NZ_AUCY01000035.1 GCF_000430005.1 Desulfovibrio cuneatus DSM 11391
GACGGTGCTTGCGCCGAATGCCTTGCCAAACGAAAAAACTTCGTGTTTTCACCCAAGCGGAGCGGCAAACTAAAGAAGAAAAACAAGCGTACGCGGCGGCACGCCGCACTCACCCTTGCAACAAAGTGTTCAAAAAAGGTGTGGCGCTTGCGTCGCAAAAATATACGCAATTCCGCTCTAAAAACTAATGGAGAATCCCCCCATCTTTCATCCCCCTAAACCCACCCGGTTCCACCCCTAATCGCCGCAGGATCTTTTGCAACGAAACCCGTTCCAGCCCGGAAATACGCGCAGCTTCGGAAACGTTCCCCCCGGAGCGTTCCAGCAATTCCTGCACATATTCCCGTGTAAAGGTATCCACCAGTTTACTTTTGGCTTCCTTATACGGCAAAAACTCTATTATCTCTTGCCCTGGCAGGGCACCATCTTCACTGCCAAACACAAGGTGTTCTTTTTCCAGCACTGGGCCAGGGCTAAACACCGCCATGCGGCGCACTGTGTTTTGCAGTTCGCGCACGTTGCCCGGCCATTCCATGCGGCACAGGGCAGCCAGCAGTTCCGGGGAGAACCGTTTTTCTTCCGTGCGTGTTTCAGTGCACGTTTTTTGCAAAAAATGGGTGGCTAGCAACGGAATATCGTCACGCCGCTCCCGCAGGGAAGGGGTACGCAAGCACAGTACGTTGAGGCGATAGTATAAATCTTCCCGAAACGTGCCTGCCTTGATTTTGGCCTCAAGGTTTTGGTTGGTAACGGCAATCACGCGGGTGTCGGCCTGGAACGATTGGCTGGCCCCCACCGGGCGCACCTCGCCATCTTGCAGTACCCGCAGTAATTTTGTTTGCACACTCAGAGAAATGTCCCCAATTTCATCCAGGAACAGCACCCCGCCGGAAGCTTCCAGAAACAGACCTTTGCGGGTGTTCACCGCCCCGGTGAATGCCCCTTTTACGTGACCAAACAACTCACTTTCCAGCAGGTGTTCCGGAATGGCCGGGCAGTTTACCCGCACCAGGGGCTTGGCTGCCCTGTCGCTGAAGGCATGTACCGATTCTGCCACCAGCTCTTTGCCCGTGCCAGACTCCCCCCGCACCAGCACCGTGTAGCTTGCCGCTGCCACAGCCCGCAGGCTTTCCTTCAGGCGCAGCATGCTGGCAGATTCGCCAATAAGGGCATGGTGCAGGCCGGAGCGGCTCATAAGCTGTGTAAGGCGCTGGTTTTCCCCCAGCAGGCGGCTGCGCTCAAATGCCTTGGAAAGGCTGCGTATAAGGTCTTCACCGCGCACGGGCTTGGTAAGAAAATCCCAGGCCCCGCTGCGCAACGCGCTAACCGCCGTGGCTACAGTGCCGTGGCCTGTAAGAATAACCACTGAAACGTCCGGGTGCCGGGCTTTCACCTGGTGCAGTACTTCATGCCCGTCCATACCGGGCAGGCGCAAGTCCAGCAGCATAACGTGGGGGGCAAATGTTTCCAGGGCAGCCAGCCCTGCCTGGCCGGAGTGGGCCATTTCCACGCTGCATTCCGGAAAGGCTGCGGTAATTTGCCGGGCAATGCCTTTGGCAAAATCCACTTCATCATCCACAATCAAAATCCGGCTATCACATGGGGTCATGGCCTTGCTCCAGGGAATTCAAGGGTAAAGTAACTATAAACTCTGCACCCACGCGCACCCCCTGTTCATAACGGTTGCGCACCTCAAGTGTGCCTTTCATTTCCCGCATCATACCAAAGGCCACGGTCAACCCAAGGCCCGTGCCATGGCCTGCTGGCTTGGTGCTGAAAAACGGATCAAACAATTTGCCAAGGTTTACTTCCGGCACACCGCCGCCGTTGTCAATAACGTGAATGCTCAGGCCTGCCTGCCGGGGCAGCACTTGCGCCACAAGGCGCACCTGCCCGTGATGCGGCGGCACTGCGTCCAGGGCGTTAAGGAGCAGGTTCACCAGCACCTGCTCCAAAAGGCCGCTGTCTGTATGCACTTGGGGCAGGTTTGGTGCGGCTTCCACCGCCAGCCCCACCTCAAGGCGCGTGGCCTTGGGCTTGAATAATTCCACCAGGGAAACAAGCAATGCCCCTACATCACATGGGCCAGCCTGGGTGACCTTGGGCCGGGAAAAATGCAGCAGGTCGCGCAGCACTGTTTGGGCACCTTCCACATGCCGTAAAATGGTTTCCACATCGGCTTTTTCCTGCCCTTCTGGCAGGGAAGCTGCCAAAAGTTCTGCATAGCAGCGGATAACCCCCAGGGGGTTGTTGATTTCATGGGCAATGCCTGCGGCAAGTTGCCCCACGGCTGCCATTTTTTCACTGCGCCGCAAGTGGCCAAGCAACTGGCGTTCTTCTGTTGTTTCCCGAATGTGCACAATGAGCCGGGTGCCAAGGCCCCTGCCTTCAATAAATGGGTATATGCCCACATCAAAGGAAAAACCGCCGGGCAGTTCCACTTCATGGGAGCTTACTTTGCCTGTTTTGGTTGCCTGCGGGGTTACCCCCATGCGCTCCAGCAATGTGGCCAAAAGGGCCTGTCTGCTTTCTTCCTGCAACACTTCAGGCCTGGCCCCTTCTTGCGGGGAAGTGTTTTGCTCCATGTGGCGCAGGCGGGCCGCAAGGTGGTGGGCTGAACTGTTGGCAAGCAATGCCCTGCCGCCAGCTTCCATAAGCAGCAAGGGGTCTGGCACCCCTTCCACCAGGGAATCCAGCAGGGTGTTCTGGTGCAGCAAGGCTTCCAGGGCTTCCAGGTTGTCCAGGGCAATGCCTATTTGGGTGCCCAAGGCCATGGCCCGTGGCACGCAGTCTTGTCCGGGCACTTCAGCGGGGGAATTCCAGAACAGGCCATACACCCCCCGGCTTTGCCCGGAAGTTTGCACAGGCAGCAGCCAGTAATTTTCTTCCAGTACAGGTTCTTCCAGGGCGCGCAAGGAAAGTTGCCCCAAATTTTCCAGGGGCGGGGCCACAGGGTTGCCCTGGGGGCGGCTTTCCGGGGGCAGGCAACCCGGCCACACCAAAGAATCCAGCCCGGCAAACCCACAGGTGTAAAATGCGGAAGATGCCCCAAAATGCCGCGCCACATGGTTTAATGAAGCACACAGCAGGTTCTTTTTCTCACCGTGCTGGTTCAGGTCGCGCAAAAGGCGAACAAACAGTTCTACGTCTGCACTACGGGCAGCCAGCACATGTTCCAGGTCTGCGGTGCGTTCCCCCACCATGCTTTCCAGGTTTTTGGCATAGGTATTTAATTGTTCTTTGGCCGTGCCCAGGTGCGTGGCAATGGTTTCAATGCCGCGAATCATGCCTTCAATGTCTTCTTCGCGCTCTAGCGGTGCCAGCAGTTCCCCGCCGCCTTCCCGAAAGAATACGCGCTGCAAAATGCTGCCCACCCGGCGCAGGTTATGCACCACAAGGCGGTTAAAATAGCCCTGAATAACCACAAGCAGCAGTACCATGCCGGAAACAAACCATATGGCAAACATGGTGGTGGAACGAGAAGCAGGCCCGCTGGCGGTATACAGGGGCACACTTACCAGTTCAAGCCCTGCCAGTTCTTTTTCCTGGCGGTAAAAGCCGCGCTCGCTTCCGTACATTTGCAGCAGCACTGCCGGTGCTTTTTCCGGCAGGCCATGGCAGCGCAAACAGTCGGCTGTAAAGCGCACAGGCCGGGCAATAAGCAGCCGCCCGGCATCCCCTTCATCCCTCAGTTCTTCAATGCGGGTTAGTTTTGGGTCAACAAGAAAGCGGTTGAACAGCACTTCTTCTGCTGCTGTCACTTCAAATTCCGGGTTACGGGCATTTTTCGCCACCCGCCGAAACACGAAGGGCATGGCGTCTTCAGTAATGTTTTGCAGGACATGGCGCGTAATAAAGGAGGTAGACATGGCCTCAATAATAAAGTCGTCTGCCTCAATTCGTTTTGAAACCGCAGGGCGCAGCACTTCGCGTATATAGCGTTGAATGGCTTCGGTGTGGGCCAGCATCAGTTGGGCTTTTTCCCTGGCTTCTGCCACAAGCAATTGCTTGGTGTGGGCTTGCAGGGCCACGCCAAACAGTACGCCCATAAGCAGCAAAATAACCACAAGGCCTGCCAAGAACTTTCCTTGTAACGTCACCGGAAAAAAACGCATCAGGCCTCCTTTTGCATACCTTGGAGCGAAAATACCCTGCCAATGGTGGTACGTCGCTTGTTCCCTTGTGCCACAAGACGCACGCCTGCTAACTTTTGGTAGCACTTTGTTGAATGCCTGAAAAATTGTTGCTGCCGTTCGTCTATAGCGCACAAATGCCGATTCTGCAACAAAAGCGTCGTGAAGGTGTGTTGCCGTGAGTTAGCAGTTTATTCAAAATCAAAATTATAACATGCTGATTTTACTGCAAGATAAAAAAGGCACAATCTTTGCTTGCAATATGAAAGATAAGGCCCTTACTGCTGCATGGGGCAAGCGCGTTTATGTTGGGGGAAAGAACTGGCTCGAACAATAGTAAAGGAGTGCATATGACGCAAACCACCAATGATGTTGTGGTTGATAAGGCGGAATCCAAGCTTTCCGACTTGTGGACCAAGGAAGACTACTGGGCCATATGGCTTGGATTTTTCATTCTTGCCATAGCATTCTTTGCCTTTGCAGGAGCGGACAGCAGAGAAAAGCTTGCTGCAGAAATTGCGCCGTTTCAGGCCACCATTGCCAAGGAAGCGGAAAAACCGTTCAAGTCGGTTGGCTGGTACAAGGCCACGGCAAAAAAGAATTCGTTCACAGTCAGCAGCAACGACATGGGTAAGCTCTTCAGCCATTACCTTGGCAAGCCCAAGGACTGGTCTGACAATTTTATGGCTTCTTTTGTAAGGGATGAAGCCGCAGCAAAGGTTGCCAGCGAAAAGGCCGCCGAAAAATTTGAGGCCGCCAAAGCCAAAACAGCCACTGCCCTGGAAGCTGCCCAGGCCGCAGAACAGGCCGCTGCCACTGGCGAATTTAAAGACGCTGCCCTGAATGAAAAGGCCGGGGCTGCTGCCACAGCCTGGAACAAGGCAACCCAGGCAGAGGGCAAGGCCAAGTCTGCTGCCAATGCCAAGCCCTATAACCTGCTTATGACACTTCCTGTGCTCATGGTGGTGTTGGGGGCCATGTTCAGCGTTGGGGCCTTTTTCATGGGCAAAAGTGTGCCCAAATTCTTCATTGGGTTCTGTTTTGTCTTCCTTCTTGCCGTGCTTGCCCAAAGCCTTGGGGGCCAGGCCCAAATGAAGTACTGGGGCGTTGGGGCTGAAGCTTGGGCCATTATTTTGGGCATGATAATTGCCAACACGGTGGGCACCCCCAATATGTTCAAGGGTGGCTTGGAAGTAGAATATTTTATTAAAACAGGGCTCGTGCTGCTGGGTGCCGAAGTGCTCATGAGTAAAATTCTGGCCATTGGTATTCCGGGTATTTTTGTAGCCTGGGTGGTTACCCCCATTGTGCTGGTTTCCACGTATATTTTCGGTCAGAAAGTACTGAAAATGGAATCCAAAACCCTGAACATTACCATTTCGGCAGACATGAGCGTGTGCGGCACTTCCGCAGCCATTGCCACCGCTGCCGCCTGCCGTGCCAAGAAAGAAGAACTTACCCTGGCCGTGGGCCTTTCCCTCACTTTTACCGCCATTATGATGATTGCCATGCCCGCCTTTATTAAGGCCGTTGGCATGCACGACGTGCTGGGCGGTGCCTGGATTGGTGGCACCGTGGACTCCACCGGGGCTGTAACCGCAGCCGGTGCCTTTTTGGGTGAGCGGGCCATGGCCGTGGCTGCCACCATTAAAATGATTCAAAACGTGCTGATTGGCGTTACCGCTTTTTGTGTGGCTGTGTACTGGGCCACCAAGGTAGACCGTGTGGAAGGGCAAAAAGTGAGCCCCATGGAAATTTGGCACCGCTTCCCCAAGTTTGTGCTGGGCTTTCTTGGCGCATCCATCATCTTTTCGTCCCTCAGCTCTTCCCTGGGGCCAGACCTTGGCGATGCCATTGTTGACCAGGGTATTATCAAAGGCCTTTCCGGCGGCCTGCGTGGTTGGTTCTTTGTGCTGGCCTTTACTTCCATTGGCCTTGCCACCAACTTCCGCGAACTGGCAAAATACTTTAAGGGCGGCAAACCCGTTATCTTGTATGTGTGCGGGCAAAGCTTCAACCTTCTTCTTACCCTGATCATGGCCTACATCATGTTCTACAAGGTGTTCCCGGAAATTACCGCAAGCCTGTAGGGTATACTGACGCGAGAGTAAGTGTAGCTGGGCGGCCCTGCTTCCCCAGCTACACAAAAAAAGGACTTTCACAATGCTTCCCACACCAGTTAACGGGCTGTGCCGCCTGGCCCTTATTGCAGTGGCGCTGTACCTGTTCTTTGGGGTAATTTCCCCCAGAATTGTAGCATTGTCCCCAGCCCTGACACACTATGGGGAAGTGCAAAGCCTGTATGGGCTGCACAGCGCTTCGGTGTACTACACAGACCAGCCTACCCTGGCCTCTACCTTAACCCAGGTACGCCGGGCTGTTACTGTGAGCAAACAGCAGCCAGAGCAGAATGCGGTGAACTAGGAAAACCCTGTTCAAGGGTTTTTCCATGTGTATTGACCCAGTGAAAAGGCACATACGCCATGCATTGTAAGGGAGAGTTGCATTCTCCTGTGCAATGGATGGCGTATGTGTCTTTTTAAACAAGTGAATTTCGCTCGCTCGGAGCTGGAGTTGGGAAGTGCTACGGCACCTTTGTTTCCCTCGCGCCACTTTGGGCATTACGCTCCGGTCCTGTTTGTGCACCTGCTAACACGTGTTAGCACAAAGAGAAATTGCCATGTTGATTGAAATAATCATAGTAATTTATGTATGTTAACAATGCCAGCCACTGTTGCTGGGGGTAGTCTCCTGCCAACGCACGTTGGCATAAAAGAGGAAGTCGATAAATTTAACAGACTGTTTTTATTGTAAATTATAAATGGCACAAACTTTGCTATAATTTGGCATACTTGCAAGCCAGCGATAATTTTGGCAGCGGGAATAGCGTGAAGGATATTCCTTCTTGGCTAACCCACTATTGCGCGCCTTATTTGCTGGCAATGCCAACACACCACGTGGAGGAGTTTGGAATGGAAGAGAGAGGAACTCTGGGGAAACTTGCAGCCATTATACCCGGCCTGGCACTTATGGTGGGCACGCTTGCTGTGTTACGCCTTTATGTGGAACCATGGATGGGGGAAGTGACGCTTTTTGGCGTAAAAGGCTGGCTTGTTAAGGTACTGAGCTTGAACTACATTTTGTTGTCCATTATTACCGGGATGTTGTTCCGCAACTTCATTTTTGGGGGAAGAATTCCCGCATGGGCGGAAGAAGGTTTCCGCACTACCCGCCTGTTCATTAAAACAGGGGTTATTATGCTGGGTTCCTTGTATACCCTGCAAACCTTGCTTAAGCTTGGTGTAAGTGCTGCCGTACTCATTTTGGGTTTCGTGTTTGGCACCGTGTTCCTGGTTATGTTCCTTGGCCGCATGATGAAGGTAGACCGTTCCGTTACTGCGGTTATGGCGGCTGCCTGTGGAGTATGCGGTGTTTCCGCCGCTGTGGCCGCTGCCCCCGGGGTGCGTGCCCGGCCTGTGGACCTTGCCCTTGCCATTGCCACCATTCTTGGCTTTGGTATTCTTACCATGTTCATCAGCCCTTTTATTGGCACTGCTCTGAACCTTTCCGATTTTCAGTATGGCGCATGGGTGGGCACGGGCATTTTGAACTCTGGCCAAGTGCTTGCCACCTGCCTTGCCTTTAACCCCAACATTGCTCCAGGCACTGCTGTTGCCTACGGCGAAGTGTGGAACGTGGTGCGCGTTATTAGTATTCCCTTTGTGGTTTTTGCCATTACCGTGTGGTACTGGAAAGGGGAAGCAGATGCGAAAAAGGCCAGCCTTTCCAAAATTCTTGTTTCCAAGTTCCCCGTGTTTGTTCTTGGCTTTTTCGGCATGACAGCCCTTTCTTCCCTTGGTATGCTGGGGGCTGAAGGTTCTGAAACGCTGCACCTTCTTCGCACGTTCATGGCCTGGATTTTCGGTATTGGCCTTGTGGGGCAGGGCGCTTACATTGACTTTCGCGAAATCAAGGCAGCAGGCGGCAAACCCCTGCGCATTGGCATTATTGCCGGTACAACCAAATATATACTGGCTCTTATTGTTATTCTGCTGTTCATGCCCAAGGAAGTTGGCTTTTAGAGTAATAGCGTATTGCACTGGCACCTGCCATGGCAAACAGGATATTGCGCAGCATTGGGCAAAAAGCCCGGAGAAAAGAATACTCTCAGGTGCAGCGTATAAAAGCCCTCACTTATAGAATGTAAAGCGAAGGAATGCTTCATGAGCGAAAAGAAACAATCCATGACCGTTTTCCGGTCTGACAGGCACGAAGACGTTGCGGCCATGATATTTGCTGGTCTTGTGGTACTGTTTGTGCTTGGGTATATGGCCTTTATTGTGCCTGAAGTACACGTAACAGCTGCCATGGACGGCAAAGTGGCCTCTATTCTTGTGCAGTCCGGCACAGAAGTAAAAAAAGGCGACACCATTTACACCCTTGAAGTGGTGGAAAAAAAATGGGTGAACAACGTTATGCAGGAAAATACTGTTATTAAAGACATTACGGTAAAAGCAGACGGTAAAGTGCTGGATGTGCCTGCAAAAGTTGGGGACAAAGTTAAAAAGAGCAAAAACACCATCATTGTGCTTAACCACGTTAAGGGAACGCTCCCGTAAACCCTGTGCGCACAAGAGTTGAGTAAGGCCATTGCAACACTGCGTTTCCCGTTATTTTCCATTGAAGACTACTTTGCACTCGTCTTGAATGCCCTGGCGCAATATGCCCCTTGAGTGCTAATGGAATAGGGTGAAACGTTGCGGTGCATGGCCTTTTGCTTGTTTTACCAGCATCTTTCTAATCCAAAGGGCCCACATGAACACTGCCGTACATAATTCTGGCGCACCGCGCACCTTGTTGCTGGTGCTGGACGACACCCCTGGTGTTTTTGAAGAAGCCCTGCGCATTGCCAAGCAGCACAAGGCACACCTAACCGGGCTGTTTGTTCTGGATGCCACCTGGAATGGGTATGTTGCCCATGACTGGCTCTCCGGCAGCGGTTCCCGTGGAGATTTCCTTGACTATATTAATGATGAGGAAAAAAAATCTGCCCAGGAAGCCCTGCAACGGTTTGAAGCACAGACCAAAGGCGTTGTAGAAGCCGAATTTGTGATGAGCGCAGGCCATGTGGTGGAGCAAGCCATTGCCCAAATGGAAAAAGGATACGACCTTGTGGTTGTTCCCAACCCCCTGCGGCGTGGGCTTGAAGTGATGCGCGACGGCGTGGCGGAACTTACCCGAAAAGCCCCCTGCCGAGTACTGCTGGTGCCTGCACGGCAAGAGTAAGTAACGAATGAAATAAGGTAATTGCTCTGCTTCAGAATATTACGTTTTAGTCCCAATTTTCGGCATGCTAACGCACGTTAGCATGCCGAAAATTGGGTTTTTGTATTGTATATGTTTAATATTATTGGTTATTTGAGAAGAAAGAGCATGCTAACTTACGTTAGCAGGCTCTTATGGTGTGAAAAAACAACCATCTGTTTTTACTGATAATTTAAAACGGCATACACCTTGCTATAGGCCATGCCTGTGACCAACAGGAACAAAGCCATCTGCACACAGCGAAAGATGGCCTAAACCACCAAACGCACTCATTTTACAGGAAAATAAAGTTCCTTTATTCGTGCTTTTGGGAGTTTCTTCCCTGCGGGAAGTCGCTTTACGATTATTGCCCAATAGCCATATGGCTACGTTTTTCATCTTTTACCGTACAAGGGGCCGTTCATTATGACGCAGTCCACCCAGGCAAGCATTGCGCTCCCAAAGAAAAATTTATTTGTTGCCTCGCTTCCCGGCGTTGCGTTGTTGCTCACTGTTGCCGTTGTTGCATGGCACGTTACTCCGGTTATCAACGGCTTGCACCCTGTTATGGTTGGCCTGAACCTGAGCAACTTCATTGTTGCCATTCTGTTTGGCATGCTTATTCGCAACACCGTTGGGGTTGCCCAGGTGTTTCGCCCCGGGCTTGGCTATTCCACCATTCTTACCAAAACAGGCATTGTGGTCATGGGCTGCAAGTATTCCTTTGCCGGGCTGGTGAAAACAGGCAGTGAAGCGCTGATTATCATTGCGGTATTTCTGTTTGTTTCCGCCCTGGTGCTAATGTGGATAAGCCGCTTGTACAAAATGCCGCCCGCCCTGGGGGCATGTTTGGCTGCCGGGCTTTCCGTGTGTGGTGTTTCCGCCTGTGTTGCCCTTGCCCCGGCTGTAAAGGCCAAGAACGAAGACATTGCCTACACCATTGCTGTGGTGCTTATGTTTGGCCTTATTGCCCTGTTCACCTTTCCCTTTATCGGGCGCTGGTTTGAGCTTTCCGCCAACCAGTTTGGGGCCTTTGCAGGGGTTGGCATTGTGAACTCGGCCCAGGTGTTGGCAGCTGGTTTTGCGTTCAGCCCGGAAGCTGGGGTTGTGGCCGGGGTTTATAACATCGGGCGCGTCATTTTTCTGCCCATTATAGTGCTTATGCTGGCCATTATGGTGGCTACGCAAGACGACGACGTGCGCCAGCAAATGGATGGCACAAACAAGCTGCGCATCATTATTGATAAATTTCCTGTGTTTGTTCTGGGATTCTTGGTTGTGGTTATGCTGAATACGTTTGGTATGCTTACCCCTACGGAGGCTAAAAAAGCCAGCCACTTCATGGACTGGTGTTTTTTGCTGGGTTTTGCCAGCATTGGGCTTACCACACGCTTGGCAGATATTAAAGCCGCTGGCTTTTCCGGTGTGTTGCTTGGCTTTGTGGTGGCTTCCGTAAAAGCTGTGCTGGCCCTGTTTGTTGTGCTGCAATTTCTGGATTAGAGCAATTTCACTTTACAATTGCTCGGTGGCAGCGTTGCTGCCACCCGCGAAGCATGTTGTTTTATTTTAGTAGATCACATGACTACTTTGAAAAAATCAATGCGCTGCATGATAAGCCAATGTATACTTTCAAAGGTAAAATGCTCTCATGCAGCAACGGTTGCCTTGTGCAGTGAACGCACTGCGATACAACCATGACGAAATAACACATTCAAAACGCCTTCAGGAGGTACCTATGTGGAACGCGATTTCTAAAAGCAGACGGCAGGATATTATAGTCATTTGTTGCGGCATACTCCTTGTGGGTGTTGCCAAGCTGCTGGCGTAAGGGCAGCCATGCCCACACAGTTTGCCACCCCGCCGCAACACGAGGCAACTGCACAGCAACCCATGGCCCTGGTGTGCCTTGCTGCACAGGCAACACCCCCGGTGCAGGGCACAACAGTGCTGGCCCATGCAGGCGTACATGCCGCGCACGTACTGGGGCTGTACCTGCTGGCGGTAGATTTGGCCCACTATGGGCAGGTGGACCACCTGGCCCCGGCAGGTGCCATGGGGGAGTTTACCGACTACGTGCAACAACTGGCCCGTGACGAGGCGCAAAACGCATTTGCTCCGCTACAGGCAGCCCTGGCACCGCATTCCTTGCCTGTGGAAGTGCATGCAACCACGGCGCAGGAAGGGCTGCATGCGGTATTACGCCAACTGGCCCAGCAATATGCACAGGTAGTGCTTCTCCTTCCCCCTGGCATGCCTGCCCCCGCTGCAAAGGGGATGTGTACGGCAATCATTCAGGAATAAGGCGTTGCCCACTGGGCAACCCTGCTATTCAGACCAATAGTGTCCGGCTATCTTTTTGCTCTCTCCAAGCATTGCCTTAAAAGAGAAGACAAAAAGAGGTGATTATAAAGGCAAACGACACGCTACGCGGGACAATTTTGCGAGCAAAATTGCCCCAATTCTGTCCGGTTTTTAACCGGACAGAATTGTATTCAGACGTAAAAATACCCCCCCGGAACATGCGCTTCCGGGGGGGTATTGTATTTGCAATAAGTAACAGGGGCTACTTGGTGCCGAAAATCTTATCCCCTGCATCCCCAAGGCCCGGCAGAATATAGCCATGTTCGTTGAGGCGTTCATCCACGGCAGCGGTATAAATGTCTACATCCGGGTGGGCTTTGCGGGTGCGTTCAATGCCTTCCGGCGCAGCCACAAGGAACAGCCCCACCACTTTTTTACAGCCTGCTTTTTTCAGCAGGTCAATGGTGGCCACCAGGGTGCCGCCTGTCGCCAGCATGGGGTCAAGAATCACCGCTGTGCGGTGTTTCATGTCTCTTGCCAGTTTTACGTAATATTGCACAGGCTCCAGGGTGTCTTCATTGCGGAACATGCCCACAACGCTTACCTTGGCACCGGGAATCATGTCCAGGAAGCCGTCCAGCATGCCCAGGCCTGCGCGCAAAATGGGCACTGCCGTGATTTTTTTGCCTTTAATGCGGTCCACTTCCACTGGGCCAGCCCACCCCTGCACAGTGACTTTTTCGGTTTCAAGGCTTTTGGTGGCTTCATAGGTGAGCAGGCGGCACAGTTCGTTGGAAACGGAACGGAACTCCCGCACTGAAATATCGTGGCGGCGCAAAATGCCGAGCTTGTGTTTTACAAGAGGGTGTTCAACGGTATAAAGAGACATAGAGAACTCCTTCCCTGAGTAGGTTGTGAGGGCAATGGCAAGGCAGGCCTGGGGTACATAAAAAGAGGGCAATAGCCAGGCTGCGTATTTTTTTTGTTGTACCCGCCACACTTCATGGGGTCAAGCTGAGGAAACGCTGATTTATTTCGTTTGGCTGTGTTACTTCATTTTTTCCGCTCGGATTTCGTGGAAATGTGCGCGTGGCAAAGCCACCCGCACACGTACTCCTCGCTCCACAGCTCGCTCTACTCGCGACCGCCGTCGGCTTTAGGGTCGCAGTCGAGGACGGAAGAGTTGACTCGGCCCGTCCTGGGCCTCGGCCTTCGGCTCCCGCCCTTTGGGCGGTTCCCAATTCCGCTTTCCTGCGGAATTGTCACTCCTGCTTCAAAAAAAGCTCGTGCCTTGCCAAACGAAAAACTGAGCGTTTCCTCAATGCCATGTAATCAGTGGTTGTCTAATGCTGTGCGGCTAAAAACTGTGAAGCATTGGACATAACCTTTTGTTGCCAAAGCTCCCACAGCCTTTTATACTTTGGGTCAATGCCTGTGCATTGTCCAAAAATTCCTTGTATCCGCACTTTCTCAAAGGCCTTATTCATGCCCATCAATTCATGTCCGCAAGCCACACATACCTTTACTACGCCTGCGGGTTCCCCCCGGCAACGGCTAGACAAGCTCCTTGCCGCCCACCTTGCCCCCCTTGGCTATTCCCGCGAGCGGGTGAAAGACTGCATCAAGCAGGGGCAGGTGTTGCTTGACGGCGCAGCCTGTCTTTCCCCCAAGGAAGCGGTGCCCGGCGGCGTAACCATTGCCATTGCCCTGCCAGAGCGCGAAACCAGTTTGAAGGCAGAAGTCGGAGAGCTGTGCATTGTGTACCAGGACGACGACATGGCCGTGGTGAATAAGCCTGCGGATTTGACCGTGCACCCCTGCCCCGGCAGGCCGGAAGGCACCCTTGCCCATATTCTGCTGCACCATTTTCCCGACCTGCACCTTATGGAAGGTTCGCGCCCCGGCATTGTGCACCGGCTGGACAAAGACACCACAGGCCTGTTGCTGGTGGCCCTGCATGAACGGGCCCGCCTTGCCCTGGCCGAACAGTTTGCCCAACGCGGCGTGTATAAGGAATATCTGGCCCTTGTGCATGGGGTGCCCCGCCAGCCCAGTGGGGAAATTCATGCCCCCATTGGCCGCCACCCCACCCGCAAAACCCTTATGGCGGTCGTGCCCACAGGCAGGGAAGCCCACACGGGCTACACAACACTACATGCAGACAAACAAGGCCGCTACGCCCTGTTGGCTGTGCGTATTTACACGGGCAGAACCCACCAGATTCGCGTGCACCTGAAGCACATTGGCCACCCCCTGCTGGGGGATTATACCTATGGGGCCCCGCAAACCACCCTGCACGCGGCCCAGCGCCCCATGCTGCATGCCTGGCGGCTGGCTGTTACCCACCCCAGTGCAGCGGAAAGTGCTGCACAACAACCCCTAGCAGAAACAAGCGCTCCCAACAAAAAAACGGCTAAAAATGCGGCCAATGCCCAGCAGGAAAAGCGCCCGCAGCGCGTTACCCTTGCCGGGGGGACTACCTTTACCTGCCAGGACAACCGCCTTGCCTTTGCCTGCCCGCCCCCGCCCGATTTTATCGCCACTCTCACCTTGCTGGCAGGGCGTTTTTTGCCTGTGGTCATTACCGGTTCGCCGGGGTGTGGCAAGTCGCGCCTGTTGCAGCACTTTGCCGGGCAGGGTTACCCCACCCTCAGTGCTGATGCCGTGGTGGCAGAGCTCTACAAACACGGGGCTGATGGCTGGCAACTGCTGCGTGCCCGGTTTGGCACCCGCTTCATTCCGCAGGAGCAGGGCGGGGTAGACAAAACAGCCCTTGGCGCTGCCATGATGGCAGATGAGCACCTGCGGCGGGAAGTGGAAGCCATGCTGCACCCCATGGTATTCCATGCCATTGCCACCTTCTGGAACACAGCGGCGGCGCAGGGGGCCCCCCTGGCCTTTGCCGAAATTCCCTTGTACCTGGAAACCGGTGCAACATTTTCCAACCCTGGCCTGCATATGCCGGAAGAATACCGGCTGCGTGCCCCAGCCCTGGTGGGGGTACATGCCCCCTTTGCCGTGCGCCAGCAGCGCCTTGCCGGGCTGCGCGGCTGGAGCCAGGAAGCCATTGACACCATTGAAGGCTGGCAATGGCCGGAAGAACAGAAAATGGCGGCCTGCCAGTATGTGCTGGAAAACAGCGCCCCAGACCCGGAAGGTATAGCCCTTGCTGCCAGCGCCGCCCCCCTGGAGCAGCGCCTGCTGGCGGTGGGGGAAGAAGGGTGCGCCAGCCTGTTGCGCCGGTTGGAGACCTTGTGGGCCACGCCGCCACAAGAATGAAATGCCATATGATCAATGGGTTCTTTACACCACAAAAACGCTGCTGTTAATTTTGCACAGTATATGCTATACAGTTGCCGCACGCGCGCCACACATGCGCTCATTACCTGACAAATTTGCCGAAAGGAGTCACCCATGAACACTGCCCGCACCTCTTTCCGGGGAATTTCCCTGGTTTGCCTTAGTCTGCTTACCCTTGGTCTTGCCGCTTGCGGTGGTAAAACCACAGCCCCTAAAGTGGCCACCAACCCCCTGGAAGGGGCCAGCACCCAGCGCCTTGCCTATGGCATCAGCTTAAAAGTGCCCCAGGGCTGGACCATTATTAACGCCACACGGGAAAACCAGCCCAGCAAGGCGGAATTGCAAAAAGCCATACAGGCCGGCCAGCGCATTGAAATGCTCAACATGCAGCGCAACAACGCCAAAGGTGAAATGATTGCCCAGGCCTATGCCTTTTTGGTGAACAGCTCCCGCGACTTTATGCCGGAAGAAGCCGCTTCCAAGGCCAACGACCAGGACTTTGTGCGCCTGGGTGATGCCATTATGCAAAACGCACGGGAAACCGCAGCCAAGGAAAAAGTGGAAAATACCATGGTGGAATGGACCGTGTCCCGCACCCAGATTGGCGGCTTCATGGCCATTGGCCAGTCTGGCCTTGGCAACCCACCCGAGGGCGGCTCCATGCGCGTGCTGAACTACGACATTTACTTGCCCAAAAACGCAGGCTTTATGCTGAAGCTTAAAGGCCATGTGGAAGAACCCGGCGTGGAAGAAACGTTGCGGGCTATAGTGCAGAGCGTTGAATTTTCCAATTAGGAAACACTGATTTATTCCGTTTGGCGGTGTTTCTTCGCTTTTTTTGAAGCGGGGCAGGACCGAAGAGTTGACTCGGCCCGTCCTGGGCCTCGACCTTCGGTTCCCGCCCTGCGGACGGTTCCCAATTGTGCTTCCTGCACAATTGTCCTCTTGGAACCCACATCAGCGTTTGCCTTTCCGCATTGCGGAAAGGCAAACGCAAATAGGGGGTCAAGGGGCGTCACGTCCCTTGCAGGGGGCTGGGGGACAGCGCCCCCCAAGGGTGCCATGATATAATACTTCCCTTGCATAAGAGTCCCGCATGTTGGTGTACATCCACATCCCTTACTGCCGTGGCAAGTGCCGCTACTGCGCCTTTTCTTCCCAGCCTTTGGGCAGGCAGGGGGCAGCTAACCCGCATGGCCCCCTTGCCGCCTACACCAGCACCCTTGTGGCAGAAATTGCCCTGTGGCGGCAGGCCCTAGGGCCTGTGCCCGTAAGCTCCATCTTTTTTGGCGGCGGCACACCCAGCCTGCTTGCCCCGCAGCAGGTGGGGAGTATTCTGGAAGCCTTGCACGCGGCGTTCAGGGTAGCGTCAGGGGCGGAAATTTCGATAGAAGCGAACCCGGAATCTGCCCTGCAACCCGGCTGGCTGGCCGGGGTGGCGGCTGCCGGGGTGAACAGGCTTTCCTTTGGGGTGCAAAGCTTCCATGCGGAAGAGTTGCGCCTGCTGGGGCGCATACACACGGCGCAGCAGGCTATTCAAGCGGTGGAAGCGGCCCAGCGCCTGCCATTTAACAGCATCAGCCTTGACCTTATGTGGGGCCTGCCCTGTGCGGAGGAAGCATGCCCTCCGGTGGCAGCTTCTGCGGGTTCACCCAGCGCCACGCGCGCGGCCACGGCCTTGGTCCGGCAGGCAGTTTCCCGCTGGCAAACCACCCTGGCTACGGCTATTGCCCTTGGCCCGCAACATCTTTCCTGCTACGGACTGATGTTGGAAGAAGGCACCCCCCTGGCCCGGCAGGCAGAGGGCAACACCTTAGCCTTGCCACCAGATCGCACCCTGACAGCCCAGTACCTGCACACCGTGCATGCCTTGCGCCGCGCAGGGTTTGCCCAGTATGAAATAGCCAACTTTGCCAAGCCCGGCCACCAGTGCCAGCACAACCTTGGCTACTGGCACGGGGAAGAATACATGGGCCTTGGCCCTGCCGCCGTTGCCACAGTGGGCAGCGTGCGCCGCACAAACCCGGCGGATGTGGCCGCATGGCACAAGGCAGTTGTCCAGTGCTCCCCCGGCAAACTGCCGCAAGGGGAAGAGGAACACCTTACCCCTGCCACCCTGGAGCAGGAGCTCCTCATGCTGGCCCTGCGCACCACACAGGGCTTGCCCCTTGGCCCCTGGGCACAGCGCACCGGGCGGGCCTTTACCCGGCAGTTCTCCACACTGGTGGATTCGCTGCAACGTTCCGGCCTTGCCACCCGAACAGCCACTCACTTTGCCCTTACCCCACGGGGCCTGCTGCTTTCCAACGCCATTATTGAGCAGTTTTTTGCTGCGCTGCCCGCGCATTCAGGCTAATACACACTTCATTGCACTGTACCCATAATTGAGCTAGCATCGTTGCCAGTCATGCTTGGCGGAAACACGCAGCACAAAACAACCGAATGACTTGTGCTTTTGTTTCCCCCATTTTCTCATGATTCATTTTGGGAAACGCTCAGTTATTTCGTTTGGCAAGGCACGAGTTTTTTTTGAAGCAGGGGTGACAATTCCGCAGGAAAGCGGAATTGGGAATCGCCCGTAGGGCGGGAGCCGAAGGCCGAGGCCCAGGACGGGCCGAGTCAACTCTTCGGCCCTCGACTGTTTCAAAAAAACCTTAAAGCCGACGGCAGTCGCGAGCGTAGCGAGCCGTGGAGCGACAAGGCGGGGCGTAGGCGGCTTGGCCGCCGAAGCATGCACCCCGCCGCAGGAGCGAAAAAAGGTCACGCCGCTAAACGGAATAAATCAGCTTTTCCCCAGCGTTTTCCCACTTTCAACCCCACCCACTGCTATGCCCCAACAACACGCGGCTTCCTCATATTCCCGTTTTTTCTCTTTCCTGTTTCCATTCATTGGTTGGCTTCGCACTTACAGCCTTGCCCTGTGCAAAAAAGACCTCAATGCCGGGTTCACCGTGGCGTTGGTGCTTATTCCGCAGTCCATGGCCAATGCCCAGCTTGCCGGGTTGCCCGCGTACCACGGGTTGTATGCCGCGCTGTTGCCCACTTTTATTGGCGGGTTGTGGGGCTCTAGCCGCCAAATGGTCACAGGCTCCGTTGCTGTCACCTGTCTTATGGCAGCCGCTGCCCTGCAACCGCTCGCCATTCATAACATCAGCGACTACATTGCCTACATGGCCCTGCTCACCCTGCTGGTGGGCGGCATTCAATTGCTGTTTGGTGCGGCCCGCATGGGCTTTCTGGTGAACTTTCTTTCCCTGCCTGTTATCAGCGGGTTCACCAATGCAGCGGCCCTTATTATTGTGGCCTCCCAACTGGGCAAACTTATTGGCGTAACGGTAGATGGAGGCGGCCCCCTGTACCAAACGGTACTTGCCACGGCTTCTTCTGCCTGGAACTACACCCACTGGCCTTCCGTGCTTATGGCCGGGCTGGCAGTGGGCACGCTGTTTCTGTGCCGCCGCTTTGCTCCCAAGGCCCCGGCAGTGCTGGCGGCCATTGCCCTGACCACCCTGTGTTCCTGGGCGTTTTCCTTTGAAGCCACCACCACCGCTCATATTACTGACATTGCCAGCGATGAAGCCCGCATTCTGCTTGTGCGCCTTGTGCGCCAAGAACAGGAAGTGCACAGCCTGAGCGAACAAATTGCCGCCCTGCAACCTGCGGGCAATGAAGAAACTGCCGCTGAAACCCTTGAAGCAACCTACAAAGCCAAAGAACTGCAACTGGAGCAGGCCAATATTCAGGCCAACATGCGCTTGGTGCGGGAACATTTGCGCCGCATGCTGTTTGTGGCGGAAGAGAAAAAAGACGGGGCACGGGTGTTTCACGTTAAACAAAGCCCGCGTCTGGTGTTTACCCCGCCGCCCCCGGTTATTGCCACCATGGTCACCCCTGCCCCGCAGGAACCTCAGCCCCCCCTGGCGGAGACACAGGCAGGGCAGGGCGCTCCAGATATTCCTGCCGCCAATGGCACTGGGCAGGCAAACGCCACTGCGCCGCAACCCCAGGCAGGGGAAACACCCTTGTACGTGCAGGAATCTTCCTTGCCAGCGGAAACGTTTGCAGACGGCAGAACATGGCGCCTGCGCCTGGGGAATAAAATGCCCAATTTGGAAGAGTTGAACTTTTCCAGTGGCGGTGCTGTGGTGGGGGAAATGGCTTCGGGCTTGCCAGTGTTCCAAATGCCCGAATTTTCCAGCAACCGTTTTTTTGCCCTGTTGCCCACGGCACTTATTATCGCTTTTGTGGGGTTTGCTGAATCCATTTCCATTGGCAAGGCAGCCGCCACGCAGCGCGGCTACCGCATTGACGCTAACCAGGAAATGGTGGGGCAGGGCCTTGCCAACATTGCAGGGGGCCTCACTCTTACAAGTCCTGTTTCCGGCTCCTTTTCTAATTCTGCCGTGAACCTGGCCGCCGGGGCACGAACGGGCATGGCAGCGGTGTTTGCCAGCGCTGTCACCTTGTTCATTTTGCTGTTCCTTTCCGGGGTGCTGCGCTACCTGCCCCAGCCTGTGCTGGCGGTGGTGGTTATTCGCGCGGCGTATACCCTGTTCCACCCCAAGGTTTTTGTTACTTCATGGAAGGCGCAGCGCATTGACGGCGTCATTGCCCTTATTACCTTTGGGGCTACCCTGTTTTTTGCCCCGCACCTGAACTACGGTATTCTGCTGGGCGTGGTGCTTTCCCTTGCCGCCTTTTTTTACCGCAGTATGCGCCCCGCTATTACTATTCTTGCCGTGGGGCAAGACCATATGCTGCACGATGCAAAAGCCCTGAACCTGATTTCCTGCCATCGAATTGCTGTGGTGCAGTTTCAGGGGCCGCTGTTTTTTGCCAATGCCTCGGTGCTGGAAAATAACCTGCTGGACAGGCTGGAACACAACCCGGAATTGCAACATATCCACCTTGTGTGTTCCGGCATAACTCATATGGATGCCTCCGGTGAAGACGCCCTGGAAACCATTGTAGAGCGGGCCTACCGGGCGGGCGTTGGCTTCTCCATAAGCGGGGTGGTGGGGGCTGTGGCTGCCATGTTGGAGCGCACCGGGCTGATAGAGCTGATTGGTGCGGAGAATGTGTACTTTGCCCCGCGGGAAGCCTTGTGCGTGCTGCGCAAAGATGTGAAGCACTGCACCCGGTGTGAACACTGCCCGCTGGACGACTTGTTCTGCGGCTTTGCCGAAGAGCACCCCTTAAGCGGCAAATGCGGTTTGACCTCCTTGCCTATGGCACCGTTGTAACAGAGGCCTTTGCACAACGCATGGCACAAGATGACGGCGTAACGCATGCAGTATAAAAAGAGGGTGAGGGGCCAGCAAAGGTTTTTTTCTGGCCCCTCACCCAGGTTTGTGCAGAGTATTGGTTATGCCGTATGCGTATAGCGCTTGACACGCCTTGTTTTTCCAGATAAAAGCTTTGCACTTGGTGGAAGACACGCCCACAGCTTTTTCTTGTTCTTCTTGTTTTTGCAGGCGTGGGGGAGTCTTTCAACATCCTGAGAGCTGAAACGGTTCATGGGGTGGCCTTGCGGCCTCCCTTTTTTTTATGATTCTGCCCGGCGCACACGCCCGCCAGCGCACACGCGCAGTAGGCCAGCCGCCTGGTGCCCAGTTGACGTATTCGCATCGCACACGAAGGATCGCATGCCCGAAACCCCTTTATACCAACGTATAGCTGAATTTACCGCCCCCCTGGCCCTTTCCCTTGGGCTTGATGTGTGGGGGGTTGAAGTTGCCCTTGGCCCGCGCAGCCTTGTGCGGGTGTATGTGGAAAAGCATGGGGAAGATGGGGTAGACATTGACGCCTGCGCCGAACTTTCCCGCCTTTTGGGCTTAAGCCTTGATGTGGAAGACATTTTGGAAGGGGCCTATACCCTGGAAGTGTCCTCCCCAGGCCTGGAGCGTGTGTACTTTGCTGAAGCGCAACTTGCCGCTGCGCTGGATAACCCCCTTGATGTACAGCTTAAAAGCCCCCTGCCAAGCCACCCTGGCCGCCGCCGTTTTCGCGGTGTGCTAGGGGCCTTTGCCAATGGCGAATTTACTCTGCTGGCTGAAGAAGCTTCCCTCAAACCAGAAGAAAGCAAAGAAGTGCGCTTTACCTTTGAACAGGTGAAAAAGGCGCACCTTATTCATATTTTCCCTGACAAAAGCCCGCCCGGCAAACTGCCAGCCCCCAAAAAGGCCAAGGCAAAGCCTGCGGCAACCAAAAGCCCACGCCCTGCCACTGGCAAAAGCGCCGAGGCAGACCCCAGCCCAGAGGCTGCGGTAGAAGAATAACCTGCATCGGCAGGAAGGAACGTCCCTGCCCCGGCAGAAACGCATAACGCACCTTGTGTGCAACGATAACGCTTAACGAACCACTGATTACATAGCATTTTGGAAACGCTCAGTTATTTCGTTTGGCAAGGCACGAGATTTTTTTGAAGCAGGAGTTGACTCTTTGGTCATCGACTGTTTCAAAAAAAAAGAAGTAACGCTGCCAAACGGAATACATCAGCGTTTCCCTAGAGATTTTACCGGGCAGGCCACAACCCCCTGCCACACGCGGAGAAAACCATGAGCATGGAACTGAAAAAAGCGATTGAGCAAATCAGTAAAGATAAGGGCATTGACCGCGCTTTGCTGGTGGAAACACTGGAAGAGGCAGTACGCACCTCTGTTATCCGCAAGCTTGGCGAAGATATTGATATTGAAGTCAGCTTCAACGAGGAATCGGGCGAAATTGACGTGTTCCAGTTCAAAATTGTGGTGGACGACGTGGCTGATGAAGACGGGCAGATTGATATTGAAGACGCCCGCAAGCACGACCCCAGCGTACAACTGGACGACGAAATGGGCTTTCGCCTGCGGGTGGAAGACCTTGGCCGCATTGCTGCCCAATCTGCCAAGCAGGTTATTATTCAGCGTATGCGCGACGCCGAACAGGGCATTATTTTTGACGAATTTAAAGATCGCATCGGGGAAATTGTTTCCGGCATCATTCAGCGCCGCGACAAGGCCGGGTGGATTATCAACCTTGGCCGCACGGAAGCGCTGCTGCCTAAGGAAGAACAGATCCCGCGGGAACACTACAAACGCGGCGACCGCATGCAGGCCCTTCTTATTGAAGTGCGCAAGGAAGGCCGTGGCCCCCAAATTATTGTTTCGCGCTCCCACCGCGACTACATGGCAGCCCTGTTCCGCCGTGAAGTACCGGAAGTGGATGATGCCATTGTGCAAATCATGGGCGTTTCCCGCGACCCGGGCAGCCGCGCCAAGGTGGCTGTGCTCAGCCGCGACCGCGACGTAGACCCTGTGGGCGCCTGTGTAGGCATTCGTGGTTCCCGTATTCAGAACATTGTGCAGGAACTGCGCGGCGAGCGCATTGACATTGTCATCTGGAGCCCGGAAATTGCTACTTATGCCCGCAATGCCTTGGCCCCGGCTGTTATTTCCCGCATTGTGGTGGACGAGGCAGACGGCCTTCTTGAAGTTATTGTACCAGACGACCAACTGACCAACGCCATTGGGCGCAAGGGCCAAAACGTAAAGCTTGCTGCAAAGCTGCTTGGCTGGAAGCTGGATATTTACACCGAAACCCGCTACAACGAAGCCAATTCCATTGGTCATGGCCTGGAACAGCTTGCCAGCGTGGCAGAAGTGCCCCTGGAACAGTTTGTGGGTGCAGGTTTTGGTAACCTTGAAGCCCTTCGTGAAGCAACGGATGAAGCCCTGATGCAAATTCCTGGCTTTACGGTTGATAAAATTGCCAACATCCGGGCTGCAATTAATTTCTTGCGTCCCGCTGAAGCCCCTGCTGCCGCTGCTACCCCCAATGAAGAGGATGCACCGCAGACCCAAGGGAATGATGAGTAACGCCGCTGTGGCGAAAAAAGAAGCCCATATCCCGGTGCGTATGTGCAGCATATGCCGGGTACGGCAGCCCAAGGCGGCGTTGTTACGGTTCAGTCTTGCTTTTGAAGGGGCAAACCCCATGCCGGATCATAAGCAACAAGCCCCTGGCAGGGGAATGTACGTGTGTCGTACAGACCAGTGCCAGGCGGCCTTTTCACGCCGCTGGCGGAAAAGGGAAGCAAAGGGGTAGGAAGTATGAGCGATAAAAAGAAGAAAGTAAAAGACCTTGCCACTGAACTTGGCCTGCAACCAAAAGATGTTTTGGCTGCGGCAAAAGACCTTGGCATTGTGGGCGCGAAAGCGGCAACAAGCAGCCTTACAGAAAGTGAAGCCGGCAAACTGCGTGAACAGCTTGCAGCCCCTGCCCCTGCGGACAAGCCAGAAGTAATTGTGCGGCGCAAAAAAGCCAGCAATGAACCTGTGGCCACCGCAGAACCTACCTCAGAAGCACCCGTTGCTACCCCTGCAGAGGAACCAGCCCCTGTTGCCGCCGTTGCTGCAACAGAACAGGCAAAAGAAGTTCCTGCGCCCAAGGCCGTACCTGGCAAGGGCCAAAAAGCCCAAAAGCCTGCCCCTGCCCGCGTGGTGCCCGCGCCTGAAACAGCCGCACGTATTGTACGTCCTGTTGGCACTGCGGAACCTGCCAAGGCCGTTGAACCTGTGGCTGCCCAAGCCGCAACACCTGCCCCAGCAGAAAAAGCCGCTACAGTAACAGCCCCCGCCAAGGAAGAGGCCGCCACCAAGCAGCCCCAGGTTGAAGGCGCCCAGCAGCCAGCCTTGGCTGCACAGGCCGCCGCCCCTGCTGCCAAGGCAGAGCCTGCAGAAAGTGCCCCTGCTGAAGCCCGCAAACCGCAGCCTGCCCAGGAAGCGGCAGACCCGGCCCGCGGCAATGCACGAATTATTCGCCCTGCGTCATTTTCCGCTGAGCCGGAACGCAACGCCCAGGGCCAAAGGGTTTCTTCCGCACCTGCCATGCCCACACGTGTGGAAGGTGCTGATGGGGCCACTGCCGAGCACGCTACTGATGAAGCTTCTTCTTCGAAGGTGCGCGTTATTTCCCGCCCTGCCCCTGTGCCCCCAGGCACCCGCCCGCCGCAGCCACCCCGCCGTGAAGGTGGCTACCCCGGTGGCCCTGGTCGCGATAATGCAGGCCGCCCCCCACGTGAGGGTGGATATGCCCCTGGAGGGGCTCCTGGCGGGCAACGCCCCGGCGGCCCAGGTGGGCAACGCCCTGGTGGTCCTGGTGGCCCCGGTGGGCAACGCCCCGGTGGTCCTGGCGGCCCCGGTGGTCCTGGCGGCCCCGGTGGGCAACGCCCTGGTGGTCCTGGTGGCCCTGGCGGGCAACGCCCCGGTGGTCCTGGTGGCCCCGGTGGGCAGCGCCCCATGGGTGCACGCCCAGCCCCTGGTGGTGCCCCGGCACCCTTTGCCCCTGCTTCGCCTGATAGCGAACAGGGCCGCAAGAAGCGCAACAAAGGCCGCCGCACAGTAGAATTTGGCGCTGAATCTCATTCCGATGACGATATGATGATGAAGTCTTCCGGCCGCCGCAAGGGCCGGGGCAAGCAGCGCGAAGTGCAGCCTTCCAACACCGCCCCCATGAAAGCGGGTAAGCGTGTGGTGAAGGTTGAAGAATTTATTCGCGTGGCAGACCTTGCCCACCAAATGGGCATGAAGTCTGGCGAAATTATCAAGGTGCTGTTTGGTCTTGGCATTATGGCCACCATCAACAAAAGCCTGGACATTGACACCGCCACCCTGGTGGCAGCAGAGTTCGGCTATGAAGTGGAAAAAGTGGGCTTCTTTGAAGAAGACTACCTTGCCCAGCACCGCGAAGAAGATGTTGCAGAACAAATGACCACGCGGCCCCCGGTGGTTACCATTATGGGCCACGTTGACCACGGGAAAACTTCCCTGCTGGACGCCCTGCGCAAAAGCACAGTGGCTTCCGGTGAAGCGGGCGGCATTACCCAGCACATTGGTGCCTACCACGTGCGCACCCCCAAGGGCGAAATTGTGTTTCTGGATACTCCAGGCCACGAAGCCTTTACCGCCATGCGTGCACGCGGCGCAGAAGTAACCGACATTGTTGTGTTGGTTGTTGCCGCAGACGATGGCGTTATGGAGCAAACCCGCGAAGCCATTAGCCACGCTAAAGCTGCCGGGGTGCCCATTATGGTGGCCGTGAACAAAATGGACAAGCCCGAAGCCAACCCGGAACGTGTAAAACGCGAACTGGCGGAACAAGGCCTTGTGGCAGAAGATTGGGGCGGCGACGTCACCTTCAGTTACGTTTCAGCCAAAACCCGTGAGGGATTGGATGAATTGTTGGAACTTTTGGCCTTGCAGGCTGAAATTCTGGAACTGAAAGCCAATGCCGAAAAGCATGCCCTTGGGCACATTGTTGAAGCCAAATTGGATAAAGGCCGTGGTGCCTTGGGTACTGTGCTTATTCGCAGCGGTACCTTGCGCCAGGGCGACGCCTTTGTGTGCGGCATCCACTCCGGCCGTGTACGTGCCATGTTCAACGACCAAGGCAAGAAAGTGAAGGAAGCCGGCCCTTCCATGCCAGTGGAAGTGCAGGGCTTTGAAGGCGTGCCTGAAGCAGGGGATGAATTCTTCTGCCTGGCAGACGACAAAATGGCCCGCCGCATTGCGGAAACCCGTGCCTTGAAGCAGCGTGAACGCGACCTTGCCAAGGAATCCAAGGTAACCCTGGAAACCTTCCTGGCCAGGAAAGCAGACGACGTGGAAGCTGTGGTGCTGAACCTGGTTATCAAGTCTGACGTGCAGGGTTCGCTGGAAGCCATTACCGATGCCATGAACAAACTGACCACCGAGAAAGTGCGTATTCATGTTATTCACGGCGGCACCGGGGCTATCTCCGAATCCGACGTGTTGCTGGCTTCTGCTTCCGGTGCCATCATTATTGGCTTTAACGTGCGGCCCACTGTTAAGGCTAAAGAACTGGCTGAAAACGAAAAAGTGGATATGCGCTTCTACGACATCATTTATAAGCTCGTGGAAGAAATCAAAAGCGCTATGGAAGGCATGCTGGCCCCGGTTTCCAGGGAAATTGCCCTTGGCACCGTGGACGTGCGCGAAATCTTCAGTGTGCCCAAAATTGGTACCATTGCAGGTTGTTACGTTACTTCCGGCAAGGTGCTGCGTTCCGCCCTGGTACGCCTGCTGCGCGACGGCGTAGTTATTTACAGCGGCAAAATCACCTCATTGCGCCGCTTTAAAGAAGATGCCCGCGAAGTGAACAAAGGGTACGAATGCGGTATTGGCCTTGAAAACTATAATGACCTGAAAGTGGGCGACGTCATTGAAGCCTATGAAATTATAGAAGAAGCCGCCAAATTGTAACGCTTGCTTACAGCTTCATACGGTGGTGCCACCAACCTTCCTGCCACACGGCAAGGGGTTGGTGGCACCACTTTTTGTCCCCTGGGCAGAAAGCACCTTGCCGTTCAGCCAAAACACACTTACATTATTCGGGTTGCACAGGCTATGCTTGAAGTTTTTTGAAGAGGAGAGAGAAGGCATGTTCATTGGCATTTTGGGCGTTGAATATATGCTGCATGGCAATGAATCGCTTAAAGACAAACGCCGGGTGGCCAACAGCCTGAAGCAGAAAGTGCGTACTAAGTTTAATGTTTCCATTGCTGAAGTGGGCACAGAAGAAAATATGGGGCGCCTTGCCCTGGCTGTTGTTTCTGTCAGCAACGACAAACGCCACCTGGAAAGCCGTCTTACCAAATGCCTTTCCATGATGGAAGCGGCGTGTGACGAAGAGATGATCTATTCTGATATTGAGATTATGGGCAGCGAAATGCCTTAGAAAATTTAATTGGCTTTATATTGGGGAGGCTCTGCCTCCCCAATCCCCTTCGCCAAGGGCATGATGCCCTTGGAACCCCACCTCAGCGTGCAACTTTTCGCTACGCGAAAAGTTGCACGCAAATGGGGGTCAAGGGGCGTCACGTCCCTTGCAGGGGGCTTGGGGGACTGAGTCCCCCAATAAAAAGCCAATATGCCCCCCACCTGTAACTAGGCGCAACCGCCCACATATATATATATGCCAACACCCATGCACACCATTGCCGCGCTTTTGGCGCAGCAGCCAGAAGCCACAGACCAGCCCCGCCGCATTGTGGTAACCACCCACACCATGCCGGATGGCGACGCCATTGGCTCTTCTTTTGCGTTTGCCTATGTGGCCCAGCTTTTGGGGGCAGAAGTGCGCCTGTACCTGTATGATGGTGTGCCACCAGCCTTCAGGTGGCTTTGCCCGCCTTGCCCTGTGGTTACCCGCCTTGCAGAGCTGCAAGACTTTACCCCGCACCTGCTGGTTACCCTGGATTGCGGCGACGCAAAGCGCCCCGGCCCGGAGCTTGCCGCGTTTTTTCTGGAAGGCACACGGCCTTTTCCGGCCTGGGAAGACGTGTGCAGCGTGAATATTGACCACCATGTGGGCAACCCCTGCTTTGCCACGCACAACTGGGTGGAGCCTGGCAAAGCCGCCACCAGTGAAATGGTAGGGGACCTGGCTGAATACCTGCATTTACCCTTGCAGGGTGGCCTGGGGGAGGGCGTGTACCTTGGGCTTATGACAGATACAGGCAAATTCAGCTTTCCCAACACTACCGCCCACACCATGCACATGGCAGCCCGCATTGTGGAGCAAGGTTTGTGTGTGGCGGAATTCACTGCCCACCATGAAAACAACTGGAGCCTTGGGCGTATGCGGCTATGGGGCGAGCTTATGCATTCCATTACCCTGCACCACAACGGACGTATTGCCAGTTGTGTTGTGCAGCAAGACCATCTGCAACGCAACCATGCCACCAAAGACGACCTGGAAGGCTTTGCCGCCCAACTGCGCTGCATTGGCGGGGTGGAAGTGGCCGCATTTATGCGTGAAGATGGCCCGAACCGCAGCAAGTTGAGTTTGCGCTCCGTAGGGCACCGCAATATCCGCGACGTAGCCGCACACTTTGGCGGCGGCGGGCATAAAAACGCCGCTGGCGCAGAATTTACCCTACCCCCGCAGGAAGCCCTTGAACAGGTGCTGGGAAAGCTCGTGGAAACCTGGGAATAATGGAAACGCTGATTTTTCCGTTTGACGACGTTACTCGCATTTTTTACAGCAGGGCAGGAGCCAAAGGTCAAGGCCCAGGACGGGCCGAGTCAACTCTTCGGTCCTGCTCCCCTTCCCAAAAAACGATACAACGCCGCCAAACGGGAAAAGACAGCTATTTTTAAAATGAAGAGGATTCAGAGGAACCTTGCGCAGGCCTCGGCTGGGGCACCGGGTCACGCTGGGGGAACAAAGTGTCCTTTACGCGCTGGTCAACTTTTTGAATACCTGTTTGTGGGGCTGGCCCGGCCATCCAGGTTTGAATAATTTTACCCATGTCGCCCGCCAGGACTTGTGTAATGGCATAAATGGGGTCGGAAGGCAGCCGGGTTTTGGTGGCAAAAAGAATGAAGTCGTTGGTTTTGCTGGCTGGCATACTGCCGCTTTGGGCCAAAGACCAAATTAACTGGCCGGAAGCCACATCATGGGCTTCAATTTGCAGGGCCACCTGGGAATCTCCCGCAGTGCCCCCGGCATAGAGGTAGGTAATAAAGCCGCCCACCACCACGTCGGCCCCACGGCCACGGGCAATTTGCAAGGCCCGGTCACGGCGGTAGGGTGTGTCGTCTGCAAAGTATTCCATGGCCGGGAACAGCTGCATGGTATTCCAGGTTTGGTACACAGTGCGTGAAATGCCGTGGCCAGCCATACCTGGGCGTTCCATTTCTTGCGTTACCCGAAAGGGCATGAACAGCACGGTGGGGGCAAAGGCGGCCCGTTCTTTAGGTTGTACATGCACATCCGGTGGGTTTCGGTTCACCCACTGGTCGCGGTAAATTTTGGGGGTATGGGTCAGGCTTACATCCACCCTGTCTTCCACGGCCTGCATGGTGGAACAGCCCACCCCGAAGAGCCCAAGCAGCCCAAGGGCCAAAATAAAAAGCATTCGCGGTGAACACTGCGCCCGCGTTCCTGAAGAACAATTGTTGTGCATGCTCTACTCCTTGTGGCAAGGTGTGCCCTTTGATGGTGGCAACCTTGTTGTGTCAAACGTAACTCCAAACCATTGCAACACTGCGTTTTACAGCGCCTTTTTTGCTAGAATTCGTCATAACGCTATTTTTAAGAAAACATTGATTAAAAGGCATTTGGGAAACGCGCAGTTTTTTTGCCATAGCTTTAAGGAACCACATAGCAAATTGCGTTTCCATAATTCTTTTAAAACATGTTTGCAAAAGTGGTGCCACCGTTATATACTCATGTCATCAAGTTACTCACCCTGCGGGGCGCTTTGCGTTGCAATGGCTATACGCCTTCAAGAAAAAGCTGCTGCCCTGCCTCCCTTCATCCACTACCCCTGTCTATCGGGGTTATTTGTCAAATGGCTGACATTTTCAAAAGGTTTTTTATGACGAATTTGCGCTCATCGTTTCGCTTCACAATACATACTTTTTGGGTCTTTTTTCTAGGCTGTTTTGTGCTTGCCAGTGTTTGGCTGCTTACCCGGCACAATGAACTACGCCAAAAAGATGCACTGCCAAAATTGGTACATAAAGAAAAATTGCCCGCTGCTATTGCCCACCCGTTTTTCATTACCGAACTGGGTGTGGTGCCTTTGTGCTTGCCTGCTGCCTTGCCCCCCGCCCCCCTGGCCCTGGCACAGGAAGAAGTAAGCCGCATGCTGCCCCACACACCGTATTTGGACGCCATGCAGCGTGCCGCCAGGAATGAACAGCCCCCCCTGTTGCCAGAGCAAAATGAGCAAAACGGACAGGATGGGGAAACGCCCCCGGAAGAGGCACAGCCAATCCAAAAAGGCCTAGACAAACGCTGGCTTCCCCTCATGCAGCGCCTGCAAGCGGATGGATTTACTGAAGAATATCTTCAGGAAGCGTTTGCCGCCCTTGGGGAAAATGCCTATTCCCCAGCCTTTATGGCTGCCAAGGTGACGGAGCTGCACGGGGTTTACGGTATAATGCCCACCGCGGGCCAGCGCCTTACCCCGGAAGGGTACACCCCCCCAGTGGAGCGGGTAAGCACCAGCCAGTGTGTGCAGTTTTTACGTACTCATGAGGATTTTGTCGCAACCCTGCAAACACAGTATGGCGTGCCAGCCCATGTGATTATGGCTATTATGCTTATTGAAACCGGGTTTGGAGAAAACCTGGGGGCAGCCCCTGCCTTGCAGGCCCTGGCTTCCCTTGCCAGCACCACCACGCAGGAGGCGCTGGCCCAAGGCGGTAATGCGCGTCAGGCCCGCGCTGTACCGGAAAGGGCCCTGGAAAGAACATTGCAGAACAAATCGGCCTGGGCCTATGCGGAAGTTAAGGCTTTGCTGGCGCATTGCCAGGAAGCTGGCATTCCCCCTGCCAGCATTCCCGGTTCCATGTACGGGGCTGTGGGCCTGTGCCAGTTCATGCCTTCTAACATTGAACGCTACGCCGTTGATGGCGACGCCAATGGGCAGGTGAATTTGTTTGACCCCATAGATGCCATGGCCAGCATTGCCAACTTTTTGGCAGAACATGGCTGGCGCGGGGCACGAACCGAGGATGCCAAACTGGCCGTGCTGTTGCATTATAACCAGGACACCCTGTATGCCCGGCAGGTGCTTGCTGTGGCAGGCCACATGCAGCGCGCATTGGCAGGGAAAAAGTCGCCGGAAAACCCCCTGGCGTTTGCCTTTGGCGGGGTGCCTAGTGGCGCACGCGACCCAAGCCTGCGCAGGCGTGGTCCTATTCCCCGGGCTGGCAAGGTGCAGGGGCTTGGGGACTACGGCGATCTCTTAGGCATGTAGGGGGGAAACGCTGTCTTTTTCCGTTTGGCGGCGTTGTTTGCTTTTTTGCAAGGGGGGCAGGGCCGAAGAGCCCAGCCCGCCCTTGCAAAAAAACTTCACGCCTTGCCAAACGAAAAAAGACAGCGTTTCCCCAATGCCCTGTTCCGGAAGCTTTTTGAGGCAGGCCGAAGAGTTGACTCGGCCCGTCCTGGGCCTCGGCCTTTGGCTCCTGCCCTGCGGGCAGTTCCTAATTCCGCTTTCCTGCGGAATTGTCAGCCCGCCCTTGCAAAAAAACTTCACGCCTTGCCAAACGAAAAAATACAGCGTTTCCCCAATGCCTCGCTCAAGCACAGCCCCCTTGCTCATACCGTGAGCGCGCAAAGCCGCGTCCCGGTACTCGCAAGGGCTTCGCTTTTATGAGTACATGCTCACTCAGAAAGGTAGGGGTGTGCATTGTATAAGCCCACTCTTGTAATGAAATGAGTGAAGCAACATAAAAACCCCCTCGGCTAAGGACACAGGACCTTGGCCGAGGGGGTTTTATTATATGGGTGCTCTTCTGTTTCCCTATTCTTCGTTTACAGGAACAGCATACTTCCCATCAAAACACGCCAGGCAGTAGCCCATATCTGTTACGGAAGAAAGCATGCCTTCCAGGGAGAGGAATTCCAGGGAATCGAGCCCCAGGAATTTCTGGATGTCGGCAATGCTGTGGTTTGCTGCCACCAGTTCCCCGCGGGAGGAAAAGTCTACCCCATAGAAGCATGGGCACTTAACCGGGGGGCAGCTTATGCGGCAGTGCACTTCCGTGGCGCCCAGTTCCCGCAGTTTTTTCACACGGGTACGCATGGTGGTGCCCCGCACAATGGAGTCGTCCACAATAACAATGCGTTTGCCTTTAATCACTTCGCGCACCGGGTTCAGTTTTACCCGCACGGCAAAGTCGCGCATGTCTTGGGTGGGCTGAATAAATGTGCGCCCCACATAGTGGTTACGTATCAGGGCATGTTCATACGGAATGCCGGATTGCTGGGCATAGCCTACGGCGCAGTAAATGCCGGAATCCGGGAAGGGCATAACAAAGTCTGCTTCCACCGGGGCTTCTTTGGCAAGCTGCATGCCCATGCGTTTGCGGGCCATGTACACGTTCTGGTCGAACACATACGAGTCTGGGCGGGCAAAATACACCAGCTCAAAAATACACCCGGCCTGTTCTGGCAGGGGCTTTTTGTTGGCCAGGGAATAGCTGCGAATGGAAGTGAGGGGAGAACCGGAAATAACCACCATTTCCCCTGCTTCCAGGGTGCGGATGTATTCACCTTCCAGTAGGTCAAAGGCGCATGTTTCCGAAGCCAGCAACGGCGTGTTGCCAAGCCGGCCCAAGCTTAAGGGGCGAATGCCGTGGGGGTCGCGCACGCCAATGAGTTTGTCGTTGGCAAGAATAACCAGGGAATAGGCACCCTGCACCCGTTCACAGGCAGCCAGCACAGCCTCTTCCAGGCTCAGGGTACCCAGTTCGCGCACAATCAGGTGGGCAAATATTTCGCTATCGGTATTGGTATGAAAAATAGCCCCTTGCCCTTCAAGTTCCAGGCGTAGGGCCGCTGCATTCACCAGTGCTCCGTTGTGGGCTATGGCAAGGCTTAGCCCGCCGCGCCGCACAATGAAGGGTTCTGCGTCTGTCACACTCACCTTGCCACCTGTGGCATAGCGAACATGGCCTACGGCAGTGTGCCCTTTCAGTGTTTCGGCAAGGTGTTTTTCATCAAAAATATCATGCACCAAGCCAAGGTTGCGTACATCACACAGGGTGTCACCATCCCACACGGCAATGCCTACCGCTTCCTGCCCCCGGTGTTGCTGGGCATACAGCCCAAAGTAGGTTAAACGGGCCGCATCTTTGTGCCGGAATATGCCAAATAAGCCACAATGCTCTTTCATGGTTGGTAGCTCCCTATTTCCAGAACGCCATGTAATCAGTGGTACGGAAAAAGCTGCACCCGCGCGGGCACAGCTTATGCAGAAACAGTGTGAACAATGCCTTTCTCAACCATCAGGTCCAGGAAACTGCATAGCACTTCATACGTCAGTTCCTCTCCCTTTTTGGGGGGAACGTAGTACAGGCCATCAATTTCAATGACAGGCAAGCTGTCTTCCATGCCGGAACGGGCAATAAACCCGCCGCCATAGTGACTCATGCCCGCAGCATTCACTCGTTTGGTTGTCAATGCCCTTTCCAGGGCTGCTTCTTCGCGCAGGGCACGTTGCTGGTTATCGTCCAGAATAATAATTACCGCTCTGCGCATTGCTTGGTTCTGCTCCTTCACAATTACCGGGTCGGTACCCATTTGTGGTGAGCAGCTACCATGCCAGAAACAGGCTTTGACGTCGAGAGGGAACAGCAGGCCCAGCAAAGAAAGTTTCAGCTTACCCTTGCAAATGTGTTATGCTGAAAGGTGTTGTTAAGGGCTTCATTTGTGGCTTTCTTGCCTGCCGCAGAAGATAACAAGCAGGGTGACACACCCACAGTGCAGGCATTGTTCTTCGCGCCATTCCGGTTTACACTGCCGGTACAAAACTTGTATTTCACACACAACATACAAGGAAACATGCTCTTGCTGTTTCCCTCAAGTATCAAGGATGCGCTATGAAACGTTTTTTGGTGCGAAGCGGGTTACTTGTCCTGCTTGTTCTTCTTATTGCCATGGTGGGCATTGGCATTGCCCTGCAAATGCTCAAGCCGGAAACCTACAAAAGCCAGTTGGCAACGGCTTTTGAAAATGCCACGGGCCACAGCATTGTGTTTGATGGGGAGTTGCAGCCAACGTTCTTCCCGGTGCCTGGGCTGAAAACCGGGCGCATTCGCATTATGGCAGACCCAATTTTTGGGCCGGAACCCTTGTTGCAGGTGGAACACACCACGCTGCAACTGGACATTGCTCCATTGCTGCGTGGGCAAGTGGTTATTAGCGAACTGCGCTTTGCCAATACAAAAGCTTCCTTCCTGCAAACCGCCCAAGGGGAACGCAACTGGCAGGAAGAAGAACGCAAAGAGGCCGTGCTGGAAATGCGGCGTGAAGAAGGGGTGCAAGCCCTTGCCCCTGTTACACCAACGCCGCAAGCGCTTACCGCTGCCAAGGAAGAAGGCGTAAAAAAGGGTAAGGTGGGTGCCACCCCGCCCCTGAACCTGCGCATTAAGCGCCTGCTGTTGACCAATGCCACCCTCAGGTATGCAAACCAGGGCAGTAACAGCCAGTACCATGCGGAAATGGATACCATTTCCCTGGAAAATTTTGGGGCCGGGCAAACAGCCACGGCCACATTGGCAGGGTATGTGGAAAATAGCCGCACCGGGGCCGGGGCAGAATTAAGCGTGCAGGCCGAGGCCGCCTATACCCCAGGTGCCCCTGTGAATATTGCCATAACCCAATTGGCCATGCAGGCAGGCAAAGGCCTTGCCAGCGGGGCTGCCAGCCCTGGCATTGGGCTTACAGCGACCGCCCAGGTGCAGTTTGACCCGGTAAACAGCACCCTGCACCTGAAAACCCTGGCTGGCACCCTTGCGGGCGCACCCTTTGCTGCGGAAGGAATTATGCTGTTGCCAGACAACCCGGAACTGCCCCAGGGCACCAAGTTTTCCGTGCAAACAGCCCTGCGCATTGAAAGCCTGAACCTGGACGCCTTGCGCCTGGCATTTACGCCGCCGTTGCATCAACAAATGGAAGAAACGTTTCCTGCCACATCGCCCAAGGGGCCAGACCCGCTGCCAAAGCGCGGGAAAAAGATTATTGAGGCTCCGGTAGAACCCGTGCTGCCCCCCATGGCGGGCCATGCTGTGGTGGCTGTGGGTTCCCTTGTGGCGGGGGGGCTTACGTATTCCAATATCAATGGGGTGCTGGAAATAACCCCGGAAAAAGCAACCCTTGCGCCGTTCTCCTTCCAACTGGCAGAAGGCAGCGTGGAAGGCACCCTGACCCTGGAAGGCACCGCAGAGAAACCCTTGTGGGGCCTTGCCGGAAGCTTTCAGGGCTTGCGCCTGCAAAAACTCCTTGCCCAGCACCAGGGCCCACCCCCGGTGGAAGGCAAGCTGCACGGCATGGCAGAGCTGGCAGCCACAGGGGCTCATCAGGAAGCCCTGCTGCAAACGCTGGAAGGCAAGGCCACTGTTTCCCTGCAAGGGGCCACAGTGCAGGCGGGTGCTTTGCTGCCTGCCGAACTGGTGCGCATGGGGGCGCTGCCGGGGAGTATCCCCCTGGCAAAGGCTTCTGCGGATATGACGTTGCATAAAGGCGTTGCCACCACAAAAAATATTGAGGTGCGTTCTGGCGCAGGCTCGGTAACCGGGGCAGGCAGTTTGAACCTGCCAGCCAAAACCCTGGCCATGCAACTGGAAGTGCTGCTGCTGGAAGGCACCTTGCGGGTGCCGGTAAGTCTTTCTGGCCCGTGGGCGGCACCTAATGTGCGCATGAACGATGCCACGGGGCTTGGGAAGCTGATTAACGATGTGGCGGGGGCTTCGCCCAAAGCGCAAAAGGTGCTGAATAAACTGCCGAGAGAGGCAGGGAGATTGCTTGAGGGGTTGGGGAGGAAAAGGTAGTTTTGTGCGGCGTGCCGCCGCGCCAGCTTAATTTAAGAATAGGACTGCGTAGATTTTTGCGGCGTGCCGCCGCCCCAGCCTGTTGTTTTTTGTTTTGTTTGCCGCTCCGCTTGGGTTAGGGGGCCTTCGCCCGGCCCCCTAACAACCCCAGGCGCTTGGGGCTCTGCCCCAAGACCCCGTGGGTTCCCGGCTCGCGCTCAGTAGATTTGTTTCGCTCACTCGAAGACTCGTACGCTGCACAAATATATTCGCGCGGAAGAACACCGTGCCAAGCAAGGGCGAAGGGGCGCTTATCGGTTGCTTGCTGCAAGAATACACTGTGCCACAAAAGGTAAGTGATACGCAGCCGGGGAATGATGGCAAAATAATCATAGCCCGCATGAGTGGGCGGGCGCAGCAAAGCGCACGTAGGGTGGGGGGTGACGCGGAGAATTACCTGTAAGGTGCGGCGAAGACGCCGCGATATTTTTTACTATGAGTGAATGATAGCGCGTAGTTTTTGCGGCGTGCCGCCGCGGGTATTATTATAGAGATAAAGCAAATGCACATTGAGCAGACCGTGGCAAGATGCCGTCTAGGTTCTGCGGTACAATATGCATAGAGAGTGCTG
>NZ_AUCY01000036.1 GCF_000430005.1 Desulfovibrio cuneatus DSM 11391
TAAATAAAGAGAACAGAGGAATGGTGTGGCGCTTGCGCCGCAAAAACACTCCTCTTCTTCCCCTCTCCCCTCTAAAATTACTTCGTATGCATCACCCACACCCCGTTCCAGTCTTTAGGGGGTGCAAGCAGCAGTTGCTGCAAGCGGTTTGCATACAGGGTATACAGGGGCAAATCCGGGTGGGCCTGGCGCAAGGCACCCACAAGAACGGAAGCCTGGGAGAAATTCCCCTGGGAATACAACTGGCGGGCTTGTTCCCATTTCTGGAGTTCTTGTTCCCGCTTGTTCATCTCTTCAAGGGAAATAACGGTAAACACATCCACTGCCATCTTTTTGCCTTTCACTGTCAGGGTGTCCAGGTGCTGGAAGCCGAACAGGTCGTGGCAGGCCCGGCGGGTTTCACCGCTAATGACAATGGCTGTGCCATATACAGAACACAATGCTTCCAGGCGGGAAGTCAAGTTTACGGCGTCGCCAATAAGGGTATAGTTTTGCAGGTCGCTGGAACCCATGTTGCCCACGTAGGCTTTGCCAGTATGAATGCCAATGCCCATGGCGACATTCAGGCCAAATTCTGCTTCAATGTGTTTGTTTAAAATGGGCATTTGCTCCAGCATATTCATGCCTGTCTGCACCGCCAGCACAGGGTGGTTTGGCACGGTGAGGGGGGCATTCCAGAATGCCATAAGGGCGTCGCCAATAAACTTGTCCAGGGTGCCGGAATGGTCGCGCACAATGGATGTCATGTGGGTGAAATAGCGGTTCAGGAACTGCACTGTTTGCTGCGGTGTCAGCCCTTCTGCAATGGAGGTGAAGCGGCGAATATCCGTGAACATGATGCTCAGTTCCCGCTCTTCTCCTGCCATGAGGTCGCCATCAAAATGCATTATCTGTTTCACCACTTCAGGGGAAACATAGCGGGAGAATGTGGCCCGCAAAAGAACCTTTTGCCGCTCTTCATACCAAAAACGCAAGGTAAGCAGCACGCCCCCCTGGGTTACAATGATGAGCAAGGTATACACAGGGGAAATAAAAATCCCCCTGGTAAACAGGGTATGTGCGCCATAGAGCGAGAGAAACACCAGAATAAGGCCAACAGGAATGAACAGGCGGGGCCGGGCAAGGCAAAAGGCTGCGGCAGAAACCAGGCCGTATACCACAATCAGTAGCACCTGCGCGCCCGGTACCCACATAGGGGTAATTATGGAACGGCCGGAAAGCACGGCATCAATAAAGGCGGCGTGCACTTCCACCCCGGGGTAAATGTTGTCCAGGGGGGTGGCGCGAATGTCTAGTAACCCAGGGGCGGAAGTACCTACAAACGCAATTTTGCCTTGAAGGGCCTCTTTTGGGTAAGTGCCTTGCAGCACGTCTGCGGCGCTTATATACGGGTAGGTTTTGCTCCCCCCGCGAAAGGGAATGAATGCCCTGCCGTCTGGCTGCACAGGAATGGTATAAGGGCCAATGCGCAGGCTTTCAAGGCCGTCGCCCACGCCCAGCAGCAGGGTGTTTTTACCAAGGGCCACCATCAGGGTGCGCAGGCCCAAGCTGGCATGCAGTTTGTCTTCCAGCATTGTCAGCAGGGGCAGGGTGCGCACCACGCCGGATTGCCCAGGGGCCATGTTAATAAGCCCCACCTTGGCTTGCTCCCACATTACAGGCAAGGGAAAAGTGCCCCCTGTGGCGGTAAGTAGCCGGGTACGAAAATCTGTAGCATTGGGCTTTTCAAGCAGGGCATAATTGACACCTGGGGGAATGGAGGTGCCTTCAGCGTTGGCTTCTGAAAATTTGGCATACGCCCCAAGCACAACAGGGGCACCCTGCAAAGAGTTGGCAAAAAGGGTGTCATAATTGCTCAGGGCTTTGGGCAGGCCGCTTACATCCACTTCCAGCCCGGTGTTTTCCTTAATTTCCTTAATCACGTAGTCAGGGGAGTGGTTGTCTGGCTCTGCCAGCAAAAGGTCAAGCCCCACGGCAGCGGTGCCGCCCTGCATAAGGTTTTGCACCAGCTTTGCCATAAGCAGCCGCGACCATGGCCACTGTCCAAACTGGGCCAGTGAAGCTTCATCAATATCGATAATAACTGGCACAGGGGAAGGTGTGCCCCCGCTGTGCATGGTGAGCAGAATGTCATAGGCCTTGTCGTCTAACAGGCGCATTTGGCGCGGCTGCACAATGTACAGGGCGGCTACGGCAACGGTAACTACCAGGCTCCAGGTGCCCAAAATGGCCCAGCGATTTTTCAAGCGGCGAAAAAAAGTAAATGATGGCATAGTGCTTCCTGTGGACGTGGCGTTGGCAAAGAGGTGCAAAAGGCAATACTGGCTTTTTGTGCCTTACCTGAATGCACAACCTACGAAATGCTCTCATGGGAAGCAAGCACTATCTGTGAATTTTGTGGCTGCTCGCTTAAAGCACACAGCGTGCTCCTTGCCAGGTTAAGACTGGAAGGGAACACGCTGCGTTAGGGAAACTCCAAGGGGGTTATTCTGCCACGCATGGCTGAACACACGCTGAATAAATCAGCATTTTCCTAGTATAAGCCGGGCAGTCCTCGCTCACGCAGGCCCGCATCGCACGTGCCAAGGTGGTAGAAAACGTGCGTAGCCAGCAAGCCAATGGTAAAGGCATGGTCCAGTTCTTTGCCGGCTGCGTTTGAAAACCCAACGTTACGCTTAGTAAGGTCATTAAGCGTAAGGCGGGCAAGGTAGGCGTCTGCCCTGGTTTTGGCCTGGGTGGCAAATTCCTTAATGGCCTGCTTGCTGATAACCTCTGTGCCCTGCACTGTCAGGCCTACCACTTCCCTGCTGCACAGGGGGGTAAAGGGGGCGTCGCCTTCCTGGTGGGTAAAATAGTCGTAGGCACCAAAGGTATGGGCCACTTGTTGCCACACTGGCCAGCCGCCAAAGGTGCTTGCCCACAGGTCGTCTGGGCATACGTCAACAAATTGCAAGAATAAACCGTGGGCGCGTTCAAAAGACTGGGCCAGGGCGGCTATTTGTGGGTTTGACATGGGAAACTCCTTTTCGGTATGAAGAAAGCAGGGTATTGAAGTTGTCAGGGAATGCCCGGCTGTGTTCATAGCCAGCAGGACAACGAGAAATATTTTTTATACATAAGGCCTGTGTGGGCGGTGGCAATACTTTTGAATGCAGAAATAATCAGAGGGTGAAGATGGACACACGCCAGCGCCGGAAAGTAGCGGGCCTTGTGGGGGAAGCAGGCGAAGCGGCTGCCCGCACCCTGCTGGAGCAGGGGGGCTATGGCATTTGCGCATGCAACTGGCGGCCTCAGGGGGTGCAGCAGGGGCTGGAGCTTGACCTGGTGGCCCGTAAAGGCGACACTCTGGTGTTTGTTGAGGTGAAAACCCGTAGCGTGCCGCAAGGTGGGGGCATTCCCCCGCTGGCTTCGTTCACCCCGGCCAAGCAGCGCAAAATGGTGCGTGCGGCCCAGGCCTACCTTGCCAGCCACAACCTGTGGCATTTGCCTTGCCGGTTTGACCTTGTGTGCGTTACCCAAACCCCCAACACCCCACCAACTCTGGAGCATTTTTGTGATGTCATCTGCCTTGGGCACTCTTTGGATAGTGGCAACGCCGCTTGGCAACCCTGGTGACCTTTCCCCCCGCGCTAAAGAAACGCTGGAAGGAGCCACCCTTGTGCTGGCAGAAGACACCCGCCGGGCCGGGCAGCTTTTTGCCCGCTGTGGCATGAAGCACCACGGGTTCAGCAGTTTTCACGACCATAATGAGGAAGAACGCCTGCCCCGCGTGCTGGAAGCGCTGGAAAGTGGGCAACAGGTGGCGCTTATTTCCGACGCAGGCACGCCCCTGCTTTCCGACCCTGGCTTTCGCCTGGTGCGGGCCTGCCGGGGACGGGGCATACCCGTAAAGCCAGTGCCTGGGCCTTCAGCCCCGGTTACAGCCCTGTGTGCCAGTGGGTTGCCCCCGCTGCCCTTTGTGTTTTTGGGCTTTCCCCCGCGCAAAGAAGGGGAACGCGAAGCGTTTTTTGCCCCTTACGCCACCCTGCCCATTACCCTTATTTTTTTTGAACGCAAAGACCGCCTTGGGGAAACTTTGGGCACAGCCTATACCTTGCTGGGGGAGCGGGAGTTGTGCATTGCCCGCGAACTCACCAAAACATATGAAGAATTTATCCACCTGCCCCTTTCCCGCTATGCTGAACTCTCAGACGCTCTGCTGGGGGAGCTGACCATTCTGCTAGGCCCCCCTTGCCCTGGGGCCAGCCGCCACAGTGAAGAAGAAGTGCAGGCCCTTATTGCCAAAGAAGTGGCCCGTGGTGGCAAACCCAAAGAGGTAGCCCGGCGGGTGCAGTTGCAAATTATGGGCTGGAGCGCTAAGGATGTGTACAGGCTGATGCAAGAACCTCCATCCGCTTAGGGAACACTCGTTTTTTACAGTCTGTATAATTAATTGGGGAGGCCTGCCTCCCCAAACCCCACCGCCAAGGGCATGATGCCCTTGGAACCCCCCAGTTGCGTTACAATCCACTGCCAGCACGCCCAAAGGGTGCCCGGTCCAAGCGAGAAGCCATGAGCAAGAAAACCCCTTCCAACTTGATTGCCCAGAATAAAAAAGCCCGTCACTATTTTGAACTGCTGGAGTTTGTGGAAGCGGGTATTGTGCTTACCGGTTCAGAAATGAAAAGCATCCGCCTGGGTGCTGTGAACTTTCGCGATTCCTACGTTTCGTTTCGTGAAGGCGAGGCCTTTCTTATTGGCCTGCACATTGCCCCATACGCCAACGCAGGCTATTCCCAGCACGACCCGGACCGCGACCGTAAGCTTTTGCTGCATGCCAAGGAAATTGGCCGCCTTGCCCTGCAAATTGAACAGAAGGGCCTTAGCCTTGTGCCTGTAAATATGCACTTTACCCGCGGTAAGGTGAAGGTGGAACTGGCCGTTGGGCGCGGCAAAAAAATGCACGACCACCGCGAAACCTTGAAGCAGGCGGCGGCGTTGCGGGATGCGCAGCGCGAAATGAGTAGCTTCTAGTTTCCGCTCGGGCGTCGTAGAGATGAACAGCCAGCGTAGCTGTCTGTTCCCTCCGCCCTCGCTCCACGGCTCGCTACGCTCGCGACTGCCGTCGGCTTTAGGGATACAGCCCTGAACAGAAGAGTCCACTCCTGCTTCAAAAAAAGCTCATGCCTTGCCAAACAAAAAAACTGCACGTTTCCTTTCTTCGCTCGGGCGTCGTAGAGATGAACAGCCAGCGTAGCTGTCTGTTCCCTCCGCCCTCGCTCCACGGCTCGCTACGCTCGCGACTGTCGTCGGCTTTAGGGATACAGCCCTGAACGGAAGAGTCCACTCCTGCTTCAAAAAAAGCTCATGCCTTGCCAAACAAAAAAACTGCACGTTTCTTTTCTTCGCTCCTGCGGCGGGGTTAGATGCTTCGGTGGCATAGCCACCTTCGCCCCGCCTCGTCGCTACACGGCTCGCTACGCTCGCGACTGCCGTCGGCTTTAGGGAAGGCTTTGGCGTAGGGCTGTATTGGGCAACACCGGGCTTGGGGTGTAGGCCGTACCGGGCTTGGCAGTGGGTTCTGCCGTGTGCGGGTGGGGTGAAAAGAGGGGGGCCATATATGCTCCTGCAAATTATAGTATCAATTTTTTCGCACTATGGGCGTATGCACCAATGGTGTCAATATTGTAGCCTTGGTGTCTGTTTTTTTCAGATGAATATGTTGCTATGGCAGCAAAGTTCATGGCACAGGCACACGGTATTTTTTGCTGGGGTACTTGTTTATTGACGTGCTTTAGGTCATGAATGAGCAAAGCGTTTGCAGGTGTTTTTTCCGAACGTCTCATCCCATTTTTACCCTTGGCAGGTTGCTCATGGCCCGCATTACTTCTGTTTTGGCACTGGCGTTGGTGTTGGTATGTGTTGGTGTTGTGGCGGCTGTTGCGGCGGTGCCCGCAGCCAAGCCCACGTTTTACACCATGCGGGCCATTGCCCCGGAAAATCATCAAGATTCCCTTTCCCTGATATTTGATATTGATGGCAAGGCCTGCAACGACGCTTATGGCTACCAGTGGTCCACGGTGTGCAACGCCCCTGCCATGCGTGAAGGTGTGGTGCCAACCGTAACCATGACCCCCCCGCGTGAAGGCCAATGGGCGTGGGATGGGGAAACCCGCCTCATCTTTACCCCCCGGCAGCCGTGGCAACCGGATGAGCGCTTCAAGGTTGCTGTGGAAGCAGGCACCCTTGCCCCCAGGGTTCGGCTGGCAAGCAACACGGCCAGTGTGGCCACCCCCCCCCTGGCAGCGCGCATAGACAACAGCAATCTGGTTATTGACAGAAGCCCGCGCAGTTCGCACTGGGTTTCCTTCGACATGCGCTTTACCTACCCTGTGCCCACTGCCATTACGGGTAAAGACTTTACCATGCAGGTGGTGCCTTCGGGCAAGGGCCTTGCCCTTGGTGCGCCGGAACTGGTGTGGAATGCTGAACGCACTACGCTTACGGTTTCTGCCCCCATCACTTCCCTGGCGGAGCAGCCGGGGGTGGTGGAATTTACGGCAAAAGGCTTGCCCGGCGTGTGGCGCTGGGAAAATGACAAGCGCACCATTCGTAAGGAAGCTGCCCGTGAAAGCGTGCGGGTGCCGGGAAAAATAGGTTTTCTGGAAACATCAGAGGTTGCGTTGCAGCTTGTGAGCAACGATAAACTGCAAAAAGAATATCGCCTGAACCTGGGCTTTAACGTGCTTATGCGCCCTAAAGACGTGTTACAGTATGTGCAGGTGGTGCAACTGCCCCGGCTGCGCACCGCAGAAGCCCTTAACCCCACGGCCTGGACAGAGGCCCCTGTGCTGAGTGACGACGACCTGAAACGGGCCACCCCGCTGCGCCTTGAAGCGCTTACCCCGCAGGAAGAGCTAAGCAGCACCATACCCTTACGCATTACCCCGGAACCCGGCAGCTATATTGCCGTGGTAAAAGACCCCAAGCTGGCTTCCCCGGCAGGGTTGAGCCTTGGCAAAACACCTGCCAACGTGCTTGCTGTGCCGGAACGGGACGCCACGTTGAACTTTTTGCAGCCAGGCCATGTGCTGCCTCTTTCCAGCGACAAAAAGCTGGGGTTTGTGGGGTATGAGCTGGAAAGCGTCAACTGGCAGGTGTTCCACATGCGCCCGGAATTTCTCAACATAGTAGCTATGAGTAACCCGGGGTTGGACTGGACTGTGTATGGCGCTAACCAGTATGCCACCATGGAAGAGGGCACCATTCCCCTGGCTTCCAGCAAGGAAGGCAAGCCGCAATTTGGCGTGCTGGACCTTGCCCCCCTGTTGCAGGGAGGGGAAAAAGGGGTGCTGCAAGTAAAGCTGGAGGGCATGCGGCGTAACGAAAAAGGGGAACTTGTACGGGGGGAGGACGAGCGCCGCTTCGTGCTGGTAACCGACCTTGGCCTTGTGCTGAAGCAGAATTTTTCCGGCGGGTACGATGTGTTTGCCTGCTCCCTTGCCAATGGCGCCGCCATGGAAGGGGTAACCCTTGAAGTGCTGGGGGCCAACGGCCTGCCCGTGCAGGAAGCCAAAACAGACAGCACAGGGCACAGCACCCTTGCCCCTATGCAAAACCTGAGCCCGGAACGGCAGCCCAGTGTGCTGGTGGCCCGCAAAGGGCAAGACATGGCTTACCTGCCCCTTGGCAGCACTAGCCTGGAAGTGGATTACAGCAACTTTGCCACAGGCGGGCGCACGGGCATAGCCGGGCAAAGCCTTATGGCCCATGTGTTCAGCCAGCGCGGGCTGTTCCGCCCAGGGGAAACCATGCACTTTGGCGCGGTGGTGCGCAAAGGCGACTGGTCTGCCCTGCCGGAAGCAATGCCGTTGCGGGCCGTGCTACGCGACCCCACCGGGGCTACGGTACTGGACAAAACCGTTACCGTGCCTGCCTCCGGGCTGGTGGAGGTTTCCTGGCAGTCTGCGGAATATTCCCCCACAGGCAACTATTGGTTTACCCTGCAATTACCGGGAGATGACGAGGAAGCGCTGGCTTCCTGCATGGCAAAGCTGGAAGAATTTTTGCCAGACACCCTTGCCGTTTCCACAGCCTTTACCCCAAAGCTGCCCCGTGGCTGGCTGCGCGAACATGAAGTAACCGCCAACATTACCCTTACCAACCTGTTTGGCATGCCTGCGCCCCAGCGCCGGGTGGAAGGGCAACTGGCGGTCAGCCCTGGGCGTTTCGGCTTCCCAGGGTGGGAAAGTTATTCCTTTTTCCAGCAAACGGAAAATTTGCCCCTGCGGGAAGTGCCCCTGCCTGCCACCACTTCCAATGATGAAGGCAAAGCCGCCTTTGCCCTGGACTTGCGCCCCTTTGCCGGGGGGGTAAGTGCCGTGGCACTGAACGTGCGCGGGTTTGAACCGGGTGGTGGCCGGGCCGTGGAAACAGAACACACCTTCCTTGTTTCCCAGCAGGAACGGGTGGTGGGCTACCGCACCCTTACCAACCTGCGCTTTGTGCCCCAGGGCAGGCAGGCCATGCTGGAACTGGTAAGCCTGAACAGTAACCTGGAACAGGTAGACCCCGGCCCGCTTACGGCAGTTACCTCTTCGCGCCGCTACATCAGCACGCTGATGAATGACGGCGGCAAGCTGCGTAATGAATCGGTGCCGCAAGACACGGAAATTGCCCGCAGCCCTGTGGCGTTTTCCCTGCTGGAAGGCAAGCCGGAAGTCCGCTTCCCACTGGTCAGCACGGGCACCGGTGAACACGTGGTGCAGTTTTATGACGCCAGCAATACCCTTGTGTGTCAGGTGCCGTATTATGTGGCGGGCAACACCGTGCGGGTTGATGGCAAGCAAGACCAGGGCACCCTGCGGGTGGAACTGGAAAAAAGCGACTATAATGCAGGCGACACCATACGCATGGCCATAAACGTGCCCTTTGACGGGGCCGGGCTTATTACCATTGAACGTGAATCCGTGTTGGCCCATATCTGGTTCCAGGCCAAAGCCGGGGAAAGTGTACAAAGCATTGTGCTGCCCCAGGGCTTTTCCGGCAAGGGCTATGTGAACGTGTCTTTTGCCCGTTCCCTGGCTTCCCCCGATGTGTACATTACCCCCCACGTGTTTGCTGTGGCCTCGTTCCAGGCCAACATGCAGGAACGCGACCTTGGCTTGCAGGCCACAGTGCCGCAACGCCTGCGCCCAGGGGAAACCCTGAACGTGCGTATGCAGGCCAAAACCCCTGGCCATGCCCTGGTGTTTGTGGTGGATGAAGGCATATTGCAGCTTACAGGGTTCCGTTCCCCTTCTCCCTTGCAGGCCTTGCTGCTGGACAGGGGCCTGGATGTACGCACCTTTGTGAACCTTGGTCTGGTCATGCCAGACAACCGCCTTATTCAGGGCATGTTGCCTGGCTTTGGGGGCGGGTTAATGGCCAGTTCCTTTGCCATGCAAAACCCCTTCAAGCGTAAAAGTGAACCGCCCGTGGCGTTCTGGTCTGGCATTGTGCCTGTGGGGCCGGAAGGGTCCACCGTGGCTGTGCCCATTCCCGACTATTACAACGGCAAGCTGCGGGTTATGGCTGTGGGGGCTTCTGCCACCCAGGCTGGTGCCGCCCAGGGGGCTGTGTTTTCCCGTGGCGACCTTATTCTCACACCGCAAGTACCTGTAGTGGTGGCTCCTGGCGACATCTTTGAAGCCAGCGTGGCAGTAATGAACAACATGGAAGGTTCCGGCAAGGAGGCTCAGGTTTCCGTTGTGCTGGAACACGGCCCAGGCCTGAGCCTGAGCGGGCCGCTTACCCACACCTTCCCCCTGGAAGAAGGCGCTGAAAAGGTTGTGCGCTTTACCGCCACTGCCGGGGCAGAGCCGGGGGCCGACTTTATACTGACCCGCGCTTCCGGCAGCCACAGCGGGCAGGAATTCACGGCTAAGCGCAATGCCACTCTTTCTGTTCGGCCAGCCAGCCCGCGCATGGGGCAACTGCTTTCCGGCTTCACCGGCAAGTCCATGAACATTCCGGTGGGCCGCAAGCTGTTTGCCTATGAAGCCACAGCCCAGGCTTCGGCTTCACCCCTGCCACTGCCCATGGTGCAGGGGCTGGTGCGCTACCTTGCCAGCTACCCTTATGGCTGCACAGAACAGCTCATCAGCAAGGCCATGCCCTATGTTCTTTTGCTCAAGCACCCTGAACTGCTTTCCGGCAGTGGGGAAAGCCAGGAAGCCCTGCACAAGCGCGGGCAAACACTGGTGAACAAGGCTATTGCTGCCATTCAGCAGGCATCCAGCTTCCGGGGCGTTGCCCAATGGCCCGGCGACTGGGAGCCAAATGAACTGATTACCGCCTATGCAGCCGACTTTTTGATGGAAGCGCGCACAGCAGGCTTTGGCGTGCCTGCCATGGTGGAAGAAGGTGTCATTAATGCCCTGCGGCGCAGCACAGTGGAAACCGCCCACAACCTGCGTGAGGCACGCAACAAGGCCTATGGCGTGTGGGTGCTTTCCCGCCAGGGGCTTATTACCACGGAAGCCTTAATGCAGTTGGAGCGCGCTCTGAAAAGTGATATTCCCGGTTGGCAAGAAGACGTAACTGCAAGCCTTATGGCTGGCAGTTACAGCCTGTTGCACCTCACAAACATGGCAGAGGAGCGCATGGGCGGGTTTACTGGCAAGGCAACAGACTTTGCCCCCGGTGGCCTGTTTGACCCCTTGGCGGCAGCTTCCCTGCACACGGCTGTGCTGGCCCGCCAGTTCCCGCAGCGCCTTACGGGCGGGGCAAAGGAATATAACGCGGTTGTGCAAAACCTGCTGGACATTGCCCTGGACGAAATGCGCGGCAACCGCTTTGCCAGCTTTTCCGCTGCCCAGGCTATTCGCGGCATTTTGGCCCTGGCAGAGCACGGCAGCCAGGATGCCCCGGTGGCAGGGCTGCGTTGCCTTTCCGGGGCAGAGCAAACACTGCACCAAACTGGCCTTGTAACCTTGCTGGAAGCTCCCGGCTGCACCGAGTTTGCCCTGGCCCTGCCCAAAGAAGGGAGTGCAGGCAGTTACTGGCAGGTGTTCACCGAAGGCTTTGATAAAGTGCCCCCGGCAAAGGCTTCCTTTGAGGGGCTTGAACTGCATGTGGAATACCTTGGGCCGGAAGGCAAGCCAGTGGCAACCGTACCCCTTGGCCAGAAGGTGACTGTGCGCCTGCGGGCGCGCACCCTTGGTGGCCCCCTGGACCAGGCTGTACTTATAAGCCTGCTGCCCGGCGGGTTTGAAATGGTGCTGCCCCGTGACGACGACGCCCAGGGCAGTGCAGGGGAAGACGAGGCCGGAGAAGGCGAGTATGACAACAGCAGCTATTCTTCAGGAGCTTCTGTAACCCAACGCCAAGAGCGGCGTGAAGACCGTATGCTGGTGTTTACACCTCTTTCCCCGGAAGAAAAGGAGTTCACCTACACCATTCAGGCCGTGAACGTGGGCCAGTTTACCCTGCCTGCGGCCTATGCCGAAGGGCTGTACAACCGCAACATGCGGGCCAATACAGCGGCGGGTATTATTAAGGTCACACCTAATTAGGAAAGCGCTGAGTATTAATTTACTTGGGTGACTCCGTCCCCCATACCCCCTGCAAGGGGAATGATTCCCCTTGACCCTCATTTGCGTTCAGCTTTTCGCCTAGCGAAAAACTGAACGCCGATGTGGGGTTCCAAGGGCATAATGCCCTTGGCGGAGGGGGTTGGGGAGGCAGAGCCTCCCCAAGTGTCAGCCTAGGTTATATTATTATGCGTTGTTTCAGGTGGTGTCGTCGTCCGTTGGTGGCCCTTTCGCTGTGTGCGGGGGGTCTTTTGTTGTGCGTGCTGTTTGGTTTTTTTGCACTGCCCCGGCTGTTGCCAAAGCCTTTGTTGCTGGTGGCCATGCCGTATTCGCAGGTGGTGGGTGACGCACGGGGCACCATGCTGCGCCTTAGCCTTTCCAGTGACGAAAAGTACCGCCTGCCCATGCAGTCGGAAAAGCTGAACCCGCACCTTGTAAGCGCCACGTTGCTGTATGAAGACCGCTATTTTTACCAGCATCCGGGGGTGAACCCGTTTTCTTTGTTGCGGGGTGCCTACAGCACCTACATTGGCGGGGGGCGGCGCATGGGCGGTTCCACCATTGCCATGCAGGTGGCCCGGCTGCGGGGCGGGCCGGAGGGCGTATATTCCAGCGCCACGTTGGGGGGCAAGCTGGAGCAGTTGTTCATGGCCTTGCGGCTTGGTGCCCACTATAGCAAGGAAGAATTGCTGGCAGCGTATTTCAACCTTGCGCCGTATGGCTATAATATTGAAGGGGTGGAAGCCGCGGCGCAGGTATATTTTCATAAACCCGCCGCGCAACTAACCCTTGGGGAAAGTGTGCTGCTGGCGGTTATTCCCCAAAACCCCGGCAAGCGCGTGCCCACAGGCAGCCCTGCCCAAAAGGCTGCCCATGAAGCGGCCCGCCAGCGCCTTGCCGCCGCCTACCAGCAGGAATATGCCCCGCAGGGGGAAGCGGCCTTAAGCCTGACCCTGCCTGTGGTTATGCATGGCCCTGCTGCCTTGCCTTTTGCTGCGCCCCATGTGGTGCAGTATGTTATGGCAGCAAACCCCAAGGCCACCACCCTGCGCACCACAGTGCGTGCCCCGGCCCAGCGCGTGCTGGAAGAGGTGCTGGGGCACTTTGCCCAGCGGGGAGAACGTTATGGCCTGCGCAACGCCGCTGCCCTGCTGGTGCACTGGCCCACCATGGAAGTGCACGCCAGCGTGGGGTCTGCCGGGTTCAGCAAGGGGGCCATACAGGGGCAAATTGATGGCACGCGGGTGGCCCGTTCCCCCGGTTCCACCTTGAAGCCGTTTATTTATGGCCTGGCAGCGGAGCAGGGCCTTATTCACCCCATGAGCCTGCTGGTGGACGCCCCGCGCGGGTTTACGGCCTACAGCCCGGAAAATTTCGACAAACAGTTCCAGGGGCCGCTGCCTGCCCACATGGCCTTGAAGGCCAGCCGCAACATTCCTGCCATTAGCCTTGCCCTGCGCTTGCAGCACCCCAACTTGTACGATTTTTTGCAGCGGGCCGGAACCATTCTGCCATTTTCCCAGGAGCACTACGGCCTTTCCCTGGTGCTGGGCGGCGCAGAAATTCCCATGCAGCAGCTTGTTGCCATGTATGCCAGCCTTGCCAACCAGGGCATGCTGCGCCCCCTTGTGTATACAACCACGCCAGCCCCGGCCCCCGGCCCGCCTGTGCGTTTGCTTTCGCCGGAAGCGGCCTTCCTTGCCCTGGACATGCTGGCAGAACGCACCCGCGCTGTGCCCGGCCCGGCAGGCCCCGTGCCCGTGTACCTGAAAACGGGCACCTCTAACGGGTTTCGTGATGCCTGGACAGTGGGGGTGTTCGGCCCCTATGTGCTGGCGGTGTGGGCGGGGAATTTTGATAACAGCAGCAACCCCATGCTCATAGGTTCACAGGTGGCCATGCCCCTGTTTGAGGAAGTCGCCCGCGGCATTGGCAGGCTGCACCCCTTGCGCGACCTTGTGCAGCAGAACGCCCACGGCCTGAACCTGACCAAGCTGGATGTGTGCGCTGCCACGGGCGATACAGACATAAGCCTGTGCCCGGAAAAAACCAGCACATGGTTTATTCCCGGCGTTTCGCCCATTCGCTCCAGCGGGGTGTTCCGTACTATTTTGGTGGATGCAGAAACAGGCCTGCGGGCCTGTGTGGAAGGGGAACAAACCCGGCAAGAGGTGTGGGAATTCTGGCCTTCCGACCTGCGGCGTATCTTTTTACAGGCAGGCATTGTAAAGCCGGAACCGCCGGAGTGGATGCCGGGCTGCGGGGAAAATGCCCAGAACCAACGCGGGTTGGCCCCGGAAATTCGGGTGCCACGGGCCGGGGTGGTGTACCGGGTGAGTGTGCGCCAGCCGGAGCGGTATGCCCTGCCCCTGATGGCAGAAGGCGATGCCGACACGGGCACCCTGCACTGGTTTTATAATAACCGCTATTTGGGTGCTTCAACCAAGGGGCAGCCCATGGCCTGGGTGCCTCCGCCGGGGGCTGGCACCCTGCGCGTGGTGGACGAGCAGGGCAGGGCGAGTGTTATGCCGCTACGGGTAGATATGGTGGAGTAGGGGGGAGGGCCCCCTGACCCTAGCGGAGTGGCAAACAAAATAAAAACCACAAGCGGTTGCGCTGGCACGCCGCACTTACTCACGCAGCTCTACTTGAAAAATGACGAGGCGGCGCCACGCCGCAAAAATCATATGCAGCCACTCTTTCTTCAAAAAAAGAGGGCAGGTTCTTTGCACCTGCCCCCTTCCACAATCAAGAAACAATTCCCTTAGGACTTGGCAACAATCTTCGCCCAGGTATCTTTCAACGTCGCCGTTCTATTCAACACCATTGTACCATCGGTGCTGTCTTTATCCACACAAAAATACCCAATCCGTTCAAACTGCACCCTCTCACCGGGGGTCATGCCCAGAATGCTGGCATCGGTATACCCCGTCACTACGCGCAGGGAATCCGGGTTCAGCACATCCAAAAAGGTCTTGCCTTCTTCCACATCTTCCGGGTTATCTTGCAGGAACAAATGGTCATATAACCGCACTTCCACAGGTTTTGCATGGCGGGCGCTTACCCAGTGCAGCGTACCTTTCACTTTACGGTTGTCCGGCGTGCCGCCGCCCCGGCTTTCCGGGTCGTAGGTGCAAATAAGCGCCGTAATGTTGCCCTGGGCATCTTTTTGCACGTCTTTGCAGGTGATATAATACGCACAACGCAAGCGCACTTCCTGGCCTGGGGCAAGGCGGTGGAACTTTTTAGCAGGTATTTCCATAAAGTCATCGCGCTCAATGTACAATTCCCGGCTAAAGGGCACGCGGCGCACGCCTTTTTCCGGGGCATCCGGGGCAAGGGGCAGGTCAAACCATTCTTCCTGGTCTTCCGGGTAGTTTTCCACCACTACCTTAATGGGGTCCAGCACGGCCATGCCACGGGGGGCGGTGTGGTTCAGCGCCTCACGAATGCAAAATTCCAGCATGCTGAATTCCACTTCGTTTTCTGCACGGGAAATGCCAATACGGGCGCAAAAATCGCGCAGGGCTTCCGGCGGGACGCCGCGGCGGCGCATACCGGAAAGAGTGGGCATGCGGGGGTCGTCCCAGCCTTTCACATGGCCTTCTTCCACCAGTTGAATGAGCTTGCGCTTGGAAAGCACGGTGCGGGTAATGCTGAGGCGGGCAAATTCCGTTTGCTCGGAGCGGTACAGGTCCAGCGTTTCCAGCACCCAGTCATACAAGGCACGGTTGTTTACAAACTCCAGGGTGCAGAAGGAATGGGTTATGCCTTCCAGGGAGTCGGAAATACAGTGGGTATAGTCGTACATGGGGTAAATGCACCATGTATCGCCCGTGCGGTGGTGTGTTGTGCGCCGAATGCGGTACAAAGCGGGGTCGCGCATCACAAGGTTGGGGGAAGCCATATCAATTTTGGCTCGCAACACGTGCTGGCCGTCGGCAAATTCTCCGGCCCGCATGCGCCGGAACAGGTCCAGGTTTTCTTCCACGCTGCGGGTGCGGTAGGGGCTTTCTTTGCCCGGCACCGTAAGGTTGCCCCGGTAGGCGCGAATTTCTTCCGCAGTCAGGCTGTCCACATAGGCTTTGCCCATGCCAATAAGCTTTTCCGCCAGTGCATACAGCGTTTCAAAATAGTCTGAAGCGTAATATTCCCTGTCCGCCCAGTCAAAGCCAAGCCATTGTACGTCTTCGCGGATAGAATCCACGTATTCCTGGCTTTCCTTCAGGGGGTTGGTGTCGTCAAAGCGCAGGTTGCACAGCCCGTTATATTCCTTGGCCACGCCAAAGTTCAGACAAATGGACTTGGCATGACCAAGGTGCAAATACCCGTTGGGTTCCGGGGGAAAGCGCGTGTGCAGCGTGTTTCCTTTACGGCCTGTGGCCAAATCTTGCTCAATAAGGGCTCGGATAAAATCTTTCCCTGTCGTGGCAGGTACTTCAGGTAATGTTGTCATGATACTTCCTTATACAAACAAAGGGAATGGTATGCCCTGCGATTGAACCGCAGGGCATATGCTCTTTGAACTGAGTAGTGCACAATGAGTTTTGGTGAGTGTTACCGGGAAAAGCGATGTGTCCACTGGTATTTTGCCCCACCTTCCAGTTCCACCAGCACTTTAAGCTCGGTAAAACTGGCAAGAGGGCTTCCTTCCGGTAGCATAACCATGGCTTCAATGGGCTTCATGCGGGAAATGGTAAACCGCGCATCTTCCTCATTTTCCAGAGTAAGGGCAACGGCTTGCCCATTTTTACGTATGCCGTAAAAATGCATAACCCCGCTGGCTTGCTTGCCAGATTGGGTTGAAAGGTCATAACGCAGGCGCAGGCGGTTTTCCCCCTGGGGCTTCCAGGTGAACCCACCAATGCGTATGGGCGTTTGGGCACCTGTCAATTCTGGCAAAGAAGCAAAGGGAGTCTCTTCTTTAGCCATGGCGGCAGGTTCAAGGGTTCCTGCTTCCGTTGTGGGCAGGGGGGCGCTAGCATTGCCCTGCCCAACAATAAGGCTGGCGTTGCGTTGCAGGGCTGTAGCGTTGGCCGTTAACCCATTGCGCCCTGGTGTGGCTTCCAGGGTTTGCGGTTCGGCCCCCACTTCATTGTTGCGTGCAGGCTCCACTTCCCCTTCTGTTTGCTCCACCAGTGTTTTTACGTTGGTCAACTGCTCCAGGTGCAGGCGTGCCTCGGTAAATTGTTGCTGCGTAACCTTAAATTCTTGTTGCAATGAATAGTACCTATCCATATAGCGCATAGCAACCAGTGAACCGGCAACCCCCACGCCCAAAACCAGCAGCAGGAAAACACATAAAAGCCGCAAGGTTCTGCGCTGCATGCGCAGGCTGCGAACCGGGCTGTCGTCACGCATCAGCAACACGCTGTAAGTCACATCCCGTTTCAGTTTCACCCGTTTGTTCACCGTGCCCTCCAGTCTTCACGAAGAATGAACCACATATCCTTAGAGAGCTGGAATTCAAGTGTTTTAATACCTCTATCCGTTGTTCCCTTAGCATCGCGGTATATTTGCGTCATTACCGCTTTGGCCTTGTCTTTGGTGACGCTGATTTCTACATTTTGCAATAAAATTTTCCCAGGCCGCAACTTTCTCCACAAGGCATCCTTTTGCTGGCGAATAGCTTTTGCCCCAGTGCGCCCACCCTGCTCTGCGTTGTCGTCGTAAAACTGCATGTACAAATCAAGGTCGGCCTGTTCCCAGGCACCGCGCCATTCTTCCACCGTTTCAAAAACAGAAATCATGAGCAGTTCGTCGCTGCTAACGGCCTCTGCTTTTTGTGCAGCAGGCTCACCCACAGGCTGCGCAGCAGGGGTCGTCCGTTCCCCACGTTCTGCTCGCACAGTGCCGGCCTCCTGGGCTGTTGGCTGCGGGGCAGTTTCTTCCGGCACGGGCTGGGGTTCTTCGGTTGCCACCTTCCCATCAGGCTCTATGGCCGGGGGGGCATCCTGTTGGGCTGCGGTTGATTCTGGTTCGGGCTTTTGGGGAATCATGCCTATGGCCAGGCGCTCACCTTCCGGGGTTGCACTGTCAGAAGAGGCCGTAGTGGCTTCAACAGCAGGCGCGGTAAATTCTTTCTCTGGCAAAGCGGCAGCATGGGTTGCATCGGAAACCGTGTTGCTTGGCCCTGTAGCCATGAGCACAGGGGCCACGGTACTGGCACCCCCCAAACGCTGGGAAGGTAACGCAGGGGGCAAAGAAAGCGCTGCCACGGTATGCCCGGCACCAGTAATGGCTGGTGGTGCAAGGGCAGGGCTGGCAGCGGGGGAAGATGCAGGCATTGCCGCCATAAGGGAGGCTTGCTCGGCAACAGGTACAGCCTGCACAAATGGTTCTAACAGGCCTTTGTCATACAGTTGCAGGGCAAGCAGTGGCTTGGCAAGGGGGCCTTCCGGCGCGGCAGGCCCCACCTGTTGGGTGCTTGAGGCAAGCACAGGCAAGGGGGCCGGGCCTTCTTGCACAGCGTCTTGTGGGGCAGCATCCCTTTCTGGGCCAGCCTGTTCCAGGGTGGCTTCTGCCAGGGGCACGGCCTGTTCTTCGCTTTTCAGTTCCGGCTGGCTTGGGGGGCTGGCGGGTTCCGCATCTGCCAGGGCAGAACCGGTGGAAAGCCCCGGCAACCATTCCATACCCACAATAACATACTGCCCCTTGGCATTTTGGCGCCAATACAGGCGGCGTACCCCTTCGGTACTCAGGTTGGGGGCCTGGTAATCCTGGTAAAACCACGTAACCCAATATCCCGGCCCTTTCAGGGCCTGCACATCGTGCACCCTGTTTTTTATCCAGGGTAACATTTTAAACAAGCGTTCTTTTTGTGTCTGAAAACGGGAAAAAGACTCACCTTGGGCTTTGGAGTAGGCATCTGCATCATAAAAGCTGAACAAAGCGGGGGAGCGGTCTGCCCAGGCCTTGGCCCACTTTTGCACATTGTCCACCAGGTGGCGCGCTGTGGCTTCATCTTCCGGCAGGCCTTTGCCGGTGTGGGCAAAGCTGGAACTTAAGGCCACAGGCGTGCCTGCGGGCAAAAACTGCCCAAGCCCGCCAAGGTCGTCGTTGTTCATGGCAACGCACCCCTGGGTAAGGAGTGGGCTTATGGTTTCACCGCGCCCATGAATCCAGATACCGTACCCTGTTTTTCCCCGCAGTTTGTCCACCGGGTTGGGGTAGTTCAGGGTGTAGGCTTCTTTGCCATACTTGGCGTAATCCAGCCCCGAATTTACGTGGCTGACGACAAAATAAATACCTTCAGGGGTTTTCAGGTCACCCTGGTTCTGCTTGTCGCCCATGCGCTGCCCGGTGGTACACACATAGGTACCATCTTGGCTTAACTGATTTTTTTGGGAAAATACGAAAAGCTGCTGTTTGTCTTTATCTACAGCAATAAGGCGGGGGGGCATGGCAGAATGGCTGCCCACAATGGCTTGCCACATGCCTGGGGCGGCGGTTTCGGAAATGGCATGGCCAACTGGAGGCAGGGCGCACAGCAAGAAAAGTGAAGACAACAACACACATACAAAAGCAGCAGCCACAGGGAAAGGCATACACCTGCAAGGAAAACAGAATACTGCATGCAACGGCCTTCTTTGCCGAAAAAACGCACTATTGCTCATGAGGGCTCGTAGGGTTGCGGGTGTTTACCCCTGGTTGGCGGGTAGCTGCGTACACCCGGTGTTGTTACACACCACGCCCCAGAACTTGCCGGGTGCGTATGCCTTCGGAAAACACAATTATGAGTATGCCCAATGAACTGTGGCATGCCTACTGCACTGCGTGCAAAGTTGCCTGTAGCGCAAACAAAAGCAGACTCTTTCCGCCCTGTGGAACAGTAAGAAAAGAGCGAAAGCCATGTAACCCAGGTTGCAGCAATGGCATTTGTCAAAAAAAACGCCACAACTAGTAAGCCAGATAACATTTACCCTTGCTGCTGTGCAAGCATTTTAGGAGCAGCATGTAATTACGTCAAGCGTCCAGCCTTCAGGCCACGCTGTGCCAGTGTGCCTAGGGTGCATTCTGCACGTGGAGAAAGAATTTCAGAGGGTTGTAAAACAACCAGTGATTACATGAGCGTTTCCTTACTTTTTGCCAAGGGCAACAAGCTCGCTCCTGGTAAAAATAGCGCCCACAGGATAACCCGCAGCCTGCACAGCTTCAGCCCCGCCTTCTTCGCGGTTCAAAATGCACAGCACGCTACGTACTACCAGCCCGGCTTCTTCCAGGCGGGCACAGGCACGCAGGGCGGAACCGCCAGTGCTCAGCACGTCTTCCACCACCAGCACGTGGTCGCCTTTTTTGACGTTGGCAAGACCTTCCACTGCGCGGGCAGTGCCGTGGCCTTTCACTTCTTTGCGCACAATAAGGCCGGGCAGTTGGCGGCCCGTTGCATAGGCAGCCAGGGAAGTGGCAGTAATAAGCGGGTCTGCCCCCATGGTCATGCCACCCACAGCCACAATGCTGTCATCGGCGATCATGGAAAACAGCAGGCTGCCAATTAAAAAAGCCCCTTCGGCATGGAGGGAACTTTGGCGGCAATCAAAATAGTAGTCGCTTTTGCGCCCGGAAGTAAGGGTGAAATCGCCTTCCATATAGGATTTTTCAAACAAAATACGGGCCAGGCGCTTTTTTGCATCTTGTACGATTATAGACATAATCTCTCCTTTGAGAGTTAGGGAAACCAGTGCTTCCTTAGGGCAATACCCTGCACTGACGTTTTGGGGAATGCTATGAAAGTGCTTAGTCTGTCTTTCCCCCAAACACACGGGAAAAAATCTGGTCTTCATACACCAGGAAGCTGGCGGGGTTGAACAGCTCGTCCATTTTTTCCCCGGTAAGCCGCGTTTGCATGGCAGCGTCGGCCCGCACCAGTTCAGGAAACGAAGTACGTGTTTCCCAGCTTTGCATGGCAAGGCGCTGTACCAGGGCATAGGCTTCCTGTCGGGGCATGCGGGCTTCTTCCATAAGGGCATGCAGTACCCGCTGGGAAAAGAACAGCCCGTAAGAGCCCATGAGGTTGCGCTGCATATTTTCCGGCAACACCCGCAGGTTCTTCACCAGGCTGGTAAGGCGGTGTAAAATGTAGTCCATGAGGATGGTGGAGTCTGGCATTATCACCCGCTCCACAGAAGAATGGCTGATGTCACGTTCATGCCACAGGGCCATGTTTTCCATGGCGGCCAGCGCGTTGGAACGTACAAGGCGGGCAAGGCCTGTCATGTTTTCGGCAGAAATGGGATTTTTTTTGTGGGGCATGGCAGAAGAACCTTTTTGGCCTTTGCCAAAACCTTCTTCCACTTCCAGCACTTCAGTGCGTTGCAGGTGGCGCAGTTCTACACACAGGCGCTCAACCCCGCCAGCGGCAAGGGCCAGGGCGGTAAAGTAGTGGGCGTGCCTGTCGCGCTGAATAATTTGGGTGGAAACCGGGTCTACCTGCAAGCCAAGGCGGGCACAGGCAGCCTTTTCCACAGCCGGGGTGAGCATGGTGTAGGTGCCCACAGCGCCGGAAATTTTGCCCACGCGCATGCCTTCCACCGCAGCAGCAAAGCGCTCCCGGTGGCGAACAAATTCCGCATAAAAGCCGGCCATTTTCAGGCCAAAGCTGGTGGGTTCCGCATGCACGCCGTGGGTTCTGCCAATGCACAATACGCCTTTATGCTGCCTGGCAATGCCAGCCAGCACGTCCAGCAGGGCATCAAACCCCTGCAAAATAAGGGTGCCAGCACGCACCAGCAGGAGGGCACCCGCGGTGTCCACAATGTCGGAAGACGTACACCCAATATGGATGAAGCGGGCCGCAGGGCCCACCTTTTCTTCCAGCGCCGTTAAAAACGCAATAACGTCATGGCGCGTCACTTCTTCAATTTCCAGCACCCTGTCCACATCTATAGCGGCCTTTGCCTTAATTTCGGCAAGGCTTGCGGCATCAATAACGCCCGCTTCTGCCCAGGCTTCACACACCGCCAGTTCCACCTCAAGCCAGGTGTGCAGGCGGCGCTCCAGGGTCCAAAGTGCGCCCATTTCCGGGCGGGTGTAGCGTTCTATCATGGTGTGTGTTTTGGGGGCTAGAAGGTGAAAAGATACGCTTTTGCTGCACCAGGGTCATGCCCCGGCCTGCACCTGGGGAAACACTGATGTAATGGCACTCGGGAAGCGCTCAGCTATTTCGTTTGGCGAGGTAAGGCTGCCAAACGGAATAAACAGCGTTTCCCTAGGTGGCAGGCGTCGCCTTGGCAGGAGCTTCTGCCTTGGCCACTGGGGCAGCAGGTACAACCGCAGGTGCCGGGGCAGCCGGGGCACTGGCATCAGTGGAAGCGGCTGGGGCTTCCGCCGCGGGGCTGGCCGCATTTTCCTTGGGGGCGTTCTTGTGGGAACCATATTCCGTAACGTACCAGCCTTCCCCTTTCAGGGCAAAACTGGTTTGCGACATAATGCGCTGTGAAGTGCCATGGCAAATGGGGCACGGATGCGTTGCCTCCTGTGGCTCCACATGCTTGCACCATTCTTCAAAAATTTGCTGGCAATCATTGCAGCGGTATTCGTAAATTGGCATGAATTTCTCCAAAAAGCAAAAAAACACACTCCGAGAGCAGACCCCCTTTTCACACCATTGCTGCAAAGGAAATCTGCTCTAAAAGCGTTTCAATAAACACCTATGCTGCATACCCCAAAATTGTGGGGAAAGGCACAACGAAACCAAAGAAATAATAAATTGCACCTTGGCAAGAAATCCGTTGCGACCCCATGAAAATTTCAGTTTTTTCGTTTGGCAAGGCACAAGTTTTTTTGAAGCAGGAGTGACAATTCCGCAGGAAAGCGGAATTGGGAACCACCCGCAGGGCGGAAGCCGAAGGCCGAGGCCCAGGACGGGCCGAGTCAACTCTTCCGTCCTCGACTGCTTAAAAAAAACGAAGTAACGCCGCCAAACGGAATAAATGAAATTTTCCTAAGCTTTGGCAGCCTTGGCTTCTTTGATCCGCACCTTAAGGCGCTCTGCACGACGCTTGCGTCTGCGATCCAGTTCTTTCGAGCGTTCTTTTCTTTTTTGGCTCATGAGATATCTCCTTCATAACCGTTTATAAGCGCGTATATTTACCCTTGCCAGTACAGTTTGTAAAGGGAAACACGCTGTTTCCTTTATTTCACCGCCAGGGGCAGCCTGCAATAGGCTCCACATCTACCCAAAAAGTATGTTTTTTGCTCTGGCAGCCGCCGTTACAGGTTGCACAAATTCATTTTACCATATTGTATTTATTGTGCATAAATTATTTCCGCGTGATTATGGCATACGTGTTTCCAAAGCCGCTACCTGTTTATGAGCTTTTTATGTCGTAATAACCGGAAAGTGCCGTTTGGCACACCAGCCCCGCAAGGGCAATGCCCAAAGGCAGCAACGCCGCCCGCACCTTCTCTTCCCACTTGGCAGGCAGGGGCACACTGGTGTGCAGCTCTGCTACAAGCAGTGGGGGAACATCCCCTGCTTGCCCGTGCGCATCAGGTTGTTCTTGCCCCCCAGGCTGCGCATGGGGGCAGCGCAGGCGCAAGCCCCCTTCTGGCCCCAGGGGTTCCAGCAGGGGGTGGAGCAGGGCGGCGAGTTGTTTTTCCCCTTCTGCCAGGGTAGCAAGCTGGGAGCAGGAAGGCACCACACCGTAGGGGAAGCGGGTAAGCAGGCACGGCGTGGCAGGCTGCTGCGCCCATTCCAGCCCAAGGGCTTGCCCCAAAACGCGCACGCTATTTTTTTCAAGGCCTGCCTCCGCCAGGGGGGAAATGATGCCAGCTTCTTGCAGGGCCTTCAGCCCTGGGCGAAAGGTTTTGATATCAGAAGCATTGGTGCCGTCACACAGGGTATACGCCCCCTGCCCTGGGGCGCCGCCAGCGGCTTCCGCATTGGCAAGCGCTTGTTGCAGCACAGCAAAAAGAGTTTTTTTACAATGGTAACAGCGCTGCGTACCACTATTGGCAAGGTCCACAGCCTCCAGCGGAGTAAAATATACCTGAAGCAAGCGCAGGTTGTGCCGTGTAGCCCACTCTTGTGCGGCAAGGGTTTCATGCTGGGGAACATGTGGGCCATGGGCATGCACCAGCAACGGGGCCAGCCCTGCCCTGGCCGCTGTAAAGGCAAGGAAGCGGCTATCCAGCCCACCGGAAAAGGCAATGGCCAGCGGGGCCAGGGCATGCAGGCGCTGCACAAGCCCCGCATACTGGGCCTGTAAGGAAGCGGCTACACCGGGCAATGGATTTGTGCTTGCTATGGTATTATGGCTGTTCATACTTACAATCCGTGGCGTAATGGCGCTGTGGAAACACGCTGGATAAATTGAGGGAAGCACTGGTCACATTGCATTTTGGAAACGCTCAGTTATTTCGTTTCCACTACGCTCCCTGAATATTATATAGCTTAAGCTTCTTATACAGGTAGCTGCGTTCCAGCCCAATGCTTTCCGCAAGGCGGCTGATGTTGCCGTCGCACTCTTGCAGTTTTGTTGCCAGAAAGCGTGCTTCAAAGGCACTGCGGGCCGCCTTGAAGTCTCCATCAAACGCCTCTTCAAACAAAAAGGCTCCCTCTTTGTCCACCAGGGGCATAACTTCATGAAACTCCTGGGGCAGTTGGTCCGGCGTAACTGTTTCACCGCCATACAAAATGAGCATGCGTTCCACAAAGTTTTTCAGCTCGCGCACATTGCCGGGCCAGGGGTACCGCACCAGGGCTTTTCTGGCCTGGGAAGCCAGCAAAAAAGGCGGCAAATTCAATTCCTGGGCAAGGGTGGCGGTAAAGTAGTCGGCAAGCAGCAAAATATCGCCATCGCGTTCACGCAGGGGGGGCACTTGCAAGGGGAACACCCGCAGGCGGTAGTACAGGTCTTCCCGGAACTCCCCGGCCTGAATGGCGGCAGGTAAATCTTTGTTGGTGGCGGCAATTACCCGCACGTCGGCATGTTGGGAGCGGGAACCACCCACCCGCTCAAAGGTTTTTTCTTGCAGAATACGCAAAATTTTGGCTTGGGTTTTCAGGCTCATGTCCCCAATTTCATCCAGAAACAGGGTGCCCTTGTGGGCCATTTCAAACTTGCCTGTTTTGGGGGCATCTGCCCCGGTAAAGGCCCCTTTTTCATGGCCAAACAACTCGCTTTCAATCAATTCTTCCGGAATGGCCGCACAGTTCAGGGCCACCAGGGGTTGGTCCTGGCGTTTGCTGCCCTGGTGCAGGGCGCGGGCCACCAGTTCTTTGCCGGTGCCATTTTCCCCGGTTATCAGCACCGAGGTATCCAGCGGGGCCACCCTGGCTATTTGCCCGCGCAACGAAACCATTACCGGGGAAGCACCCATGGGGCCGCCGGGGTCTTCTGCTGCCAGCCGCTCGCGCAATTCGGTGTTTTCCTGCTTCAAGGCATGAAATTCCAGGGCACGCTCCACTGCCAGCAACACTTTTTCCAGGGAAAGGGGCTTTTCAATAAAGTCGTAGGCCCCCTTTTTAATGGCTGTTACCGCCGTTTCAATGGTGCCGTGGCCGGAAATCATCAGCACAGGCAAGGCAGCAAAGCGGGTGCGCACCACATCAAGCATGGCAAGGCCGTCCATGCCGGGCAACCAAATATCCAGAAACATCAGGTCAACGCTGTCATTTTCCAGAAAAGCCAAGCCTTCTTCAGCACTGGCTGCCTCAAACACTGTGTGCCCTTCGTCTTCCAGGATACCACGCAAAGAAAGGCGTATGCCCTGCTCGTCATCTACAATCAGCAGCCGTTTTTGCTCCACCATAGCCTGTTCCCTGCTCCTTGCGTTGCAACGTCAACCCACCGTGCCGGAAAAGGCACTGCCCCAAGGCACCCTGAAAGGGGGAATAATTTGTTGTGATTGATTATGGGTCGATTTAATACTGGTAGTTGCTGTAAAATAGAACGCAACTACGCCTGGGTCAAGGCCCCCCCAAAACAGCACCATCAATGCCATTTACGCCGTGGTTACACAACGACCATGAGAAATGCACCAAGAAATTAGCCCAACAGGATAAAAGCTTCTTTTCAACAGTCATAATCACGTGTAGTATACTTAGTGTACATTAGGAAGCTGTTGATACTATTTCATGCATCAGCTCCCTACCCAAACAAGCACACGTTTGTTTATTACAAAGAAGCACAAAACCCATATGTTTTACAAGAGAAGTACATTCTCGCTTTTCATGGGGGCTGGTCTTTTAACCGTGCATAAAAAACATACGGAAACACGTAGTACGTGTTTTCCCCAATACCAGGTATAGTTGCTCCAGCCCAAATTGCCTTTGAGTGTTTTGCTTCTCAATAAAGGTACGCCGGTTGCAGCGCTCACCCTTTGCAAATACCTGCGCATGCGCCCACACAGCGGCTCTATGCCCGCGCATGCACCAACACATTGTACCACAGCATTGCACCAGAGCACTGCAACGGCACATACGCTGGTAGCCATAGGGCCGCACTGCGGCGAAAGAGAGGTTTTATGCCCCGTGCAATCATTCTGGCAGAACGCTGCAAAGGCTGCTTGCTGTGCACCACCGTGTGCCCCGTTAAAATTTTACGGCGCTCTACTGTGGTAAACAGCCAGGGCTATGCCATTGCACAGGTAAGCGACATGAGCCTGTGCACAGGCTGCGGTTCCTGCGCGCTTATTTGCCCGGATATGGCCATTCGTGTATTTGCGCCAGAAAAACAGGAGAGGGGCGCATGAGCCCTATACATACCAACAAAAAAAGCACCCCCCCCCTTGCCACAGCCCTGTGCCAGGGCACCCTGGGCAACCAGCGTGCCACCCTGCCGCGCAGCGGGTTTGCCAAGGCACCCAAGCGCTTTATGAAAGGGAACGAAGCCATTGCCTTTGCCCTTATTGCAGGCGGTGTGCGCTGTTATTTTGGCTACCCCATTACCCCCCAAAACGAAATACCGGAAACACTGGCAGTGGAGCTACCCAAGGTGGGCGGCACCTTTGTGCAGGCTGAAAGCGAACTGGCAGCCAGCAACATGCTGCTGGGTGCTGTGGCTTCCGGCATTCGGGCCTGCGTTTCTTCCGCCAGCCCCGGCATTTCCCTTATGCAGGAAACCATCTCCTACATGGCGGGCAGCGAACTTCCCGGCTTTATCATCAACATGAACCGTGGTGGCCCCGGCCTTGGGGATATTTTTACCGGGCAGGGCGACTACTTTCAGTCTACCCGCGGTGGCGGCCATGGCGACTACCGCACCCTTACCCTGGCCCCTTCTTCCTGCCAGGAAGCCTACGACCTTACCCTGCTGGGCCTGGACCTAGCCTACACCTACCGCAACCCGGTTATTTTTCATGGCGACGGTATTATTGGCACCATGAAAGAGCCTGTGCGCCTGTGGCAGCCCAAGGGCATAAACAATGGCACAGTGGAAGAATGGCAGCTTAATGGCTGCGCCGGAAGGGAAAAGCGCCTCATTAAATCTGTTTTCCTGGAACCGGGCACCCTGCCTGCCCACAACCGCAAGCTAATGGCCAAATATGCCAGTATGCAAAAAGAAGCCAGGGCAGAAGTTTTTGCCGTGGACGATGCAAAGCTTGTGGCAGTGGCTTTTGGTTCCGCCGGGCGTATTGTGAAAAGTGCGGTGCGTGCCTTGCGCGAGCAGGGCCTGCGCATTGGCCTTGTGCGCCCCATAACCCTGTACCCCTTCCCGGAAAAAATACTGGCAGCCCTGGCAGCCCAGGGAAAGCACTTTATTACCATTGAAAATAACACAGGCCAGATGGTGGAAGATGTGCGCCTTGCCGTGCGCGGCCTTGGCGATTCTGACTTCTTTGGTTACATGCCGGGGGAACTGCCCTGCACGGATGATTTTTTAGAGCCCTTGGCCAACGCCTATGCCCGCTCCGGGCGTATGCGCCGGAGAAACCCATGAATACTGTTCCCGGCCCCACCCACCAGGCGGGCGAACAAGGCCCTTGCCCCCAGCAAGGTGAGCGCGCGGTAAACCCGCCGCCCCACACCCACCTGCTTGCCCCCACCCACTACTGCCCCGGTTGCCACCACGGCATTGCCCAGCGCATGGTGGCAGAAGCCATTGACCACTACAACCTGCGGGAAAAAACAGTGGCCATTTCTTCCATTGGCTGCTCTGCCTTTATTTACCGTTACCTGGACATAGACATTCTTGAAGCCCCCCACGGGCGCGGCCCTGCCGCTGCCACGGGCATGAAGCGGGCCCGCCCCGATTCATTCGTGTTTACCTACCAGGGCGACGGCGACCTTGCGGCCATTGGCCTTGCAGAAATTATGCATGCCGCCAACCGGGGGGAAAACCTTACCGTGGTCTTTGTGAACAACACAGTATATGGCATGACAGGCGGGCAAATGGCCCCCACCACCCTGGTGGGCCAAAAAACCACCACCACCCCGGGGGGCCGCACCCTTGTGGAAGATGGTGGCCCCCTTCGCATGGCAGAAATAATTGGCGGGCTTGATGGCACGGCCTATGCCGCGCGTGTTTCCCTGCATGATGTAAAGCACATTCGCGCCGCGAAGCGCGCCTTGTTCAAAGCCTTTGAAGCCCAGCTGCAAAGCAAGGGGCTTGGGTTTGTGGAAATGCTTTCCGGCTGCCCCACCAACTGGCGCATGGACCCCGTTGCTGCTAACACCCGCATTGCCGAAGAAATGATTCCCGCATTCCCCCTGGGTGTATACAAAGACATTCTGGCAGAGGCGACCACCACACCAGCACCCTAGAGCATTGCAACGTTGCAATGCTCTGTGGCTGCGCAGCGGACACTCGCGAAGCGTATTGTTTTATTTTGGCATCTCCATGGGTTATAGAAGAATGCCCATATGCGTTACGGGAAAATGAACACAACTTTTCACAGTTACAATGCTCTCAGGCATTCGCTTTAAAGGAACACACATGAGCCGCCCTGTAGCCCCCAAAGCACCCCCCATGTACCTTGACCTGATCATTGCCGGGTTTGGTGGGCAAGGAATTTTGCTTATGGGTAACCTGCTGGCCTGTGCGGCCATGGAAGCGGGCCTGCACGCCACATTCATTCCTGTATACGGCGCTGAAATGCGCGGCGGCACAGCCAACTGCACTGTGGTCCTTTCCAATGCGGAAATAGGCTCCCCCCTCATTCGCCGGCCCCACAGCCTTATTATTATGAACAGGCCCTCCTACGAAAAATTTGTGCCCCTCATTCAGCCAGGGGGCGTTTGTGTGGTGAACACCAATCTGGTGGAAACGCCCCCGCCTCCCCCAGCAGGCACACGCATTGTGGGGGTGCAGGCCAATGCCCTGGCAGAACAGGCAGGCAACGGCCGCCTGGCAAACATGGTGGCCCTGGGGGCCTACATTGCCGCCACAGGCGTGGTGCCCCTTGCCCTGGTGGCCCGCACCCTGCCACAGGTGCTGAGCGCCCACTACCAGCATTTGCTGGAAACAAACACCACTGCCCTTAACCTTGGCTATGCAGCGGGGGTGAAGGCGCTTGAAGCCACCACGGCGCAAGCACACGCTTGACACTGCAAATAATATCAGGCAAGAATTATTTCAGGAGATTTTTATGCACACCATATTTTTCTTTATGAGCTTCTTTTTTACCCCGTCTTACCGCAAGACCCTGGGGAGCGCTGCGCTGTAAAAAGAAGCCGAAAGAAACCGGCTGAAAATACCAAGCCGCCGACCTAAGGGTCGGCGGCTTTTTTGTTAACCCATGCCGGGCATGCTGCCACGGCCAACCTAAAGGAACGCGTATGGAACCAGTGGAAAGTTTTTGGGGGAAAATTGACCTGTTTGTATTTATCACCCTGGCTTCAGTAGTTGGGGCCATTGTCTATTCAGGCCTTCGCCTTGTGCAGGGGTTTGTGCAGGGTGCCACCGGCCAGACCAGTAAGAAGTAATTATCAAATAGTAATAATTATATGACAGCATTAGAAACGCTCAGTTTTTCGTTTGGCAAGGCACGAGCTTTTTTTGAGGTGGGTGCTGGACTCTTACCGTCCTGCCCCTCCTCAAAAAAAGTGAGAAACGCTGCCAAACGGAATAAATCAGCGTTTCCTTATAATTGATAACAATTCGAGGGGGAACAATGCCTTCACTTTCTATGCTAGCCTTATGGGGCGGTTATATTGCTTTCATGATCTACCTTACCCGCAAAGGCCGTGGGCACGACGCCGTACTTTCCGGCCCGGTGAAATTTTCCGTGCAGGCCCTTGCTTATGTGGCCACCTACATTTCTTCCGTAGCCCTGGTGGGCTTTGGCGGCCTTTCCCATAAATACGGCATGCAGGTACTGGCAGTGGCAGCAGGCGTGGCCTGGCTGGGTACCTGGGCTGTGTATGCCAAGCTGGCCTGGCCCACCCGCCAGTGGCAGCAAAAACTTGGGGTGCGCACCCCCGCCCAACTGCTGGCCTATGGGCACAATGCACCGGGCCTGCGCCGCTTCTTTGGGGCCATTTTTGCCTTGCTCCTGGCGGTGTACGCTTCCGCCGTTATCAAAGGCGCTGCCATTATGATGGTAGACATTATTCCCGTGGAACTGAACACCCTGGTGTGGATTGTGGCCGTGCTGGTTGGCCTTACGGTGTACATTGGGGGGATGCGCGGCGTGCTGTACACGGAAGCCATGCAAGGCGCGGTAATGCTGGTAGGCATTGTTATGCTCACCGCTGCCGTGCTTGCCAAGGTGGGTGGCCCGGTTGAGGGAATGCGGGCCCTTGCTGCACTGCCGCCAGATTCCTTCGCCAACCAAGGGTTTCTTTCCCTTTCTTCTGGCGACCAGGGCATGTTTATTATCTCCCTGGTGCTGGTAACGTCCATTTCTGTGTGGTCGCAGCCACAAATGATACAGCGCCACTTTGCCCTGGCAGACAAAAACGCTGCCATGCGTTCTGCCCCCCTGGCCATGCTGGTGGCCAGCATTTTGCTGGGCGGCGTGTTCTTTTCTTCTGCCCTTTCCCGTGTGTTCATTCCCACCATTGAATCGGCAGACAAGCTGGTGCCCCACCTTGTGGCCATGCTGTTGCCGGAAGTGGGCCGCCAGCTCTTTATTCTGGCCATTGTTTCTGCTTCCCTTTCCACCGCCACAGCCCTGTACCACATTGCTGTGGCGGCCATGGTGGAAGATATTCCCGGCAAGCAAACCGGGCGCGGTACATGGCTTATGGGCATTATTGCCTGCGTGGTTATTGCCGGGGGCAGCGCTGGGCTGAAGGGGGCACTTATATCCATGGTGCACGTGACAAGCTGGACGCTGATAGCCGCCAGTTCGTTTGTGCCGTACCTTATGCTGGTGGTGTGGGGGAAGCAGTCTTCCCGTGGGGCCTGGTGCAGCGCCATTGGGGGGAGTATTTGCTGCATGGCGTGGTACTTGTTGGCGTATCCACAAACGGCGCTGGTGGTGCCGGTTTTAGGTAGCCTTGGGGCGAAGATACCACCGTTTGTGGTGGGGGTTGGGGCTTCGGCACTGTGCTGGGGTGCGCAGGCGGTGCTCATGCCGGAAAGGGTGAAGGAAGAAGAAGAGGTGACGGAAGGGGCGGTGTAAAAAGGGGGCTTTAGTTGGAAGAAGAGGGGGTGGCGCGAGGGGCGTGCCACCCCCTTGGTTTTGTAAGAGGTGGGGATGCGCGGGGGATTGCGGCGCAAGCGCCACACCATTCCTCTGTTCTTTTTTTGTTTGCCGCTCCGCTTGGGTGGAAACATGGAGTTTCGTGCGGCGTGTCGCCGCGTACGCTTGTGGTTTTTTGTTTTGTTTGCCGCTCCGCTTAGGTGGAAACACGAAGTTTTTTCGTTTGGCAAGGCATTCGGCGCAAGCACCGTCATCCACGCGCAGGCGGGGATCCAGTATTTTCAATGTGATAGCGCGTAGTTTTGTGCGGCGTGCCGCCGCGCCAGCCTAAGCACCGTCATCCCTGCAAAGGCAGGGATCCAGTATTTTTTGGGTGATAGTATTTTCTTGCGGCGCAAGCGCCACACCATTCCTCTGTTCTTTTTTTGTTTCCCGCTCCGCTAGGGTCAGGGGGCCCTTGTGCGGCCCCCTAACAACCCCACACCCACGGGGTTGCACCCCGTGTCCCCGCTAAGCTTGTGGCCCGCGCTCAGGTAGATTTGTTTCGCTCACTCGAAGACTCGTACGCTGCACAAATATATTCGCGCGGAGAGTGCACCGTGCAGAACATGAGAGAGGGGGCGCTTATCGGTTACTTGCTGGGAAAAAGACTGTGCCACAGAAGGTAATTTCTGCGAAGTCGGAGAGTGGAGGCGAAACGATTGCACTCCGAGTGAGTAGGCGGGCGCAGCAAAGCGCACGTGGGCTAGGGGTAACTCGAAGAATTATCTGTACGGTGCGGCGAAGACGCGACCTTCTCCTCTCGGGCTTCGTGGAGATGCACAGGCAGCAAAGCTGCCCGCGCCCTCTGCCCTCGCTCCACGGCTCGCTACGCTTGCGACTGCCGTCGGCTTTAGTGAAGATTCACGCCACCATCATTAGGAAAGATAGCGAGTAGTTTTGTACGGTACACGCCTCCTCTCAGCTATTCCACGCACCCTCTCTCAGCTATTCCACCCGCCCTTCTCCCGCGTGTCATAAGCATACAACCAAGCCTTACCACAATTACCTCCTTCTGCTATGGGGAAAACAACTGCCGTGTATTCGTTGTGAATCATACGGCACAATTGTATTCCATTTATGGCAGGAGGCAGTATATGCGCCCCATGAGCACCGAGGATTTTTTACGAGAAATCGTGTTTCGCAACAGCGGAAATTCCAGCAGTTCCGGCACCCTTCTTTCCGGGGCATCCGGCCCCATGCCCCCGCAAGCGGCAGGCTGGCAAGGCACTGCCCCGCGCCAGTCGTTACTTGGTTCACCGCAGGCAGGTTCTGGTGCCAGTGTCTTCCGCATGCGTTGCACGACAAACCACCTTGGCAAGATAGAAGCCAAGGAAGAACATACCCCCAACGAAAGCACCCGCTGGGAGTATACCTATGACGTGGCAGGGCACCTTGCCACGGTACGTTGCAACGGCGCGGTAACGGAAGAATACACATACAACACCCAAGGCCAGCGCATTGCAGACCGCGTGCCCTCTGCCATGCGCCACCGGGGCGGGCAGCGCAGATTCACCTACAATGACGAGGGGCAACTGGTGGAAGTAAACGCCACCCACTTTTACTACACCGCCTCCGACACTCTGCGCGGAAGGCAGGAAAACGGCAAAAATACCTATTTCAGCTACGGCGACGACACTCGGCTGGACAGCGTCACCCTGCCTTCCGGGTTTGAAGTGCGCTATGAATATGGGCAAAGCCTGCTGCCGGAGCGCATTCACGTGTCGGGGCGGTTGGTGGGGGAATACCGCTGGCAAACTCCGCTACAACTACAAGAGTATTACGATGTGATGCAGGACACTCGCTACACATTCCAGTACAAGGGGCAACGTGTCCCCATGGGAGTATACATCAGCGGCACCGGGGCGGCCTTCATTAAGGAGCGCTTTCAACGCGGCAATCTGGATCAGTATTCCCCCATGTTCCAAGCACAAGGGGCTACGGACAGCCTTTTTCTGCACATCGGGGCCGACCAGGTGGGCAGCATCCGCACCCTGAGCACAGAAGACGGACGCATGGTGAAGGAAATCGAGTACGACAGCTTTGGCAATGTGCTACGCGATTCCTTCCCGGAATTGTCGTTCCCCCTTGGCTTTGCGGGCGGGCTAGTGGATGAACATACAGGCTTCGTTCGCTTCGGATACCGCGACTACGACCCGCAAACGGGACGCTTCACCGCCCAAGACCCTGCCCGCGACCTGCGCGGCGATGCGGATTTGTACGACTACTGCGTGGATGACCCTGTCAGTTGTGTTGACCCGCAGGGGTTGGCAACACGGCAGTGGAACGAGAGCTTGCATCCCCGGGATGATGTGGGCAAGTTTACCTTTAAGGATGGGGCGGATAACTTGCCGAGGGAAATGAGAAAATATGCGCGTAAAAACTTCACAAGTACTCCCTATTCCTATAATATTGGTGAAGCGTTACAGCGTGCAACAAAGGGGCAGATTGTTGATAAAATGCCTGTCGACGATAAAGTTGCTCGCTTTTATTTGCTGGCCGACATGCTCAAAGAGGCTGCTGATCATTTGAATATTGACCCTGATTACTTGATGGCACTTGCTTCTCACGAAAGTAGTTGGCTTAATGACCATAATTTTGGGCTAAACAATCTTTTTGGTCTGACCAACGCCGGTAAGAATAATCTGTCATTCTCTTCTCTCGGAAAAAGCGTAGAGTATTGGGTAAAGAACTATGCAGACTGGGTGAGTGGCAGCAAAAGCATGGAAGAGTTCATTCATGGTTTACGCTACAATGGCCCCAACGCCTATAATTCTAAAGATCCGAAATACGACGAGAAACTTCGTAAACAATATAAGACTATTGTAAAAAGGAAACTAAAATGAAGCTATTGTCTGCTCTGCTTTCCATGATGTGCCTAGTGGGAATGGCAAGTGCAGCCCAAGCAAAAAAGAATACGGAGGTATATGAAAATTTTCAATTTTGCTACTCATTTGAATATGATACAGCCAACATTAAACGTATTGACCGTGATGATTGGTATCCTCCTAATCCCAACCACGGCATATCTTTATTCTTAAAGAATGAACAAATCAATTTTTGGGGTGAAGGGCGCTCTATGCTTGACGACAGCGTCCCCAACGATTTTGCCGATGATGTGGTTTTTTTGCAAGAAGTGGCACCTTGCCAGAAAGTCCCTGTTACGGGGATGTTCTCGTTTTATTACGTGTGTCCTGATTCCGTTCGGGCAATGGCACGACATCCTGAAGAGATCATGAGTATGATATATTACGCGAACTATTCTTACACGGGCAAACCAAAACATATAAAGCTCTACGAGCAAATTCTTAAAACGTTCAAGATTATCCCGGAAACAGAGCCAGAATTGTATGTTCCTCCCCCTGAGGAATAATAGAGGAGAAATCGTGGTAAAGGGAAAATAACAATTCCTGCCAGCAGTCGTATCGATTGTGCGGCGTGACGCCGCAACCGCTTGTGGTTTTTTGTTTTGTTTGCCGCTCCGCTTGGGTCGGAGGGGCCCTTGTGCGGCCCCCCGACACCCCCACACACTTGGGGCTCTGCCCCAAG